>NZ_CATKQN010000011.1:0-900915 GCF_949767765.1 Pseudomonas sp. IT-P171
CTCCCACAGTTGTTTTGTACGCAGCAACTTTCAGGGTTTACGTTCGATAATGGTTCGCGCGGGCTCATTGCGACAAATCAGTTGATCCCGGTAATGGTCACAAATCGCTTTCAGCACATCAGCCGCGCAGGCCCCGCTTATCCTTCTATCAATGGCAAAACTCGCCACGTCTCCTTTCAGTTGAATATCCACCCCTGACACTGTCTCCAGTCGCTGTTTGATCTCCCCAAGCGTCCAGGGCTTATCCTTGAAAATAATACTGTCGGCCGGATAGTGGTTATTCAGCCACCCATAGATGCCGCCCAATACAGCGAAGCAAGTCAGCAGGCACAGCAGGGAAGGCGGCAACTTCAAGTGGACTTTGGCATAGATGATTTCCGTGAGCGCTTGCCAGAGTTTCAGGTGAAAGGACAAACCAAGGCCCACAAGCAGCAAGATCGCGGCAGCGATCATCGCCACCATCAAACCCGTCCGGTCAAGGTCCGATAATTCTGCGCCCAGGCGCGGAATCCCAGATAGAAAGGCATGGTATTTACCTTTTATGGGGTGGGGGAAAACGTGGTGATTCGAGCGTAGCGGGCAGTTGTGATTTTTTTTCTTTCGGGTCTGGAATTCGCATATCGCTAGGCGTAATTACGGCAACTCTTCCCATTTGACGTGCGTCAAACCGGACTTTTCAGCGTGTCCGCGCAGTTGCGCACCATTTTGCTGAGCCACGTCTTCCCCATACAAAAGGCCCACGCCCGCGTGCAGACACGCGTAGTACCACGCATCTTCATCGGTCATGTGTACGTCCGGCTGGACGAACATTCGGCGCGAGCCATTCAAACAGTAAGTGATTTCAAAATGCCGAGAGCGCATCAGCCATTTCTCCAGGTGATGCGGCTCCGACATTAGTGGCTTAGTGCCAGTTCCCTTTCTTTTTCGGGCTTCTTCCCGTTTCTGCCAAACGCGGAGGTTTTTTGTTCTGAAAATAAACATTCCCGTCGTCATTGCCTAAGCTTCATCTACCGCCTCCATGCCCGAGTCATCCTGAGGTGCAACATGAACCGAAAGACGCTGTACTGCTTGGTCATCGCCATTGCCTTGGGCGGTTGCGCCTCCAAGCCAGAACCCGTCATCAAGCCCGTCACCCCGACAGCCGTGGCACTTGACGATGCTCAGATCCACAGCACGCTGATCGGCCACAAACTGAACAATATCGGCAAGGCCGGATTGCCCTATTCATTGAGCTTCAATGCAGATGGCACCGAAATTTTTGCGCTTGAGGGATATCCTCCAGAAACAGAACGCTGGACAACCAAGGACGGCGTGATTTGTTTTACATCCCCCAAAATCCGCAAAGAGTGCTATCGACTGATGAAGGACAATGACGATTACTGGCTGGTGTATCCGGTTTCCGGAAAGGTGCACTATCACTACACCTTGACGCCCCAGTAGTTGAATTTCGGTTAAAGGATAAGAACGCTGGATGATTGATGGCGTATGGGCTCTATTGCCAGCGGTCATCACTCGGTAGGCCACGGGTGCCGGTCGAGTGTTTCGCCGCTACAATGCGTGCCTCGACCGTGACAAACCAGATAAAAAAACATGTCTCTACCTAAACATCACCTGGAGCTGCTCAGTCCCGCCCGTGACGTGAGCATCGCCCGCGAAGCCATCCTGCATGGTGCCGACGCCGTGTATATCGGTGGCCCAAGCTTCGGCGCCCGCCACAACGCCTGCAATGAGGTGAGTGAAATCGCCGGGCTGGTGGAATTCGCCCGTCGCTACCACGCCCGGGTGTTCACCACCCTCAACACGATCCTGCATGACAATGAACTGGAGCCGGCCCGCAAGCTGATCCACGAACTGTACGATGCCGGTGTCGATGCGTTGATCGTCCAGGACCTGGGCGTGATGGAGCTGGATATCCCGCCGATCGAGCTGCACGCCAGCACCCAGACCGACATCCGCACCCTGGCGCGAGCCAAGTTCCTTGACCAGGCGGGCTTCTCCCAACTGGTACTCGCCCGCGAGCTTAACCTGCAAGAGATTCGCGCCATCGCCGACGAGACCGACGCGGCGATCGAGTTCTTCATTCATGGCGCGCTGTGCGTGGCGTTCTCCGGCCAGTGCAATATTTCCCACGCACAGAACGGCCGTAGTGCCAACCGTGGCGACTGCTCCCAGGCCTGCCGTTTGCCGTACACCCTCAAGGACGACCAGGGCCGCGTCGTTGCCTATGAAAAACACCTGCTGTCGATGAAGGACAACAACCAGAGCGCCAACATCCGCGCGTTGGTGGAAGCCGGCGTTCGCTCGTTCAAGATCGAAGGGCGCTACAAGGACATGGGGTATGTGAAGAACATCACGGCCTACTACCGCCAGCGCCTGGACGATGTTCTCGAAGACCGCCCGGACCTGGCCCGCGCTTCCAGTGGCCGCACGGCGCACTTCTTCGTGCCCGACCCGGACAAGACCTTCCACCGTGGCAGCACCGACTACTTCGTCAGCGAGCGCAAGATCGACATCGGCGCCTTCGATTCACCGACCTTCACCGGCTTGCCGGTGGGCGTGGTGGAGAAGGTTGGCAAGCGCGACTTGCAGGTGGTGACCTTCGAACCGTTGTCCAACGGCGATGGCCTCAATGTGCAGATCAAGCGCGAGGTGGTGGGATTCCGCGCCAATATCGCGGAGCCCAGGGGAGAGTTCGACGAAGAGGGCCAGAAGCGCTATCGCTACCGCGTCGAGCCCAACGAGATGCCGGAAGGCATGTACAAGCTGCGGCCCAACCATCCACTGAGCCGCAACCTGGACCATAACTGGCAGCAAGCCTTGCAGAAGACGTCTGCCGAACGTCGTATCGGCCTGACCTGGGTCGCACGGCTGGACGAACAGCGCCTGCAACTCACCGCCACCAGCGAGGAGGGCGTCAGCGCCAGCGTTTCCCTGGACGGCCCGTTCGGTCTGGCCAACAAGCCGGAGCAGGCCCTGGAGCAACTGCGTGACCTGCTCGGTCAACTGGGCACCACCGACTACCACGCCACCGCCATTGAACTGGATGCGCCCCAGGCGTTTTTTGTCCCCAATTCGCAGCTCAAGGCCTTGCGCCGCGAAGTGATCGAAGCATTGACCGCGGCCCGCCTGCTGGCCCACCCACGGGGAGGCCGCAAGGACGAAACCAACCCGCCGCCGGTGTACCCGGAATCGCACCTGTCGTTCCTGGCCAACGTCTACAACCAGAAGGCCCGCGACTTCTATCACCGACATGGCGTGAAGCTGATCGACGCGGCCTTCGAGGCCCACGAGGAAACCGGCGAAGTGCCGGTGATGATCACCAAGCACTGCCTGCGTTTCTCCTTCAACCTTTGCCCCAAGCAAGCCAAAGGCGTCACCGGTGTGCGCACCAAGGTCGCGCCAATGCAACTGGTGCACGGTGACGAGGTGCTGACGCTGAAGTTCGACTGTAAGCCTTGCGAGATGCACGTCATCGGCAAGATCAAGGGACACATCCTCGATCTGCCGCAACCGGGCAGCGTCATGGAACCGATCGTCGGTCACATCAGCCCCGAAGACCTGCTCAAGACCATCCCTCGCGCGCCCCACTGAGCGTGACAGGCGAGCGTGCAGTTGTCCTGTTGCGCTCGCCTGATCGACCCGATTGCGTGTATGGCAGGCCAGAATCTAAATACGAAACTGGCCAACCAGACGACCCAGTCGACTCCCCAGATCCGTGAGACTTCTGGAGGTTTGTGCGCCATTCTTGGCGTCCCCGGCGACTACGTCAGCCGCCTGTGAGATGTGACTCATACTGCGGTTTACTTCTTCGGCCACGGCGTTTTGCTCTTCGGACGCGCTGGCGATCTGAGCGTTCATGTCATTGATGGTGTCGATCAGTTGGCTGATGGCGTCCAGCGACATTCCCGCCCGGTTTGCCAGCTCCCCCGTTGTCCGGCCTGTTTCGCTGGAGCGGCCCATTGTGATCATGGCGCCTTGAGTACCTTTTTGCAGCAGGCTGATCATCCCATGGATTTCCTGAGTGCTTTTCTGCGTACGGCTGGCCAGGGCCCTGACTTCGTCAGCGACCACCGCAAAACCACGACCCGCATCGCCGGCCCGCGCTGCTTCAATGGCGGCGTTCAAAGCCAATAGATTGGTTTGCTCCGCGATAGAACGAATGACGTCAACGACACCGGCTATCGACTGCACATCCTTGTTCAGGCTGTCCAGGGACGCGCTGCTTTGGCCGATTTCCTCAATCAACGAATGAATGCTTTCGATGCTCCTGTTGACGACATCCCTTGCCTGCCCACCCACATCGCTGGTTTCCCGTGCTGCGAGCGAAGCACTTTGGGCACTGACGGAAACCTGATGCGCAGCCGTGGACATTTCATGTATGGCTGTCGCCACATGATCGGTCTCCTGGCGCTGACGATCCATGGCCTGCTCTGACCGTTGTGCCTGGGCCGACATCTCTTCGACCAGTGCAGTCAATTGCCCGGTCATCTCAGCGATCTGACGTACAAGGCTATGAATTTTTTCCACAAACAAGTTGAACGAGTGAGCCAAATCGCCCAGCTCATCGTTGCTCGAAACGGGCAAGCGGTGTGTGAGGTCGCCATCTCCAGCGGCGATGTCGTCCAGTTTCTTCTTGATGGCCAGCACAGGTCTCACAATGCTGTTGCCTAGCCAAATGCCAATCAGCGCCACGAATAGCAGCACGCAAACGGCAAGGAAAAGGATGTACGTGGTGTGTTGGCCGATTCGCTTATAACGCTCGCTGGCGATGGCCTGCACCTGAACCTCAAGATCGTCCAGGTTCACCTGGGTACCCACGATCAGGTCCCATTTATCCAGGTAAACGGTGTAGCCGAGCTTGGGTGTAGGTTTCGGGCTGCTGGGTGTTTGCCATTGATAGCGGAAAAAATGAGTGCCCGTCCTGGCCGCTTCAACCAGCCCCCGAATGACGTATACGCCGTCGGCATCTTTGCTATCGACAAAGCTCTTGCCGATATCGGTGTTCAGATTGACGGAGAACACGCGAACAGACGAAGAGTCGTAGCCGTAAAAGTAGTTTTGTTTATCAAAACTCAGCGTACGCAGAATCTTGACGGCCTGATCCCGAGCGTTGGAATCCCCATATCCGGAAGCGTCGTAGATCGGCTGAATCGATGCCTGGGCAATTTCCATATAGTGCTTGAGCGAAGTTTTTCGCTCATTGATCAAGAGGTCGCGCGTCTGCTCGACTTCTTCGGATGCCAGCTTTTGCAAAACCCAAAAGGTGATACCGCTGATCACTGCAGCCAGCAAAAGGCCAGGGATGATCGTCAGAAGAATGATTTTGCTGCGAAGACTTAGCATCACGATGAGTTTCACCTCACTCAAGAGATTTTATTGTTTTCCACCCCTTTTTATTTCGGCCAAGGCTGGCTAAACGTCGCGTAAAAGGCGGGGGTGTTTTTGGGTTGAAGCCGTTGGGTCTGGAGAGACTGAAAGGTCTCCCGTCGTCAAAAAATTATTAATGATCGATCGATCAATAGTAGTCTACGCTCATCCCGAACGGCTTGTCGATGGTCGGTAAACGGCGGTGGAAGAACCTGTCGTGTCATTGACCCAAGAGGAAACGTTGACCAGGCCCGGGGTCTTTTGCGCTTGACGCAACATGACGTTGCGTCCTGCCCATATTCTCTGGAGGGGGAGTGCCGCCTATTTTGTTGACCTGACAAACATCAATGCGAGTGATCTCTCCTTGGAGAGTCACCGCTGTCGAATCTCAGGAGTTTATGGAATGGGCGCTTCTACAAGTAGTACAGCAACGACGATACAAAAAACTTCAATGACCAGAGGGCTGGTGCTTCTGTTCGCGTTTTGTTGCGGAGCCATCGTGGCCAACATCTATTACGCACAACCGATCATCAGCTTGATCGCCCCGGATATCGGCATGTCGAATGGCAGCGCGAGCTTTATTGTTTCGCTGACTCAGATTGGCTATGCACTCGGATTGTTTTTCCTGGTGCCCTTGGCGGACCTGGTAGAAAACCGCCGACTGATGATCGCGACGATCGTGATTACGATCTTCAGCCTGGTCGCCGCCGGTCTGGCCAAGCAGCCGAGCGTGTTTCTTGTCGTCTCGGCACTCATCGGTTTCAGCTCGGTCTCCGTGCAAATGCTTATCCCGTTGGCTGCGCATCTGGCTCCGGAAGAATCTCGCGGCCGGGTGGTTGGCGGGATCATGGGGGGCTTGCTGCTGGGGATTCTGCTTGCGCGGCCGCTGTCGAGCCTGGTGGCTGATCATTTCGGCTGGCGAGCCGTGTTTATCGGGGCGGCTGCCTTGATGCTCATCATCTCCATCGTGATCGCCATGACCATGCCCAAGTGGCAGCCGGCCCATCGGGCGTCGTACGGTCAACTGCTGATGTCCCTTGGGCAACTGTTTTGCCGCGAGCCGGTATTGCGTCAGCGTGCGCTTTATCAGGGGCTGATGTTTGCGGCGTTCAGTTTGTTCTGGACTGCGGTGCCGCTGGTATTGAGCCGTGAGTTTGGCCTCACGCAAAGTCAGATCGCGATGTTCTCCCTGGTTGGCGCCATCGGTGCAGTCGCCGCGCCTATAAGCGGTCGACTCGCTGATGCCGGACACACTCGACGTGCCTCACAGTTGGCCATGGTGTTGGGCGTTGTGAGCTTCCTACCGGCCTTCATCAATCCCCTTTACGGTGTGATTGGTTTGGCGGTTACCGGTATCGCGCTGGATTTTGCGGTGCAGATGAACATGGTGCTGGGCCAACGAGCCGTCTACGCCCTGGGCACGGCGAACAGAGGTCGTCTGAATGCGTTGTACATGATCAGTATCTTCATTGGCGGCGCAATCGGTTCCTCGGTGGCCAGTTCGCTTTATGAACACGCCAGCTGGTTGGCTGTTGCAGCGGTGGGTAGCGCTTTGTCACTGATCGCTCTGGTCGCCTTTTCGATGGTTTCTCGTCGAGCCGGGCAGGCTCAATAAGACTCCGCAGCAGTCAAGGAGCGTCATGGACAAGTTGCTCGCGCTGAAGATGTTCGTCCAGGCTGTGGACTCGAAGGGCTTTTCTTCTGCCGCTCGGCAGTTGGGCCTGGCGACGTCTTCCGTGACCCGGATGATCGATGGGCTGGAGGCGGAACTGGGGGCGGTTTTGCTTAACCGCTCCACGCGTCAGATATCGTTGTCAGATGCCGGGGCCGCTTACTACTTGAAAGCGCGGGAGGTATTGAGCGCAGTAGCCGAAGCGGATGCTTCAGTCACTGACCGTGGGGAAGTGCCCGCAGGGCATCTTCGTATTTCCGTCCCGGTGGCGTTTGGACGTCGTCTGATTGCGCCTCATATCGCCTCGTTTTTGAAGCGTTACCCGCAACTCGTGCTGGACATGACGCTGTCTGACGACATTGTCGAATTGCTGGGCGAGCGCGTCGATCTGTCGATCCGATTGGGCTCGGCAGCAGCGATGGATGGTGTCGTCAGTCGTCCCGTCGGCCATTTCAGACGTCGGGTGGTTGCCAATGCTGAGTACCTGAAGACCCGTGGCTTCCCTGAACATCCCATGGACCTCTTGCGGCATGAATGCATGCGCTTCAGTTACGGCCCAAAGCAACAGGTCTGGACTTTCCTGAACGACGGTGAAGAGACTCGGGTACCCGTGGAGGGGCGCTTTAAAAGCAACAATGCGGAGGTTTTGCGGGAGGTCGCGCTGGCGGGCGGCGGGGTGGCTTTGTTACCTGACTGGCTCGTCGATGATGATATTGGGGGTGGTCAATTGACGTCGTTGTTCGAGTCATTTGTTGTCAATCCGAACGATGCGAGTTCGGCCATCTCTGCGCTGTATCTCCCCAATCATCGTGGCTCCCGGCGCGTCAATGCGTTTATCGATTTCATCAGCGAATTGCTGGGGCCTGAAGGCTTGTCGCAGAGCTGATTGCGCCTGATAAATCGGGTTCATAGCCAGCGCATTCTTTTGTTTTGTATGATGCCTCGATGAAGCTCTAGTGAGGCGTTATGCAAGACTCAAAAAATGTGGACGAGAAAGAGCCTGGAAAATCAGCCGACTCCGAAGGCCTCGTCAAGTCGACGACTCGACGCCTTTCGCCAGAGGTCAGGGAAAAGCAGATTGTGCAGAAAGCCATCGAGCATTTTGCAACGTGCGGATTCTCGGGGAGTACCCGTGAGCTGGCGCGACAACTTGACGTTACCCAACCCTTGCTCTATCGATATTTTCCTAGCAAAGAGGCCTTGATAGACCGTGTCTACGAGGAGGTCTATCAGTGGGATACCGAGTGGGAGGCGATCATCAAGGATCGTTCGGAACCCCTGCAGCCTCGCCTGGTTCGTTTCTATACTTCATACGCAAGCGTGATTCTGCGGCGAGAATGGATTCGTATCTTCGTATTCGCCGGGCTGACACGTGAAGGCATCAACGATCGGTATCTGGCTAAATTGCGTGAGCGCGTCTTCATTCCTGTCATTGCAGAAATTCGCCATGCTCATGGATTGGCGCCGTCCTCAGGTGAAACGATCAATGAAAAAGAGCTTGAGCTGATCTGGAGTTTGCATGCCAGCATTTTCTATATCGGCGTGCGCAAATGGATTTACGATCTTCCAGTGACTGAGGACATTGATGCGCAGATCGAGCAGATGGTCGATGCGTTCCTTAACGGCAGTCCCCACGTCCTGCAGCAACTCGATAACGACCTCGGCGAGAATTGATCGGCTTCGATCCGAATGAATTGTTCCCCTTTTCCTGCCCCCTGATCTCCTGCTTCGACCCTCTTTTTTGTCGACCACTCATCACCTGTTTCAGCCTTCAGCTGAGCGGGTGGTGAGGGTCGTTATCGCGTCTGTTTGCCTTGCAAAAGCCCTTTCCCAACGCCTGAAGCGTGTTCTCTTTCAGCGACGCCGCGACGTCGTTCCGGTCAGTCCTGCGAAAATTTGATCCTCCAGCTATTGCCTTCAATTTCGTCAGGTCGTATTGTTTATCAAGTGATAAATAAATACAAAAACAGTTGGAGGCACCATGCACGTCCTGAAGCTCGCTCATTACTCGATCCGGTCGTTCGACCTGGAGAGGTCCAGTCGATTCTATGAAAGGGTGCTCGGTTTCAAGCCTGGCTACCGGCCGCCGTTCGATTTTCCTGGCGTCTGGTTGTACATGGGAGGGGATGAGGAAGACTTTGGCACCGTCCACATCATCGGGATTGATCCCTCCAACCCCGAAGGTCTGAAGAAGTACCTCGGTGACAAGGACATCCCGCTGACCGGCACTGGGACCGTCGACCACATTGCGTTTCTGGTAACCGGCCTGGTTGAGTTCTGGAACGTCTTCAAGACCGAGGGCATTGCCTGGCGTGATCGCACCGTTCCGAGCCTCGGCCTGCATCAGGTGTTCATCGAAGACCCGTCTGGCGTCACCATCGAGCTCAACTTCCCGGCCTCCGAAATTGAAGCAGTCGGTTCTTACACCGCCCATGCGGCAGCGACTGCGGGAGTACGCTCATGATCGATTCATTGAACAAACCCCGCGCCATTGTCGTGGGCGGCTCGCTGGGTGGTCTGTTTGCAGCCAATATGCTGTTGCGCAAAGGTTGGGATGTCGAGGTCTTCGAACGCGTTCCGGATGAGCTTGCCGGGCGTGGCGCAGGCATCGTTACACACCCTGAATTGTTTGAAGCGATGGCCGCAGCGGGAATTCCCCTCGATGCATCCGTAGGTATCGATGTGCGTTCACGGGTCACGCTGGCCCAGGACGGTGATGTCGTACTTGAGAACGTGCTCCCACAGACGTTGACCGCCTGGGGGAAGATGTATCAGGTGCTTCGCGCCGCATTTCCGGACTCGCTGTATCGCTGCGGTGGTAGCGTCGTCTCCGTTGAAAGCACTGAAACTCATGCCAGCGTCACATTGGCTGATGGTACGACTCACCAGGCAGACGTCGTTATCGCGGCGGATGGATTTCGTTCGACGATTCGCCAGCATTTTTTACCTGACGTGCACCTGCAATATGCCGGCTATATCGCCTGGCGTGGGTTAGTGGATGAAAGTGTCCTGTCTGACTCTGCCCACGCAGCCCTGTTCGATAAATTCGCGTTTTGTTTGCCTCCGCACGAACAGATCCTGGGGTATCCCGTTGCCGGGCATTCCAACAGCACCCGTGTCGGGGAGCGTCGTTACAACTTTGTGTGGTACCGCACCAGCGACAATGACGATTTGCGCGATTTGCTGAGGGATGAAAGCGGCAAGCAATTTGAAGGCGGTATCCCTCCGGCGCTGATACGCCGTGACGTGCTCGACACTATGTACGAATCCGCAGAGACCTTACTTGCCCCGCAGTTTGCGGAAGTCGTAAAGAAAGCGGCTCAGCCGTTATTCCAGCCGATTTACGATCTGGAAGTACCGAAAATGAATTTCGGACGTGTCGCTTTACTGGGCGACGCGGCATTTGTGGCGCGTCCCCATTGCGGGATGGGTGTTACCAAGGCGGCCGGTGATGCCTTGGCAATCGTCGAAGCACTTGAGCGACATGCATCCGTGGAAGAGGCATTGGCGGACTACAGCGAGCAACGCTGTCGTTTCGGGGCATCGATTGTTCAACATGCCAGGCATCTTGGTGCCTACATGCAGGCGCAACTGAAGAGTGAAGAAGAGCGCGAAATGGCTGAGTTATACCGGACTCCAGAAGCCGTGATGCGTGAGACCGCAGTGCCGGTGAAGTTTTAATTCAGCCACACGTCCTTTGCAGGAGACAACCATGGAACATGCATATCCGCGAGACGGTGGCCCGGCCATGTCCGCTAATCAGGTTGATGACACACTTCAAAACCCGATTCTCGAAAATCCGCAGTTTCGTGCGCTGGTAAAGCAGCGACGAATATTTTCGTGGAGCATGACGGCGCTTATGCTGGCGGTCTATTTCGGCTTCATTCTTTCTCTGGCCTTTATACCTGCCCGTTTGGGTACACCTATCGTCGAAGGGCAACCGATGACCTGGGGTGTGCCGATTGGCTTTGGAATGCTCGCCTTCACGATTGTTCTTGTTGCTGTCTATGTATGGCGCACTAACACCTGCTACGACCCTGAAATAAAAACAATCATCAGGAGCTTCAACAAATGAAGCGTCTACTCATTGCAATCTCCGCCGTCCTTGCTTCGGTAGCGGTCTATGCGGCCGATGTCCCTGCCGCCGCACAAAAACATAATCCGATTGCCATCGGCATGTTTTTAGCGTTTGTCATTTTCACTCTGTTTGTCACGCGATGGGCTGCACGTAAAAACAATAGCGTTGCCGATCACTATGCAGCAGGTGGGAAAATTACCGGCTTCCAAAATGGTTGGGCAATCGCTGGAGACTACATGTCTGCGGCGTCTTTGCTGGGCATCTCCGCGTTGGTTTTTACCAGTGGTTTTGATGGACTGATCTACTCGATCGGGTTCCTTGCCAGCTGGCCGATCATTCTGTTCCTGATTGCAGAGCCATTGCGAAACCTGGGGCGTTACACCCTGGCGGACGTACTGTCCTATCGGCTGAAACAACGACCCATACGTGCTTTTTCGGCGTCCAGTTCGATCGTTATCGTTCTGCTTTACCTGGTTTCTCAGCTGGTAGGCGCCGGAAAACTGGTGGAGTTACTGTTCGGCTTCGATTACACCGCGGCAGTACTTCTCGTGGGTACGCTGATGGTTATCTATGTGTTCTTTGGCGGGATGCTGGCGACCACCTGGATTCAGATCATCAAGGCAGTCTTGCTGCTGACCGGCTGTGTCTTCATGGCGTTCATGGTGTTATCCGAATTCGGATTCAGCCTGAACCAGCTGTTCACGCAAGCGACTGAGGTTCATCCCTCCCATGTAGCAATCATGAGCCCAGGCGGTCTGATTACCGACCCGGTGTCTGCCATTTCCCTGGGACTGGCATTAGTCTTCGGCACGGCAGGTCTTCCACACATTCTCATGCGGTTCTTCACCGTCGGTAACGTCAAGGCTGCGCGCCAAAGTATTCTTTATGCCACGGGTCTTGTCGGCATAGGGTACGCACTGATCGTCATTATCGGCTTCGGCACCATCGCCCTGGTTGCCAGTAATCCTGCCTATCACGATGCATCAGGCGCAATAGTGGGCGGCGTGAATATGGTTGCGATACACCTCGCACACAACGTCGGCGGAAATGTCTTCCTGGGGTTCATGTGTGCAGTATCGTTCTCGACGATATTGGCAGTCGTGGCGGGGTTGACCCTTGCCGGCTCTTCTGCGGTTTCTCATGATCTCTATGCGCATGCCTTGCGCCGTGGCACCGCCACTGACCGTGAAGAAATGCGTGTCTCTCGTGTGACAACCATCGTTTTAGGGGTGTTGTCGATTCTCCTGGCGATTGCTTTTGAAAAACAGAACATCGCCTTTATTGTGAGCCTGACGTTCTCCATCGCCGCCAGTTCCAATTTCCCAGTGCTGTTGTTGTCGATTTACTGGAAGGGCCTGACGACACGCGGCGCTGTGATTGGCGGATCGCTGGGGCTGGTATCGGCAATCACCCTGTGCATTCTCAGTCCGACGGTTTGGGTCAAGATCCTGCATCATCAGCAAGCCTGGTTCCCGTATGAATACCCGGCCCTGTTCTCAATGGCTGTCGCATTTATCGGCATTTTCTGGTTCTCCATCACCGATCGTTCCGCCAGTGCTGTCAGTGAGCGCAATCGATTTGAAAATCAGTTGGTGGATTCTGAATTGGGTACGCCGGCGACATGGAAGGCGCAGTTGAACGCTGATTAATTCGGGTTATTAACATTCACATTAAATAGTTGCTGCATGAACGTGCAGGACTTGTGAATAACTACGCCTGAAAAACACTGAAAAGTTTGTACAAAAACAATAAATCTCAACTTGGGTGCGAACCAATGAAGTGTACTTTGACTGTTGCAGCAGCCCTGTGTGTATTGGCGCAGCAAGCCCATGCGGCGGGCTTCATCGAAGATAGTAAAGCTGCGCTCAAACTGCGTAACTTCTATATCAATAGCGATTACCGAGACTCAGCAACACCCGCTCAGAAAGCAGCCAACCAGAGTTATCAAGCGGAGTGGGGCCAGGCCTTTCAGCTCGAATTCATCTCGGGTTACACCCCGGGGCCGGTAGGTTTCGGAGTGGATGCGCTGGGCATGTTGGGCGTCAAGCTGGATTCAAGCGCCGGCAAGCATGGCAATCCGATGGGCACGAACTACGGTGGCATCGTGTTTCCGAGTGACGGCGATCATGCGGTTGACGATGTCTCCAACCTGGGCCTGACCGGTAAAATGAAAATATCCAAGACCGAGCTGAAGCTTGGAACGCTGGTGCCGAAACTGCCGGTGATCTTCAGCAATGACGGACGTTTGTTGCCGCAAACCTGGCAAGGGACCCAAGTGACTTCGGCCGATATCAAAGACCTGACCTTGGTGGGCGGGCAAATTGATAAGGTGAAGGGGCGCAACTCCAGTAACAACGAAAACATGTCCATCGCCGGTGCTAATAATGCTGTTACCGGTCGTTTCAGTAATAAGTTCATCTACGCAGGTGGCGATTACAAACTGACTAAAGATCTGACCTTGCAGTACTATTACGGCAATCTGGAAGATTTTTACACGCAGAACTTTCTCGGGCTCATTCACAACTGGGCGATAGGTCCTGGCGTACTGACCAGTGATCTTCGCTACTTTAATAGTAAAAGTGATGGTGCAAACGGCCATGATCCTGCGTATTTCACGACAGGTTACTACGGCGGTAATACCTTGAAGGGTGAAGTCGACAATAATTTGTACAGTGGGTTATTTACCTATGCGGTTGCGGGTCACACCTTTGGCGCAGGTTATGAAGTAAGTAATGGTAAAAGTGACTTTCCGTATTTAAACCAGGGTGACGGCCCGACCACCTATACCATCACGGAGATGCAGGTTCAGAAATTCGTACGTGCAGGCGAGAGGTCATGGCAAGCCCGTTACTCTTATGACTTTGCAACACTGGGCTTGCCAGGTGCGACGGCGGGTGTTGTGTATGTTAAAGGCGATGGTATCGATACCGTTGCCTCCAGCAATTCCAGTGAATGGGAGCGTGATATTACGCTGGCCTACGTCGTGCAATCGGGCCCCCTCAAAGGTTTGGGTGTCATGTGGAAAAATGCAATGGTGCGAAACAATATCCCGAACACCCGCCAGCAAGATGAGAACCGCGTGATTATAAATTACCAATTGGCATTGTTTTAATGAATCAGGTTGCTCACTTCAGAGCGGTGATGTCCGGAACTTTAAAACTCGGCGGGCCCGTGCGGTTTATGGCTGGCTGCCGCAACTGACAGGCAGCACTTTAACGAGTGTTGCGTGTACATGTCGTTCTCTTCCAACGGCGTGTTTTATTGAAGAGCAACATTTCCCTTGATGGGGGTAGGGCGGAGCAAGTGATCCTTGACCGCCCTTTTTTTATTCTGAAGCTGGATAGATCATGATCCCAGTGCATCCTGCCAGCCACGTCGCGCCAGCGGCAGATCCAGCAAGCGCTTGCCGGTGGCATCACTGATTGCATTGCCCAACGCCGCAGCCATGGGACCCTGGACGATTTCCGCAGCACCAAGAAAAGGCTGGTTCGGCTGATCAATCATGTGGACCTCGACCCGTTGCGGCAACTCGGGGAAACGCATGATCGGATAACCGCTCCAGTCGAAGCTGTGCATGCCAGTGGCGTCATAGAGGATGCTTTCATAGAGCGTCCAGCTGGCGGACTGCACGATGCCGCCCTGGATCTGATTGAGCAGCCCATCGGGGCTGACAATTTGCCCCACATCGACGGCGGTGACGACGCGATCAATCGTTATCTGCCCGGTCTGGCGCTGCACATGCAACTGCACGGCGATCGCACAGTAGCCCATGATGTTTTTATAGCGGGCGAAGGCGAAGCCGATCCCGCTGCCGGGGCCGGTTGCTTTTTGCGGCCAGCGGAACTCACTTGCCACGCGCTCCACCACCGCGCGAGCTCGCGGATCGGTCAAGTGATTCAAACGAAACTGCACCGGATCCACGCTGGCCTGCGCCGCCAGTTCATCGACGGTGCTCTCGATGGCGAACACGTTGATATGGGCACCGAGCGAACGCATGGCCGAGGTCCTGAATGGCATGGTCAGAACGAAGTTCAGATCGACCTTCAGGTTGGGTATCTCATACAACGGAACCGCGTTACGGTCGCCGTCGCCCTCGGGTTGGGCAATCGGGATCGAAGGGGCAGGGGTGAAGGGGCTTGCCAGGAGCCAGGCCGGCAACAGGCGCCCGGCATTGACGATGCGCTCGTTGTGCGGAGTACTCCAGAGTTCGTATTTCCAGTCACGAAGGCGTCCGCTGTCATCCAGTCCTGCTTCCACGTTGGCAAGCATCGCCGAGCTGTAGGGCTCCCAGAGATTTTCCTGTTCGCGCATCCATTGCACCCGAATCGGCTTGCCCGGTAGGGCCATGGCGATCAGCGCAGCATCGGCGGCGGCGTCATCCGCGCCGTTGTGGCCATAGCAACCGGAGCCTTCGGTGTGGATGCAACGCACCTGAGTCGCTGGCAAGCCGACCATTTCGGCGATGCCCGCGCGCAAAGGATAGACACCTTGAGTGTGGGTCCAGACGGTCAGTGTTCCGTCCTTGAACCAGGCCACCGCGCAGGACGGCCCGATTGAACCGTGCATCAGGTACTGTTTGGTGACCCGTGCCTTGTAGGCGTGCGGTGCAGGTTGAGCGAGGTTTCCTTTGGCAATCACCGGGTAGCGCCGTGCAGGCAACTCGGTGAGGAGTTGATGGATGTGTGTCGAGTCGGGCAGCGGATTCCCTTCTGTCCAGCGGGCACTGGCGTAGCCCTCGCGCATGGCTTTGACCGCCAGCCATTCATCCGTGGCGACTACGGCGAGGTAACTGCCGTTGCGGACCAGTTTCACCACGCCGGGGAGTTGCTTGACGGCGGCCTCGTCGATGTCCAGCAACTGGCTGCCGCGCCGGGGTGGACGTATCACACGGGCATGCAGCATATCCGGCAGGCGCATGTCCTGCACATACGCCGCACCGCCGCTGACCTTGGCGGGAATGTCCAGCCGAGGCAGTGACGTGCCTATGAGGGTGAAGCTGTCGGCTGGCTTGAAGGGGGAGTTGGCCGATGCAAAGCGATGCAGTTGAACCCCGACAACCGCTTGCACATAGGTCATGCTGCGGCCTTGCGCATCGTAGATCACGGCGTCCCGCGTGCTCAGGCTATCGACTTTCTGTTGCCATTGTCGTGCCGCAGATTCGAGTAATAGCTGACGTACCTGGGCCGCGGCATTGAACAACGCAGTGCCGCTGTCGACCATCGTATGGCTGCCGGCGGTATAGCCTTCATTGGGCGTCAGCGCGGTGTCTGCAGTGAGAAAACGGATGAGCCCGGGCGACACTTCCAGGCGCTCGGCAGCGATCTGCAGCAGCGCAGTTTTGACGCCGGTGCCCAGCTCCACTTTGCCGGTGTAGACCGTGATGCCATCTTTCGCGTCAATGCGGATCCAGGCGTCCAGATAGGGCGTGGCCCGCAGGCTGCCCGGCAGGTCAGGCGCCAGGATTTGCGTGCCCAAGGTGTCCACTTCGGTGTCAGCGAAGGCGCGCGGAATACCGGGAAGCATCGCGAACCCCATCACCAATGCTCCGTTTATCACGAAGGCGCGGCGGCTCAGATTGACGTCTTGCTTTAAGGTTTTCATACCTTGGTTCCCTGCTCGATGAACGACTTGATCGCGGCGAGGATCCGCACATGGGTGCCGCAGCGGCACAAGTTGGGCGCCATGTGGCGACGGATCGTTTCGTCGTCCGGCTGAGGGTTGGTCTCTAACAAAGCCTGTGCCCGTACAATCATCCCCGCGATGCAATAACCGCACTGGGCTGCCTGGACGTCGATAAACGCTTTTTGCAACGGTCCCGGTTGTTCGGCGCTGCCCAGACTCTCCACGGTACGCACTGATTTTCCCGCCAGCGCACCGCACGGTGTCAGGCATGAAAAAACCGGTTTGTCGTTCACCAAGACCGTGCATGCGCCGCATTGACCCAAGCCGCAGCCGTATTTAGCGCCATTGAGCCCCACCTGGTTGCGCAAGGCATACAGCAGCGGCATGTCTTCCGGGATGTCCAGTTCATGAGTCTTGCCGTTGATGTCGAGTGTGATCACGGTTGCTGCTCCTGTGCCCGAATGCTCTTGATAGTGTTCTCCAAGTCCTTCCAGGGCCTGGTCGCGCAGCTCTCGTTGCGCAGATACCGGGCAATTGCAGCCACGTCGGCATCGTCCAGGCTATGGGCGAAGGCCGGCATGTAGTGGCTCGCAGCGGCGGTGGACATCGGAATGCCTTGCAGGATGGTCTGGATCAAATTGCGTGGCGATTCGGCCGTCACTGCCGAAGTGCTGGCCAGAGCAGGTCTTGATTCAATGACACGCATCGGTGCGGCACTGCCGTGGCAGCTTGCACAGGCACCTTCGAACAACGAGGCGCCGGCAAGTGCGACGGCATCGGGCTTGGGCTCAGAGATGCAAGGCGGCAATGGCGCCTCCGAAGAGGTTTTTTTCAGGTCGAGAATGTACTGCGCAATGGCATGGGCATCTTCTGCTGGCATCTGCGCGATGCTCAGGCTGACCGGTAACATCGGGCCTGCCGCTGCGCCATGTCCTTCGGCGACCTCGCCCGTCAGGTAGGCGACCAACTGGTCTTCATTCCAGGGATGTTCCGCCGTGGCCATTCCGCGCAGGGCAGGGGCCGTCCAGCCATCAACGACACCACCGTTGAACAGCTCGCTGCTTTTCTCCCCGCCAATCAGATTCAGCGGCGAATGGCAGGACGAGCAGTGCCCGGCGCCTTCGACCAGATAGCGTCCACGGTTCCAGAGCGCTGAGCGGTCTGGCAGTGGTTGCAGCGGCTCACCATGCAGGAACAACAGGTTCCAGAAAGACACCAGCGGACGGAAGTTCATGGGGAAAATCATGTGGTTTTCAGGGGCGGTGTATTTCACCGGATCCACGCTCATCAGGAAGGCGTAGGCATCCGCGATATCGGCATTGCTCATCTTTCGGTAATGCACATAGGGAAAGGCCGGATAGAGAAAATGGCCGTCGCGCGCGATGCCTTCGCGCATAGCCCGCTCAAAGGCGTCCAGCGACCACTCGCCGATACCGGTTTCCCGGTCCGGGGTGATGTTGGTGGTGAAGAGTGTTCCGAAGGGCGTTATCAGCGGCAAACCACCCGCCATGTAAGCACCCCCTGGTCGCGTGTGGCAGACCGCGCAGTCTCCCGCTTCGACAACGCGTCGGCCCCTGTCCATGGATTCGCGGCCTGCACTCTGATGCTGACTGGCGACGGGAATTTCCGGCCTCCACATCATCCAGAAGGCGAACCCTGTCCCCACGATGCCGATTGCCAGAATGGCACCGATGATCGTCTTGCGCTTCATCGCCTTACCTCGCCTGAGTTAACGACAGATTTTTCAATCCGCCGCTTGCGATTGGCCTACGGCGACTTCTGAAGGGTGAGCTTAGAGAGGGCGGTTGTGATGGAGTACCCCACCAAGGCGCAACGCTACATTGCGCCAGGCGCAACGACGGCAGAATTAACAACAGTTAACTCGCGCAGTCCCAGTCGATGTCCAAAGATAGGTCCTCAAGGAGCGTATCGATGACATTGAAGGAGGTTCATGGACAAGCTGCTCGCGCTGAAAATGTTCGTCCAGTCGGTCGACTCCAAGGGCTTTTCGTCTGCCGCCAGACAACTCAATCTGGCCACCTCTTCAGTGACCCGAATGATCGACAGGCTTGAGGATGACCTCGGTGCCGTGCTGCTTAATCGTACTACCCGGCAAGTCACGTTGACTGATGTCGGTGGTGCTTACTACCTGAAAACCCGGGATATCCTGAACGCCATGGCGGACGCTGACGAGTCGGTGTCGGATCGGGGAGAAGTCCCGGCAGGCGAGTTGCGTATTTCAGTGCCCGTGGCGTTTGGACACCGCCTCATCGCCCCCCACATCTGCGCGCTTTTAGAGCGTTTCCCTATGCTCATCCTGGACATGACACTGTCCGACGACATCGTCGATTTGCTCGCCGAACGCATCGATCTATCGATCCGGTTGGGGTCGCCAGCGGCAATGGAAGCGGTGGTCAGTCGCCGCATCGGCAGCTTTCGACGCCGGGTCGTTGCCAGCGCGGAGTACCTGAATGCGCGAGGATTTCCCGCCCAGCCCATGGGCCTTATGCAACACGACTGCATGTGCTTCAGCTATGGCACGTCGCAACAGGTCTGGACATTTGCCGATAAGGGTCAAGAGACCCGTGTCCCCGTCGATGGGCAATTCAAGAGCAATAATGCCGAGATCTTGCGTGAAGTCGTGCTGGCCGGCAGCGGGGTGGCGCTGTTGCCGGATTGGCTGGTCGACGATGACATTGACAGCGGTCGCCTGACCGCCTTGTTTGACGCATTTGTCGTCAATCCGAACAGTTCGAGTTCGGCGATCTCCGCTCTGTACCTGCCCAATCATCGCGGATCGAAACGTATCAATACGTTCATTGATTTCCTGACCGAATTACTCGGTTCAGACAGCCTTCCCGTGGGGTGATCTCCCCACCTTTGCGTTTTGCGAAACGCTGCGTTGTGCAGCCGATGGATTCTCTGACGGGGTCCGGGCACCTACCTTGGGGGTGTGAAAACATTCAACCATGGAGACCCTCATGAGTGTGCACCCATCCACTATTCACGTGACTTACGACTTCATCTGCCCTTGGTGCTGGATCGGTGAAGAGCATCTGGAACGCGCACTGGCCGCTTCGAATTTTTCAACGGATCGCCAGGTTGTTTTCCTGCCTTATCAGTTGAATCCGGACATGCCTGTTCAGGGCATGGATCGTAAAACCTATCGCTCTGGCAAATTCGGTAGCTGGGCGCGTAGCCAGGCCATGGATGCTCAGGTTACCCACGCCGGCAGGGCTGTCGGTCATGAATTCGATTATGAGCAAATCGAAAAAACCCCCAATACCCTGGCGGGCCATCGCCTGGTATGGCGAGAACAACAGGCGGGCCGAGACGCTTCTTTGCTGGTCAAGGCCATTTTCAAGGCGTACTTCGGCGAAGGGCGGGACATCGGCGACCTCAATGTGCTCGCGGACATCGCTGCCGAAGCAGGGCTGGACCGCGAAGCAGTTGTCGACTTTCTCAACACCGATGAAGGCACTGCTGAAGTGTTGAAACTTGAAGCCATGACCAGGGCATCCGGTGTGCGCTCGGTTCCGAGTATTCAGATCGCAGGCGACACGATCAGTGGCGCTCAGCCCGTCGAAGTAATGATCCAGATACTGAGACGAAACCAGGCGGCTTGAGCCGTTTTTTTCAATCCATAGCCATTCAGGAATTCATCATGACCCATCACTTGTTCAGCCCCATCAAACTCGGCCAACTCTCCCTCGATCACCGCGTCGCCATGGCGCCGCTGACGCGCTCCCGGGCGGGCCAGCCTGGCAACGTACCGACCTCGATGAACGTCGAGTACTACCGTCAGCGGGCCAGCGCGGCGTTGATCATTACCGAGGCTACCCAGATTTCGCAGCAGGGCCAGGGGTACGCCTGGACGCCCGGCATTCATAGCGCCGAGCAGATTCAGGGCTGGAAAGCGGTCAGCGAAGCCGTGCACGCAGAAGGCGGTCGCATTTTCCTGCAGCTCTGGCATGTGGGGAGGGTGTCGCACCCGGTGTTTCAACCCAACGGCGGCTTGCCGGTGGCACCGACCGCGCAGCCGGTGCCGGGCAAGACGTTCATCCTGAATGAAAAGGGCGAGGGGGTTTGGGGTGATGTACCTATTCCCCAGGAACTTGATATTCCGGGCATCGAAGCGATCGTTGCCGATTACCGCAAGGCGGCTCGCAATGCGCTTCTGGCCGGTATGGACGGTGTGGAAATCCATGCAGGTAACGGCTACTTGCTCGATCAATTCATCAACAGCGCCAGCAATCAGCGCAGTGATCGCTACGGTGGAAGCATCGAAAACCGTGCGCGGCTTTTGCTTGAAGTGGTGGAGGCCGTGACCGAAGAAGTCGGTGCCGAACGCGTCGCCGTTCGCCTGACACCGATGGGGCGCTTCATGGGGATGGACGATGACACCCCGGAACAGACCTTCGGCTACATTGCCTCCCGACTCAACCACTGGAATCTCGCCTACCTGCACTTGGTAGAACCGATGATGGTCGGCACCGTGCTCGACGAAAGTAACGATCCACGCTGGGACGCCATCATCAAACAGCTACGCACTGACTTCCACGGCGTACTGATGCTGGCGGGTGGTTACACCGGCGAAACGGCCGAACAGGCCATCGCACAGGGGCGTGCCGACCTGATCGCTTTTGGTCGCCCGTTCATTGCCAACCCCGACTTGCCGGCGCGCCTGCGTGGCCGTAACGAACTCAACCTGGCGGACGGCAGCAGTTTTTTTGGCGGCGACGCCAAGGGCTACATCGACTATCCGGTGTTGGCATAACGCAACGTGGGAATCACCAGGCTACGAGGAGAAAGGTAATGAAGAGTGCAGACGTTCCGAAGGCCCTGGTCATTGGTGGTTCCCTGGGAGGGCTGTTCGCCGCCACGGCGTTGCGTGCGATTGGCTGGCACGTCGATATTTTCGAGCGTTCCCCCGCGGCGATGGACAGCCGTGGCGGAGGCATTGTCCTGCAAGCGGATGTCTTGCAGCATTTTCGCTATTCGGACATCAAACATACCCATGCGCTCGGGGTCCGGTCCCATGATCGCCTGTATCTGGATCGGGCCGGCACCGTCGTGCACAAGGAGTCGATGCCGCAAACCCAGACGTCCTGGAACACGCTGTACAGCGCATTGTTCTCTGCGTTCCCTGCCGAGCACTATCACCGGGGTAAAACGCTGGTTGATCTGGTTCAAAACGAGCAACGCGTGACCGCGATGTTTGAAGATGGCAGCAGTGCCGAGGGCGACGTGTTGATCGGCGCCGATGGGGCAGGGTCGACTGTGCGAAGTCTGGTGTTGCCGGGGGCCGGGTATTCCTATTCAGGCTATGTGGTCTGGCGTGGATTAGTCGATGAAGACGGACTTCCAGACTTCGCCAAGGCACAAATCTACGAGGACTTTGTGTTTCAGCAGGACCCCGAATCGTTGATGCTGGAATACATGGTGCCGGGCCTGAACGGCTCGGTTGATCCCGGCGAGCGACGGTTCAACTGGCTCTGGTATTTGAAGGCTGCGCAGGGCGCAGAATTAGACGCTGTGCTCACCGATAACAAGGGCCATCGGCGTAGCCACTCCATTCCTCCGGGCGCCTTGGCAATGGAGCAGGAGGCTTACATCAGGAAAATGGGTGAGCAGCAGGCGAATCCGGCGTTTCGTGAACTGATTCGCCAGACCAAGGATATTTTCGTGCAGGCAATCCTTGATCTCAACGTCCCTCGAATGGTGTTTGGCCGCGTGCTGTTGACGGGTGACGCTGCTTTTGTGCCGCGCCCTCACACGGCCGGAAGCACGGCCAAGGCGGCCCGCAATGCACTGGCCCTGGCTCAAGCGATCGACGACATAGGCGACATCGACAGAGCCCTTCTGGCCTGGCAGCAACTGCAACTGGCAGAAGGCAAACGCATGGGAGACTGGGGTGTGAGCATGGGCAACCGGATCATGGGCATCAGCTGACCCGTATTGGACATTGAGCATTTCGCTGCGGTGAGTCCCGGGGTTGAGCACAGCCATGCAAGACACCCCGTGCCGGGTCATGCATAGTCATCATTATTACTTTTCGATCATGGACTTCGCTTATGGACAAGTTGCTGGCGCTGAAAATGTTTGTCGAAACGGTCCGCTGTGGGGGGTACTCGGCAGCCGCGCGCAAGCTCGGCATCTCCACTTCGTCAGTGACGCGGCAGGTCGCGGGGCTGGAAAGTGAGTTGGGCGCCAGCCTGCTCAACCGCACCACGCGCAACACGAGTGTCACGGTGGCGGGGCAGAGCTATTTCGACAAGGCAGTGGCGATCCTCGAAGCCATCGATGAAGCCGACGCCGTCGTTGCCGACCGTGGCAGCGAAGCCCAAGGGCGTTTACGGGCCAGCGTTCCAGTGGAATTCGGCCGGCGTATCATCGCTCCCCATTTGAGCCGGCTGCTCGATCGCCATCCCGGCCTGGAGATCAGCCTCTCGCTGAGTGACGAGGTCAGTGACCTGCTCAGCGAGCAGATCGATGTGTCGGTGCGTCTCGGTTCTTCGGTCGTCAGTGATGACATCGTCAGCAAGAAGGTCGGTGATTTCCAGCGTTGGGTGGTGGCGAGTCCCGACTACCTGATGCGCACCGGACTGCCCCATCACCCTCGTGATTTGCTGGAGCATCAATGCTTGCGGTTTGATTACCGCATGGGTCACCACAATTGGACATTCCAGGGCGATGAAGAAATCATCCGCTTGAATGTGCAGGGAAGACTGCAAAGCAACAATGCCGACATCCTGCGGGAGGCCGCATTGGCGGGTGGCGGGGTGACGCTGTTGGCCGATTGGCTGGTGCGTGACGATGTTGGCGCCGGTCGGCTGACTCGCGTGCTGGAGCAGTATGAAGTCAACCCAGGGAGTGCGAGCACCTGCATCAACGCGCTGTATCTGCCCAACCATCGCGGCTCCAGTCGCATCAATGTGTTCATTGAATTTCTGCAGGAAATACTCGCCCCCTGAGCACATTGTCATTGGCGTCAAATCAGCGATTTATGGGGCGGTAAACGTGACCAATGTCTTGGGCTCCAGATACGCGCTCATCCCCCACCGGCCCATTTCCCGCCCAAGGCCTGAATGCTTGAAACCACCGAAGGGGGCACGCGGTTCGTGGGCCAGGGTGTTGATGAGCACACGTCCCGAATCGATCTGAAGGGCGATATTCACACAGCGTTCGTGGCTCTTTCCCAGCACCAGGGCGCTCAGCCCATAGTCCGTATCGTTAGCAATGCTGATCGCATCGGCATCATCCTCGTAGGGGATGATCGTCAGCACGGGGCCGAAGATTTCCTCACGCGCGATGCGCATCCGGTTGTTGGCATCAGTGAAGATCGTCGGTTTCACGAACCATCCGGCGTGCAAGCCTTCCGGGCGACCTTCGCCACCCGCCAGCAACCGCGCGCCTTCTTCCTGGCCGCTACGGATGTAGCGCTGCACCCGTTCCCATTGTTTCTGGCTCACCATTGGGCCAATGTCGGTGTCGGCGTTGCGTGGATCACCCGACTGGATCTGTGAGACGCACGCCTTCGCAACCCTCTCGAACTCTGCCAACCGTCGGCGCGGCACAAGGATGCGAGTGCCCGCGATGCAAGCCTGGCCGCTGTTGAGAAATCCGGCTTGCAGCACCATTGGCATGACCGCCTGGAAATCCGCATCGTCAAGCACCACGGTGGGCGACTTGCCGCCCAGTTCGAGCGTCACGCGCTTCATGGTGTCGGCGCCGGTTCTTACCAGATGCTGACCGACAGCGGACGAACCCGTGAACGAAATCTTGGCAACGTCGGGATGACGGACGATTTCCTCGCCAACCACATCGCCCCGTCCGTTGACGATATTGAATACACCCGGTGGCAGCCCCGCTTCGTGCAACGCCCTGATCACGACCTGTGTCTGCAACGCGCTCATCTCGCTGGGCTTGATGACGGCGGTGCAGCCTGCCGCCAGCGCGGTGGCCAGCTTGTTGCAGATGAAGCCCGCATTGCTGTTCCAGGGCGTGATCAGACCCGTAACGCCCACGGGCGTCAGAATGACCTTGGCCATGCCGACCTGTTCTTCGAAATCGAACGCCTTCAGCGCATCGATCGCTTGCGCAATCACATCCATCGGGTAAGTCGCCATCCAGCGCCCGCGAACCGCAGGCGCGCCGTATTCCATGAGGATGGCTTCCAGCAGTTCTTCCTCCCTTGCCGCCATGGCCCGGTGCATGCGTTCCAGTGCCGCAATGCGCTCCTCCCGACGGGTGCGAGACCAGGTCGGAAATGCGGCCTTGGCGGCTGCGATCGCACGTTGTGCGTCCAGTGCATCGCCCAGCCGAACCTGACCGATGACTTGCTCGGTGCTCGGGTTATGGAGGTCGAACCATTCCTGACCGTGCGGTATGACGAACTCGCCGTTGATGTAGATGTGTTCAATGCGCTGCATGGCGATTCCTCGTTCAAATGAGCCTTTGTGCAGCGAAGTCTATGAGGGGCTTATTGTTCCGATAAGCTATCCTTTGGCTTATGTAGCATCCGCATTTTCAGGACAATCCATGCACAGAACAGGAATGACCGAGCTGGAAGTGGTTCTGGCCGTTGCGCGCCGCAGCAGTTTTCGAGGCGCGGCACAGGAATTGGGCATGTCCACCACCGCCGTGAGCAGCGCAGTGGCCGGCCTGGAAGCGCGCCTGAAAGTGCGCCTGTTCAATCGCTCCACGCGCAGCGTTGCCCTCACCGACATCGGGCGACGCTATGTGGAGCGCATTGCCCCTGCATTGGCGCAGATCAAAAGTGCCGGCGAAGAGGCCAGCGTCGGCCCCGACGAACCCAGCGGCACACTGCGCATCAATGCACCGTATGGCGCGGCCTACCTGCTGCTGGAGCCGCTGCTCAAGCAGTACGCTCAGCGCTATCCCGAGGTGCGCATCGACATCGTCAGTGAGTCAAGCATGGTCGACATCGTCGCCGGGGGCTTCGACGCCGGGATTCGCCTGGCAGAGTCCGTACCGCAAGACATGATTGCTGTGGCGCTGTCAGGTGACATGCGAATGCTCGTGGTGGCTGCGCCTGAGTATCTTGAACACCATGGCGTGCCCGAGCATCCCCGAGACCTACTCACTCACCACAGCATCGGCATGCGCATGGCCCACGGAGGTCTCTACCATTGGGAGCTGGAGCGCGACGGCCAGAAGTTGCAGATGGAGCTGCCGGTGCGCCTTGTGTTCAATGAGTTGCTGGCCATCAAACAGGCCGTGTTGTCGGGCCTTGGCATCGGTTTCATTTCCGAGGGGTTCATCCGGGAAGAACTTGCAAGCGGGGCCCTGGTGCCGGTGCTGATGCCGTGGTGCCCGTCGTTTGGCGGGTTGAGGCTCTACTACTCGGGCCATCGCTTCGTGCCGGCGCGATTGCGCGCACTGATTGATCTGGTGCACGAGTTGCGGCCCAATCCGGTTTGATTCGGGCGACGAGTGCACACTCGAATCCTGAGGATCGCTTCGCGCCAAGTGCTCTTGGCACGAGCCGTATGCGGTAGTTGCTCACGTCTGGATCTGTGCGGTGGGGGCAGATAACGGCCATCCCTACCGTGCGCAAACTCGTGTATGGCGGTCAGTGATCGGATCGTAGACGTCAAAGAGCGCGTCCCCTTTGTTTACCCGTGCCCCCAATGGTTTCAGGAGCGAGACAACCTCTGCGTCGGGGCCTACCAATGCGAAGCCCTGGCCTGCGTCGGTTTTGATAAAGCTTTCATCGATATTGACGATGTCGGCAAGGGTGGCATCCAGGCGTCCGGACGCCAGGTCCTGGAACGCTTCACCTTGGGAGCCTTGGCGCACGACTTCAATACCCGCTGCGGCAAATTTGTCACTGGCATAGCGATCGTAGGTAAAAGCGCGCTGAACGCCTACCCGCTTGCTTTTGAGGTCAACCAGTGGATTGTTAATGACGGTGCCGGCCTTCATCGCCAGTTTGCCGGGGGTGTGATAGTACTTTTTGCTGAAATCGACTGATTTAAGCTGGTCGGGCGTGATCGACATGGAGGAGAGGATCGCGTCGATCTTTTGTTTCAACCTGGTCCTTCCCTTGTCTCAAGGAAGTGATGACTTTATCGATGCTGTTCTCTGCGTGTGAATGGGAATAAGTGTTAATTGCGAATGGTTTTGTATAGCATGCGCGGGAGTTTTTGGCGGTTTCACTCCCTGTATTGGCCTATTCGTAAAGGTTTCTCTCTCCATGCGTCGAACCCTGCTTTCCATTTGTGTGCTGCAAGCGTTGTCGTCTTCCTCATGGGCTGAACAAACGGATGTAGCTCCCTCAACGCTTGAGCTGGACGCAACCGATGTTATCGGTACCGCGAATTACGAAAGGGCGGACGGCCCGGTGCAGGGTTATCGGGCGACGCGCTCGGCCAGCGCCACGCGTACCGACACGTCGATCCATGAAACCCCGCAATCGATCAGTGTGGTCTCGAAGGATGCAGTCGAGGATCTGGACGCCACCCGTTTGCAGGACGCGCTGGACTACGCCGGGGGCGTGGGGCGGGCGAACAATTTCGGTGGGCAGGGCCTGACCACGTTTACCGTTCGTGGCTTCACCACCGGCGAGTTTTACCGCAACGGTTTTCCGATCAACCGCGGCTACCCGAACATGCCGGATGCCAACACCATCGAGCGACTCGAAGTGCTGCGCGGCCCGGCCACCATGCTCTACGGTCGGGGTGATCCTGGCGGCACCTTCAATGTGGTTTCCAAACAGCCGTTGCCCGAGCGCACCGTCACCCTGGGCAGTCAACTCAACGATCAGGGCATGAAGCGCGGCACGCTGGACGCTTCCGGCCCGCTCGACGAAGAGGGGCGCCTGGCCTATCGACTGAACGTAGTGGGCGAGGGCGGCGACACTTTCCGCGATCACGTCGAAAACGAGCGCTACGGTATCACTCCTGTGCTGACGTGGCAGGCAACCGACGCGACCAAGCTCATTTTCGAAGGTGATTTCATGCGTAACAACGCGCCTCTGGATCGAGGCGTTACGCGTTACGGCAAACAGATTGGCACCGCCTCCCGCGACAGTTTTTTTGGGGAAAAAGACGCTGGCAAACTGCACAACGACAACAACATGGCGCAACTGCGTTTCGAACACATGCTCAACGACGACTGGACGCTGGGGGGCGGTTTCCAGTGGCTCGATGGTTCGCTCAAGGGCAACGCGGTCGAGGCCAACGGCATTGCCGATGACGGCCGCACGTTAGGGCGCAACTTCAACTATCGCAAGCTGGAGTGGACCGACAAGGACACCCAACTCAATCTGACCGGCCATTTCGATACCGCTGGTTTGCAGCACACGTTGCTCACCGGTATCGAGTACGAGGATTACGACTACAAGTCGATCATTCAACGCTCCAGCGGAGCTATCGGTGCGTACCCGATCGACATCTTCGATCCGGTGTATGGCCAGCCACGTCCGGCACTCACCCGCACGCCGACTCACGACAAGGAAAACCTCAAGACCTATGCCGCGTTCGTGCAGGATCAAGTGGCATTGACCGACAAATTGAAGGTGCTGGCCGGGGCGCGTTTCGAACGCTTCGAACATGACTACGAAACCTACGTGCCCGGCGGCAAGAGTTGGCAGGCCAGTGACAACGCGGTGACCCCGCGCATCGGCGTGACCTACGACCTGACCGAGACATTGGCGGTCTATGCCGACACTGCGCGCTCTTTCAAACCCAACACCGGCGCAAGCCGCGAGGGCGGCGGGTTTGCGCCGGAGAAGGGCAAGTCTTACGAAATGGGTATCAAGTGGGAAGCGCTGGATCAGCAGATGAGTGTCGATGCGGCGATCTATCAGATCGAGAAACGCAACGTTTTGACCACCGACCCTGTTGATTCGACCTTCAGCGTTGCGGCCGGCGAGGTGCGCAGCCGTGGTTTCGACGTCAACGTTGCCGGCAACCTCACGCCCGAATGGCGCGTGATTGGCGGCTACGCCTATGTCGATGCCGAAGTGACCAAAGACAACGTGCTGCGCTCTGGCACGCGCCTGCTGAACATCCCGAAAAACAGCTTCAGTCTGCTCAATATGTATGAGTTCCAGGACGGCACCCTAAAGGGGTTGGGCTTGGGTACCGGGCTCAAGTACGTCGACGAGCGCGCCGGGCAAACCGCCAACACCGCGTTTTCGATGAGCAGCTATACCGTTGTCGATTTGCTCAGCTTCTACAAGATCAATGACAAGGTGCGGCTCAATCTTGACGTGAAAAACCTGTTTGATCGTGACTATGAAGAAGGCGCATTCGGTAACGTCTATGCCTATCCGGGGGCACCGCGAACAGTACAAGTTGGCATTTCCTACACCTTGTAGCGTGCAGTGCTGGTGCACGCCGAGCCTTCCGCGATAACGCGGGAGATGAAGCAACGTGCGCCAGCGCTAGAGTTCGTTCCGCCCGCATAGACGACAATTGCAGGTTAAGGCGTTTTAGGCCGTGCGCAAATTTGGAGTTGGATTCAATGGCCGCTTGAGCAAGGTTGCGCAAACTGACGAAAAGATGCGAATGATCCAGAGTGGGAGGAGCAAAATTCCCAAATGCCAGAAACGACAAAGCCCTGAATAATCAGGGCTTTGTCGTATAAAGATGGCGGAGGCGATGGGATTCGAACTCATGGACCTGTTACAGTCGACGGTTTTCAAGACCGTTGCCTTAAACCACTCGGCCACACCTCCGTTTGCGTTGCGGGCGCCATAATACCTGAATGAAACACACTGTCAAACTCTCTGCATGGCTTGTTACAGAGCGTCTGTTATGATCTTTGCGACTGAACGTTTCAAACCAACAGGAGTGTCGCCATGCGCGAACAGGATTACGCAGTTAATAACAGCGTGCAGGCTGGGCAGCTAGAGGTTAGCCGCGTCCTGCGCAACACTTACGGCTTACTCGCACTCACCCTCGCATTCAGCGGCGTGATGGCGTTTGTCGCCCAGCAGATGCGCGTCGGCTACCCGAATATCTTCGTGGTGCTGATCGGTTTCTACGGCCTTTTCTTCCTTACCAACAAACTCCGTGATTCGGCGTGGGGCCTGGTGTCGGCGTTTGCCCTGACCGGTTTCATGGGTTTCCTGCTAGGCCCGATCCTCAACCGTTACCTGGGTATGCAGGGCGGCGCGGAAGTGGTGAGCTCGGCGTTCGCGATGACGGCGCTGGTGTTCGGCGGTCTGTCGGCTTACGTGCTGATCACTCGCAAGGACATGAGCTTCCTCGGTGGTTTCATCACCGCCGGTTTCTTCGTGTTGCTGGGTGCAACGCTGGCGAGCCTGTTCTTCCAGATCAGCGGGCTGCAACTGGCGATCAGCGCAGGTTTCGTGCTGTTCTCGTCGGTCTGCATTCTGTTCCAGACCAGCGCCATCATTCATGGCGGCGAGCGTAACTACATCATGGCGACCATCAGCCTGTATGTATCGATCTACAACCTGTTCATCAGCTTGTTGCAGATCTTCGGCATCATGAGCCGCGACGATTAATCGCAAGGCGTGAAATAAAAAACCCGCGAAAGCGGGTTTTTTTTGTCTGCGATTTGAGGAGAGGCTTACGCCATCGGCGGCAACCGTCGCTTGACCGGGGTCTTCTTGACGATCGCGGTGTTGGTTTCGGCGTGGGTATTGAGGCGGTCGAGCAGGGTGTCCAGCTGCTCCATTGAGCGCACATGCAGGCGGGCGATGAAGCAGTCGTCGCCGGTCACCTTGTCGCACTCAGTGAATTCGGGGATGGCCTGGATCTGCCGCTCCACCTCCTGCAACTGGCCCGGCAGCGGGCGGATACGCACGATGGCCTGGAGTTGATAGCCAAAGCATTTGGGATCAATCTCGACGGTGTAACCCTTGAGCACGCCGCGTTCTTCGAGGCGGCGCAAACGCTCGGCGACGCTGGGCGAGGACAGGCCGCTGAGGTTCGCCAGGGCCTTGAGCGAACGCCGCGAGTCTTCCATCAACGCCGTGATCAGCACTTGGTCGATATCATCAGTCATGGCGCAACCTCTGTAAGGCAATTAATCGAAACCGCCTTGATAAAAAAGGCAGACACCGAGTTTAGCCTGCTTTTTGCGCTGGAGAAGCCCCCCAGCGGATTGACATACTTTGGGCTCAAACACAGGAGTCTGATGATGGACAAAACAATTCGTCACGGGTCATTCGAAATGACCGCCGCCATGCTGATTTCCGGGACCATCGGCTGGTTTGTGCTGGTGTCCGGGCAGCCGGTGCTGGACGTGGTGTTCTGGCGTTGTGTGTTCGGCGCCGGCACGTTATTGCTGATCTGCGCGGCATTCGGCTTCCTGCGCCCCGGCATTCTTACCCGCACCACCTTCCTGCTGGCCGTGCTCAGCGGCGTGGCAATTGTCGGTAACTGGGTGCTTTTGTTCGCCTCTTACTCCCGCGCCTCGATTGCCATCGGCACAGCGGTCTATAACGTTCAGCCATTCATGCTGGTCGGATTGGCCGCGCTGTTCCTCAACGAAAAAATCACCCTGCAAAAACTGTTCTGGCTGGGCATTTCGTTTTTGGGGATGCTGGCGATTGTCAGTGCGCATGGTGAACAGGGCGAGGGCGGCAATGATTACCTGATGGGCATCGCGCTGGCGCTGGGCGCTGCTTTCCTTTATGCGATTGCCGCGTTGATCATCAAACGCCTGACCGGTACACCACCGCACCTGATTGCGCTGATTCAGGTCAGCACCGGCGTGTTGTTGCTCGCACCGTTCGCGCACTTTTCCGCGTTGCCCCAAGCACCAAGTGCCTGGGCCAGCCTGGTGACACTCGGCGTTGTTCACACCGGCGTGATGTATGTGTTGCTGTACGGCGCAATCCAGAAGTTGCCGACGGCACTGACCGGCGCGTTGTCGTTCATCTACCCGATTGCGGCGATTTTCGTCGACTGGTTTGCCTTTGGCCATCGCCTGGAAACGCTGCAGTGGATCGGTGTCGCCGCCATTTTGCTGGCCGCTGCGGGTATGCAGCAGGGCTGGAGCCTGAAGTTGCGACGCGTGGCCGCATAGTCATCAGTGTCGAGTGAGCACATCCGCGAAAATACGGTTGATGGTATCCATGCTCTCAGCCGTTACGCGGTAACTTTCATAGTAAGCGCGGGCCCCTAGTCTTTCAAAAACTTCGGACTTTCCACTGTTGGCAATGAATATGCCACTGGCTTCCAACCACCCAGGCGTATTCTGAATACTCTCTGGAGTCATGTTCCATTGTATTGAACAATCTTTTTTGAAAATAAGAAAAGCATCAACTCTTTCGCCCTCCAGCTTTCTGAAAAGCGGCGTAGTGCTGATGTGTTGACTATCCAGGAGTTCTTGGCAAAGGTGTTGTAATTTTTTGCTGGCGTCTATCCAGTCAGGCTCACTAAGATCAAATGTGCTCCACACGGATGGTAGATACCAGTCCATGATCTTCGCCTCTGAAATGTCACTGCTTCGCGGCGTATGTGCAAATATGGGAAGGATGACGTCATCGGGAATGTACTGAAAATGCGCTGTTGTTCTATCGGAACTGCTCTCCAGTGAGTTCTGTACTATGAAATCACCTGGACTACCCCTCTGAGCTAAATAACTAACCATCTCGGTGAAATAGTGTGCATTATTTTGTAATTTGCCATCATCCCGTAAATGGGACTCATGTGAGTAAGTGGATGCGTTGTACTGTTGTAGTTGCAGAATAGGCTCTTTATTGAAGAATACTTCGCTGTCGTCCCTTGATTTGCACTGCAACAAGTTGAGTCTGTGTGCGTCCTCATTGTCACGATGAACCCTGAAATCAGGCGTGATTATTTTTTGATTAATGAAGTATGGATTGGTCGGTTCCTGTTCAATAAAAGGCGACCCATTTAACGTAATGGATGACGGCTTCGGCTCTACTGAGTGTGTATAAAAACGGGAAATCGTAATCTGGTCTGAATGCAGTTTGGTCTGGCGTTCCGTCTTTTGAGTGTCATCAATTCCCAAGCTATCCAGCAGCTGCTGTCTGGGCGCTTGAAGTACTTTCTCTGCGAAAGCCAGTGCCGTTGTTTTACCGAGCAGTTCGATCATGTAAGGTGAAAAAAGATCTGTTTCACTGACCTGAGCGGAGGGGTGGGTCATTTTTTCAATTCCACCACCAGTCCCGCGCACGTCTGCAATATTAATAAACGAACCTTTGTCTTTGCTGTTAGTCAATTGAGCGGTATTCGGCTCTTTGTCTGCAGTGATGGGGTTGAATGTGCAGACCGAAACTTTAGAGTTGCAGTTTATCATCGGGAATCTCTCGGTATGCAATTTCAGCTATTTAATACCACCATGGCTGATTGCTTTTGATGCTTATATTGATAGCGGTGGCGGACCGGTCTTAGCGTGGGATACTGTCATTGAGAAGGCGGTGGGTAACAAAGTGCTGCAATATTCTACATTGCGCATCTTTTACCCTGTTCATTTGGTCAGCGTTCATTTTGATATTGTTTGTGAGCAGTGATTGAGCCGCTTTGTCGAGGTCGTCAATCATGTAATAAATAAAAAGAGAAAGTGTCTGGTGCGTTTCAGGGAGTGACGCTCTTGATGGCAGTTGGTTTGTGTATTCTTTTGCTAGTTCTGCTCGACTTTCAAATAATTGCAAGAGCTGTTTGTCGTGTGGGCGTTCCTTAAGTATTGCAGAGTGATCCCTGTAAAGCTCATGGATGTTTTTCGCAATGTCGATGATTTCATCCATTCGAAGCAGGTAGCTTGGGTGGATATTAAACTGCACCTGCTCCAGATCTCGACGCAAAGGCGCGCAGAAGCCTTCGTTGGTTCTCTCTCGAATCTGGGTACGGGCTGGAAAAGCTCTGTTTTCCGAACAGTCGGGTTTTAACTCGGCATTCTGGTCGAAGTTCATTAGCATCGGGACCATTTGGAAGACGGTTTTTTTCAGGTCGTCGCTGCCTCCTGTCAGGCGAGGAATTTGTTCAATGACTTCTGGGAGATTGTCGTAAGTGTCCATTTGCTTTTTGAATACAGCTTCGTTTACCACGACCGTGCCAGCAGGGCTGAATTTTGCAACTGTTATACTTTCTATGGACTTGATTCGGTTTGCTTTGATGAGTTCATGCAGTTGATTGTTAACAGCCTGCTTTTCAAGAGTCATGTATTCGATGAATTTTTCAGGGTCGCTGTTCTTAAAACCACCCAATACGAAAGTTTGCAAGGGCGTAAGCGTCGTGGCATGGTCTAATTCTTGTGAGGAAAGAAAAGGTTGGCAACGGCCAATACCATGAAATGTCATTAATTCGGCACTTCTGTGCTCGCCTTGATCCAGCCCCTCTTTATTACTGGCTGAACGATGATGCGCGATCATTTCGGTCCGGATTCCGGTCTCGATTGGAGTGTTGTTATGTGGATTCTTGATGACTACATAACGTGCGTCCGAAACATGGCTGATTTCATTTTCCAGTATTTCCATTGTTGGAAATTTTGTCGCTGCTTCAGTGCCGGTAAAACGAATGAATTGGCTGGTGTTGTAAGGGAAGGCTGCGAGGCATTGCTCTTGGTTCGCTTTTAACGTGTCTGTTATACGAGTAGTGATCAGCTTGAACTCGGCAGCATAGTTACTGTTGTCGAAGTGAAACATCCATTCTCTATATTTGCCATCGTCTTTGCTGGCGGGATTGTCCATGAAACGAAAATTTGCAACAGCAGGTATGTCTCCGAGTTGGTACGCCGCTTTAAAAATCTGTAACGGTGTTATTTTTGCATTGAGGCAACGGATGTCAGTAATTTTGGATTTTATGTTCTGGGCAGAGAAGTCAACTTTTGAGTAATCCTCTTTTATGATGGCATGTTCTTCCATTACTTCATCATAGAGTGTCTTGAAGTCTCCGTAAGTTTGTAAATCAATTTCGCATGCCGATAGCCCGAACATCTCCCATTCGCTCAGGATCGATTTGAATGCCTCTTGCAGGTCTTCGTCTATTAATGATAGGAGGTTGCAGCGGAGAATGTTGGTTTGTTCAGCATTTGATACCTGCTTGTAGTCCGTTTTTTCTGCATGGCTCAAACCCTCGATAGGGCGAAAGCGATTCGGAATTGTGCTGGTGGTACTGAACTGCCCCAAAATCGTGGTAGCGATATCAGGTTCTTTTAAAAAATGTGCAGGCTGGCAGTCAGTTATTTTGTTGATGAAGGCTGTGGTTCGATTTTTTAGCTCGGATGCGAAAGCTGGATCAAGGATTACTATCGACTCTGTTACATTGGAAGCTTGAAGTAATTGGCCGGCTATTTTTTCATGTTCGGGCTGATTGTTTTCGTGTTTGGCGTTTGCATTCGCCAACGTAAATGAAGAGGAGGGGGCGTGAGGGCGGAATATGCTATTGCTTGGCAAACTAATTCCTTTTAGTTGAATAATTTAAACCTTCCATAAGCATCAGTTATTCTAATGGTGGGGATTGTTCTGACTATCAAAAAAAGCTTATTGCGTGCAGCGAGGTGTAGTTAATGGCGTCGTCGAACCTTTCTCCGCGACAGCCTGCATTTCGTCAGGCAATCAGGACGCTCTACAACACCTTCAAATATTCCAGCGCGGCGCAGTCTTGGCCAGACGCTGGCGCATCTCGCCAATGTTGCTGGCCAGTTGCCGGATCAACAACCGGTAGCCGTCCAGCGGGTTATAGACCGGTTCGTCAAGGCTTGAATCCGCCGGCAGTTCGGCGGGTCGACTGAGCCGTTGCGACGCGCCGGACTTCAACGCCCGCGCCATCCCCACCAGTTGCACCCGAATCAGCCGATGTTCCGCTTTCAGCGCCGATTGCAGATTCGCCATTGCGGCGGGGTCATTGGTATCCGGTCGAGTGTTACTGAGGATTTCCAGAGTGCTGACGCACATCCGCAAATGTCGCTGAATCGCATCGAGCTCGGTCATGGATATCTTCACTTCCTTGGAGACCGACGGCATCAGCGAACGCAGTTGCACCATCACCGCATTCAATCGATTCATCAACTTCACGTTCTCGTCATCGGTGACGGGCTGGCCATTGATGATCCGCCCGTAAACCGTCGCGCAATCGCGCAGGGCATCGGCCAGGTTGTAACGCCAGGAATAAACCGCGTACAGCGGCAGGGCGAAGGAAAATGCCAGCGCCAGGGCAATGCCGATCAGGATATCCACCCCGCGCCACAGCCCGTCGGTCACCGGGTTATCGCCATGCCCTGCGACGATAAACACGGTGATCGCCGACAGCAGCGCCGTGTAGCCCCCCTTGCCAATGGCGTGGTACGAGAAGAATCCGCAGACCACCGACATCGCAAAATAGGTCAGCCACGGCATCCCGAGCCAGACCTGTTGCGCCACCAACACAAGGCCGACGCCTGCGCCGATCAAGGTGCCGATGGCGCGCTCGGCGGCTTTTTTGCCGATGTTGCCGTGGTGCTGCAAACCGCCGATCACCACCAGCATCGTCACCGACGCCCACTCTCCGTGGGGCAGGTGGATGCCGGTGGTCAGCAGGATCGTCGCCAGCAACCCCAGCGATACGCGCACTGCGTGAATCAGCCTGGCGTGGCGATAGCGCCGGTACGGGTCCAGTAACGGACGCAGTACCCGGCGCAACAGGGGTGGCAGTCTTTGGGTTCTGAAGGTGCTCAGGCTCGTTGTCCTCAGAAGATGTAATCGGTGGTCAGGAAACTCGAACTGCGGCCGCTGATGATCTCGCTGATCAAGTCTTTGTTGGACTCCTGAAACTTGGTCGCGACCAGCGTGCGAATCGAAAACACCCGCAGCGCATCATGTACCGACAACGTCCCTTCGGCGGAATTCTTGCGGCCGTTGAATGGGTAGGTGTCCGGGCCACGCTGGCACTGGGCGTTGAGGTTGATCCGCCCGACCTGGTTGGCGAAGGTGTCCACCAGCCGGCCGACCGCCACCGGGTTGGTGCCGAAGATACTCAGTTGCTGGCCGAAGTCCGACTCCAGGACGTAATCGATGACCGTATCCAGATGCCGGTAAGGCACGATCGGCACCACCGGGCCGAACTGTTCTTCCTGATAGACACGCATCTGCGGCGTCACCGGGAACAACACTGCCGGATAGAAGAAGGAGGCGCGGGCTTCACTGCCATTGGGGTTGACCACGCGAGCGCCTTTGCTCACGGCATCCGCAACCAGCGCGTGCAGATAGTCGACCTTGCCCGACTCCGGCAGCGGCGTCAGGGCCACGCCGCTTTCCCACGGCATGCCCGGTTTGAGGCTCGCGAGTTTGGCATTGAATTTGTCGATGAACGCTTCGACCACGTCTTCGTGGACGAAGAGGATTTTCAGCGCGGTGCAACGCTGGCCATTGAAGGACAAGGACCCGGTGACTGCTTCGTTCACCGCGTTGTCCAGATCCACCTCGGGCAAGACGATGCCGGGGTTCTTCGCATCCAGGCCCAGCGCAGCACGCAAACGATGCGGTTTCGGGTGGAGTTTTTTCAGGTCGCTGGCCGCTTTGTTGGTACCGATAAACGCAAAGATGTCGATCTTGCCGCTGGCCATCAGCGCACTGACCGTTTCGCGGCCGCTGCCGTAGATCACGTTGATCACCCCGGCGGGGAAGCTGTCGCGGAACGCCTCCAGCAGCGGGCGAATCAGCAGCACGCCAAGCTTGGCCGGCTTGAACACCACGGTGTTGCCCATGATCAGCGCCGGAATCAGCGTGGTGAAGGTTTCGTTCAGCGGATAGTTGTAAGGCCCCATGCACAGCGCCACGCCCAGCGGAACGCGGCGGATCTGGCCGAGTGTGTCCTGTTCCAGTTCGAAACGGCTGGAGCGGCGGTCGAGTTCCTTGAGGGCGTTGATGGTGTCGACGATGTAGTCGCAGGTGCGGTCGAACTCTTTTTCCGAATCCTTGAGGTTCTTGCCGATCTCCCACATCAACAACTTGACCACCGCGTCGCGCTGTTCGCGCATACGCCCGAGGAAGGTTTCGACGTGCTGGATGCGTTCGGCCACGCGCATGGTCGGCCACAGGCCCTGGCCCCGGTCATAGGCGCGGACGGCGGCGTCGAGGGCGGTCAGTGCGGTGTCGGCATCGAGCAGCGGTGTGCTGCCGAGGATGACCTGTTCGTCGCCATTTTCACCGGTCAGGTACACCGGGCTGCGGACTTGGGCGAGGGGGCCTGACCAGGTTTTCAGTTCGCCGTCGACCAGGTATTCACGTTGCTCGGTCTGGCCGTCGAGGCGGTATTTTTCCGGGATGTCGCTGGAGTCGGGAAACAGGTTGCCGAGGATGTGTGCTGTGGTCATGTCGCTACTCCATGTGATGTAAGCCATGCGCTGGCGGCTTGCAGTTCAGAATTCACTTCAAGGGTTATACGCCTTATTGACCCGACTTTTTAAGTCCGGATTTCACGAACCAGCGATCTTTTGACCTGAGAACACACAACGGCGAACGCTGCGGGTAAACTTCGCGCTCTTTCTTAAGGAGTTCATATGAGTTACTACCAGCCGGGCATTCTCGCCACCCCAGTACCGCCTCAAGCCCGTCATATGTTCTTCGCGCTGGAATCCGTCGATGCACTGCCGGCCGCGCTCGACAAGCTGGCACAGCTGGTGGACGGGAAATCGGCAGTGGTCGGTTTCGGTGAATCCCTGGTCAAGGCGCTGCACGGGCAGATCGAAGGGCTGCGGCCGTTTCCGGCGCTGACCGGCGTCGGCGTCGACAATCCGTCGACCCAACACGCGTTGTGGTGCTGGTTGCATGGCGTCGACCGTGGCGAATTGCTCAATCGCAGCAATGCCATCGAAGCCGCGCTGGCGCCTGCCCTGCGTCTGGTGCAGATGAACGAAACCTTCCGCCACATGACCGGCCACGACCTGACCGGTTACGAAGACGGCACCGAAAACCCGCACGATGAAGCCGCCGTGGCTGCTGCGCTGGTCGGTGAAGGCGCTGACGGTCTGGTCGGTGGCAGCTTCGCCGCGATCCAGCAATGGCAGCATGACCTCAAAGGCTTCCACGCCATGCCGTCCGATGAGAAGGACAACATCATGGGCCGTCGCTTGAGCGACAACGAAGAAATCGATGACGCGCCGATCTCCGCCCACGTCAAACGCACCGCCCAGGAAAGCTTCGCCCCCGAAGCGTTCGTGGTGCGCCGTTCGATGCCGTGGATCGAAGGGGATCGTGCCGGCCTGATGTTCCTGGCGTTCGGTTTTTCCCTCGATGCCTTCGAAGCGCAACTGCGGCGCATGAGCGGTCTGGAAGACGGCATCACCGACGGTTTGTACCGCATCAGCCGGCCGATTACCGGCGGTTACTACTGGTGCCCGCCGCTCAAGGACGGTCATCTGGACCTGCGCGCACTGCGCATCGGGTAACGATCAAGGAGTGAATATGAACGTGGTGCGCTGGGGCATGATCGGGTGTGGCAGCGTCGCCGAACGCAAGAGTGGGCCGGCCTTCTACAAGGCACCCGGCTCGGCGTTGGTGGCGGTGATGGGGCGGCGACTGGACGCGGTGAGCGATTATGCCGCGCGCCACGGCATCGCCCGGGTCTACACCGACGCTGAAGCGCTGATCAACGATCCCGAGGTGGACGCGGTGTACATCGCCACGCCACCCGACAGTCACCACGCCTATGCCCTGATGGTGGCTGTTGCCGGCAAACATTGCTGCGTCGAGAAACCGATGTCGCTGAATGCCGGGCAGAGCCGTGAAATGCAGAAGGTGTTCGCCGAGGCCGGGCTGCATCTTTTCGTGTCCTACTACCGACGTTCGCTGCCGCGCTTCCAGCAAGTGCGGCAATGGCTGGAGGAGGGGCGGATCGGTGAGGTCCGGCACTTGACCTGGACGCTCACCAAGGCGCCATCGCCTGCTGATCTCGGCGGCGCGGACAACTGGCGCACCGACCCGACGATAGCCGGTGGCGGCTACTTCGCCGACCTCGCCAGTCATGGCTTCGATCTGTTCCAGTACCTGCTCGGCGACATCGTCGAAGTCGCCGGGTTTACCGCGCGGCAGGCTGGATTGTATGCCGCTGAAGACGCCGTCAGCGCCAGTTGGCGGTTTGCGTCGGGGGCGATGGGCATGGGTTGCTGGAACTTTGTCGCGGACCGTCGTGAGGATCGGGTCGAGGTGATTGGCAGCAAGGGGCGGATCAGCTTTTCGGTCTTTGATGAGCACCCGGTGGTACTCGAAGCCGAGGAATCCCTCCGCCTGGACATCGACAATCATCAGCACATCCAGTGGCATCACGTGCTGGGCATGAATGCGCACATTCGTGGCGAAGCGCAGCATCCCGCGGTAGCCGAACAGGCTCTGAAAACCGACTGGGTGATGGACCAGATTCTCAAGCGCGGCTAAAAAAACCAAAGATCGCAGCCTCGTTTCACTCGACAGCTCCTACAGGCCCTTGCCAGGAAAAAGTCAAAAGAGTACAAATGTACTCCATGACGACTTTAACTCCCCGCCGTACCGCCATCCTGACCTTTATCCGTGATCGAATCGCGGAGCACGGTCAGTCCCCGAGCCTCGCTGAAATCAGCGAGGCCTTTGGTTTCGCCTCTCGCAGCGTGGCGCGCAAGCATGTGCTGGCGCTGACCGAAGCCGGTTTCATCGAGGTCAACCCGCATCAGGCCCGGGGCATTCGCTTGCTCGGGCAAGCGGCGCGGCCCGAGTTGCTGGACATTCCGGTTCTCGGCCGGGTGGCGGCGGGTGCGCCGATCGGTGCCGATGCCGAGGTGCACAGTCGGTTGTTGCTTGATCCATCGATTTTTTCGCGGGTGCCGGACTACATGCTGCGGGTCAAGGGCGACTCGATGATCGAGGACGGTATTCTCGACGGCGATCTGGTGGGCGTGCACCGCAATCCCGAGGCCTTTAACGGTCAGATCGTCGTGGCACGGCTCGATGGCGAAGTGACCATCAAGCGTTTCGAGCGGGTCGGCGATTCTGTTCGCCTGTTGCCCCGCAACCCGGCCTACAAGCCGATCATCGTTCATCCCGATCAGGACCTCGCCATCGAAGGGGTGTTCTGCGGTCTGGTGAGGCAAGGGTGATGGGGGCCGTCGTCGCGCTGGACACGTTGTTCAATGGCGGCCAGGTCTGGAAAGGCCGGCCTGCGCCCCCGAGCGTCAGCCCGCAACCCACCGGGCATGCGGCGCTGGATGCGGCGTTGCCCACGGGTGGCTGGCCGGAAGCGGCGCTGACCGAAATCCTCCTGGCCGGGCAGGGCGTTGGCGAATTGCAACTGGTGTGGCCGGCGCTGGCACGGTTGTCGACGGCGGGCGAGCGCATCGTGCTGGTGGCGCCGCCGTACGTGCCGTATCCGCAAGCGTGGCAGAACGCCGGGGTCGATCTGCGCCAGTTGTCGATCATCCAGGCCAGCGAGCGCGATGCGCTGTGGGCGGCGGAACAATGCCTGCGTTCGGGCAGTTGCGGCGTGGTGCTGTGCTGGCCGCACAAGGCTGATGACCGGGCGTTGCGGCGCTTGCAGGTGGCGGCGGAAACCGGCTCCACCCTGGCATTCGCCTACCGCTCGCTCAATGAAGCCATCAACCCTTCACCTGCGGCCCTGCGCATCGCCATCGATGCCAGGCCTGCGCAATTGCGCGTGCTCAAGTGCCGGGGCGGGCTGGCCCGTTCGGCGCCGATTGCCTTCCCCGTGGGGCATTGAGGTTGCCATGCGCTGGGTGTGCATTCTTTTTCCGCAATTGGCGCTGGACGCGGTACTGCGTCAGCGCGCCGACCCCGATGAGCCGCTGGCGCTGCTGACCGGCCCGGCGCAACGTCGGGTGTTGCAGGCGGTCAACGTTTCGGCGCGGGCGCTGGGCTTGCGACCCGGTCAGTCGATGACCGCCGCCCAGGCGTTGAGCAAAGGCTTTGTCACGGCGGAATACGACGCTGCCGAGATCGAACACTGGCAGCAGTTTCTCGCCGCGTGGGCCTACCGCTTCAGTTCCCAGGTCAGCGTGCATTACCCGCGAGCGGTGGTGTTTGAAATCGAGTCCAGCCTGGGGCTGTTCGGGGACTGGCCGCAACTCGAAGCACGATTGCGCGCCGAACTCGGCGAGCTGGGGTTTCGGCACCGGATCGTTGCGGCCCCCAACCCGGTGGCGGCGCGGATTCTGGCCAATGCCTATGACAGTCTGGTGGTGCCCGACGACCAGGCCTTGCAGCATCATCTGGGGCAATTGCCCGTCGACCGGATCGGGCTGGAGACCAGCGTCGCCACGGCGTTGTCGCGCATGGGGTTGCGCACCTTGAGCCAGGTGCAGGCGTTGCCCCGGCACAGTCTGGCCCGGCGTTTCGAGTCTCAGGTGCTCAAACACCTCGATGCCCTGTCTGGCACGCGGCGACTGGCCCTGGCGTTCTACCTGCCACCGGACCGTTTCGATGTGCGCATCGAACTCAATTTTGACGTGCAGTCCCATCAGGCGCTGCTGTTTCCGTTGCGCCGGTTGACCGGCGATCTGTCGGCGTTCCTGTGCGGTCGCGACAGCGGCGTGCAACGTTTCGACCTGCACCTGGAACACGCCGGGTTACCTGACAGCGTGATCAAGGTCGGTCTGCTCAGCGCCGAGCGCGATCCGGCAATGCTCTTCGAATTGGCCCGAGGGCGCCTGGAACAGGTTCAGGTCGAGGCGCCGGTGCGCGGTTTTCGCCTGCGCGCCGAAGACTTGCCGGCCTTCGTTCCCCAGTATCAGGAACTGTTCGACGATCGTCCGCAGCAGTCCTTGCCCTGGGAGCAACTGCGCGAACGCTTGCGCGCGCGGTTGGGGGATGACGCGGTGCAGGGATTGCGGTTCCAGGCCGATCACCGGCCGGAGTGTGCGTGGCAGGCCAGTGCCGACAGCCAGCGTTGCGGGGGTATGTCGGGCGTGCAGCGTCCGGGCTGGTTGTTGACTGAACCACAGGCGGTGCACGAAGGTTCGACGCGTGTCCTCATGGGCCCGGAGCGTATTGAGTCCGGTTGGTGGGACGGCGGCGACGTGCGCCGCGATTACTACCTGATCGAAACCCGTTCCGGCCAGCAGGGCTGGGCCTATCGCGCAGTCGGTGAGGACGGCCCGTTGTGGTTGCAGGGCTGGTTCGCATGAGCATCGGCTATGCCGAGTTGCACTGCCTGTCGAACTTCAGTTTCCAGCGCGGTGCTTCCAGCGCCCTTGAACTCTTTCAGCGGGCAAAAAAACAGGGCTATCAGGCGCTGGCGATCACCGATGAATGCACCCTGGCGGGCATCGTCCGCGCCTGGCAAGCGGCCAGATCCGTGGAACTGCCGCTGATCATCGGCAGCGAAGTGCGTATCGAGAACGGTCCGAAACTGGTGCTGCTGGTGGAGAACCTCGAGGGCTACCAGAACCTGTGCCGGTTGATAACCCGAGCGCGGCGGCGCACGCAGAAAGGTCAGTACCAGGTGCTGCGGGAGGATTTCAGCGAGCCATTGCCGGGACTGCTGGTGTTGTGGGTGCCGGATGCGGTCGATGATTTTCAAAGCGGCCATTGGCTGAAACAGACGTTCGCCGAGCGCCTGTGGCTGGCGGTCCAGCTGCATCGCGGCCAGGACGATAGCCGACGGCTGAACGAGCTGTTGATGCTGGCGCGGGAACTGCGCATCCCGGCAGTGGCCAGCGGCGATGTGCACATGCACACCCGTGGCCGACGCGCCTTGCAGGACACCATGACCGCCATCCGTTATCACGTGCCGGTGGCCGAAGCCGGGTTGCGCCTGCACCCCAATGGCGAGCGGCATCTGCGCAGCCTCGATGCCTTGCAGTCGATCTACCCGCAAGCGTTGCTCGATGAAACGGTGACCATTGCCCGGCGTTGCACCTTTGATCTTGGCCAGTTGCGTTATCAGTATCCGCGCGAACTGGTGCCGGAAGGTCACACCGCCGCGTCCTGGCTGCGCGAGTTGACCGAATGCGGCATTCGCGAGCGCTGGCCCGAAGGCGCGAGCGAGAAGGTGCGCGGGCTGATCGACAAGGAGCTGGGGCTGATCGCCGAGCTGGGGTACGAAAGCTATTTCCTGACCGTGCAGGACATTGTCGCCTTCGCCCGACGCGAGAAAATTCTCTGTCAGGGGCGAGGTTCTGCGGCCAACTCGGCGGTGTGTTTCGCCCTGGGCATCACCGAGATCGACCCGGAGCGCATGAACATGCTGTTTGAGCGCTTTCTCTCGAAGGAGCGCAACGAGCCGCCGGATATTGATGTGGATTTCGAGCACGAACGCCGCGAAGAAGTCTTGCAGTACGTGTTCCAGCGTTATGGCCGGACCCGTGCGGCGCTGACCGCGGTGGTCAGCACCTATCACGCGGCCGGCGCGGTACGCGATGTGGCCAAGGCGTTGGGTTTGCCGCCGGACCAGATCAATGCCCTGGCCGATTGCTGCGGCCACTGGAGTGATGAAACGCCACCCGTGGAGCGCCTGCTTGAAGGGGGCTTCGACCCCGACAGCCCGGTGCTGCGCCGGGTGTTGGGCTTGACGCAACAGCTGATCGGTTTCCCCCGGCACCTGTCCCAGCACCCCGGCGGCTTCGTCATTTCCGAGCAGCCGCTGGACAGCCTCGTGCCGGTGGAAAACGCGGCGATGGCCGAGCGCACTATCATCCAGTGGGACAAGGATGATCTTGATGCGGTCGGGCTGCTCAAAGTGGATATTCTGGCCTTGGGCATGCTCAGCGCGATTCGTCGTTGTTTCGACCTGCTGCGCCGTCATCGCAACCTGGACTTGAGCCTGGCGACGGTGCCCTCCGAAGACCCGCAAACCTACGACATGATCAGCCGTGCCGACACCATCGGCGTGTTCCAGATCGAATCCCGGGCACAAATGTCGATGCTGCCCAGGCTCAAGCCCCGCAAGTTTTATGACCTGGTGATCGAGGTGGCGATCGTTCGCCCGGGACCTATTCAGGGCGGGATGGTGCATCCGTACCTGCGGCGGCGAAACAAGGAAGAGCTCGAAAGCTACCCCTCCGAAGAGTTGAGGGAAGTGTTGAAACGTACTCTCGGTGTGCCGCTGTTTCAGGAGCAGGTCATGCAGATTGCAATTGTCGCCGCCAGCTACAGTCCCGGCGAAGCGGATCAGTTGCGCCGCTCCATGGCGGCCTGGAAACGTCACGGTGGTCTCGAACCGCACAAGGATCGCCTTGCTGCAGGCATGAAGAAAAAAGGCTACACGCCAGAATTCGCCGCGCAGATTTTCGAGCAGATCAAAGGCTTTGGCAGCTATGGATTTCCCGAGTCCCACGCCGCCAGTTTTGCCTTGCTGACCTATGCCAGTTGCTGGTTGAAATGCCACGAACCGGCGGCCTTCGCCTGTGCGCTGATCAACAGCTGGCCCATGGGTTTTTATAGCCCGGACCAGATTCTGCAGGACGCTCGCCGGCATCATTTGCAGATTCGCCCGGTGGACGTGCGCGCCAGCGACTGGGATTGCAGCCTCGAACCGATTATCGGCGCGCAGCCGGCGATTCGCATGGGGCTGCGGATGATCAAGGGTTTTCGCGAAGACGATGCGCGGCGAATCGAAATCGCGAGGTCGAAGGGGGCGTTTATCGACATCGCCGACCTCGGCGAACGGGCGCGGCTCGATGCCCGTGCGCAGGAGCAACTGGCCGATTCCGGCGCGTTGCGAGGGCTGGCCGGTGATCGGCATCGGGCGCGCTGGGAGGTGGCGGGGGTGCAGAAACAATTGGGTTTGTTCGCCGGTTTGCCGAGCCAGGAAGAGGACGCGGTGGTGTTGCCCAAACCCACGGTCGGCGAAGACCTGCTGGCGGATTACAACAGCCTCGGCACCACCCTCGGCCCGCATCCGTTGGCCCTGTTGCGCGGCGAATTGAAAGCCCGGCGTTGCCGCAGTTCGAGGGAGCTGCTGGAGGTCGAGCATGGCCGACCGGTCAGCGTCGCCGGGCTGGTGACCGGTCGCCAACGTCCGGGCACCGCCAGTGGCGTGACCTTCGTCACCCTTGAGGACGAGTTCGGCAACGTCAACGTGGTGGTCTGGCGTGACCTGGCTGATCGGCAACGGCAGGTGTTGGTCGGATCGCAGTTGCTCAAGGTCGATGGGCGCTGGGAGAAGGAAGGCGAGGTGCGGCATTTGATTGCCGGGCGTTTGAGTGATTTGAGTCCGCTACTCGACGGCATCCATGTGCGCAGCCGGGATTTCCACTGACCTGTGGCGAGGGAGAGCTTTTGTGTGAGGGGATTTTGTGGCAAGTGAGCTTTTTTGTGGCGAGGGGATTTATCCCCGTTCGGCTGCGCAGCAGTCGTAAACCCGGTGAGCGCGGTTAATCTGAAACTATTGCGGTAGCTGGTTTTAGGGCTGCTTCGCAGCCCAACGGGGATAAATCCCCTCGCCACAAAAGCTCCGTCGCCACAGGTTTTGTGTGGCGGCTGCTTACTTGGAAACAGGCCAAAACCGCTCGCCACCCCCCGGTGCATCCGTCCACGCCTGCAACGAGCGGGTCGGCAAGTCGAAATAATCCCGGGTACGCGCATACCCATGCCCACCCATCCGCCCGATCGCATCGAGTCCCAGTTGATCGATGTACAGGGTTTTCGGGTCAATCAGTTCGTCTCGCACATGGGCCATCAGCACTTCGCCGAAGATGATCTCCCGAGACTGCCCGATGGACAGCGCCATCATTCGTCGGCACTCCAGTGCCACGGGCGCCTCGCCGATGCGAGGGCATTTCACGGTGGTTCCGGGAATGGCCGTGAGGCCGGCGGCGGTCAGTTCGTCGAAGCCGGGGGCAAAGGGCACGGCGCAGACGTTCATGGCTTCCACCAGCGCATCGCTGACGATGTTGACGGTGAATTCCTGATTGAGCTGGATATTGCGGGTGGTGTCCTTGGGGCTTTGGTCGCCGTAGTTTTCCACGCCCAGTGCGAGGATCGGCGGGTCGGCCGACAGCGCATTGAAGAAGCTGAACGGTGCGGCGTTGATTCGTCCTTCGCCATCAATCGTGGTGACCAGGGCGATAGGGCGAGGCACCACGCTGCCGATCAGTATCTTGTATTTGTCCCGCGCACTCAGGGTGCGGAAGTCGAAGCTTTGCATGGGCAGAAATCTCTAGAGAAGGGGATCCATTGCGCTCAGCGGCGCGTGTGCGCTGTAGTCGTCGGCGAACGGGATGGCCGGTTTGAACAGGGTTTTCCAGTCCGGTTGGCCAAACGCCCGATCGCTGTGGCTGCGCATCAGTGTTTCGAATTGTCGTTGGGCCTGGCGTTGCAGGTCGGGGTAGTCGATGCCTTGAACCTGACCGTCCTGCATCACGCAGCGGCCATCAATGAAACTGGCGATGCAGTCGTCACCGCGCCCGGCCAGCACCAGGTTTTTCAGCGGATCGAACAGCGGCCCCAAATGCAGGCCGCGAAGACTGAACACCGTGATGTCGGCCTTGCACCCCGGCGCCAGTCGGCCGAGATCATCACGCCCCAGCGCCTTGGCCCCGCCGAGGGTGGCGGCGTTGTACATATCCAGCGTGCTGGTCAGCGAACCACCGCCCTCCATCAAACGAGCGATGTTCAACCCCTGACGCATGTTCTCCAGCACATCCGCCGGCCAGGTGTCAGTGCCCAGCGCAAAGTTGATGCCCTTGGCCCGATAGCGCCCGAACGAGTTCAGTGCCTCGCCGTCCCGGGCAAACACCACCGGGCAATGCACCAGGCTCGCGCCGCCATGCACCACCCGTTGCAGGTCTTCATCACCATGGGTGTAGATGCCGTGGGGCAGCAGGCTGCGCGGCGTCAGCAGACCCAACTGCTCCAGCCACGCCAGCGGCGAAACACCGCGCAACTGCTCAACCATCGCCACTTCGCCAAGGCCCTGACAGCAATGCAAACGCATCGGCGCTTTCAGCTCATGGCTCAGCGCGGCGGTGCGATGCAGCAGCGCCGGGGTGCAGGTCTGGACGCGATCCGGCAGCAGCGCGCCACGAATCAGACCATCATGTGAACTGTCAAAATCCTCGAAAAACCGCACCGCCGCGTCGAGCCCGGCCATGCCCCGTGCTTCATCCCAGTGATGCCCAAGGCTTCCATCGGCGCGCCAGTAACTCATGCCGCTCATGTAGCAGGGGCCAAGGTAAGTCCGCAGTCCAAGCTCGGCTGCCACACCGGCCACCGCAGCAAATTCGTCGTAGGTCTCGGCCCACTCGCGGTAGTACATCGAGGTGATCGGCATGGCGGTGGTGATGCCATTTCGGATCAACTGCGTGAAGGCGTAGCGGTACTTGAAGACTTCTTCATCCGCGGTGTAACTCTCCCGTGGACCGGCGGCCAGATAGTCTTCGGACCACATCCGGCCCATGTCGCGCTCATCGCCGTTGTCCAGCGTCAGCACCGTGGAATCGAGGTCGCCGAGTGCATCCAGGTCGATGAAACCGGGGCCGATCAGCGCGTTGCCGTAATCGATCCACTGATCCACCGGCCCCGGGTAATCACGCCCGACAAACACAATCCGCGAGCCTTCGAACACCACTTCGCCGTCGCGCCACAGCACATGCTGCGTGCCGTCGAAACCGACCACGCAGCTGCTTTTCAGGCCAATGCGCTTCACAAACGGCTTTCCAGCAGTCGGCCGCCGGAGGCAATCAGCTCGCCGCGCCGGTAAACCTGGCGCACGGGCCGCGAAACCACCGCTTCACCCAGCGTCTGTACCGGCATCAGCAGGAAGTCCGCCGGTTGACCGGTCTCCACGCCAAAATCTTCACAGCCCAGCGCCAGCGCGCCATTCACGGTCGCCGCTGCAAACGCCGCCGCGAGTTCCTCGTCCTTGTTCAGGTCGAAACGAAACGCCAGCAGCATCGCCCGTTCCAGCATGTCGCCGTTGCCCATGGGTGACCAGGCGTCACGAATACCGTCCGAACCCAGGCACACATTCACCCCGGCCTCGCGCAATGCCAGGAACGGCGGCACCGCGCAATCGGCGGGTGCCGAACTCATCAACGAAATCCCCAGCGCCGCCAGTCGTTCGGCCACCGGTTTGACCTGGCTCCACGGCAGCATTCCGAGGCAATACGCATGGCTGATCATTACCCGTCCATGACGCCCGTAATGCTCGGTGTAATCGGCGATCAGCGCGATTTGCCAAAGCCCCAGTTCACCTTTGTCGTGCAGGTGAATGTCGACACCACGGTCGAATTCGCTGGCCAGTTTGAACACGAAATCGAGCTGGGCGACGGGGTCGTTGTCGATGCCGCAGGGGTCGAGGCCACCGACGTTTTCCACGCCCAGGGCCATGGCTTCGCGCATCAGTCCGGCGGTGCCGGGACGGCTGATCAGACCGGTTTGCGGGAACACCACCAGTTGCAGGTCAATCAGGTCGCGGTAGCGTTCGCGCAGTTGTTGCATGGCTTCGACATGGCGCAAACCGAAGTCCGGGTCGATGTCGACGTGGCAACGCATGATCAGGGAGCCGCGAGCGATGCAGTTTTCCAGCAGGGCGCCGGCGCGTTCGGCGATGGGACTCTTCACGTCACGCAGCACGCGGCGCTCGTTGGTGATGTAATCCTTGAGCGTCGGCCCGGCGCTGTTCGGGCGCCAGGGTTGGCCCCAGAGGGTTTTGTCGAGGTGGACGTGGCTTTCCACCAGGGCCGGGGTGAGCAGTTGGTTCTGGCCGTCGATGTCGGTGGCGGTCAGGGCCGCGGACGATGCCGGGCGGCGCTGTTTAAACAGGCCGTTTTCGATCAGCAGGTCTTCGGCGGTGGAGCCGTAGGGGCGCACGTTGCGCAGCCAGCGGGGTTGGGTCATTTCAAACCTCTGATTCTGTGTTGTGTGTCAGGGCCTCATCGCTGGCAGGCCAGCTCCCACATTGGATCTGCGGCGTTCACAAAACGCCTGTGGGAGCTGGCCTGCCAGCGATGGCCGCGACTCGGTGTTAAGTCAGCCCTTGAGCTTCGACCAGATCCGGTCCTGCAGCGCCCGCGCCTTGTTGCTGCACTCTTTCTCGGGGCGCAGGCGCGAGGCGAACTCGTCGGGCATGTTGATCGCATCCATGACCCGCCATTTGGCGTCGATCAGCTTGTCGCTCTGAATGCCGTTGTCATAGGCGATGGCGTTGGACACGGCGGCGGCGTTTTCCGGTTTCATCATCCAGTCGATGAAGATCTTCGCGTTGCCGGGGTGCGGGGCGCTTTTGGGCACGGCGAAGTTGTCCTGGAACATCGCCAGGCCTTCCTTCGGATACACGTATTTGATCGTGCTCTTCTGCAAGGTGGCGCGGGCGGTGGAGCCATTCCAGTTCTGCATCATGATCACTTCGCCGGAGGCCATGCGGTCGACGGTGTTGTCCGAGCTGTACATCTTCAGGAACGGCTTCTGCTTTTGCAGCAGCTCCAGAATGCGCTTGGCGTCCTGCGGGTTTTCGCTGCACTCGTCGACGTTCAGGTAGTGGCTGGCGGCATTGATCACGCTGCTGGACGTATCGAGGGCGGCGAGTTGCCCCTGCAGTTCCTTGCGCGGTTCGAAGAACTCTTTCCACGAGTCGTCGAGTTTGCCGCCGGGCACGCGTGCGCTGTCATAGGAAAACCCGGTGGTGCCCCACAGGTACGGCGCCGAGAACTTGCGGCCAGGGTCGAAGCTCGGGTCGCGAAACGCTGGTTTGACGTGCTTGAAATTGGGCAGGGTCGACGCGTCGATTTCCAGCAGCAGGTCCTGATTGATCAGGGTGCGCATGATCGACTGCGACGGCACGATCACGTCATACGCCGCGCCGCCGGCCTGCAACTTGGCGAGCAGGGTTTCGTTGCTGTCGTAGCCGTCCATGGTGACCTTGATGCCGGTCTCCTTTTCGAACTTGGCCAGCAAGTCCACGGGGTAGTAATCGGTCCAGTTGTAGAAGAACAGTTCCTTGGGCTCGGCGGCCTGAACGCTGAACGCAGTGAAGCAACTGAGGGCCAGACCGGCGACGCCGTAACGCATGCTTTTTGTTTTCATAAAAGAACGCTCCAGGATTATTGGTTTTTGCCGCGCTGTCCCAGCCAGAAGGCCAGCACCACCAGCACGATGGAAATCACCAGCATCAGGGTCGAGATCGCGTTGATCTCCGGCGTCACGCCGGCCTTGATCGCCGAGAAGATGTACACCGGTAACGTCGTCGAACCGGGACCGGCCACAAAGAAAGTCATGATGAAATCGTCGAGGCTGACCACGAACGCCAGTACCGAACCGGACAACACCGCCGGCCACAACAATGGCAACGTCACCCGGCGGAACACCTGCCATGGGTTGGCGTACAAATCGTTCGCCGCTTCCAGCAGGCTTTTGTCCAGGTCATTCAACCGCGCGCGGATCGGCAGGTAAGCGAAGGGAATGCAGAAGCCGATGTGCGCGATGATCACCGTCAGCAAACCGAGCTTGATCCCCAGCGCCATGAACAGCAGCAACGTGGCCACGGCGGTGACGATCTCCGGGAGGATCAGCGGCAGGTTGATCCCGCCCTCGACCATTTTCTGCCCGTAGAACGGCCGGTAAGTCGCCAGCGCCGCGAGCAGCGCAATGGCCGTGGCGCAAACCGTGGCGATGCTGGCGACGATGATCGAGTTCAGCGCCGCGGTCTGGATCGACGGGTTGGCCAGAATCCGCCCGTACCAGGCGAACGAAAACTCGGTCCATACCGTCGCCGAGCGATTGGCGTTGAAGCTATAAGCAATCAACACCAGGATCGGCACGTACAGATACGCCAGGATCAGCAGGCTGACTTCGCGGGTCAGCGGCAGTTTTTTCAGGTGCAGGGCGATCATGCGGTGGCTCCCCGACGAAGCGTTTTGGCGGCGCTGCGGCTATAAAGGGCGTACAGCACCAGGGACAGCAGCAGAATCCCCAGCAACAGGAACGACAGCGAACTGCCCAGCGGCCAGTTGCGGGCGGTGCCGAACTGTTGCTGGATCAGGTTGCCGATCATCAGCGTCTTGCCGCCGCCGAGAATCGCCGGGGTGATGAAGGCGCCGAGGCTCGGCACGAACACCAGCAACGCACCGGCAATCACGCCGGGCATCGACAGCGGCAGGATGATCCGCTTCAGTGCGTGCCAGCGATTGGCGCCGAGGTCGTAGGCGGCTTCCACCAGACGCCAGTCGAGTTTTTCCAGGGTCGAGTAGATCGGCAGAATCATGAACGGCAGGAAGCTGTAAACCAGCCCGACGCTGACGGCGAAGTCGTTGTAGAGCAGGGTGATGCCGCCCGCCTGCGGGAACAGCGCGTTGAGGCTCTGGGCAACCCAGCCGTGTTCGCGCAGGATGATCAGCCACGCGTAGTTGCGGATCAGCAGGTTGGTCCAGAACGGAATGGTTATCAGCAGGACCATGAGGTTGCGCCGGCGCGGGGTCAGGCTCGACATCCACAACGCCACCGGAAAGCCGAACAGGAAGCACAGCAACGTCGTGCCGCCGGCCTGGAACACCGAGCGCAACAACGCCTGGGCGTAGACCCAGTTCGGTTCCAGTTCACCGTCGAAACCTTCCTGGAAAAACAGCTGCACGTAGCTTTGCAATTGCCAGTCGGCCTGCCAGTCGACACCGCCATACACGTTGCGCGGCAGCAGGCTGATGTAGCCCATGATGCCCAGCGGGATGGCGATCAGCGCGAGCAAGGTCAACACCACCGGGCTGAGCAACAGCGCGCGGTTGAGAGCGGGAGAAGTGCTGCTGACGCTCATCTCAGGCCTCCATCAACAGGCAGGCGTGGGGTGGGAGGTTGACCGCGATGCGATCACCGACCACCCGGCCGCGGTTCAGGCCTTCGTTGTTTTCGCGCAGCATGACCTTGATGTCGTTGTTCAAGCGGCATTGGTAGAGGGTCGCGGTGCCGACATACAACACCGCTTCGATCACGCCGCGCAGGTGATGCGGTTGTTCCGGTTCAACCAGTTGCGAACGCTCCGGGCGGAACGCCAGTTGCACGTTGCTGCCGTCGAAGCCCTGGTCCGGGCAGGGGATTTCCACCGGCATGCCGCTGGGCACGAAAAGTTTTTCGTTCTGCATGCCGCGCTTGAGGTGGCCGGGCAGGAAATTGATGTCGCCGATGAACTGCGCGACGAACTGATGCTGCGGCCGTTCGTAGATATCGTTGGGCGTGCCGATCTGCAGGATCTTGCCGGCGGACATCACGGCAATGCGATCGGACAAGGTCAGGGCTTCTTCCTGATCGTGGGTGACGAAAATGAAGGTGATCCCGGCTTCCTTCTGCACGCGCTTGAGCTCGACCTGCATCTCTTTACGCAGCTTGAGGTCCAGCGCCGACAGGGGTTCATCCAGCAACAGCACTTTGGGCTTCGGCGCCAACGCCCGGGCCAGGGCCACGCGTTGTTGCTGACCGCCGGACAATTCGGCGGGTTTGCGCCTGGCCAGGTGTTGCATCTGCACCAGCGCCAGCATCTCATCGACGCGCTGAGGAATAACCTTGTGATCCAGGCCCTGCATCTCGAGGCCGAAGGCGATATTCTGCGCGACAGTCATGTGCGGAAACAGTGCGTAACTCTGGAAGACGGTGTTGACCCGGCGCTTGAACGGCGGCAAATCATTGACCGGCTCGCCCGCGAGACGAATGTCGCCCTCGCTGACGTGTTCGAAACCGGCGATGGTGCGCAGCAAGGTGGTTTTGCCGCAGCCGGAAGGACCGAGCAGGGTGAAGAATTCGTTGTCGGCAATGTCGACTGAAACGTTGTCGAGGGCGGGAGCCAGCCCCGGATCGTCGGAATACCGCTTGGAAACGTTACGCACTTCGATGGCGATTGGTTGACCCATAATGGTGCAATCCTCTAATTATTGTATGCAATATCTGGATGCAATCTACAAATAACCGGATTAATCTGCTCGTGCAACCCCCTTTTTCAAAGGCTGCTCATTCGCCTGGGGCCGGTTGTTTAGCGCTAAGGGAGTGTTCGAATGACCGACAAAAAACTCGAGACCACGGTTGACCGCGTCTACCAAGGGGTTTACGAGGCGATCAGCAAACGTTCGTTGCGTCCCGGCATGAAGCTCGGCGAGGCGTCGCTGGCCGAACTTTTCAATGTCAGCCGCACGTCGGTTCGTGCCGCGCTCAAGCAATTGGAAGCGGACGGCCTGGTCACCACCGAGCCCAACAAAGGTGCGTCGGTGTCGCTGCCCAGCGACGAAGAGATTCGTTCGTTGTTCGAAACGCGGCGCTTGATAGAGATCGGCATCGTCAGCGAACTCTGTCGCCGGCGTGATACCGCGGTGACCCAGGACCTGCGCGATCACCTGCTGCTGGAGGATGAAGCACACCGCAGTGGCGACCACGAACGGCTGATTCATCTACTCGGCGAATTCCACATCAAACTCGCGCGAAGCCTGAACAACCCGGTTTTGCTGGACTGGTTCCAGAAGCTGATTTCCCGCGCCTCGCTGTACGCCGCCGCGCTGGATGACGACAGCCACGAGGCCTGTCGCGACGATGAGCACCTGCGCCTGATCGAGTACATCGAGGCCGGCAACCAGAGCGCTGCGATCGAACTGACCTGCATGCATTTGAATGGCATCGAGAAGGCGATCCTCGACGTCGCGGCCACCTTGAAAACTGGCTACCATCCGCTCAAGCACCTGATCGAGGTGTAGCCACCCATCTTGAATCTGACGCTCCCACAGGGATCTGTAGCTGCCACGGATTGCCGCAAGAATCAGCTAATCTCTATGAAACCATTGGCAGCCGCGATGCTCGAAACAAACGGGCGCCAATCACAGGACTCAGAATCAGTCGATGCAGTTTCTAGACGATAGCCACGGGTGTGCCGGATGGGACGGCGAAATGGCCGGACGCATCCGCGCGTTCGACTGGAGCGTGACCGAGCTGGGGAGTATCGACACCTGGCCCGCCAGTCTGTGCAGCTCGGTGCAACTGCTACTCGCCTCGCCACTGCCGATGGTGATGCTGTGGGGCCGCCCCGGTTACATGATCTATAACGATGCGTACTCGTCGTTCGCCGGTGGCCGACATCCTTATCTGTTGGGCGCTCCGGTGGAATTGGGCTGGCCGGAAGTCGCCGAGTTCAACCGGCATGTGGTCGATACCTGCCTGGCCGGCGGGACCTTGTCCTATCACAACAAAGAACTGGTGCTGTTGCGCGACGGCGTCCCCGAAGACGTCTGGCTGGATCTCTATTACAGCCCGGTGGCCAATGACGAGGGAACGCCGGCCGGTGTCATGGCGATGGTGGTCGACACCACTGACCATGTGATTTCCGAGCGCCGCCGCCAGGAAGCCGAAGATGCCTACCGCGCCGACAATGAGCGAGTGCGCCTGGCGTTGAATGCCGGTGCCTTGCTCGGCTCGTTCGTCTGGGACATCAAGGGCAATCTGCTCTCCGGCGATGAACGCTTTGCCCGGACCTTTTCCTATCCGGCCGGGCACAACCTCGGCGACTTGCCAACGGACTTTGCTGAAGCGCGGATTCACCCCGACGACCGCAGCTGGGTCAACGAGCAGGTCAATAAATCCGTGACCACCGGCGAGCCCTTCAATGCCGAATATCGTGTAGTGCGCCCCGACGGCAGTTATCTGTGGGTGCAAGCCAGTGGTTGCTGCGAGTTCGATGAGCAAGGCGAACCATTCCGCTTTCCCGGGGTGTTGATCGACATCCACGAACGCAAGACCGCCGAAGAATCCCTGCTCAAGTTCACCCGAAACCTGGAGCAGCGCATCGCCGATGAAGTCGGAGCGCGGCTGGCGGCAGAAGAGCAGCTGCGCCAGTCTCAGAAACTCGAAGCTATCGGCGGACTTACGGGGGGCGTGGCCCATGACTTCAATAACCTGCTGCAGGTGATCGCCGGCAACCTGCACTTGCTGGCACGGCATGAGCCGGACAATGCCAACGTGCAGCGCCGGGTCAGCGCATCGATTGCGGCGGTGGAGCGTGGCTCGAAGCTGTCCTCGCAATTGCTCGCGTTCGCCCGCCGACAGCCGCTGTCGCCAGCGGTGTGCGACCCACGGCAAATCTTCGAAGGCCTCGGCGAGCTGTTACAACGGGCGTTGGGCGAAACCATCCAGATAGATGTGCGCCTGCCCCGAGCGTCCTGGTACATCAACGTCGATCGCAATCAACTGGAAAACGCGATTCTCAATCTGGCCATCAATGCCCGCGACGCCATGCAGGGTGAAGGGACCATCGAACTGAGCGCCGAGAACGTCGCACTCGACCGCCAGTTCTGCGCAGGCAAGGGGATTTCGGCGGGCGATTATGTCCGTGTCGCCGTGGCCGATATGGGCGCCGGCATGTCGCCGCAAGTGCTCGCGCAAGCATTCGAACCGTTTTTCACCACCAAGGCCGATGGCCAGGGCACGGGGTTGGGGCTGAGCATGGTGTTCGGTTTCGTCAAACAGAGTGGCGGGCACATCGAGATGTCCAGCGTCGAGGGGCAGGGCACTCGGGTGCAGCTGTATTTCCCGCGAAGCCTGCGGCCTCTGCTCAGTGATACGGTGCACCATGACACACCGCAACGCGGCGGCCACGAAACCATCCTGGTGGTCGAGGACAATGAAGCGGTGCGCAGCTCGGCAGTGGAGTTGTTGCGTGAAGAAGGTTATCAAGTCCTGACGGCTGCCAACGGCGATGCCGCCATGCAGATGTTGCTGGACGGCCTGGCGGTGGAGCTGATCTTCACCGATGTGGTCATGCCCGGGCTGATCAAAAGTTCGGATCTGGCGGCCTGGGCCAAAGTGCAGACGCCACCGGTGGCCGTGCTGTTCACGTCCGGCCACACCCGTGACATTATTTCGCGCAATCACCAACTCAGCCCCGACACGTATTTGCTGAGCAAACCCTATAGCCCCGAGGCATTGACCCGGATGGTCCGCACGGTCCTCAATGGCTAACCCCGGAACCTGAAGGTGCTGCCGAAGGCTGCGATCTTTCGATCTTAGACGTCGCGCCAAAGAAAAATAAAAAGATCGCAGCCTTCGGCAGCTTCTACATTCTGAATCGCGTCCATCCGCTCGCAAACAACATTCAAGGCACCCCATGACCTCCAAGCGCACCTCCAATCCTCCTTCCGGCATGGTCAGAGTGCGCGGCGCCCGTGAACACAACCTCAAGAACGTTGACGTCGATATCCCGCGTGATGCGCTGGTGGTGTTCACCGGCGTATCCGGCTCCGGGAAGTCGTCCCTGGCCTTTTCGACCCTGTACGCCGAAGCGCAGCGGCGCTATTTCGAGTCCGTGGCGCCGTATGCGCGGCGCCTGATCGATCAGGTCGGTGTGCCGGACGTCGACTCCATCGAAGGCCTGCCACCCGCGGTCGCCTTGCAACAACAGCGGGGCACGCCGAGCACGCGGTCTTCGGTGGGCAGCGTGACCACGTTGTCGAGCCTGATCCGCATGCTGTACTCCCGCGCCGGCAGTTATCCGCCGGGGCAGCCGATGCTGTACGCCGAAGACTTTTCGCCCAACACACCCCAAGGCGCTTGCCCGGAATGTCATGGTTTGGGGCGGGTGTATGAAGTCACCGAAGCCCTGATGGTCCCGGACCCGAGCCTGACCATTCGCCAGCGCGCGGTCGCTTCCTGGCCCACGGCGTGGCAGGGGCAGAACCTGCGGGACATCCTCGTGACCATGGGCTACGACGTCGACAAACCCTGGCGCGACCTGCCGAAAAAGCAGCGCGACTGGATTCTCTTCACCGAAGAAACCCCGACCGTTCCCGTGTATGCCGGGCTCACACCCGAAGAAACCCGAGTCGCCCTCAAGCGCAACATGGAGCCGAGTTACCAGGGCACCTTCACCGGTGCCCGGCGCTACATCCTGCACACCTTCAGTCATTCGCAAAGTGCGCTGATGAAGAAGCGTGTCTCGCAATTCATGCTCGGCAGCCCGTGCCCGGTGTGCGACGGCAAACGGCTCAAACGCGAGGCGTTGTCGGTGACGTTCGCCGGTTACGACATCGGCGAGTTGTCGCAAATGCCGTTGCTGCAAGTGGCTGAAGTGTTGAAGCCGGTGGCGGCGCACAGTTACCTCGAACAGGCCGATGAGGCGGGCGAGGTCTTGACCCACGACCAGACCCGCGAAGCCCGTGAGCAGCGAGTGGCCCACGGCGCCAGTGGCCACGCCAACGCGCCGGATGTGCGCCACACGCCCAACCTGTCGGTGGAAAAACGCCTGGCCGCGCAGCGTATCGCTCAGGATCTGCTGGAGCGGGTCAGCACGCTGACCGATCTGGGGCTCGGTTACCTGGCGCTGGAGCGCAGCACGCCGACGCTGTCGTCCGGTGAGTTGCAACGCTTGCGCCTGGCGACACAACTGGGCTCGCAGCTGTTCGGGGTGATTTACGTGCTGGATGAACCGTCGGCCGGTTTGCACCCGGCGGATGGCGAAGCGCTGTTCGAAGCCTTGCAGCGCCTGAAAGCCGCGGGCAATACCTTGTTTGTAGTCGAGCATGACCTGGAAACCATGCGCCGCGCCGACTGGCTGATCGATGTGGGCCCGGCGGCGGGCGAGCATGGCGGTCGTATCCTGTACAGCGGGCCGCCGCAGGGGCTGGTCGACGTGACGAACTCGCAGACGCGCGCGTACCTGTTCGCCGATCAGGTCCGTCAGCCGCAAACCAGCCGCAAGCCGACCGATTGGCTACGGCTGGAAGGCATCACCCGCAACAACCTGAGTAATCTCAGCGTCGAGTTTCCGCTGGGCTGCTTCACTTCGGTGACCGGCGTTTCGGGGTCCGGTAAATCAAGCCTGGTTAGCCAGGCGCTGCTGGAACTGGTGGGCGCACATCTCGGGCGTGGCGCGAGTGACAGCGAACCCGAGGAACTGAGCCTGGAAGACGATGCACCGCAAGTCAGTGGCGGCCAGGTCAGCGCAGGGCTGGAATCGATCAAGCGTCTGGTGCAAGTCGATCAGAAACCCATCGGCCGCACGCCGCGCTCCAACCTGGCGACCTACACCGGGCTGTTCGACAATGTACGCAAGTTGTACGCCGCGACAGCCGAGGCGCAGGCCAAAGGCTATGACGCCGGCCAGTTCTCCTTCAACGTCGCCAAGGGCCGCTGCCCGACCTGCGAAGGCGAGGGTTTTGTCAGCGTCGAGTTGCTGTTCATGCCCAGCGTCTACGCGCCATGTCCGACTTGCCACGGTGCACGCTACAACCCCGAAACGCTGGCGATTACCTGGCAGGGGTTGAACATTGCCCAGGTGTTGCAGTTGACGGTGGACGAAGCGGTCGAGGTGTTTGTTGAGCAACCGGGCATCCGTCGCTCGCTGGAAGTGCTGCGGGATATCGGTCTGGGTTATCTGCGTCTCGGGCAGCCGGCGACCGAGTTGTCCGGCGGCGAGGCCCAACGGATCAAACTGGCTACCGAACTGCAACGCAACCAGCGCGGCGCAACCCTGTATGTGCTTGATGAGCCCACCACCGGGTTGCATCCGCGGGACGTCGATCGCTTGCTCGAACAACTGAATACGCTGGTGACGGCGGGGCACACGGTGATTGTCGTCGAACATGAAATGCGCGTGGTGGCGCAGAGTGACTGGGTGATCGACATCGGACCGGGGGCAGGGGATCAGGGTGGCAGGATTGTCGTGGCAGGGACGCCGCAGAAAGTCGCCAAGAGCAAAAAAAGCCGGACGGCGCCGTTTTTGGCTCGGTTGCTTGGGGGTGCTTGAGAGATGGGGTGCCTTTGCCGGCCTCATCGCGGGCAATCGGATCGCCGCCCGCCGCTCCAACTTGCCCGCGATGGCGGTCTATCAGGCGCAGTCGAGGGTGCGACGAACCTTGTCCAGCAATTCGCTGATCTGGAACGGTTTGATCAGCATGTCCATGCCATCGCCGAGGAACACCTGGCGATTGAGGGCGTTTTCCGCGTAGCCGGTCATGAACAGGATCGGCAACCCTTCGCGCCAGCCACGGGCGACGTCCGCCAGTTCCCGGCCGTTCATGCGCGGCAGGCCCACGTCCGTCAGCATCAGATTGATGGAAGGGTCGTTTTGCAGGCGTTCCAGTGCACCTTCGATATCGCCGACCTGTGTGCAGCGATAACCGGCATCCACCAGCACTTCGGTCACGAACATGCGCACCGCCGGCATGTCTTCGACAATCAACACATGCTCACCCGAGCCTTGCGGGTCAACGACTGAAGGTTCTTCTTCAACGGTGCCCGGATCAGCCGAGGCAGGCAGCATGATGGTGACTTCGGTGCCGCGTCGCGCCACGCTGCGGATGTGCGCGTCGCCCCCGGATTGCCGGGCGAAACCATAAATACTCGACAGCCCCAGCCCGGTGCCTTGGCCCAGTGGCTTGGTGGTGAAAAACGGGTCGAACACCTTATCGATTACGCTGTGTTCGATGCCGGTCCCGTCGTCGCGCACCGACAGCGCGACATACGCCCCGTCCGCCAGTTTCAGGTCCCCGTGGGAGTACGCCGCGTAGGTGCTGACCCAGATATTGCCGCCTTGGGGCAGCGCATCGCGGGCGTTGATCACCAGATTCAGCACCGCACTTTCCAGTTGAATCGGATCGACCAGCGCAATCGCGGCTTTGGAGGTCAGTTCGAGTTTCAGCGCGATGTGTTCGCCGATGGTGCGCATCAGCAATTCTTCCAGCGAACGGATGTGTTCGTTGATGTCCACCGGCCGTGTATCGAGCGGTTGCTGGCGGGCAAAGGCCAGCAGGCGATGAGTCAGCGAAGCGGCACTGGTGGCCGAGTTCAGCGCCGCTTCGGTGTAAAACCGGACCTTGTCGGTGCGCCCGTCGGCGACGCGTTTCTGGATCAGCTCCAGGCTGGTGATGATGCCGGTCAGCAAGTTATTGAAGTCATGGGCGATGCCACCGGTGAGTTTGCCCAGCGCATCCATCTTCTGCACTTGCAGCAACTGTGCTTCGGTACGCACCCGTTCGGCGATTTCATGTTCCAGCTGCGACGTCGCATCATCCAGCCGGGCCAGATGCGAACGTTCGCGGTGGCGATGTTCGGTGACGTCCTCGACGAACACCAGGCTCAGCTCCGGCGTGCGATAGGGCGAAATCTGCCACTCGGTTTCCCGCAGCTCACCTTCGAAGCGCATGTTCAGCGTGCCTTTCCAGCGCTCGCCAGCGGCCAGGCGCAAGCGCAGTTCGTCGAGGATAAGTTCCTGCTGGTCGGCGAAGCACTCACGCAGGGCGTCCGGGTTGCGATTGTCCTGGATCAGCCGGGCGAACGCGTGATTGCATTCGTGCACCTTGAACTGTGCGTCCAGCACGGCAATGGGCGCCGAGACGTTGACGAAAATGTCGCGAAAACGTGCTTCGCTTTCACGCAGGGCGTTTTCCGTATCGCGGACCCGCAGCAGCGTGCGCAAGGTCGCGAGCAACACGTCCGGGTCTATGGGGTGGATCAGGTAGGCGTCGGCACCGGCGTCCAGACCGGTAATGATATCCCCGGTCTGGATGGACGCGGCGGACACGTGGATCACCGGGAGCAGTGCAGTGGCGGCTTCGGAGCGTAGTTTGCGCACGATGTCGAAACCGCTCATGTCCGGCAGGTTGACGTCGAGGATCAGCGCGTCGATGAACTCGCTGTCGATCAGGGCGAGCCCGTCGCCACCCGTACCCGCTTCGAGCACGACATAGCCATGTCGCTCCAGACGTCGACGCAGGGCGTAGCGCGTGGCAACGTTGTCATCGACGATCAGCAGTCGGATATCACGTTTCATCGGCGGGCTCCATGGCGATGGCCAGCGGGATGATGACAAAGAAGGTCGAACCGACCCCCGGTGTACTCTCGACCCCGACCTCACCACCCAGCAGTGCAGCGAAGCGCTTGCACAAGGACAGACCCAGGCCAGTCCCGCGCAAGCGTTTTTGCAAGGGTGAGTCGACCTGGGAGAAGTCCTCGAACAATGCGCCATGCAGCTCCGCAGCGATACCTATTCCGGTATCCGTCACGGCGAAGCGTACCTGGTCGCTGCCCTCCAGCTGCGCCGAGACGCGGATTTCGCCGCGTGTGGTGAACTTCAACGAGTTGGAAATGAAGTTGCGCAGAATCTGCGCGAGCTTCTTGTCGTCGGTATAAAGCCTTGGCAATCCAACGGGTTCTTCGAAAATCAGGTCCACGGCGCTGGCATCGACAATCGGGCGGAACATGCCGCGCAGCGCGGCGAACAGGTCGAACATGTCGAACCAGGCCGGCGATATGGTGATGCGCCCGGCTTCGATTTTCGCCAGGTCCAGCAGGTCGTCGACCATGTCGCTGAGCTCGCGTGCGGCGTTACTGACGAACGCCACCTGCTTGTGCTGTTCCACGCTCAACGGTCCGTCGAGTTCATCGGTCAACAGGCTGGCAATGCTCAGGATCGAGCCCAGCGGCGTGCGGAACTCATGGCTCATGTACGACAGGAATCGGCTTTTCAGGTCAGAGGCCTGGCGCAACTGTTCAGCCTGGGTGTCGAGTTCGGCGTACAGCGCCAGAACCCCCTGATTGGTCTCGTCCAACTCTTCGCGCAGGGCATTGGCTTCGCCCTGCAATTGCGCGATCAGCGCGGCCTGTTCGTCGATCTGACTCAGGGGTGTCTCAGCCATGGGCTGTCTCCAGAGCAATGACCAATACCGTGACATCGTCCCGTCCACGGCAGAAATCGCGGTGCAGAATGGCCGCGATCACAGCGGGATGGCGGTGCACCAGGCCGGGGTAATCCTGCAGGTTCCAGCGGGACTGCAGACCGTCGCTGTACATGATCAGCAAATGTCCGTTCACGTGGGCATAGTCAAAGGGTTGCGCTTTGCGGTATTGCCCACCGACGATGCCGGGGTGGGAGGCCATACCGCGGGATTTGTCCGGGGCGATCAGGCAGGCGCCGATGTTGCCGATACCGACGAATCTCAGCGCGTTGGCCTCGCCATCGAACTGAGCGATGGCCAACGCGCCGCCACGGGTGCCGGTCATGGCGCTATGGATGTCTTCAAGCAGCAGCAGCGGCGAAGCGAACGGCGACTGGGCGAAGGCTTTTTCGCCGGCGCGGGCGGCACGTTCGGCTTCCTCGCCATGCCCCAGACCGTCGATCACCAGCGCACTGATGCGCGGGCCGTCGAAGGCCAGGTGCCAGACGTCACCGCAGGCCGGATCGCCGTGCAGCGAATGTTGGCTGACGCCCATGCGTCGGTCCGGCGCCTTGTCGCTGCGCGAGTAAAACCGCGTCAACAGCACGGCCCCGCGCGCATCGGCAAATGCGTCGAACACATCGGCCTGGCGCGACACCGCGCCAAGGCCGATGCCCTGGGTACCGTGGGTGGAAAATCCGTCGGCCAGGCACGCCTGCAAATCAAAGCCCTTGGCGCGGTCGATGGCGAGCATTTCGATCCCTGCACCTGACATTCGTGGCACCACCCTCAGGTGTAGCTCGCCTCGGGTGGCGTGCTTGAGAATGTTGCTGGCAAGCTCCGTGGCCACCAGCGCCACTCGTCCGGCATCCGTGGCGTCAAAGCCGTTTTTTTCCGCGAGTTGCTGAGCGCTGCGGCGTGCGTGACCGATCTGGCTGCTGTCTTCGATGATTAATACCTGCGTCATCGAACCGCCGATATTCATGTCCATCGGGTGATCGTTATGCGAGTGCCTTTGCCGGGCGCGGTGTCGAGTTCGAACTCTTCCACCAGCCGCTTGGCACCGGTCAGGCCCAGGCCCAGGCCGCTGCCGGAGGTCCAGCCATCAGTCATTGCCAGCTTGATGTCGGGGATGCCCGGCCCTTCGTCGCGAAAGACCAGGCGCAAACCGGTGCGCGCGTTTTCGTCGAGGATTTGCCAGTCCATGTCACCGCCACCACCATACACCATGGTGTTGCGCGCCAGCTCGCTGACGGCGGTCACCAGTTTGGTCAGGTCGATCAGGCGCATGCCGCATTCGGTGGCCAGCTTGCGCGCCAACTGTCGGGCCAGCACGACGTCTTGTTCAATGTTGATCGGATGAGTGCCGCTGCTGCGCACGGTCATTGCTCGCGTACCCGATCCTGAAGCAGTTTCATTCCGCGCTCGACATTCAACGCGGTGCAGACGCCAGGCAATGTAAGGCCGAGCTCCACCAGGGTGATGGCCACGGCAGGTTGCATGCCGACCAGTACGGTCTGGGCATCCATGATTTTCGATAGCCCGGAAATGGTGCCGATCATCCGGCCGATGAACGAGTCGACCATGTCCAGCGCAGAAATATCGATCAACACGCCCCGGGCGGATGTCCGGCTGATGCGTTCGGACAAATCATCCTGAAGCGTCAGGGCCAACTGGTCGTGCATGTCGACCTGGATGGTCACCAGCAGGAAGTTGCCCATCTGCAAAATCGGAATACGCTCCATCGGCTCAATCTGCCTTGCTGACGGTGATGCCCAGTCGGGTCAGGGCCAGTTTCAGCGCATCGGCCAGGTTGGCTTTGGTGACCACGCCTTGCAGGTCCAGCCCCAGGTGCACGATGGTCTGGGCGATCTGTGGGCGCACGCCGCTGATGATGCAATCGGCACCCATCAGGCGAATGGCGGTCACGGTTTTGAGCAAGTGCTGGGCGACCAGGGTGTCGACGGTCGGCACGCCAGTGATGTCGATAATGGCGATTTCCGACCCGGTGTCGACGATGCGCTGTAACAGCGATTCCATCACAACCTGGGTGCGTTGCGAGTCGAGGGTGCCGATCATCGGCAGCGCCAGTACGCCGTCCCAGAGCTTGACCACCGGGGTCGACAATTCAAGCAGTTCTTCTTGCTGGCGCTTGATCACTGCTTCGCGGGATTTCTGGAACGTGCGGATGGTGTGCATGCCCAGCGCGTCGAGCAGTTCGGAGACTTCCCAGAGCTGTTCGGCCAACAGGGCCGGATTGTCCTGGTAATGATTTTGCAACAGTGCAAACAGAGGGCCTTTTAGCGCAAAGATGAAACTGGCGGTCTGCTGCGAGTCCTGGCCGAGCAGGGCGCGGCTATGGGAGAGCTTTTCCAGAAACTGGCGAATCTCGTCCCAGCCAGGCGCTGCTACATTCTGGCTGTTGCCGTTTTCAAGGCCAGCGACGATCAACTGCAGAAATTCCGAAGTCTCCTGCTTCAGATCCTGTTCTTTGATATTGCGTGTGGCACCACTGGTCTCAAGGCTGTTAGCCCAATCGGCAAGCAGTTGGGCCTGATTTGTTTTCATCGCATTGAGTGTGGTGGTTTGCAGTGCTGCCATGTGCCTTGACTCCCTGGAAGTGTGCGCCGATTCCTCAAAAAACGACCGGTGCAAGTCAGTGACATTTCTCGTATGAAATAGTTGTCTTCCCACGCTGGATATTTTCATCCCGTTCACCGATGGAACGATGCCTGACGTAAAGCTTCGAATTTACAAGGCCGGTGTTTCAGCCGCGCATTGCCAGTGATGAACGAGGTGCATATGACCGATCAACGTGAGCTTGAGGAAAACGCTACAACCGCCGAACCGGAAAGTGCCGATAAAGCGGTTGACCAGAAGAATCGTCACACCGACAACGACAATGAGTTCAGCCCGGGCTTCAAGCCGCATCCGGATCGCCCGAAACCTGGCGAGGAGACGGACGCCGACATCGATACCGACGGCGGCTAGTACCGGCTACTGGCGCAAAAAAAGACCGCCTCCATGGATCATGGAGGCGGTCTTTTTATTTGCTGCGCGTTATTTGCTCGGATGGGCAGCTTGCAGTTTTTTCGCCCCATCCAGGTGCTTTTCCAGGCCCGGCAACATTTTCTGTGCGAAAGCTTTCAGTTCCGTGGCGCCTTTGACTTTGTCGTCGGTCACGGTGTTGGCTTCTTTCTTGAACAGTTCGATGGTGTCTTCGTGCGCCTTGACCTGATTGTTGGCGTACGCGGCGTCGAACGATTCGTCACGCATATCAAGAATCTTTTCCTTGGCCTGCTTCACCAGTGTCGTGGTGTCAGGCACCTCGATGTCGTGTTTCTTCGCGATGGTCGCCAGTTCATCGTTCGCCTTGGAATGATCAGTGATCATCATGTTGGCGAATTCCTTGACGTCGGCCGAGGCGCTTTTTTCCAGGGCGAGCCGGCTGGTTTCGATCTCGGCGATACCGCCGGCGGCGGCCTTGTCGACGAAATCGTTTGAAGTGGCCGCGAACGCCGCGCCCATGCTGGTGCTCAAGGCTACGGCCAAAGTGAGGTGGCGCAGGTTGAATCCGTCCATTGGTTTTCTCCACACAGGTTTTCATGGGCGATCAAGTGATCGTTAATCTGTGGAGGCCGACGGGCGGGAAAAGGTTTAATCGGCCTTGCAAAAGGACGACGAACGGACACCGCTGGTCTGATAGGCGGTCGACAGAACGCGCCAACCGAGGCCATTCTGATAGTTGGTGAGCGCAATCGATCGCGTTTGCCACCGATCAACAAACGGAGGTGTTCCATGCCGGTGCCACACGACCTTTATGCGGATTTGAAACTGTCAAAGGAAGATGTCCAGCAAAAACGCACCAAGGATCCGTTACTGGATTCACTGATCAACAAGTATTCGCAGGCGGACGCCGAGGTGGTAAAGGCTGAAACCGCCCAATCGGATGCGCCCAGTGATGAGGCTCTGAAGAAGCTCAAGGAGAAGCGCTTGCAGTTCAAGGACAAGATCGTCCAACAACTTCAGGCACCGTCCTGACGTGTCGCTTCAGCCACCGACGACCGGTGGCTGAAAAATTGGAACGGTGATAAATCCCGGCACCTCGAATGATCAGAGTCCGACTTTACGGCTCCATGCGAGGTGCCCAATGAATGACCCAAAATTCCCGAGCGAAGAGCAGGGCGGCTACGACCCCATCCCCACCCGTCCCGAGCCCTTGAGCCCCGGGCGCAACACCGTCAACCCTGAAGATGAACCGGGTATCGACGAACTGCCGAACAACGAAGGCGCTATCCCCATGGATCAGGACGACGGCGCCGACCTCGACCCGGAACGCGTGCGTGAAGAAACCGATAATGCGGTGCGCGATGGCGAGATGGATCCGCGTTGATTTGACCTGACACCTGTCCTGTGGGAGCGGGCAAACCCGCGCCCACAGGTTTACTGCAAGGCCTTGCTCAACGGCAACCGCACCATATGTCTGGCCTTCAACGACCCGAAATACAACCACTCCCCATACTCACGCACCGTGGTGATCGGCGAGTAGTTGTCGCGGCTGCCGTCCTGCAGATTGGCAATCACCTTGCCCTCGACATCCAGCCCCAAGGCAAACCCGCGTTTCTCTACCGGTTTGGGCAGGACGGTCATCGCCCGCACGATCATCTTGCGCACGAAGGGATATGCTGCAGTGGCGTCGAGCAGTGCGTTGCGCGGGGCATACAGTGCCACCCAGAAACGGTCCCTGCCATTGAATGCGAGGTTGTCCGGCAGGCCTGGCAGGTTGTCGATAAACAGATCGTGGGTGCCGGCCTTCGGACCGCTGAGCCAGTATCGACTGATGCGATAGGCGCCGGTTTCGTTGACCAGCACAAACGCCTCGTCCGGTCCCAGGGTCACGCCGTTGGCAAACTCCAGTTTGTCCAGCAGGACTGCCGTTTTGCCGGTCTGGAAGTCATAGCGCAGCAAGCGACCATCGCCGCCGTGCTCGATGATCGCCTCGCCGTCGTGGCCGTATCCGAAGCGGCTGGAAGCATCACTGAAATAGGCGTAGTGCCCGGACTTGTCGATGACCACGTCGTCGGTGAACCCGAAGTCCACGCCATTCGCTGCGGTGGACAGGGCGATCAACCGCCCCTGGGCATCCAGCGACAGCAAGCCCTTGATCCCGTCAGCGATTACCAGCAAACCATTGGGGTGACGGGCCAGGCCCAACGGCCGGCCGCCGGTGTCGGCCAGCACTTTGGTGACCTTGCCGTCGAGGCTGGTGCGAATCAGCCTACCGTCATGCAGGCCGGTAATGAGCACGTTGTCCTCCAGCAGCAAGGCTTCCGGCCCGTCGATATCCTCGGCGCCCACACGCTCCACGCCTTTGAGACGTTGATTGTCGGCGTACGGCCCTCTGGTGAGAGACGGCGCCGGTGGCGGCGTCCAGGCCACGGGTTGCACTTTGGTCGGCATCAGCAGCAGGAACGCTGCAATGACCACGATCACCAGCAACACGACACGGCGAAACGCGACGGTTCGACTCACACCGTGACTCCTGCCGGGGCCAGGTGCTTGCGGGCCATTTCGCGCAAGGCCAGCATCGAGGCGGCCGATTCATGATCGATGCGCCGCTTCAGCAATAGACGGTTGGCGATGCGCATCCCAAGGCCGCTGAACTGGTATTCCAGAGTGCGGACAAAACGGGTGCCGTCGCCCTCGGCCTCGCATTCGTAAGTCACTACCAACGACAAGCCATGATCGCCCTGGGCGCGAGCGCTCCAGCGACGACCGGGCAAATACTCGTTCACCGCCCAGCTCAAATGGCCCTCGCGCCCGCCGGCCCGGATGTCTTCTTCGAAGCGTGACCCTGCATGCAGCGGCCCGCCCTGGCCCTTGACCTTGAGCGACGACGGGTGCCACTCCGGCCAACGGGTCACGGTGCTGGCGTAGGCGAGTACGTCAATCGGGTTGCCGGCGATAGTGATCTGATGCTGCATACGGGTCATGGGCGTTCTCGTCGGGTGCAGGTGCGTGGGTTCGGGCTCCCAATACAGGGTGCCGAACAGGTAGTCCGTCAGTGGAAAAACGATGTTGAAGTTGCGTTCCTGCATCAACTCCCGACGGTGATGCAGTTCGTGCAGGCGGCGCATCTGGCGGATCCATGGCCAGCGTGTCACCGGGTTTGAGGGCGGCAGGTGCTCGCAGGCGTGGAACACTTCATAGGTCAGGTAACCGAGGACCAGGCAGCCGCCGACCAGGCCGGCAACGTTGGCATCGAACTGCGCCAGCAGCCACCAGACGGGCAGGGTGATGACGAGCGTATGCACCACGATCAGCCAGGCTGGAAACAGGATCACCCGCCAGTCGCGGGCGCTGTCATACGTCATGTGTCCGGGAGCGAAGAAGCTGTGATGATCACCGGCATGGCGGGCATAGAACATCCGCGCGAAGCTTTTCTTGTGATGCCCGAGGTGACGATGCACGGCGTACACGCCGAAGTTGAAGAACAACAACGTCAGTGGCACGGCGAGCCATTCCAGCGGCAGCACCTGATGCACGGTGTTCCAGAATGCACCGATGGCCAGCAAGCCGAACAGCAGCACAAACCCGCCGTGCAGCCAGGGGTTGTAGCGTGGATGAATGTCCGCGCGATAGCGGCTGCGAAAAGCCTCGGTGGTCTGCCTCACTGCGTTCACCTGTGGTTATTGTTGTCCCAGCAGATTAGACGATCCCGCCGTTTCCGGCGGGCCAAAGCCAGGGGACACAAATGCCATGTTCCGGTGTAAAGCGGACTCAGGTCAGCGGGTTCCAGCGTTGCGACCAGTCATCGTCGGTCTGGATGACTTCGCGCAGCAGGTCGAAGGCGTGTTGCAGGGTGGCCGAGTCACGGTCGCGGGAGTAAACCAGATAGGTCGGGTAGCTGAATTCCGGAGCTTTCGGCACTTGTTCCAGCACACCGCTTTCCAGGTAACTCTGCACCACTCGGGTACGAAAGTAGCCACTGCCGCCGTTTTCCAGAATGTATTGCAAGGCCAGGGGGCCGAGGTTGAAGCTCAGCGCTGCCTTGGCTTTCTCCGGTAACGCGGCATCATGCTGCCGACGGAAGTCCTGCCCCCAGTCGATGTACACGTAGGGATCAGACTTTCCGGCCAGACGAACCAGAATCAGTTTTTCTTCCAGTATCTGCTCGACTTGCAGGCGCGGCCAATATTCGGGCTGATAGACCAGCGCCGCGTCCAGCACCCCCAGTTCCAGTTGACGCAGCAGATTTTCGCCGTCGCGGATCTCCATGCGCAGCGCGTGCCCGGGGATCTTCTCCCGCAGTTCGGCGGCCCAACTGAGCATCAACGGGTTGCACAGACTGACTTCGCCGCCGATGTGCAGTACGTCGTGGTATCCCTCAGGTAATGGCAAGTCCCGGCGCGCGGCTTCCCAGGTTTCGACCAGCTGATTGGCGTAGACCACAAAGGCTTCGCCGTTCGGAGTCAGACGAGCACCGGCGCGGTTACGCACGAACAGCGTGCTGCCCAGCTGGTTTTCGAGTTTCTGTACACGTGCGGTGATCGCAGTCTGGGTGACGTGGAGTTTTTCCGCTGCGGCGGCGAGGCTGCCGTGGCGGACGATTTCCAGAAAGGTACGGGCGAGATCGATGTCCATGGGGAGGCCGGTGCGGGAGATTCGGGCATTGTAAACGGATACACGCGGACTCGTTTGGTGCGCGTTTGTTGGGTTTGTTGAGGGGGTACATATCCGTTACCGCAGCAACGGATATGTACACCGCCGGTGAATTCCCACGAACCGGGAGAAGCGCTCTTCAGCCGTCCAGCTCAAAACGCAAAACACGAACAGCCAAACGCTCCCCAGAATCCCTGAAAGTCACTGACCGGTGCCGAAGACAATCGCGCCCGTTCATGGCTGTGAGCATGCACCGCACAAGCCCCGACGCATTGATGAACCTGTGCTGTCATCGGTGCCAGCGGTCTCCAATGCCCCGGCACATTAACCACCGGTGACCATTCCGGCACCACCGGCACGGGCGGCGGTCCGAGTTTCTCGAACTCGGCGCTGCCATAGACAATCTTGCCGTCGACAATCGTCAGCACCGACTCGATCCATTTGACCGCTTCATCCTCAATATGGAAATAGTCCGCCGACAGCGCAATCAAATCCGCCAGTTGCCCGACCTTGATCTGGCCCTTCTTGCCTTGCTCGGAAGAAAACCAGGCACTGCCGTGGGTGAACAATTCCAGTGCGGTGTCGCGACTCAAACCTTGCGGATACAGCTCCAGACCACCGACGGTGCGGCCACTGACCAGCCAATACATTGAGGTCCAGGGGTTGTAGCTCGACACCCGCGTGGCATCGGTGCCGGCGCCGACAGGAACGCCCTCGGCGAGCATCCGCGCGATCGGTGGCGTGTGCTCGGCGGCCTTGGCGCCGTAGCGGTCTACAAAGTACTCGCCCTGGAAGGCCATGCGGTCCTGGATCGCAATCCCGCCGCCCAAGGCTTTGACCCGCTCGATGTTCTGTGGCGTGATGGTTTCGGCATGATCGAAAAACCATGGCAAACCGTCGAACGGAATATCGCGATTGACCTTCTCGAAGACATCGAGCATGCGGCTGATGGATTCGTTATAGGTGGCGTGCAGACGGAACGGCCAGCGTTGCTCGACGAGGTGGCGAACCACCGGTTCCAGTTCCTGTTCCATGGTTTGCGGCAGGTCCGGACGGGGTTCGAGAAAGTCTTCGAAATCCGCCGCCGAAAACACCAGCATTTCCCCGGCACCGTTGTGCCGCAGGAAATCGTCGCCCTGGCCATAGTGGGAAGTGCTGGTCCAGTTCTTGAAGTCGGTCAGTTCTTCCTTGGGATTCTGGGTGAACAGGTTGTAGGCGATGCGCACCGTCAGCTGTTGGTCCTTGGCCAGTTGCTGAATGACCTGATAGTCGTCCGGGTAATTCTGATAACCGCCGCCGGCGTCGATGGCGCTGGTGACACCGAGGCGATTGAGTTCGCGCATGAATTGCCGGGTCGAGTTGACCTGATACTCCAGCGGCAGTTTCGGTCCCTTGGCCAGCGTCGAGTAAAGAATCATCGCATTGGGGCGGGCGATCAGCATGCCGGTCGGGTCGCCATTGGCGTCGCGCTGGATTTCACCGCCTGGCGGGTTCGGCGTATCGCGGGTGTAGCCGACCACTTTCAAGGCGGCGCGGTTGAGCAGGGCGCGATCGTAGAGGTGCAGCACGAACACCGGTGTGTCTGGTGCTGCCTTGTTCAGTTCATCAATCGTGGGCAGGCGTTTTTCGGCGAACTGGAACTCGTTCCAGCCACCGACGACCCGCACCCATTGCGGCGTGGGTGTACGGTCGGCCTGATCCTTGAGCATGCGCAAGGCATCGACCAGCGACGGCACGCCTTCCCAACGCAATTCGAGGTTGTAGTTCAAACCGCCACGGATCAGGTGCAGATGCGAGTCGTTGAGACCGGGAATCACCGTGCGACCGTGGAGGTCGATGATTTGCGTGCCCGGTCCTTGCAGCGCCATGGCCTGCGCGTCGCTACCGACCACCACGAAGCGCCCGTCCTTGATGGCGACGGCACTGGCCTGGGGTTTCTTGCGATCGACGGTGTGCAGGCGTCCGTTGTACAGAATGAGGTCGGCCGGGGTATCTGGCATGGTTTTACTCCCTGCGAACAGCGGGCTGATCCAGGCACCGACGGCACCTGCCGAAAGGCCTTGCAATACACGTCGGCGGTTGAAACCTTCGTGGTCCTCAGGTGGGGGCATGGCAGTGTTCTCCGCAAAAATGATCGGATTGAACAGCCGATGTCTGACGCATGCGGCCAGAAGGAATATAGACCGCAAATCTGCAGAGGGCGTTTTTCCAAAGGTGAAAAACGACGAATCCCGCCACAAGGGGCGGGATTCGTTTGCAACCAGAGAGGCTCCCGAACGCGGGAACCGCCGTCTTAGCTTGGGAACAGCTCGGACAGTTTCATGGCCAGCATCATGTCGCCTTCAGCGCGCAGCTTGCCGCCCATGAACGCCTGCATGCCGTCGGTCGAACCGTCAACGATGCCTTCCAGGGTTTCGCCGTCCATCACCAGAGTGACCTGGGCGTCCGGGTTTTCGCCTTCTTTCAGCTCGCAGGTGCTGTCCTTGACGATCAGCGAGAAGTTTTGGGTGTCGTCGATGCGGAAACCGAAGACCAGGTCCAGACCGGCAGCAGCGGCTGGGTTGAACTTGGCTTTCATTGCTTGTACGGCATCAGCTACGGAGGTCATGGTTCGATCCTTTCTTGGGTAATTAGAGCTGGGTGATTACAGCCAGGGTCACAATAGTCCGGACTCAGCGAAACGTGATGAGTTCCGGGGCTTTCAACAGCTGCAGGTGCGCATGACTGTTGAAAGAAGCCAGTGCCACCTCGCGACCACGGAATTTCAGTTGGTTGAGCGAGGTGTTGACGATTTGCCAGTTAAGTTCAAAGGCCTGCTTCGCCGGCATTTGCGTAATGAGGTGGAGCAGGGCGGTGATGGTGCCGCCGGAGGTGAACACGGCGATTTTCTGTGTGTTGTCGGCGCTTTCGAGGATCCGGTGCAGGCCGGCCTGCACCCGCTCGACAAAACCCAGCCAGCTTTCAAGGCCCGGGGTGTCATACGTGCCGGCGAGCCAGCGCTCGATGATCAGAGCGAAAATACGCTGGAATTCGGCACGGTTTTGCGCAGCGTTGCGCAGGATTTCCAGCGCTTCGGGTTCGTCGTCGAGCATGGCCGGCAGCAGCGCACGGATCACCGCATCGGCATCGAATTCATTGAAGGCAGAATCGGTTTCCACGATCGGTGCCGGCAAGCCTGCGGCAGCGAACTGTTCCAGCGCACTGCTGGCAGTATGCTGCTGGCGGCGCAGGTCGCCCGAGAGGCAGCGATCAAAGCGGATACCCAGCCCGGCGAGATGCTGGCCGAGGACTTCTGCCTGGCGAACACCGGTCGGCGACAGGACGTCATAGTCGTCTGCACCAAAGGAGGCCTGGCCATGTCGAATCAAATAGATACTGCCCACGTCCGCGTCATCCCGGTACGTTGAAGGTTTGGCGAGGTTATGAGGATGAGGGTGAGCTGTCAATGAAAAAACATACGCTTGTTTGAAATGCCCGTTACAGCCTGTTGCCAGAGGTTTCACGGCTGGCCGGCGGGCCGGCGCATGGGTATGCTGATGCTATCCCGCGCGCGTTAATGCAGCGCTTTGTATTGAAGGAGTCCCTGTGGAGTTTCTGTCCGAATATGCCAGTTTCCTGGCTAAAACCGTGACACTGGTGATCGCCATTCTGGTGGTCCTGGCCAGTTTCGCGTCGTTGCGCAGTAAAGGTCGACGCAAGTCGGCCGGCCAGTTGCAAGTCAGCAAACTCAATGATTTCTACAAAGGGCTGCGCGAGCGCCTGGAGCAGACCTTGCTCGACAAGGACCAGCTCAAGGCCTTGCGCAAGGTCGAAGCGAAAACCGAGAAAAAACAAAAGAAGAAGCCCGAGGCAAAATCCCGGGTGTTCGTGCTGGATTTCGATGGCGACATCAAGGCCTCGGCTACCGAGAGCCTGCGCCATGAAATCACCGCGCTGTTGACCCTGGCCACGCCAAAGGATGAAGTCGTGCTGCGTCTGGAGAGCGGTGGCGGCATGGTCCACAGCTACGGCCTGGCGTCTTCGCAACTGGCGCGCATTCGTGATGCCGGCGTGCCACTGACCGTGTGCATCGACAAGGTTGCGGCCAGCGGCGGCTACATGATGGCGTGTATCGGCGAGAAGATTATCAGCGCCCCGTTCGCCATCCTCGGCTCGATCGGGGTGGTGGCGCAGTTGCCAAACGTCAATCGCCTGCTGAGAAAGCATGACATCGACTTTGAAGTCCTCACCGCCGGCGAATACAAGCGGACCCTGACCGTATTTGGCGAAAACACCGAAAAGGGCCGTGAGAAATTTCAGGAAGACCTGGACGTCACCCATCAGCTGTTCAAGAACTTCGTGTCCCGCTATCGCCCGCAACTGGCCATCGACGAAGTGGCCACCGGCGAAATCTGGCTCGGCGTTGCCGCGCTCGACAAGCAGCTGGTTGACGAACTCAAGACCAGCGATGAGTACCTTGCCGAACGGGCGAAAAAATCCGAGCTTTATCACCTGCACTATGCCGAACGCAAAAGCCTGCAGGAACGCATCGGCATGGCGGCCAGCGGTTCGGTCGATCGCGTATTGCTGAACTGGTGGAGCCGGTTGACTCAGCAACGTTTCTGGTAACACATGCTAATAATGGTCTCTTTCATTGTCTCGCAGTGAAAGGGGCCGTTTTTTTTGTGGCGGTATATATGTAGCACTTTTTAAGAAAATCGCTCGATAGGCTAGCGTTCCTAGTTAATTTCGAGTGGTTACAATGTCATCTCTGCCCGCGAACCCAAACATTCCTGTATTAACTCCAGATCAACAGGGTGTTTTTTTCGATTTGATTAAAAACAATGCCCCTGGCTGGCTGTTGACTGCTTCAAGTCAGCTGCGACGTGAACGCTATGAAAGTCTGATCACCAATCCTTCAAGGAGTGAACTCGGCGACATTCTGAAGGGGTACCAGGTCTCGAAGGCCGTCAAGGTGGAGGGGCAGGCGGAACTCTCGCGCGCGGTGGCCACGGAACGTCTGAATGCCATTTTTGACAACTTCAAAAATGAGCGTCGGGCATTGCTCAGGCAACTCACTGGCGCGGCATTGACACGCCATCCCGCGGCGCCTGTCCCGAGTTCCAGCGCCCATTCGGGGGCGTCCCGATGAACGATTTCACTCACGATCCTGCCGACGGCCAGACGCCGTCGGCAATGCCAGGATGGCGTGCCGAACTGAAAGCCGGTATCGATCTCGCCTTGCCACAATCCCCGGGCCAGTTTGGCGAACGCTTGATCAAGGAAAAGTGGGGGGCGGGCATCGATCCGCAGACGGCCTTGCTGGTCACGCTCGATTACAACTACAAGGGTCATCCTGCAGAAAACGGTATCGAGCAGGGGCGGGTGGCGAGCTCCCGGTCGCTGCTGCAAACGTTGCTGTCCAACTACCAGACTGTGGGGGACGGCCGTTTCGCCGAAACCGCGTTCGGCTTGTACACGCCACCGGATAACGGACCCGCCGTACGCATCGTGGAAAATGCCGATGAGTTTGCCGATCACGGCAGCGGCAATCACCAGACGTATGAAGGTGTTTATCGTCGAACCGCACCGCAAGTCTACGGGCCGCCGACACAGATCAATCTCAGGCCAGCCGAGTTCAAGAAGTGGGTCTGGGAACTGGAATTGAAGGGCTTGTACGAAGCGTATCTCGGTCAAGCCTGGCCGGCCGATGACGTCATTCTCGCACCCAAACCTTATGCGTTGAGAACGTCGGTCAAAGCGGCGTTCGTCATGGCGGCCTGGTTGCAACTTCACGAACAGCGCCTGTCGCCAAAAGGCCTGAGGCTTGCGATGCAAGCGGCAGGTTTGCCGCCGGATCAGCCATGGGAAACGCTGACCATCGAGCAACTGCAAGCACCGACTCTCGCTCCTTCAGCCGTCAGGGCCGGGCGGTTGAAGCTCTACCGTTACACCGCGACAGATATCTGGGCCTTCCGTGACACCGCCAGTGCCAGAGTGCTGTTGTTCATCCCCGGCAATTCTTCCCCGCTGCACGAATTCGCCGACGCGACTCAACTGCACCAATGGATTGCCGCACAAGGCCGGGTGAATGAAACGAAACAGGCTTTGGCCGCCCACTTTGCCGAGGATGATCGCGAGGACGGTACGTTTCATGCCGGTGTCCTGACGGCGCTGGATGGCATGGCGTTGTATCCGGCGAAACACTGGCTGACGAACAATGCCGGCTTTTTCAACAACGACGGCTACTGGGATCCGGGCGAGTACATCGGCTACGACGATCCTGCATCCGCCACCGATGCGTTTGCCCACTGCGTGCTGACGATGAAGCAGGCCGCCCGGGCCACTGTCCAAAGCATCCGTGACGATGCCCAGGTCAATCGTGGCAATCTAAGTGCAGTCGTTGAACCGCTTGTGCAATGGGTCAACCGGTTCGGGCCACTGGCGTTGTTCGTTCCGGGAGGCGAGGGGATACTGGCGCTGGCCGGACTTATTGACGCGGGCTACGGCATTGATCAGGTGGCCAATGGCACAACTTCACGCGATCGCTCAGAGGGCGTGACGCGCACTGTTTTTGGCTTGCTCAATGCGTTGCCGGTAGGCGCGGAGGTGGCGCTGAAAGGTGAAACGGCCATCGTCGATTCAGCAGCGGAAGAACTCAGGCCTGAGTCGGAAGTGGCCGTTGCCCCGACGCCCGATCCGGTGAGCGTGACGCCAGCGAGCCGCGTCGAGCTCATTCGCGCCATCGGCCCCTCGGTGGCGCCTTTCAGTGATGAAGTGCTGGCACAGATCGGCAAGGTCAGCGCGATTGACGACGATATGCTGCGGTTGATGCAGGCTGGCCGCTCGCCGACGCCCTTGCTGGCGGACACCATCAGTCGCTTCAGGATCGATCACGATCTCGGCCCGGTCGGGGAGGCTGCGCAATTCAGTCAGCGTTACGAAGCACTCCAGCGTTCGGAGCACGAATGGGTCCGTCTGTTCCAGCAGCAGTACCCGGACCTGCCAACAGCCGCGATTGAGCAAATGCTTGACCGCTACGGCGTGGACATCCAACAGACACCCGTCGTGGCCGAGGCCAGGCAGCTTTTCGCACGCCTGGACGGCAAGGCACGGGAATACCAACAACATGTGCGGCTCAATCGCGCCTATGAAGGCTTTTATCTGCGGGCGGTTGCGAATGCCGACACGGACACGCTGGCCTTGCACTCCCTGAAAAACCTGCCCGGCTGGCCGCAAGATTTGCGAATCGAGGTCCTCGACGGTTCGTCCACCGGCCGGGTTCTTGACCGTTGCGGGCCCCTTGATGCCACCCATTACCGAAGCGTCATCAAGGCAGGCAACGGTTACCTACGGCAGGGTCGGCCAACGGATTTCTATGACGCGATCCTCGGCGTGCTGTCGGACGAGGAACGCTCGGTGTTGCATCTCACATCACGGAATCCGGCCAGCGAGTTGCGGCTAAGCCTCAGCGATTGTGCATTGTCCCGAGCCGAAACCCTGCTCGGTTTGCAAAGGCTCGATTCAGGGCTGACCTTCGAACGCCAGGGGTTGCGCGGTGGAGGCTACCCGTCGACGCCTCAGGGTGAAGCCATGGCATTGCAAGCCACCCGATTACAGATCAAGGATATTTACCCGGACTTCACCGATGCTGAGGTGGATCAGGTCATACAGCGCGAAGGCGTCTCGGTACAGGCGTATATCGATCGGCTGAATCTGCAATTCCAACAACTCAACACCGAGTTGAATGGCTGGGTCGAGCAAACGGTGCAAGACATTGCCGACATGGACATTCCCATGCTGGCCATGGGCGATGAAGAGGCGGCGGGTATGAACCCTGCCCAAATTGCCGTGCACAATGCCCACTTCCTGCAAATGGCCTTGCACGAGGAACAGACAGTCAGGACGGAGCTCGCCGTGGAACTTGCCGCCATTTGGCAAAAGCGCGCGCCGAACCGCCGTGTCAGGCTCGATCTCGCCTTCGAGGACTATCACCGACTACCCACCCTGAGCGTGCGGCTTGATGATGTGGTCGAATTGTCGATGCAAGGCTTCCATCTGACCGAGGAGGACAGTCTGAACGGCTTTCTCGAGAGCTTCCCGAATCTCGAGGTGTTGAATCTGGAAAACGTCGACTTGCGTCATTTCCTGGTGGACGGCCAGGAAGGGAATGCCTTGCCGCCTGCTCTGTGCCAGTTGAGAAACCTGTCCTCACTCAATCTGCGCGCCACCCAGCTGGTATTCAGTGAACGCGCTGCTTCACAACTGACTGAGCTGAAAAGCTTGCAAAGCCTCGACCTGAGCGACAACCCGTTGGGTGTACCGCCGATGGTGCTGGGCTTGAACAATCTGCGCCAACTCAACCTGCGCAATACCCGCATCAGCCATTGCCCGGTCGGGATCATGGATGAGCCATACCTGACGTCCCTGGATTTGCGCGATAACCAGATCACGCGCATCCCCCAAGCGGTGCTGAACCAGGCAATCGCCAGGGATCGGGTGCTGCTGTGGAACAACCCGTTGAGCGATGAAGACACCTTGCAGCGGCTGGTCGCGCATCGAGAACAAACGGGGATCAACCTGTGGTTGAGTGCACAGGGTGCTGACTATGCGAATCCGTTGGCCTGGTTGAACGGGATTGAACCAGGGCTGCGCGAGGCCAGGATGCAGGTCTGGCTGCGACTGGCGCTCAAGCCGGGTGGTGGGCGGTTTCTAGGGACCATGAACACGTTGACCCTCACCCCGGATTTTCGGGTCAATTACCTGGATCTTCAGGCACGGGTATGGCGGCTGTTGAGTGAAGCGGATGCTTCGGATGAATTGTGGGGCCGATTGACCTTGAATCCACTGATGCCGGCGGGCGCGTTCGATAACCCGTTTGCGGTGTTCACCACACTGGAAAACCGTGCGCAGATTTACCGGGACTGGGTGGCTTTGGGGCGACCGATTCCGATCGAGCGATAGCAGATGGGTGGAGCCGATAAAGCCCTGATCCCATTGGACCAGGGCTTTATGTGGTCAGCGGCGACGGAACAACGGCAGCGGTTCGTCGGTGGCGGCCTGATAGGTCACCGAGAAGTCCTTGAGACCTTCCAGGGCTTCGTACGGATCTTTGTCGGCACGAATCGCAAAGGCGTCAAAACCACAGCGATGCATGTAAAACAGCTGGTCGCGCAACACATCGCCAATCGCCCGCAGTTCACCTTTGAAACCGTAACGGTCACGCAGCAGGCGGGCGTTGGAGTAGTTGCGGCCATCAGTGAAGGCCGGGAAGTTCAAGGCGATGACCTGGAAGTTCGCGACGTCTTCACCGATCTCTTCGGCTTCTTCATCGGCATCCAGCCATACACCCAGGCCGCCATCACGGGCCTTGAGCATGCGGCTGTGCTCGCGCCACAGTTGCAACGGGACGATCAGGTCGTCGCAGTTGCTGATCTCGTCGATGTTGAAGTCCTTTGGCAACAGGTGCCAGGTTTCGTCGACGACTTCGTTGTTCTTAATGATTCGCTGCATAGACGCGTTCCTTGAAGAGGTCGATGCCAATACGCTGGTAGGTGTCGATGAAACGCTCGTCTTCGGTACGTTGTTCGATGTACACGTCGATCAGCTTTTCGATCACGTCAGGCATGGCTTCCTGGGCAAAGGACGGGCCGAGGATCTTGCCCAGGCTCGCATCGCGGCTGGCGCTGCCGCCGAGGGATACCTGGTAGAACTCTTCGCCTTTCTTGTCCACCCCGAGGATGCCGATGTGGCCGACGTGGTGGTGACCACAGGCGTTCATGCAGCCGGAGATGTTCAGGTCGAGTTCGCCGATGTCGAACAGATAATCCAGGTCGTCGAAACGGCGCTGGATCGATTCGGCGATCGGGATCGATTTGGCGTTGGCCAGCGAGCAGAAATCGCCGCCAGGGCAGCAGATGATGTCGGTCAGCAACCCGATGTTCGGCGTGGCGAAACCTTGCTCGCGCAATTCGCCCCACATGGCGAACAACTGGCTCTGTTCAACGTCGGCCAGAATGATGTTCTGCTCGTGGGAGGTGCGCAGTTGACCGAAACTGTAACGATCGGCCAGGTCGGACACGGCGTCGAGCTGCTTGTCGGTGATGTCGCCCGGCGCAACGCCGGTCGGCTTCAGGGACAGGGTCACGGCCACATAACCCGGCTTCTTGTGCGCCAGGGTATTGCGGGTACGCCAGCGAGCGAAGCCCGGGTGTTGCTTGTCGAGTTCGGCGAGTTCGGCGGTCTGGTTGTCCAGTGCCTTGTAGTCCGGGTCGACGAAGTGTTTGGCGACGCGATGCACTTCGGCTTCGGTCAGCGTGGTCTGGCCACCGCGAAGGTGTTCCATTTCGGCATCGACTTTCTGTGCGAAGACTTCAGGCGTCAGGGCCTTGACCAGAATCTTGATCCGCGCCTTGTACTTGTTGTCGCGACGGCCATAGCGGTTGTACACACGCAGGATGGCGTCGAGGTAGCTCAACAGGTCTTGCCACGGCAGGAATTCATTGATGAACGCGCCAACCACCGGGGTGCGGCCCAGGCCACCGCCGACCAGCACACGGAAGCCCAGTTCGCCCGCGGCGTTGTGTACCGGCTCAAGGCCGATGTCATGGACTTCGATGGCGGCACGGTCGGAAGTCGAACCGTTGATCGCGATCTTGAATTTACGCGGCAGGTAAGCGAATTCCGGGTGGAATGTCGTCCATTGGCGAACGATCTCGCACCATGGGCGCGGGTCGATCAGCTCATCGGCAGCGACGCCGGCGAACTGGTCGGTGGTGACGTTGCGCAGGCAGTTGCCGCTGGTCTGGATCGCGTGCATCTGCACGGTGGCCAGCTCAGCCAGGATGTCCGGGATGTCTTCCAGCGCCGGCCAGTTGAACTGCACGTTCTGGCGGGTACTGATGTGGGCATAGCCCTTGTCGTAGTCGCGGGCAATCTTCGCCATCATTCGCGTCTGGCGCGAAGTCAGCTGGCCGTAAGGCACCGCCACCCGCAACATCGGGGCGAAACGCTGGATATAAAGCCCGTTTTGCAAGCGCAGAGGGCGGAATTCTTCTTCGCTCAGCTCGCCTGCCAGATAGCGTCGGGTCTGATCACGGAACTGCTTGACGCGGTCCTCGATGATCCGCTGATCGTACTCGTCGTATACGTACATATAAGTCCTGTTCTCAGGCTTGGGCCGGTCGGATCCAGTGGCGATTTTCGCTTGCTGACATCTCCGATACTGCCTCGGCAATTCTGCGCGCACGGCCGCGCACTCCCTACGGAGCCGGGGCAAGATACCAGTTTGGAGTTATGCGCAAAAGTGATGTTTGAGTATATGCAAAGAACCAAAACGACTAACGAGAACCGTTATTGATAAACCCGTATTTGTGGTGTGGGCAATCCTCGTCTTTACTGTGGTCGAGTCTTTATGCAATCACCGATAAAACCGACAAGAGGCGATGCAATGAGCAACCCTACCAAAGCTTCAAAGCCTGACAGTACGGTCGATGCGTGGGCCATTCTGTTTCTGATCATTCTGGTCGTAGGCACCGCGGTATTCTGGGTCAGCCATCAATAACCGACCCCGTCCGGGCCCGACGCTGACGATTGTCGGACAAAAACCGGAATAAACGCCGTTTTACGGAGGTTCGCTGGCTATAATGCGCAGCGAATTTCCGGGGGCTCGGACGATCAATGCTGAAGTTTTTCTGCACCTTCCTGCTGATGCTGGGCGCGGCTTGCGGCCCTGCTGCGCGTGCGGAATCGGTGTTGTTCCTGAATCCGGGAAAGGTGGATGAAGCCTTCTGGGTCAGTTATTCGCAATTCATGCAGGCAGCCGCCACGGATCTGGGTATTGATCTGCGCATTCTCTACTCCCGGCGCATGCCGGAGCTCGCGCTGGCGCAAGCCCGTCAAGCGTTGCAAGGCCCCGATCGTCCTGACTATCTGGTGTTCGTCAACGAACAGTACGTTGCCCCGCAAATCCTGCGCCTGGCTCAGGGCAGCGGGGTGAAGCTGTTTATGGTCAACGCGTCGCTGACGGCCAATCAACTGAGCCTGTTGGGTGAGCGCCCTGATCGGCTGGGCAGCCTGGTGCCCAACGATGAAGAGGGCGGCTACCTGATGCTCAAGGAGCTGATCCGCCAGCATCCGCCCGTGGCGCCCGGTGAGGTGATCGAGTTGCTGGCGTTCTCCGGCCTGAAGATCACGCCATCGGCGCAGCTGCGCGAGCAAGGCATGATGCGCGCGTTGGCCGAGCATCCCGAGGTGCGTTTGCGGCAACTGGTGTACAGCGGCTGGACTCGGGACCGTGCGTATGAACAGGCGAAATTGCTGTTTCGGCGCTATCCGAAGGTGTCGCTGGTGTGGTCCGCCAATGACGAAATGGCGTTTGGCGCCATGCAGGCGTATTCAGAGACCGGCGGCGTACCCGGGAAGGGCGCGTTGTTCAGCGCGGTCAACACCTCTACCGCCGCGTTGAAAGCGAAAGTGGATGGACGATTGAGCGTCCTGTTGGGCGGTCATTTCACCCTGGGTGGCTGGGCTCTGGTGGAATTGCATGACCTCGATCGGGGCGTGGACATCAGCCAGTACGGCGGCTGTGATCGCCAGATTCCATTGCTGCAACTGGTCGACAGGGCAACCGCCAGGCGAATGCTGGCCATGGGCGACTCGCCGGATTACGGCGTGGACTTCCGTCGCCTGTCGGCCAAGGGACGGCCGACGTCCTATCGCTATCCGTTCAGCCTGCAAACCCTGATGCGCTAAACCCCTGCCAGCAACAGCACCAGCTGCACGATGCCGTAGAGCGCCAAGGCGAACACCGTCGTGAACAGAATCCCCAGAATCACAAAATGACTGGGCTTGCCGTGGGTGAAATCCCGGGCCCGGTTCTTCCCGCTCTGCACCCCGAACGCCGCCGCCATGACACTGTGCAGCATCTGCCAGAGCGTGGGCGGCTTGTTGTCGACTGGATCGTCCATAAACCCCTCGTCACGAATGTGTGAAGAGTAAGCATAGACAATCCGCGGCCAGCACAAAGCAAATGTGGAAGCGGTTTCTCGACCGGCCACGGAATTGTGGCCGGGAGACTGATCCTAGTTGTCGTAACCGAGGTTCGGCGCCAACCAACGTTCGGTCACGCTCAACTCCTGGCCTTTGCGCGAGGTGTAGCTCTGCACCTGATCCTTGTCGACCTTGCCCACGGCGAAGTATTGCGCCTGCGGGTGAGCGAAGTACCAGCCGCTGACCGCCGCCGCCGGGAACATTGCGTAGTGCTCGGTGAGGAACACGCCGCTGCGGCCGGCCTGCATCTCGCTGGCTTCAGGGTCGAGCAAGGCGAACAGGGTGCTTTTCTCGGTGTGATCCGGGCAGGCCGGATAGCCGGGAGCAGGGCGGATGCCGGTGTATTGCTCTTTGATCAGCGCCTCGTTGTCGAGCGTCTCGTCCTTGGCGTAACCCCAATAATCCTTGCGGACCTGTTGGTGCAACCACTCGGCGCACGCCTCGGCCAAGCGGTCGGCCAAGGCCTTGACCATGATCGAGTTGTAATCGTCACCCGCGTCCTGATAAGCCTTGGCCACTTCTTCGGCGCCGATGCCAGCGGTGGTGATAAAGCCACCCACGTAGTCGGTGATTTCACTGTCCTTCGGCGCCACGAAGTCGGCCAGGGAGAAGTTCGGCTTGCCGTCGGTCTTGATGATCTGCTGACGCAGGTGATGCAGCTTGGCCAAGGGCTTGCCGTCATCGCCGTAGACTTCGATGTCGTCGTCACGCACCTGGTTGGCTGGCCAGAAACCGAACACCGCACGGGCGCTGATCAGTTTCTCGTCGATCAGCTTGGCGAGCATTTCCTGGGCATCGGCGTACAGCGCCGTAGCGGCTTCACCGACCACTTCGTCCTGGAGGATGCGCGGGAACTTGCCGGCCAGGTCCCAGGAGATGAAGAACGGCGTCCAGTCGATGTATTCGGCCAGGACTTTCAGGTCGATGTTGTCCAGCACTTTGGAACCGGTGAACGTCGGTTTGACCGGCGCATAGGTGCTCCAGTCGAACTGCGGCTTCTTGGCGATGGCGGCCGCATAGCTCAGGCGTTCGGTACGGGCACTGCGGTTGGCGGTGCGCTCGCGAACGTCGATGTATTCCAGGCGGGTCTTCTCGACGAACGCCGGTTTCAATTCCTTGGACAGCAACTGCGTCGCTACACCGACGGCGCGGGAGGCGTCGGTGACGTAAATCACCGCGTCGTTGCTGTACTTCGGCTCGATCTTCACCGCCGTGTGTGCCTTGGAGGTGGTCGCGCCGCCGATCATCAGCGGCAGGTGGAAGTCCTGGCGCTGCATCTCGCGGGCCACGTGGACCATTTCATCCAGCGAAGGGGTGATCAGGCCGGACAGGCCGATGATGTCGCATTTCTGCTCCTTGGCCACTTGCAGGATCTTCTCCGCCGGCACCATCACGCCGAGGTCGACGATGTCATAGCCGTTACAGCCCAGCACCACGCCCACGATGTTCTTGCCGATGTCGTGCACGTCGCCTTTCACCGTGGCCATGAGGATCTTGCCCTTGGCTTCCGGCTTGTCGCCTTTTTCCAGTTCGATGAACGGGATCAAGTGGGCCACGGCCTGCTTCATCACACGGGCGGATTTCACCACCTGCGGCAGGAACATTTTGCCGGCGCCGAACAGGTCACCGACGATGTTCATGCCGGACATCAGCGGGCCTTCGATTACCTCGATCGGGCGCGCGAACGACTGGCGCGATTCTTCGGTGTCTTCGACGATGTGCGTGGTGATGCCCTTGACCAGTGCGTGCTCCAGACGCTTGTTGACGTCCCAGCCGCGCCACTCTTCGGTCTCGGCTTCCTTGACGCTGCCGTCGCCCTTGTACTTGTCGGCGATGGCGAGGAGGGCGTCGGTGCCTTCCGGGGTGCGGTTGAGGATCACGTCTTCGACGGCGTCGCGCAGTTCCACCGGGATCTGGTCGTAGATCTCCAGCTGGCCGGCGTTGACGATGCCCATGGTCAGGCCGTTGCGGATCGCATACAGCAGGAACACCGAGTGGATCGCCTCACGCACCGGGTTGTTGCCACGGAACGAGAAGGACACGTTGGACACGCCACCCGAGGTCAGCGCATACGGCAGTTCGTCGCGGATGTAGGCACAGGCGTTGATGAAGTCCACGGCGTAGTTGTTGTGTTCTTCGATACCGGTGGCCACGGCGAAGATGTTCGGGTCGAAGATGATGTCTTCCGGCGGGAAGCCGACTTCGTTGACCAGAATGTCGTAGGAGCGTTTGCAGATCTCTTTCTTGCGCGCTTCGGTGTCGGCCTGGCCGGCTTCGTCGAAGGCCATTACGACCACGGCGGCGCCGTAGCGCTTGCACAGTTTGGCGTGATGAATGAACTGCTCGACGCCTTCCTTCATGCTGATCGAGTTGACGATGCCCTTGCCCTGGATGCACTTCAGGCCGGCTTCGATCACTTCCCACTTCGAGGAGTCGATCATGATCGGCACGCGGGAAATGTCCGGTTCACCGGCAATCAGATTGAGGAAGGTCACCATGGCCTTCTTCGAATCGAGCATCCCCTCGTCCATGTTGATGTCGATGATCTGCGCGCCGGCTTCAACCTGCTGCAGGGCGACTTCCAGGGCTTCGGTGTAGTTGTCTTCACGGATCAGTCGGGCGAACTTGGCCGAGCCGGTGATGTTGGTGCGCTCACCAACGTTGACGAACAACGAGCTGCGATCGATGGTGAACGGCTCCAGGCCCGAGAGGCGGCAGGCCTTCGGAATGTCCGGGATTTCACGCGGTGCATAACCGGCGACGGCTTTGGCGATGGCTTCGATGTGGCCCGGCGTGGTGCCGCAGCAGCCGCCGACGATGTTGAGGAAGCCGCTTTGGGCGAATTCTTCGATGACCTTGGCCGTTTGCGACGGCAGTTCGTCGTACTCGCCGAATTCGTTAGGCAGGCCGGCGTTCGGGTGCGCGGAGACGTGGGTGCCGGCCTTGTTCGACAGCTCTTCGAGGTACGGGCGCAGTTCGCTGGCGCCGAGTGCGCAGTTCAGGCCGACGGAAATCGGTTTGGCGTGGGCCACGGAGTTCCAGAAGGCTTCGGTGGTCTGGCCCGACAGGGTGCGGCCGGAAGCGTCGGTGATGGTGCCGGAGATCATGATCGGCAGTTCAACGCCCAACGCTTCGAACACCCCTTGCACGGCGAAGATCGCGGCTTTGGCGTTCAGGGTGTCGAAGATGGTTTCGATCAGGATCAGGTCGGCGCCGCCTTCGATCAGGCCTTTGGTGGCCTCGGTGTAGTTCTCCACCAGCTCATCGAAGGTCACGTTGCGGTAACCGGGGTTGTTCACGTCTGGCGACAGCGAGCAGGTGCGGCTGGTCGGGCCGAGCACGCCAGCGACGAAGCGCGGCTTGTCCGGGTTCTCGAGGGTTTTCGCATCGGCGATCTTGCGCGCCAGGCGAGCGCCTTCTACGTTCAGTTCGTAGGCCAGTTCTTCCATGCCGTAATCGGCCATGGAAATCCGGGTGGCGTTGAAGGTGTTGGTTTCCAGAATGTCCGCGCCGGCATCCAGGTAGGCTTTCTCGATACCACCGATCACGTCCGGGCGCGTCAGCACCAACAGGTCGTTGTTGCCTTTGACATCGCTCGGCCAGTCGGCAAAGCGTTTGCCACGGTAATCCTGCTCCTCGAGCTTGTAGCTCTGGATCATCGTGCCCATACCGCCATCGAGAATCAGGATGCGCTCTTTAAGGGCGTGCTTGAGAGCTTGAAGGCGAATACTGCGATCGGACATTTGGACTACTCGGAAAGGCCATGACGAAGGGCCGGAATCATAGCAAACCTGTGCGCTTTTAGAGCATGTTCGGTTTTTGCATGAATATCGTTCATGTTGGTGTGGGCGCTGTCTCGGTAGAATCGCGGCGTTTTTTCAAGGATCGGGAACAGAGACATGTCGTATCGCGTCGTCATCAGCAGTGTATTGCTGGTTTTAAGCTGGGGCGCCATGGCGCAGGATCCGGCAATTTCTGCTGCCATTTCCTACAGTCGCGACATCCAACCGATCTTCACCGAAAAGTGCGTGGCCTGCCATGCCTGCAATGACGCCCCCTGTCAGCTCAATCTGGGCAGTGGCGAAGGTGCTGCGCGCGGCGCGTCGAAAGTCTCGGTCTACGACGGCGAACGCAGCCAGGCTGCCGCACCGACCCGGTTGTTTTATGACGCGTTCGGCCAACACGCCTGGCAGCAAAAAGGCTTCTACCCGGTGCTCGACGCCCAGGGCAGCCAGGCCGCATTGATGGCGCGCATGCTGGAATTGGGTCACAAGACGCCTCTGACGCCCAACGCCAAATTGCCGGAAGACATCGTCCTGGGTCTGAACCGGGAAAACATATGCGCGATGCCGGCCGAATTCGGCGGTTACGTCAGCGCTCATCCGAAGGAAGGCATGCCGCTGGCGGTCACTGGCTTGACCGATCAGCAGTACCAGACCCTGCAACGCTGGCTGGCCTCGGGCGCGCCGATCGATGAGCAAGGCTTGGTGCCGTCGACGAAAGAAGCCTTGCAGGTGGTGCAATGGGAAAACCTACTCAACTCGCCGGGCGCCCGCCAGAGCCTGGTGGGACGCTGGTTGTTCGAACACTGGTTCCTCGCCCACCTTTACTTCAAGGACGGCGAGCCGGGGCATTTCTTTCAGTGGGTACGTTCGCGCACGCCGACCGGCCAGCCGATTGACCTGATCAACACGCGCCGCCCGAATGACGATCCGGGCACGCAGGTGTATTACCGCTTGCGGTCGGTGCAGGGCGTGATCGTGCAGAAGACCCACATCACTTATCCGCTGAGCGCGGCGAAGATGGCGCGGATCAAAAGCCTGTTCTACAGCGGCAACTGGCAGGTCTACGCCTTGCCGGGTTACGGGCCGGAGCGCCGGGCCAACCCGTTCACCACGTTCGAAGCGATACCGGCGCAGGCGCGTTATCAGTTCATGCTCGATAACGCCGAGTACTTCGTGCGCACGTTTATCCGCGGGCCTGTGTGCCGCGGCCAGATTGCCACCGATGTGATTCGCGATAACTTCTGGGCGCTGTTCCAGGCGCCGGAACACGATCTCTACATCACCGACCCGAACTACCGCGGGCAAGCCACGCCATTGCTGGCGATGCCGGGGCAGAACGACGACGTCGGCAGTGTCCTGAGCCTGTGGCATGACTACCGCGACAAGCGCAACGAGTACGAGGCGCTGCGTCGCGACAGCTACGCCGATGCGCCGGCGCCGAGCTGGTCGACCTTGTGGGCTGGCAACGACAACGCGCTGCTGACCATCTTCCGTCATTTCGACAGCGCATCGGTGAACAAGGGCCTGATCGGTGACGTGCCGCAAACCATGTGGTTGTTCGATTTCCCACTGTTGGAGCGCACGTATTATCAGTTGGCGGTCAACTTCGACGTGTTCGGCAACGTCTCCCATCAAGCACAGACCCGCCTGTATTTCGACCTGATCCGCAACGGCGCCGAGCAGAATTTCCTGCGCCTGATGCCCGCCGATTCCCGGGACGACTTTCTCGACGACTGGTACCAGAGCGGCGGCAAATTCAAGATGTGGCTGGACTATGAAGCCATCGACAACGACAAGCCGACGGCGCTGAAACTCGACGAGAAAGACCCGAAGCGCGACTTTGCGATGCAGTTGCTGGCTCGCTATGGCGAGCTCAACGCCCAGCCCGATCCGATCAACCGCTGCGACGGCGCGTATTGCTCGCGACCGAACATTGACCCGGCGTTACAGAGCGCCGAGCAGGCCTTGAGTCGCCTGGCGTCGCGTCCGGCAGCGGGCCTGAAGGTCATCGATCAACTGCCGGAAGCAACGATGTTGCGTATCGAGTCCAGGAGCGGCAAGCGCGAGGTCTACAGCCTGTTGCGCAACCGCGCGCACAGCAATGTGGCGTTCCTGTTGGGGGAATCGCTGCGGTATCAACCGGGGCTCGACACGCTCACCATTTTCCCCGGCGTACTCAGCAGTTACCCGAACTTCATGTTCAATATTCCGGCCGAGCAAGTGCCAGCGTTTGTAGAGGCGATGGAAAACGCCAAAGACGCCAACCGTTTCGAGAAAATCGTCGAGCGCTGGGGAATTCGCCGCAGCCATCCGCAGTTCTGGTTTTACTTCCATGACTTGAGCAAGTACGTCCACGAAACCGACCCGGTGGAAGAGGGCGTGCTGGACATGAACCGCTACGAGAATCTTTGATCGACTTTTGACAGATGCCTGATGTCCCAATCTGAAGGCGCCGTAGAAACCCTGTGGGAGCGGTGGATGGCGTGACGGAACGGGAGGGCGGTCAATGTTGATTTCAGTACAGGCACTGCGCGCGCTCGCGGCCTGGACGGTGGTTTGTCACCATTTCATGCAGATTTTCTTCGACTTCAAGGCCCGTGGTCCGATCGGTCAGATGTTCATCGACAAGGGCGCGGTGGGCGTCGATGTCTTCTTCGTTATCAGTGGCCTGGTGATATTCCTCTCCACCGAGGGCAAGTCGCTGCCGCCGGGGCGGTTTCTGCTGTATCGGCTGTTTCGCATCGTGCCGGCGTATTGGCTGTACACGGTGCTGATGGCGCTGGTCGTGGTATTCGCACGACCGGTGCTACCGGATCAGACGGTCGACTGGTCGCATTTCCTTCTGTCGTTGCTGTTCATTCCTACGGAAAATCCCGGCGGATACGGGATATATCCGACGCTCAATGTCGGCTGGACCCTTAACTACGAAATGCTCTTCTACCTGCTGTTTGCCTGGGCGTTGCTGTTCCGTTTGCAGGCACGGTTGCTGATCGTCGCGGCGCTGCTGTTTGCGGTGTGTCAGGCGTGGACTGGCTATGGCTGGATCAGCGAGTTTTACCGCTCGGACATCGTTTATGAGTTTCTGCTGGGGATTGCCATCGGCATGATCTACCGCCGTGGCTGGATCAAGCCCGCGCTATGGCTGCCATTGCTGGGGATCGGCGCTGCGCTGCTGGCGATTTATTACCTGGCGCCGCAGCCGCGGTTTTTTGCCTGGGGCCTGCCGAGCGCATTGCTGGTGATGGCGTGCATGGCGCTGGAGCGCTTTTTCGAGAACAGTCGGGTGTTCAAACTGCTCGGCGATTGTTCCTACTCGGTGTACCTGATGCACGTGTTGGTGCTGTCTGCCGGAGGATTTGTCGCACAGCGTTATGGCGTAAACCCCTACGTGATGTTCGCCGTTTGCGTCGCGACCATTGGCCTGGCGTCGTGGGCAAGTTACGAATGGGTGGAAAAAAGCAGCTATCGGTGGCTTAAAGCGAGGATTGACGGCGAAACGTCTGATCGGGGCGAACTGGCGCTTTCCCGACAAAAATACTAGGACTTTGTACGGCGCGATGATTGGCGTAAACTGCGCCCAAGCCTGCGAGGAGTTTCCATGACCGCTATTACCATCACCGACGCCGCACACGATTACCTGGCTGATCTGCTCTCCAAGCAGAACACCCCGGGCATCGGCATCCGCGTCTTTATCACACAGCCTGGCACCCAGTACGCCGAGACCTGCATTGCCTACTGCAAGCCGGGCGAAGAAAAACCCGAAGACACTGCGCTGGGGCTGAAAAGCTTCACCGCTTACATCGACTCGTTCAGCGAAGCTTTCCTGGACGATGCGGTGGTCGACTACGCCACCGACCGCATGGGCGGCCAGCTGACCATCAAGGCGCCAAACGCCAAAGTCCCGATGGTCAATGCCGACAGCCCGGTCAACGAGCGCATCAACTATTACCTGCAAACCGAGATCAACCCGGGGCTCGCCAGTCACGGCGGTCAGGTCAGCCTGATCGATGTGGTCGACGACGGCATCGCCGTGTTGAAGTTCGGCGGCGGTTGTCAGGGCTGCGGCCAGGCAGACGTCACCCTTCGCGAAGGCATCGAGCGCACCTTGCTCGAGCGCGTTCCCGAGCTCAAGGGTGTGCGTGACGTGACCGACCATACGCAGAAAGAAAACGCCTACTACTAAGGTGTTCGCTGCAAACATAAAAAACGGCGCCCCGTGAGCGCCGTTTTTTATGGGTGATCGGTTACCTGTGGCGAGGGGATTTATCCCCGTTCGGTGGCGAAGCCGCCGCCAAACCAGCTTGCGGGGTGTGTCTGAAAGGATGATGGGGGCGCTTCGCGTCCCAACGGGGATAAATCCCCTCGCCACAGGGTTTGGTTTGGCTCAAGGTCTATAGAGATGTGCATGTCCGGCCCGGTAAAGCGATGACTCACTGAAGTGATCGCTACCCAACACCCGGCCCACCAGAATCAGCGCTGTACGCCGAAACCCCTTCGCCTCAACCTTCCCGGCAATGTCCGCAATCGTCCCCACCACCCAGTCCTGGTCCGGCCAGGTCGCCCGGTGAATTACCGCAATCGGACAGTCAGCGCCGTAATGCGGCAGCAATTCAACCAGGATTTTCTCCAGATGATTGACCCCAAGATGGATCGCCATGGTCGCCCCATGTTGCGCCAGACTGCCGAGCTCTTCACCTGCGGGCATCGCCGTCTTGTCGGCGTAGCGAGTCAGAATCACGCTCTGTGACACGTCCGGCAACGTTAGCTCCGCACTCAAAAGCGCTGCACAGGCCGCCGTGGCCGTGACACCAGGAATGATTTCAAACGGAATATCGAGCTCACGCAGGTAGCGAATCTGTTCGCCGATCGCGCCATAAAGGCTTGGGTCGCCAGAATGCACACGCGCCACATCCTGGCCATTGGCATGGGCAGTCTTGATCAGTTCGATGATCTGTTCCAGGTGCAGTTCGGCGCTGTTGACCACCTGTTCGGCATTATGGCCTTCCAGTACGGCGGCAGGCACCAGGGAGCCGGCGTAGATGATCACCGGGCAACTGCGGATCAGCCTCTGGCCTTTGACGGTGATCAGTTCCGGGTCGCCGGGACCTGCGCCAATGAAGTAGACGGTCATCGTCGTTTCCTGTCAGAAAAAGGGCCTGGGCAAGGCTTCAGATGAAGATTGCTCATGATCGAAGGCGGGGATTATCGAGGATTTTACGCGGCGCACGCCAATGCCAGGGTGGCCTGGGCGTATTTTTGTCGCGAGATCAGCAGTTTTGCCGGTGCCTGAGCCAGTTGTTCAGCGAGGGCGAGGGCGGCGCTTTCGGCTACGCCATAGCAGCCAGTGCGCTCAAAAGCGATGTCCGAGCGGTGGCTGAGTTGTGGTTGATAACCGGCCAGTTGCTCACTGCTGAAATACATCAAGGGCAGCGCGAGTTGTGCGGCGAGCTCGATCAGGCCAGGTTCGTCGCGCTTCAGGTCGATGCTGGCCAGGGCCTTGATCTGGTGAAGTCCGATTTGATGCGCCTGTAACGCCTGATCGAGTAACGCCCGCAGCGTGCTGACAGGGCAGCCGCGCTGGCAGCCCAGGCCGACCACTAAAGTCGGCGCTGTGCTGGTCTGCGTCATGCGTGGTATTGGCCATCGCTTTTGCGGCGGAACAACCAGGCACTGATCAGGCCCAGGGCCAGCCAGAACGCCACGTTGGTCAGCTGCGAAGCGATTTTGAACTGGGCTTCCAGGGCTTCCGGCGCGAGCATCGAGTGCACTTCCGGTTGCGGGGCGCCAATGACGTGGGGAACGGCGAGAATCGCCACGCCCAGTACCTTCATCAGCCAGTGACGGCTGAACACGATCAGCGCGATGCCGACGGCGGTCGACGCTGCCGTGCCGATCCACCAGATTTGCCGTTGTGCCAGGTCCGCCGCGGCAGTGCCCGGCAGTTCCGGTGGCAGGCCGAGTGTCGGCGCCAGTACAAACGTCGCGTAACCGGCCAGGCCCCAGAGCAGGCCCTGGGAGGTTTTGGTCGGCGCACGCAAGGTGTAGAGGCCGGCGAGCATCAGGGCGAAACCTACGGCTACCACCAGGTTGCCGCCGGTCGTCGACAGCACGCGCTGCCAGCCGTCTTCCGGTTCCCAGGCTTCGGCATCGTGGGCGTGAGCGGCGGTGCCAGCGGCGTGCTCATGAACTTCAACAGCGGCCGGCTCGGATTGTTCGTAAGTCTCGGCCTGCAAAATCAGCGGTGCGACCCAGAAGCTTTGCAGCAGGGTCAGCAACAGGGCGGCCAGCAGCCCGGTGAAGCCTGCGGTTTGCGCGATACGCTTGATCATGTCGACAGGTCTCAATGGCACGGGAAGGCGGAGCTGTGACGGGTATCGTGCGCGGCATTGTGCACGGCTTCGATGTGCGAGAAACCGGCGAAATACACGAGGCACGCGCCAAGGATCGATGCGCATACGGCAGCGGTCAGGCGTTGGGTCAGGGTCGTGGTGGTGCTGGCGGTGCTCTTATCGCTGTTGCTGCCGGTGCTGCTGATGATCGACATGGCGCTTCCCTCTGGTCTGTCAGCGGGTGAATAGAGCGCATGGAAGACCCCTGCGAATCGGGCTCGCAGAGGTTCAAACAGCGCCCGCCCACCGCGGGTTTGTTATTCAGTGAACGTAATCGTCACTTTGTGTTGCGGGCCGGTCTCCGGGCTCGCGAGGGGCTTTGGCATCAGCCGAAACCTGCAAGCGTCACCTTCCCATGCCGAACTGCTGGCACAGTGGATCTGACGCTTCGCTCGCTTACCGTTGCGGGGGCAGCACCGGACTGACATGGCTTTGAGTAAAGCACATGATTCACCGGTTTCCCGTTTCACCCTGTGAAGGGCACCCGTAACAAGGCGTGTAGGAGAGCATGGGCGGGGGTTGGGCGTCAATTGGCAAGGGTTCTCAACTCGGGGGCAAGGGCAAGGAGTGTTACCTGTGGCGAGGGGATTTATCCCCGTTCGGCGGCGAAGCCGTCGCAAAACCTGCTTGCGGGGTATGCCTGAAGGAATGCAGGGGGCCGCTTCGCAGCCCAACGGGGATAAATCCCCTCGCCACAGGGGATTGCAATCAACTGACGGACATTGACCCGCCCACACACCATGCGTAGCCTTGCGCTTTCGAGGTTCTTCGGCGTTTGCCGAAGCTAAGAAGGGAACGCGGTCGATGCCGCGGCTGCCCCCGCAACTGTGAACGGTGATGTTCGCTGCCACGCCACTGCACGCTCCAGCCCTGGAGCCCGCGGGAAGGCGCAGCAAACGCCAGTCTAGCGACAGGCACACCGTCAGCCAGGAGACCTGCCTCGAAACGAATTCTCACTACAACCGGGCGGGGTGATCCGGTGGCGAAATCTTCCGCGCGCCTGCCTGTGCAGCCGCGGTCGTCGTCCCGTATGCCCGCCACCTTGCCAAAGGGCATCCGATGAAAACACTGGCCAAACTCCCCGTCACCATCGTTACCGGCTTCCTCGGCTCGGGCAAAACCACTTTGCTGCGGCACATGCTCGACAACGCTCAGGGCCGCCGCATCGCGGTGATCGTCAACGAGTTCGGCGAACTGGGCATCGACGGCGAAATCCTCAAGCAATGCTCGATCGGTTGCACCGAAGAAGAAGCCAACGGCCGGGTCTATGAGCTGGCCAACGGCTGCCTGTGCTGCACCGTCCAGGAAGAATTCTTCCCGGTGATGCGCGAACTGGTTGCCCGTCGCGGCGACCTCGACCACATCCTGATCGAAACCTCCGGCCTGGCCCTGCCAAAGCCTTTGGTGCAAGCCTTCCAGTGGCCGGAAATCCGCAGCGCCTGCACGGTTGACGCGGTGATCACCGTCGTTGATAGCCCGGCCGTTGCCGCCGGCACGTTCGCGGCCTTCCCGGACCAGGTCGACGCCCAGCGTAAACTCGACCCGAACCTGGACCACGAATCGCCCCTGCACGAGTTGTTCGCCGACCAACTGGCCAGCGCCGACCTGGTGATTCTCAACAAGGCCGACCTGATCAGCCCCGAAGACCTGGCTCGCGTGCGCCTTGAAGTCGCCGAAGAACTGCCGCCCGCGGTGAAAGTCATCGAAGCCAGCAGCGGTCGCCTGCCACTGGACGTGCTGATCGGCCTCGGCGCCGGTTCCGAAGAGCACATCGACGGCCGTCACAGCCATCATGATCACCACCATGAAGGCGAAGATGATCACGATCACGACGCGTTCGACTCCATTTCCATCGAGCTGCCACAAGCCGACGAAAGCCTGCTGATGGACGCGCTGACCCAACTGGTGGTCAAGCACGGCATCCTGCGGGTCAAGGGTTTCGCCGCCATCCCGAACAAACCGATGCGTCTGCTGATCCAGGGCGTGGGCACGCGTTTCGACAAGCACTTCGACCGTCAGTGGGGCGCCGACGAAGCGCGCACCACGCGTCTGGTGTTGATCGGTCAGGAGCTGGACGCCGGGCAACTCGAAGCGCAATTGCGCGCTGCGCTCAGCGTTTAACCCATGCACCTGCTCAGGACCCAGCCCGGCGGTTTCGTGTCGGACGACAACATTGCCGACCTTGGACAAACCCCCGCCGAGCTGGTGATCCTGTGCAGCGGCGATTCCAGCCTGGCGTTGCTCGCCGAAGCGGCGCAGCAGTTGCCGGACGATTACCCGAGTGTGCGTCTGGCCAACCCGATGCAGGTGCAGAACCACGCCTCGGTCGACTTGTATGTCGATGAAGTACTGCGCCACGCCAAGGTGATTCTGATTTCGTTGCACGGCGGCATTGCCTATTGGCGTTACGGCGTCGAGCGTCTGGTCGAGCTTTCGCAGCGCGGCGTGCAGCTGATTCTGGTGCCCGGCGATGATCGCCCGGACCCGGAACTCAGCGACCTGAGCACGGTGAAACCTGAGGACCGTGATCGACTCTGGCATTACCTGCGCCAGGGCGGCATGGCCAACGCCCTCGATCTGTTTCGCTGCCTGGCCAATCGCTGGCTGGACCGCGACTATGCGTGGGCCGAGCCACAAACCCTGCCGCGTACGGCGATCTACCACCCGCAAAAAAGCCCCGCCACATTGAGTGATTGGCAGGCTGACTGGCAAACCGGTCAGCCGGTGGCAGCGGTGCTGTTTTACCGCTCGCATTTGCAGGCGGCGAACACTGCGTTCATTGATATTTTCTGCCAGCGTTTGCAAGCGGCGGGGTTAAATCCCTTGCCGATTGCCGTGGCCAGTTTGAAGGAGCCCGGCTGCCTGACGGTGGTCGAGGACTGGCTGGATGAAGTCGAAGCAGGGGTGATTCTCAACACCACCGGTTTCGCCCAGTCCAGCCCCGAAGCCCCGCACTTGCGACCGTTTCGCCGCAACATCCCGGTGATCCAGGCGATCTGCGCCCAGGACAACGAACCCGGTTGGCGAGCCAGCGAACAGGGCCTCGGCCCGCGGGATCTGGCGATGCACATCGCGCTGCCGGAACTGGACGGACGGATCATCAGCCGCCCGATCAGCTTCAAGGACCTGGCGTGGCGCAGCGAGCGCAGTCAGTCCGATGTGGTGTGCTACCGGCCACAACCGGAGCGCATGGATTTTGTCGCCGAACTGGCGCGGCGCTGGATCGATCTGGCGCGGGTGCCGAACAGTGAAAAACGCATCGCCCTGATCCTCGCAAATTACCCGACCCGTGACGGGCGCATTGGCAATGGCGTCGGCCTCGATACACCTGCTGCCGCATTGAATATCCTCCGTGCGTTGCACGCACAAGGTTATCCGCTGCCTGTTGAATTGCCGGACAGCGGCACCGCGTTGATCCAGCAATTGCTTGGCGGTGTCAGCAACGATCTCGACACCCTCGACCAGCGTCCGTGTCATCAAAGCCTGGCGCTGGACGACTACAACTCGATGTTCGACGCCTTGCCCGAGGCCAATCGCCAGGCCGTGCTGGAACGCTGGGGCACGCCCGAAAGCGATCCGATGTTCCGCGGCGGACGGATGATGATCGCCGGGCTGCGTTTAGGCCTGACCTTCATCGGCATTCAACCGGCGCGCGGTTATCAGGTCGATCCGAGCGCGGTCTATCACGACCCGGACCTGGTGCCGCCCCACGGCTACCTGGCGTTCTATTTCTGGTTGCGCAACACCTATGGCGCTCACGGCGTGATCCACGTCGGCAAGCACGGCAACCTCGAATGGCTGCCGGGCAAAGGCGTGGGGCTGTCGGAGAACTGCTGGCCGGACGCGTTGCTCGGGCCGCTGCCGAACATCTACCCGTTTATCGTCAACGATCCGGGCGAGGGCGCCCAGGCCAAGCGTCGCACACAAGCGGTGATCATCGATCACCTGATGCCACCGCTGACCCGTGCCGAGACCTACGGCCCGCTGCGCAACCTTGAGTTGCTGGCCGACGAATATTACGAAGCGCAATTGCTGGATCCGCGTCGCGCCCGCGAATTGCAGCGCGACATCCTGCAACTGGTGCGCGACACGCACATCGACCGCGAGCTGCAGCTGGACGAGAAGCTCGACAGCGATGCTGACGCGGCAATCTGGTTGCCGCGCCTCGACACCTACCTGTGCGATTTGAAGGAGTCGCAGATCCGTGACGGCCTGCACATCTTTGGCGAGTCGCCTTCCGGGCGTTTGCGCATTGATACGTTGTTGGCGTTGTTACGCATTCCTCGTGGCGATGGCCGTGGGGCGCAATCAAGTCTGTTGCGGGCGTTGGCCAAGGCTTTCGAGTTGGGTTTCGATCCGCTGGATTGTGCATTGGCCGAGCCGTGGGCCGGGCCTCGGCCGGATGCCTTGTCAGCGATCAGCGATGAACTTTGGCGTACAGCAGGCGATACCCGCGAACGCCTGGAACTGTTCGCCGCGCAACTGATCGAGCACACCCTGAATACCGACCCCGAACCCCGCGAGAACGAGCCTCTGTGGCGAGGGAGCTTGCTCCCGTTGGTTCGCGAAGCGGACCCAAAAAATGAGACTGCTGCGCAGTCCAGCGGGAGCAAGCTTCCTCGCCACACAAGCCTGTTCACCAAGAAGGCGGGTTGGGATGAGGTCAACGCCATCCTCGACAACCTGCACGAAGTGGTCGCACCTCGACTCGACGCCTGCGGCCCGGCTGAAATGCGCGGTCTGCTTGACGCCCTCGGCGGTCGTTTTGTTCCGGCCGGCCCTAGCGGCGCGCCGAGTCGCGGTCGCCTGGATGTGCTGCCGACCGGGCGCAATTTCTATTCAGTGGACGTGCGCAACCTGCCGACCACCACCGCGTGGCGCATCGGTTTCCAGTCGGCGAACCTGATTCTTGAGCGACACTTGCAGGATCACGGTGATCACCTGCGTCAGCTCGGCCTGTCGGTCTGGGGCACTGCGACCATGCGCACCGGCGGCGATGACATCGCCCAAGCCATGGCGCTGATGGGCGTGCGCCCGGTCTGGGCGACGGGCAGTCAGCGCGTCGATGATTTCGAGATTCTGCCGCTGAGCTTGCTGGACCGTCCGCGGGTCGACGTGACCTTGCGTGTGTCCGGTTTCTTCCGTGATGCGTTTGCCAATCTGATCCGTCTGTTCGACGCCGCTGTGCAAGCGGTCGCCGCGCTGGATGAGCCGGAGGATCTTAATCCATTGGCTGCCAAGGTCCGCGCCGAGCGTGAAACGCTGCTGCAATCAGGGCTCGATGAGGAGGCGGCCAGGCGTCAGGCCGGTTGGCGCATCTTCGGCGCGAAACCCGGTGCCTACGGCGCGGGTGTGCAAGGCGCCATCGACGGTCGGTTGTGGCAAAGCCGCGATGACCTGGCCGAGGTGTACCTGAACTGGGGCGGTTATGCTTACGGCGGTTCCGACGAAGGCACTGCCGCCCGCGACCAGTTCGTTCAACGCCTGAGCCAGGTTCAGGCCGTGCTGCAAAACCAGGACAACCGTGAGCATGACTTGCTCGATTCCAACGACTATTACCAGTTCCAGGGCGGCATGCTCGCCGCCGTGGAAAGCCTGAGCGGCGAAGCGGCGGCCAGTTACCATGGCGATCACAGCCAGCCGGACTTGCCGAAGATTCGCACGTTGAAGGAAGAACTGAACCGGGTGATCCGCTCGCGGGCGGCCAACCCGAAGTGGATCGACGGCGTGAAGCGTCACGGTTACAAAGGCGCGTTTGAATTGGCGGCGACGGTCGATAACCTGTTTGCCTTCGACGCGACGACGCAGCTGATTGACGATCACCAGTACGCGTTGCTGGCCGATGCTTATTTGCTGGACCCGGCGACGCGGGATTTTGTTCGCGAACATAATCCGCATGCCTTGCGCGACATGACCGAACGCATGCTGGAAGCACAGCAGCGCGGGATGTGGAAAGAGCCGGGCACATACCGCGAGGCGCTGGAGAATGTGTTGCTGGACATAGAAGAAGACACTTGATGCAAACCGTGAACCCTGTGGCGAGGGAGCTTGCTCCCGGCGGGCTGCGCAGCAGTCCCAACACCTGAAAGCACAATCTGTCAGGCACAGCGCATTCTCAGGTTTTACGACTGCTTTGCAGCCGAGCGGGAGCAAGCGCCCTCTCCACAAAACATAGCCGACCATGACCGAGTATTGAAGATGACCGACACCCCGCATTTCCCGCTCTCCGCCGTGGTCGGCGCCGACGACTTGAAACTTGCCCTGTACCTCACCGCCATCGACCCGAAAATCGGCGGCGTGCTGATCGAAGGTCCGCGCGGCATGGCTAAATCCACCCTGGCCCGCGGTCTCGCGGACCTGCTCGCCAGCGGTCAATTCGTCACCTTGCCGCTCGGTGCCACGGAAGAACGCCTGGTCGGCACCCTCGACCTCGACGCGGCCCTGAGCGAAGGTCGCGCACAGTTTTCTCCCGGCGTGTTGGCCAAGGCTGACGGCGGAGTGCTGTACGTCGATGAAGTCAATCTGCTGCCCGATCACCTTGTGGACCTGCTGCTTGACGTCGCCGCCAGCGGCACCAACCTGATCGAGCGCGATGGCATTTCCCATCGGCATTCAGCGAAGTTCGTGCTGATTGGCACGATGAACCCGGAAGAGGGTGAGCTGCGGCCGCAATTGCTCGACCGCTTTGGCTTGAACGTGGCGCTCGGTGGCCATACCGCACCGGCCCAACGGGGCCAGATCATCCGCCGGCGTCTGGATTTCGACAGCGATCCGCAACGGTTCTGCGCCGAATGGGAGAGCCAGCAGCAGTCGCTGCGTGAGCGTTGTGAGCGCGCGCGCCGCACGCTGGCGAGCATCCCCCTCGACGATGAAGCGCTGGCACAGATTACCGAGCGTTGTTTCGCCGCCGGTGTCGATGGCCTGCGCGCCGATCTGGTCTGGCTGCGCGCCGCCCGCGCCCATGCGGCGTGGCGGGGGGCGAGCGCCATTGCCGAAGACGATATCGACGCGGTGGCCGAATTTGCCTTGCGTCACCGTCGTCGCGAACAATCGCAGCCACCAGCGCCGCAGCAGGCCCAGCAACCCTCACCACAACATTCCAGCCCGAGTGAAGGCCAGGGCCAATGGGGCGAAATGCCTGCCCAGGCGCTGCCGATCGGTGCCCGACGCGACGTGCCGAGCTGGCCAAAAAAGCCCTAGGCATTCGCCCTCGATCTGATGCGGGGGCGAATGCCAGACCCCGCGCCGGACCGCTGGCCAACGGCAAACAGGGCAAGCGTCAGGCTGCGCACAGCGGCTCGATCAACTGGCCCGGCACCTTGCTCAATGGCCGCCCTCGACAACGCCAGGATGTGCTGTTTCATGTGCGCACCCGTTCGGCCCACGAGTTGTGGCTGGTGATCGTCGACGCCTCGGCCTCGACACGCCGCCACCAGGCATTGAGCGATGCCAAGGGTTTGCTGGCACAACTGTTCGACGACGCTTACCGCCAGCGCGCGCGACTCGCGTTGTTGACGGCCAGCGGTCATGCACCCACGTGGCAAGTGCAGGGGTTGAAAGCTTCCAGCGGTTTACACGGTTGGCTCGATGGCCTCGGCGCGGGCGGTGGCACGCCGTTGCTGGCGGCGCTCGGCGAGGCGGGGCGATGGCTCGCGGCACGGCAAAAACGCTTTCCGGCGGAACAGCAGCGGTGGTTGCTGGTGACGGATGGGCGGTTGAAGGATTGGTCGGGGTTGCCGGCGCTAGAGTGCCCAGGGCTTCTGATCGACATTGAGCGCGGGCCGATTCGGTTGGGGCGGGCGCAGCAGTTGGCGGCAGAGTTACAGGCAGATTATCGGCATATCGACGATTTGCTTTCAGGCTGAGTATTGTGTTGCCGCCACAGGGGATCGGTGAACACCGCAGATCTCTGTGGGAGCGAGCCTGCTCGCGATAGGGTCGCCTCGGTATCGGATAATCCCGACCAATGCGCAGCGCTGTCCTATGCTCTGAACGCCGCCATTCACAGGAGTGAAGCATGCGTGTTCTCGCCACAAACAGTCAGGACGATTTTCGCGTCAAGGCCTACGCCGGCACCAACGGCGTGCTGCTGGCCATGGACCTGGCCGAATCCCGTCGCACAGGCTTGCTGGGTTTTGCCATCGAAAAACAGCAGGGCAGCAAGCCCTGGTTGTTCCTGTTCAACAGCCTGACGTTTCCCGGCAAGACTCATACGTTCCCGCAGTTTCACGCCACCCCGAGCGATCTCGCGCCGTTGCAGAAATTTCGCTGGGCCGATTACGCGGTCAATCCGGGCATGACGATCCATTACCGGATTCACCTGGCGTACGGCAGCGCTGACGCACCGCAGCTGGGCGAGTTCCTGGAAGTGACCGTCACGTCCGACAATGGCCTGCCGCAGCATCAAAGTGTCATCTTCAACCGCGCGGTGGCCGCCAGTCAGGCGTTCCAGCGCAAGTTTCCCGACCTTGACGCGCTGATCAGTGCCAACAAAAACCTGCCCATCGAGGCCTGGCCCGACGCCCCTCGGCAATGGCTGGAAAATGGTCTGCTCGGGCGCTTGCTGGGATTCATCGAGCGGGCGGTGGATGATCGGTGGGCGCTGGACATCGCCATTTACGAGTACGAGTTGCAGGTGATCGTCGATGCCGTCAACGCGGCGTTCGAGCGAGGCGTGCGGGTTCGTGTTCTGTATCACGCGCAACCCGACGATGACGACACCGCCATCAACGAAGCCAGCCTGGAAAAAATCCCGGCGGCCAACAAGCGCGGGCGAATCACCCACAACATCTTCCACAACAAATTCATGGTGCTGAGCCGGGTCGATGCAGCCGGGCAGCTTCAGCCCGAAGCGGTGCTCTGTGGCAGCACCAATTTCACACCCAATGGCGTTTATCGCCAGGCGAACGTGGTGCATGTGCTGGACGATGCCAGCGTCAGCGCCAGTTATCTGCGGACCTTCGAGCAGGTCTGGGCGACACCGGCCGACGTCGGCGCCACCCGGCAATGGATCACGCAACACAACCCGATGGGCCCACAGCAGCCGTTGTTCGCCGGCTTCTCCCCGCGCTCGGGTCAAGGCGATTTGCGTGAGTTCGTCGAGATCATCACCGCCGCGAAAAAGGACGTGTTGTTCGTCACTGCGTTCGCCTTGCCCGACGACATCCTCAACGCCTTGCTCGGCCAGCCCCACGACGACATTTTGCGTTACGGCCTGCAAAACACCGCCAGCCGCATTACCGGTTTCCACGCCGACCGCAGCGCCGAGTTCGCCGCTACCGCGCTGCTCAACACCGGGCTGGAAGGCTGGCTTCGCGAGAACATGAAAGGCCAGAAGGGTAACCTGCTGGTGCACACCAAAGCCGTGGTCACTGACTTCACCAGCGACGCGCCGACGATCATCAGCGGCAGCCACAACCTCAGTGCTGCGGCCAGCAATGGCAACGACGAAAACTACCTGATCGTTCGTGGCGATACCGACCTGGCTGATCGTTACGGTTTGGAGTTGCTGCGGTTCTACGAGCATTACCGCTTTCGCTATTTCGCCAGGAAGCTTGCGCTGAAGCAGGTCCATCCGCTGACGGCGGATGACAGCTGGACCCATGACTATTACGTCGCGGGGGATTTGCGGCAGCTCTCGCGACTGCGTTTCTCCGGCCGATAGGGTCGACGCGATCTCCCGGCGTCAGCGATACCAGACAGTCCCTATCAACTCGATCACTTCATCCTTTGAACCCACCTTCGATTATTTGCCCATCGCCTGCCGGTACTGCCGCGTACGGCGGCTGATGTACAAGCGGTCGAGGATCAGCGCCCAGACCGCCGACACTGCAGGTCGCGGCGTGCGTCCGCGGCTCAATCGATGGAGCTGGAATTTCACCACGGCCATGCTCGCCAGCGCCGCTAACGGCTTGCGTTTCCAGCGGATCGGCGGCAGTTGCGGATGGCTGTCCTGGCCTTCGCGCCAGTGTTTGACCAACTGCGGTTCGAGGGCCAGCGCCGTGCCGATGCCGGCCATGGCGATGCCGCTGTCGAGCACCTGTTCGACGATCGCCAGGCGTCGAATGCCGCCCGTCACCATCACTGGCATGCGCGCCACGCTGGCCAGTTCGCCGGCCATCTCCAGAAAGTACGCTTCCCGCGCCAGGGTCCGGCCATCGCGCGCCTCGCCTTGCATGGCCGGGGCTTCGTAGCTGCCGCCCGACAACTCCAACAAATCGATCTGCAAATCGTTGAGCCACTGAATCACTTGTCGGGCGTCTTCGGCATCGAATCCGCCGCGCTGGAAGTCGGCGGAGTTGAGCTTCACCGCGACACAAAACTGCGGTGACACGGATTGGCGAACGGCGCGGACAACGTCCAGCAGCAGACGCGCGCGATTTTTCAGGGAGCCGCCCCAACAGTCAGTTCGACGGTTAGTCAGCGGCGACAGGAACTGACTGAGCAGGTAACCGTGTGCCGCATGAATCTGCACGCCGGTGAACCCGGCTTTTTCAGCAAGTGCAGCGCTGGTGGCGAAGCGTGTGATCACCTCGGCGATATCGTCTTCGGACATCGGTTTGGGTTCGGCAAACATCCTGGAAAATGAACCAAGATCCAGCGCTACCGCCGAGGGCGCCCACGCTTGCTGGCCGAGGTTGGCCATGGTCTGGCGCCCCGGATGGTTGAGCTGCATCCAGAAGTGTGCACCACCGGAACGGCCAATTGTTGCCCATTGGCGAAAGCGTTCCATGTCGCGATCATCTTCCAGCACCACGCCACCGGGGCCGGTCATCGCACGACGATCGATCATCACGTTACCGGTCAGCAACAATCCGGCTTCGCCCCCGGCCCAGGCCTGATACAACCGAAACAGCGCATCGGACGGCGCCTGTCCGGTATCGGCAAGGTTCTCTTCCATTGCCGCTTTGGCAATGCGATTGCCGATGGTCTGGCCGTTGGGCAAATTCAACGCTTGGAAGGGCGACATGCTTGACTCCTCATCAGTGAAGAGCAGAGGCTAAGCTTAAAGTTAACTTTAATGTCAAGCAGGCAAATGAGGCTGAGATGAAGATTGGTGAATTGGCGCAGTTAAGCGGGTTTAACCCGTCGCGCATTCGGTTTTACGAAGCCCAGGGCCTGATCCAGAAAGTGGAACGCCGGGCGAACGGCTACCGGCATTATCCCGAGCAGGTTTTGCAAACGCTGTATCTCATCCAGTGCGCGCAGCAGGCCGGGTTCAGTCTGGAAGAGTTGAAACAGTTGATGCCGGACACCGCGACCGGGGAATTCAAGCACGACGAACTGATGGCGGGTCTCCAGCGCAAAGTCGAGCAGATTGAAGAAATGCAGCGGCACCTGGCGCAGAGCAAGGCAAAGCTGTTGGCGGTGATCGACGATATTCAGGCGAAACCCGACGGCATGGGCTGCGACGCCAATGCCGTACGGGTGCTGGCTTCATTCAAGCATTCGCGTTAATGGCGGTGGCCGATGGCGCGGGGATCGGATTGCGCATCAGCGTGCCCACCACCAGCGCTCCCAGCAATGCCAGTAAGCCGGCGATCAACAGCAAGAGACTGAAGCCGCCGACGAACGCCTGCCGGGCCAGCGGTTCGACGAGGCTGCGCGCGGTTTCCGGCAGCAGGCCCAGCGCCGCCGTCATGTCGCCGGCCACCACCCGCGAGGCGATGCCCTGGGTCTGGTCGAGCCATTGCGTCCCCTGTGCCGACAGACTGGCGCGCAGCAATTGCTCGGTATGACTGGACAGTAACGCTCCGTATACGCCGATAGCCAGCACGATTGCGCTGAAGCGCATGGTGGTGCTCATGCCCGACGCCATGCCGGTGCGCTCCCGCGGCACGCAGGCCATGATGTTTTTCTGTGTATCGCCATTGAGCAGCCCGGCACCGGCGCCCGTCACGGCAATGGCCAGGGCGAAGGGCAGGTATCCGCCGCTGCTGACCGCCCAGGCGCTCAGCAGGTTGCCACTGCCGACCAGGGTCAGACCGGTGGCCATCAACGTCGCCGGGGCAAAACGGCTGGCCAGGCGCACGCCGATACGCGGGCAAACCAGCATGGTCAGTGCAAACGGCAACATCCCCAGCCCTGAAGCGATGGCCGAGAAACCCAGGCCGTTCTGCAGATAAAACGGCAGCAACGTCATCATCACCTGGGCGCAGCCGGCATAGGCAAACATGCCCAGCAGCGCACCGATGAAGCGTGGGTGCTTGAACAATTGCAGGTCAACCATCGGCCGCTGCTGCATCCGCTCGATCACGACGAACAACCCCAACAACAGCGCGCCGCCGATCATTCGGGTGTAGGTGGTCGGGTTGTTCCAACCGATCCGGTTGGCCTCGATCAGGCCCCAGATCAGGCACAGCAGACTGGCACTGAACGCCAGGCTGCCCCAGGGATCGAGGCGTGCGGATTGGGGATCGCGAGATTCCGGCACCGCGCGCCAGACCATCAGCATCAGGAACAGGCCCACTGGCAAATTGAGGTAGAAAATCCAGCGCCAGCCGATGTATTCGGTAATCAGCCCGCCAATGGTCGGCGCAGCGGTCATTGCCACGCCCATGCACGCGCCCCAGAACGCCCAGGCTTTCGCCCGCTCAACCTCATCGTGAAAGGTGTGGCCGATGGAGGCGAGCGCCGAGGTCAGCAACAATGCCGCACCGACGCCTTTGACCGCCCGGGCGATGTCGAGGAACAACGCCGTGGGTGCCGCGCCGCAACCGATGGACGCGAGAATGAACAAGCCCAGGCCACAGAGCAGGGTTTTCTGCCGACCGAAGCGGTCGGCGATGCTGCCTGCCGGTAACAGCAGGGCTGCGAAAGCGAGCATGTAGGCGCTGACCACCCATTCGATGTCGGCAAAGTTCGCACCCAGGTCCCGGGCAATGGTGGGCAGGGTGACGGCGACGATGTTGGTGTCGAGGACGATCAGCGAGCAGACGCCGGAAGCCGTCAACAACGTCAGACGCGGACTGACGCGGCTCATGATGTGATTGCCTTTTGGGCAAGGCCATTGATCGCGGAAGCGCTAAGGGGTTTGACGTACATGGCATGGGCTCTCTACTGTGATTGCACCACGAGCTTATCGCGACCGTTTGCTGTCATTGTTAGCCGGAAAACGGGACTTCATTACCTTTGAGCTAATGCACCGATGGATATACGGCATTTCCGCTATTTTCTGGCCGTTGCCCGGCAAGGCAACTTCACGCGCGCCGCCGAACAGCTCGGTATCGCACCGCCGACCCTGACTCGGCAAATCCAGGACATGGAGAACGAACTCGGCACGCGCCTGTTCGTGCGCCAGACACGGGAAGTCAGCCTGACCGAAGCCGGCGCTGCGCTGGTGATCGAAGCTGAAGCGACGGTGCGGCAATTCGAATACGCCCAGCAAAATGCCCAGCGCGCCGGACGCGGGGATATAGGCCATATCGAACTGGGTTACGTGGCCTCGGCGGTGTACTCGGGATTGCTGCAAAAGCAGGTGCAGGCTTTCAGTCGCGAGTGTCCGGACGTCAGCCTGAATGTGCGCGAAAGCCCCATGGTGTCGTTGCCGACGATGGTGCTCGAAGGGCGATTCGACATCGGTTATGTCCGCTCACCCATGACCTTGCCCGAGGGTCTGGACGCCATCCGCCTCGACGCGGAAGGCTTTGTGCTGGCGCTGTCGAGCGAATCCTGGTTGTGCCGTTTGACCGAGATCGGCCCGGAGCATCTGCAGGCCGAGACGTTCATCCTGCCGGAACAGATCAGCGGGACCTTGCAAGTCGCTGCCGAGGGCGGGTTTGCACCGAAACTGGGCGCGCAACCGGGCGGGCTGGTGGCAGTGCTGGCGCTGGTGTCGCTGGGGCAGGGCGTGGCGGTGGTGCCGGAGTCGGTGGTCGGGCATGTCGGTTTGCCTGGCGTGCTGTACCGGTCGATCAAAGGGTGTGAGGCGAGCTCGTGGTTGTCGTTGATTCATCGACGGTTCGAGAAATCAGCGGCGGTGGTGCGGTACATCGAGCGGGTGAAAAACCGCTGAAAGCAACAGCTTCGCGAGCAATCTGTCGGACATTGGAAATCCGGAGGTGTACAGATTTTGTAATGATTTCCGGCTGTAGGAAAAGTCGCTTTCACCTGTACGCTCGAATGCCTTTTTCCTTTCAGGATTTGCATGAACACCCTTTTGGAGCCTCCCGGTTATCCTTCTTCTTCGCGCCACCGCGCGCGTTTGACACGCGTGAAACACCCGGTCTTTCGATTTCAGAACACCCTTGCCATTGCAACTCCACGGCCTCTGCGCCGCGCTTTGCCGTGTCCGGCATTCTGAATTCACTGAAGAGATCGAGACGTTTTTATGGAATGGATAGCTGATCCCACCGCGTGGCTGGGCCTGCTGACGTTGATCGTGCTGGAGCTGGTGCTCGGCATCGACAACCTGGTGTTTATCGCGATCCTCGCGGACAAACTGCCCCCCGAGCAACGCGACCGTGCGCGAATCATCGGTTTGTCACTGGCGCTGCTGATGCGCCTGGGCCTGCTGGCGAGTATTTCCTGGCTGGTGACCCTGACCCAGCCGCTGTTCGAAGTGTTCGACAAGAGCTTCTCCGGTCGTGACCTGATCATGTTGTTCGGTGGTGTGTTCCTGTTGTTCAAAGCGACCATGGAATTGCACGAGCGACTCGAAGGTCATGTTGGCGAACGCTCATCCAGCACGGCTTACGCGCAGTTCTGGCCGATCGTCGCGCAGATCGTGGTGCTCGACGCGGTGTTCTCCCTCGACGCGGTGATTACCGCGGTGGGCATGGTCGATGAACTGGCGGTAATGATGATCGCGGTGATCATCTCCATTGGCCTGATGATCGTCGCCAGCAAGCCGCTGACGCGTTTCGTCAACGCACACCCGACGGTCATCATGCTGTGTCTGGGCTTCCTGATGATGATCGGTTTCGCGTTGACCGCTGAAGGCTTGGGCTTCCACATTCCGAAGGGCTACTTGTACGCGGCCATTGGTTTCTCGATCCTGATCGAAATTTTCAACCAGATCGCCCGGGCCCGGCGCAAGAAGTCCATGCAGGGCCTGCGACCCATGCGTGAGCGTACGGCCCACGCCGTGCTGCGTTTGTTGGGCGGTCGCAAGTTGGCGGCGGAAGAGGTGGGCGAGGAGATCTCCGATCTGCTGGACAACGGCGAAGCACCGAGCGAGGAGCTGTTCGATCGCCGCGAGCGCGTGATGATCAGCGGTGTCTTGCAACTGGCCGAGCGTCCGATCCGCACGCTGATGACCGTGCGCGCCGATGTCGATCACATCGACCTGTCCGACGACGCGGAAGCCATCCGTGCACGGCTGATGCATTCGTCCTACTCGCGCCTGCCGCTGATTCGCGATGGTGCGGTGGATGAGCCGCTGGGCTTCGTGCACAAGAAGGAATTGCTCAAGGAATACCTGTCCGGCAACGAGCCAAACCTCGAGCACCTGGCGCGCAAGACCCTCAATTTGCTTGACAGCTATTCGATCCTCAACGCTCTGGAACAGATGCGCAAAGCCTCGACTCACATTGCCTTTGTGGTCAATGAATTCGGTGACTTCGTCGGCGTGCTGACCATGACCGACATTCTCGAATCGATTGCCGGTGAGTTGCCCGATGCCAGCGAAATCGAAGGTCCGGATGTGGTCGAGGAGAAAGGCGGATTCGTGGTCAGCGGCGCGCTGAACCTGGCGCGGGTGCGTCAGCGGACCGGGTTTGCTGCCGAACCTACCGACGACTATCAGACCCTCGCCGGGTTGGTGGTGAGTCTGTTGGATCGGCTGCCGATGATTGGCGACAGCCATGAGTGGGAAGGCTGGCATTTGACAGTGGTGGCGGTTGAAGAGCGGCGGGTGACACGGGTTCGGCTGTTGCGGATCGGCCAGTAGTTTTTCTTTGGGTTTAAGGGCCTCATCGTCGGAACGCCGCCCGGAACAGACTCGCTCCCACAGGTATTGTATTACCCCTGAGGGAGGGGGCTTGGTCCGGGCGGCGTTCTGACGATGACAGTCTGATACCCGACCTGAAGTTCGCGCATATACAGATTCTGACAAAGCCTGCTCAATGAGCTTTGCTTTATTTTGATTCGCTGAACGTCAACTGTGGTGCAAATACCCGTCTTCTGTAGCCAACGGTAGCGCTACGCCATCGTCTCGTTTCGTAACGCATTTTCCCCGAAAAATCCCATCCCACTGATTCAAAACACTTTTCAATCTCCCCTACATTCCTGTCACAACCTGTGGCACACTTTCTGCTGTCTATTCCGTTGTTACATACCAAGTTCCGGTATAGCGGAATAAACATCATCCTGGAGTGCTTGCCATGCATCGCCGACCTTCCTTGTTTAAAGCGTGTGTTTTTCTCTTTGCGGCTTCGGCTGCTGCCGTGGGCGTTGCCCAGGCGGCGGACAGCAAGCTCGACAGTGTGCTGGCCCGCGGGAAACTGATCGTGGGTACGGGCAGTACCAACGCGCCGTGGCATTTCCAGGGAGCGGATGGCAAGTTGCAGGGTTTTGATATCGATATCGGGCGGATGGTCGCCAAAGGGTTGTTCAACGACCCGAGCAAGGTCGAGTTTGTGGTGCAGTCATCCGATGCGCGGATTCCCAACCTGTTGACCGACAAGGTCGACATGAGCTGCCAGTTCATCACCGTGACCGCCAGCCGTGCGCAACAGGTCGCCTTCACGTTGCCGTACTACCGCGAAGGTGTCGGCCTGCTGTTGCCGGCGAACAGCAAGTACAAGGAAATCGAAGACCTCAAGGCGGCCAATGACAGCGTGACCGTAGCAGTGCTGCAGAACGTGTACGCCGAAGAGCTGGTGCATCAGGCGCTGCCCAAAGCCAAGGTCGATCAGTACGACAGCGTGGACCTGATGTATCAGGCCGTGAACTCCGGCCGTGCCGACGCCGCCGCCACCGATCAGTCGTCGGTGAAATACCTGATGGTGCAGAACCCCGGCCGCTATCGCAGCCCGTCCTACGCCTGGAGCCCGCAAACCTACGCCTGTGCCGTAAAGCGTGGCGATCAGGACTGGCTGAACTTCGTCAACACCACCCTGCATGAAGCCATGACCGGCGTTGAGTTCCCGACTTACGCGGCGTCCTTCAAACAGTGGTTCGGTGTCGATCTGCCTACTCCAGCCATCGGTTTCCCTGTCGAATTCAAATGATCCCGTGAGAGCGGGGCGGTGATGAATCGCCCCGTTCAAGGTACTGCTGACCATGAACTATCAGTTGAACTTTGCCGCCGTGTGGCGCGATTTCGACACCTTGCTGGCGGGGCTCGGTCTGGGCCTTGAGCTGGCGCTGGTGTCGATCGCCATCGGCTGCGTGATCGGCCTGCTGATGGCGTTTGCCTTGCTGTCAAAGCATCGCGCGTTGCGGGTGCTGGCATCGGTGTATGTGACGGTGATCCGCAATACGCCGATTCTGGTGTTGATTCTGTTGATTTACTTCGCCTTGCCGAGTCTCGGCATTCGTCTGGACAAGATCCCGTCGTTCATCATCACCCTGTCGCTGTACGCCGGGGCTTACCTGACCGAAGTGTTCCGTGGCGGCTTGTTGAGCATTCCCAAGGGGCAGCGCGAAGCCGGGTTGGCGATCGGTCTGGGCGAGTGGCAGGTCAAGGCCTACGTCACCGTCCCGGTGATGCTGCGCAATGTGTTGCCGGCGCTGTCGAACAACTTCATTTCGCTGTTCAAGGACACCTCGCTGGCGGCGGCGATTGCCGTGCCGGAGCTGACCTATTACGCGCGCAAGATCAATGTCGAGAGCTACCGGGTGATTGAAACCTGGATGGTCACTACAGCGCTCTATGTTGCGGCCTGTTACCTCATTGCCATGATGCTGCGTTACCTCGAGCAGCGTCTGGCGATCCGCCGATAGGAGGCCCCATGTACGAATCACCCAGTTGGTTGCATGAATTGTGGGTTGCCCGCGAAGTGTTGTGGCAAGGCTTTCTCACCAGCGTGCAGGTGTCTGCCCTGGCGATTTTGCTGGGCACGATGGTCGGCATTGTCACGGGGCTGGTGCTGACCTACGGCAAGTTCTGGATGCGCGCGCCGTTCCGTTTCTACGTGGACATCATTCGCGGCACGCCGGTGTTTGTGCTGGTGCTGGCCTGCTTCTACATGGCGCCGGCGCTGGGCTGGCAGATCAGCGCGTTTCAGGCCGGTGCCTTGGGGTTGACGCTGTTCTGCGGTTCCCACGTCGCCGAGATTGTGCGCGGTGCGCTGCAAGCGTTGCCGAGCGGACAGATGGAAGCGAGCAAGGCGATTGGCCTGACGTTTTTCCAATCCCTCGGCTATGTGCTGTTGCCCCAGGCGTTGCGGCAGATCCTGCCGACCTGGGTCAACTCGTCCACCGAGATCGTCAAGGCCTCGACGCTGTTGTCGGTGATCGGCGTCGCCGAGTTGCTGCTCAGCACCCAGCAGATCATCGCCCGGACGTTCATGACCCTAGAGTTTTACCTGTTCGCCGGATTTCTGTTTTTCGTCATCAACTACGCCATCGAATTACTCGGCCGGCACATTGAAAAGCGGGTGGCCTTGCCATGACTCAACCTCAAGTTTCGAACGCTCAAAACGGGCAGCCCCTGCTGGACATTCGCGGGCTGCACAAAAAGTATGGCCAGCTGGAAGTGCTCAAGGGCGTAGACCTGACCCTGCAGCGCGGCAACGTGGTCACGCTGATCGGTTCCAGCGGTTCGGGCAAGACCACGCTGCTGCGCTGCGTGAACATGCTCGAAGAGTTTCAGGGCGGGCAGATCATGCTCGATGGCGAGTCCATCGGTTATGACGAGGTCAACGGCAAGCGCGTACGGCACGCGGAAAAAGTCATTGCCCGGCATCGCGCCATGACCGGCATGGCGTTCCAGCAATTCAATCTGTTCCCGCACCTGACAGCCTTGCAGAACGTCACCCTCGGTCTGCTCAAGGTCAAGAAACTGCACAAGGACGAGGCCGTGGCCCTGGCGGAAAAGTGGCTGGAGCGGGTCGGCCTGCTGGAGCGACGTGATCATTATCCCGGTCAGTTGTCTGGCGGTCAGCAACAGCGTGTGGCGATTGCCCGGGCGATCGCGATGAACCCGAGCCTGATGCTGTTCGACGAAGTCACCTCGGCCCTCGACCCGGAGCTGGTGGGCGAAGTGTTGAGCGTGATCAAGGGGCTCGCCGAAGACGGCATGACCATGCTGTTGGTAACCCACGAAATGCGTTTCGCCTTCGAGGTTTCGGACAAGATCGTTTTCATGAATCAGGGGCGGATCGAAGAGCAGGGGCCACCCAAGGAGCTGTTCGAACGCCCGCAATCGCCGCGTCTTGCCGAGTTTCTGAAAAACACTCGGTTCTAAACCCCTTTCAATCAGGAGAAACACTCATGAGCATTACTCGTTACGGCACCGGCAGCACCGCCGCTGGCGGCCAGCCTCGCCCTTTCGCCCGTGCCGTTGAAGCCGATGGTTGGCTGCACGTGTCCGGGCAAGTGCCGGCGCTGGATGGCGAGATCATTGTGGGCGGCATCGTCGAGCAGACTCACCAGACCATGAAGAACCTGATCGCGATTCTGGAAGAGGCCGGTTATGGCCTGAAAGATGTGGTGCGTGCGGGCGTGTGGCTGGAGGATCCGCGGGATTTCACCAGTTTCAACAAGGTCTTCTCCGAGTACTTCAAACCCGAACACGCTCCGGCCCGTGCCTGTGTGCAGGCGAACATGATGGTGGATTGCAAAGTCGAGATCGACTGCATCGCGTACAAGAAAAAGGCCTGAACCGAGTCGCGCCCATCGCTGGCAGGCCAGCTCCCACAGGATTCTATGGGCTGCCACAGATTGCAGACACACTCTCCATCCCTGTGGGAGCTGGCCTGCCAGCGATGGCGTCCTAACAGTCGCCACCGCACTCTGGTTAAACTCCCGGCACTTTAATGGGAACCACTGAAATGACCGAAGACACCATCAAGCGCCGGGCTCGCGGTCTGGACCGGGCGTTCGATATCCTCGATTTCCTCAAGGAAATCGGCCAGCCCCTGCGTCCGAATGAAATCGCCAGCGGCATCGGCAGCCCGAAATCCACGGTCTACGAACTGGTGGCCTCGCTGCTGGAACGGCGGATTCTCGAGCCTGTGGGCAAGGACGGTCACGTCTACCTCGGCCGTCAGCTGTATTTTCTCGGCCAGGCGCATTTGCGCCACTTCGACCTGACCCGCGAGGCCGACCACGCCTTGCAGGAGATCGTCAGCCAGACCCATGAAACCGCGCAGATGTGCCTGCTCAACGGGCGCAAGTACACGGTGGCATTGATGAAAGAGGGCGAGCGGCATTTCCGCATTTCCTCGGACATCGGCGAGAACGCCCCAATCCCGTGGACCGCATCCGGACGCCTGTTGCTGGCGCACCTGAGTGACGAGGAAATCATCGACCTGATCGATCACGACGACTTCATCCTGCCCAACGGCGAGCGCCTGCCGCTGGAGCAGTTTCTCGGTGAAATCCGTCAGGCCGGAATCGACGGGTTTTTCTCGTTCGACAGCGTCGCCGACACCTTTACCCATTGCTTCGCCGCCCCGGTCAAAGACCCGAACGGCGTGGCCATTGCTACCTTGTGCATCGTCGCCCCGCGGGCCGATGCCAAGACACATTACAACGACTATCGCCGGGTGTTGATCGACAACGCCAACCGCCTGGCCCGTCGCATTAACGAATAACAGCGGCTGCCTGCGGCCGCGAATGTAAGGAGTTCGACCATGTCTACTGCCCAAAATACTGCCGCCGTGGAAAAGGGTTTCGCCCAGACCGGTGCCCACCTGGTGCGCGACGTCAGCCTGCCAGCGCTGGTGCTGCATCGCGAGGCGCTGGAACACAACATTCGCTGGATGCAGGCGTTCGTCAGCAATAGCGGCGCCGAACTCGCGCCCCATGGCAAGACCAGCATGACCCCGGCACTGTTTCGCCGCCAACTGGACGCCGGCGCCTGGGGCATCACCCTGGCCAGCGCCACGCAAACCCGTGCGGCGTATGCCCATGGCGTCCGTCGGGTGCTGATGGCGAACCAACTGGTCGGTACGCCGAACATGGCGCTGATCGCTGATTTGCTGGCGGACCCGACGTTCGATTTCCATTGCATGGTCGATCACCCGGACAACGTCGCGGACCTCGGCGCGTATTTCGCTTCGCGCGGCGTACGCCTCAACGTGATGATCGAGTACGGCGTGGTCGGCGGTCGTTGTGGCTGCCGTACGGAAGAGGAAGTGCTCGCGCTGGCCAAAGCCATCAACGCCCAACCGGCATTGGCGTTGACCGGCATTGAAGGCTATGAAGGCGTGATCCATGGTGATCATGCCGTCACCGGCATCCGTGAGTTTGCGGCGTCGTTGGTGCGTCTGGCGGTGCAGTTGCAGGACAGTGGCGCGTTCGCCATTGCCAAGCCGATCATCACCGCGTCGGGTTCAGCCTGGTACGACCTGATTGCCGAATCCTTCGAAACGCAGAACGCCGCCGGCCGTTTCCTCAGCGTATTGCGCCCCGGCAGCTACGTGGCGCACGACCATGGCATCTATAAAGAAGCGCAATGCTGCGTGCTCGACCGCCGCAGCGATTTGCACGAAGGCCTGCGTCCGGCGCTGGAAGTCTGGGCTCACGTGCAGTCGTTGCCGGAGCCGGGTTTTGCGGTGATCGCTCTGGGCAAGCGCGATGTGGCCTACGACGCCGGTCTGCCGGTGCCGTTGCTGCGTTACAAGGCCGGTGCGGTGCCGGCGAAGGGCGACGATGTCAGCGCCTGCAAGGTGACGGCGGTAATGGACCAGCATGCGTTCATGACGGTGGCGCCAGGTGTTGAGTTGCGGGTGGGCGATATCATTTCGTTCGGGACTTCGCACCCGTGCCTGACGTTCGACAAGTGGCGGACCGGGTGTCTGGTGGATGAGCAGTTGAATGTCATCGAAACCATGGAAACCTGTTTCTAAGGTTCGGAACCGAGGAGCGGCTATCGCGAGCAGGCGCTCCCACAATGGAATGCGTTCCCCCTGTGGGAGCGAGCCTGCTCGCGATAGGGCCATCCCAGACAACATAGAAACACCAGAGATTCGAAAACATGAACACCATCAACACCCTCGGCCCCAACGCCCCGCGTATCGCCCTGATCGGCGAATGCATGATCGAGCTGCAGCAACGTGCCGACGGCAGTCTGCAACAGAGCTTCGGCGGCGATACCTTGAACACCGCGGTCTACCTGTCCCGCGAACTGGGCGATGGTGGTGCGGTGGATTACGTCACTGCCCTGGGCGATGACAGTTTCAGCGACGCCATGTGCCAGAGCTGGGCCGACGAAAACATCGGTCTGGGCAGGGTCCAGCGCTTGCCCGGCCGCTTGCCCGGGCTGTATTGCATCCAGACCGACGCCGCCGGCGAGCGCCGTTTTCTCTATTGGCGCAACGAAGCCGCGGTCCGTGACTGCTTCACCACCCCGGCGGCGGCCCCCATTCTCGCGGCGTTGCCGGACTACGACGTGCTGTATTTCAGCGGCATCACCCTGGCGGTGCTTGGCGTGCAAGGTCGGGCGAAACTGCTGGAAACCCTGATCGAAGCCCGGCAGCGCGATGCGCGCATTGTGTTCGATAACAATTACCGGCCACGTTTGTGGGCGTCGATCGAGGAGGCTCGGGCGGCTTATCGCAGCGTGTTGCCGTATGTCGACCTCGCGTTGCTGACGGTGGATGACGAGCAGGCGCTGTTCCATTTTTCCGGTTGCGAGGCGGTGTTTGCCGCTTACGCGCAAATGGGCACGCCGGAAGTGGTGCTCAAGCGCGGCGCCGAGGCGTGTCTGATTCGTTGTGACGGCGAGTCGTTCGAGGTGCCGGCGCACAAGGTTGAACGCGTGGTCGATACCACGGCGGCGGGGGATTCGTTCAGTGCGGCGTACCTTGCCAGTCGGCTCAAGGGCGGCAGCCCGGTAGAAGCGGCCGAGGCCGGGCATCGGTTGGCGAGTCGAGTGATTCAGGTGCCGGGGGCGTTGATCCCCAAAGACTGAGACGAATGATTTGTGGTGAGGGCGCTTGCTCCCGTTGGGCTGCGAAGCAGCCCCAATACCTGAAAGCACCTACTGTCAGGCACACCGCATTCTCAGGTTTTACGACTGCTTCGCAGCCGAGCGGGAGCAAGCTCCCTCGTCGCAGGAGGTCTCGGCCAACCGATCAATCCCGGTAAAACACCTGCACCAGGTGATACCCGAACTTGCTCTTGATCGGTCCGTGCACCACCCGCAGCGGTTTCTTGAAGATCACCGCGTCAATCACACCCACCATCTGCCCCGGCCGCACTTCACCCAGATCACCGCCGCGCTTGCCGGACGGGCAGGTGGAGTATTTCTTGGCCAGCACATCGAAGGCTTCGCCCTTGGCGATGCGTTGTTTGAGCTGCTCGGCTTCTTCCGAGGTTTTCACCAGAATATGGCGGGCTTGAGCTTTCATTGGGGCAGATACCTTGCAACGGTGGTGGCTATGCGGGTGCTAGCGTGGGGCGCGCGATTATGCCTTAACTCGCTGAAAAGATCGCAGCCTGCGGCAGCTCCTACGGTTGGCCGATCATCGCGCGAATCTTGTTGGCCAGCAGATCAATGGAAAACGGTTTGGCCACCATGTCCATGCCTTCCTCGAGGAAACCCTGGCGTTCGGCGGCTTTCTCCGCGTAGCCGGTCATGAACAGCACCTTGAGTTCCGGCCGGTGCTGGCGCGCGATTTCTGCCAGTTGCCGACCGTTCATGCCCGGCAGCCCGACATCGGTCACGAGTAGATCCACGCGCACGTCGGACTCCAGCAAGGGCAGGGCAGACTTCGCGTCCTCGGCTTCATGGGCGTGATAACCCAGCTCATTCAGCAAGTCGAGGACCAGCATGCGCACGGCTGGATCATCCTCCACCAACATCACGGTTTCACCGGCAATCGCCGCTGGCGCCTCGCCGCTGAAAGGCATTAGCGTGTTCTCCGGTTCCGGGAAATACAGCCGCGGCAGGTAAAGGCGAACGCAGGTGCCCTGGCCTGGAGCGCTGTGGAGTTTGACGTGGCCGCCAGACTGCTGGGCAAAACCATAAATCATTGACAAACCAAGCCCTGTGCCCTGGCCGATGGGTTTGGTGGTGAAGAAAGGATCGAACGCCTTGGCCAGCACCGACGGGGTCATGCCGGTGCCGTTGTCGCTGACGGCAATCATCACGTAATCCCCGGGCTTGACTGTTTCCAGGGTGGTGATATCGCTGCCTTCGAGGTAAACATTGGCCGTTTCAATCAGCAACTCGCCGCCATCGGGCATGGCGTCGCGGGCGTTGATCACCAGGTTGAGCAACGCGTTTTCCAGTTGGCTGACGTCGGTGCTGACCGGCCAGGCTTCATCGGCCAGTCGCAGCTTCAGCGCGATGTGATCGCCTTTGGTGCGGCTGAGCAGGTCTTCCAGGGAATGAATCAGCGCGTTGGCATTCAGCGTCTTGCGATCCAGCGACTGGCGTCTGGAGAATGCCAGCAGGCGATGGGTCAGGGCGGCCGCGCGGTTGGCTGACGACACGGCCGCCTCGGTGAAACGGCCGATCTCGGCGGCGCGACCGTCAGCGATGTAGCGCTGCATCAGGTCGAGGCTGCCGATAATCCCGGTGAGCATGTTGTTGAAGTCATGGGCAATGCCGCCAGTGAGCTGACCGACCGCTTCCATTTTCTGAGCATGGCGCAAGGCGTCTTCAGCACGTTCGCGCTCGAACATCTCGTTTTGCAGGCGCTGGTTCGCTTCGGCCAATTGCTGGGTGCGGGCGGCAACGCGTTCTTCAAGGGTTTCGTTGAGATTGCGCAAGGCTTCTTCGGTCTGTTTGCGTTCGGTTTCATCGATCACGAAAATGTAGAAACCGTTCACCGCGCCATCCGGCCCGTGGCGGGGCAGGTAGTTCATCAAGGCCTGACGGGTGCTGCCATCACGATGCGGCGTGCTGATGCTGAAGCAACAGGTTCTGCCTGCCAGTGCTTCGGCGATGTATTCGGCGCGCAAGGCGTAGGCTTCGTCACCCAGCACCTCACGAATGGTCCGACCGTAGAGTTCCTGGGGCGTCAGGCCGTACCAATCCAGGTATGCGGCGTTGTTCAGGCGAAAGCGTTCCTCGCTGTCGACGTAACTGATCAGGATCGGTATGGCGTGGATGATCAGTTGCAGCTCGGTCTGGCTCTGGCGCAACGCCTGTTCGGTGTGTTTGCGTTCGGTCAGGTCCAGGGCAGCGCCGAGGAAACGGATGGGCCGGCCATGGTGATCCTTGTAGCAGCGGCCCCGGGCAAACACCCAGCGCAGCTGACCGTCGGGTTGCAGCAGGCGATACTCCTCGGCGTATTCGGTTCCGTGGGTGATGCAATGCTTGATGCTGCGGGTGACCATCGCACGGTCTTCCGGATGCACTGCTCCCAGGTAGTCGCTGATTGGCAATTGGCTGGCGAGTAGCGGATCGATACCGTGCAACTGGGCAAAGTGGGCATCGGCAATGAAGCGGTCTTCGCTGATGTCCCAGTCCCAGGTGCCGACGGCGTCGGTGGCGGCCAGCGCCAATTGCAGGCGTTCCTCGGTTTCGCGCTGAGCCTTCAGGCTGGCGGCCGAGCGTTGTTCAAGTTCGAGGGCAATGCGTCGGCGTTCGTTGGTTTCGATGGCGGTGACCAGAATCCCGGCGACCTCGGCGCTTTCATCGCGGATCGGACTGTAGGTCAAATCCAGCCAGAAGTCGGACTCGTCATTGTCACGTTGCAGGGTAAAGCGCTGTTCGCTGTAGGTTCGCACCTGGCCCTGTAGGACGGCGCTGTAAATCGGGTCGGTAAAGTCTTTGAGTTCTGGCCAGATCTGGTGTGTCGGTTGTCCGAAAGCGTGCGGATGCTTGCTGCCGGCCAACAGGGCGAAGCCGTCGTTGTAGATCTGCGTGAGTTCCGGCCCCCACAGCAACAGCATCGGCATCGGTGAGTGAATCACGATGTCCACTGCCGTACGCAGGCTCTGCGGCCAGGCACTGGCGCTGCCGAGCGGGGTGCGCGACCAGTCCAGTCTGGCAATCAGGGCCTGGGCATCGCTGCCGGTGGGTGTTGCGTTCATCAAAGTGTTCCTGCACGTCAGTCAGTTTGGCGGCGTACTATCCTAGAGCGTTAGTCGCGGTATGACCCGTTTTTGGGGTCATTTCTGTTCATTCAATGCTTCGCGGGTGCTTTTTGCCATGGAAATCGATGGGCTTTTGAAGATTCTGGCCAGCCAGGAGGGTTCCGATCTGTACCTGTCCACCGGCGCGCCACCCTGCGCGCGGTTTGATGGTGTGCTTAAACCTTTGACCGACCAGCCATTCAAACCGGGGGAAATCACGGCGATTGCCATGTCCATCATGGACGCCGAGCAGCGGCTGGAGTTCGATCGGGAACTGGAGATGAACCTGGCGATCTCTTTGCCGGGTGTCGGGCGTTTTCGGGTCAACATTTTCAAGCAGCGCAACGACATGTCGATTGTGGTGCGTAATGTCAAACTCGACATTCCACGTTTCGAAGACCTCCGGTTGCCAGCGGTCCTGCTGGAAACGGTCATGCTCAAACAGGGGCTGATGCTGTTCGTCGGCGCCACCGACTCAGGCAAGTCTACCTCACTGGCGGCGTTGATCGATTATCGCAACCGCCACAGCAGCGGCCATATCATCACCATCGAAGACCCGGTCGAATACATTCATCGGCACAAGAAGTCGATCATCAATCAGCGCGAGGTCGGCGTGGATACCCGCAGTTTTCATGCGGCGTTGAAGAACACCCTGCGCCAGGCACCGGATGTGGTGCTGATCGGCGAGATCCGCGACCGTGAAACCATGGAGCATGCGTTGGCGTTTGCCGACACCGGGCACCTGGTGATTTCCACCTTGCATGCCCACAACGCCCATCAGGCGCTGGACCGTATCATCAACTTCTTCCCGGAGGAGCGGCGGACGCAACTGCTGCATGACCTGGGCAACAATCTCAAAGCGTTCGTTTCCCAACGGCTTGTGCGTACCCGTGATGGGCAACGGAGGGCGGCGGTGGAAGTGATGCTCGGTTCGCCGACCATTGGTGACTTGATCCGCCGTAACGAATTCGATGAGCTCAAGGGAATCATGGAGAAGTCCGTCGAGCAGGGCATGCAGACGTTCGATAGCGCGCTGTTCGCGTTGGTTGAAGAGGGTGCGATCGATGAGGAGGAGGCGCTGAAGCACGCGGACTCGGTGAACAATTTGCGCCTGCGACTGAAGCTGCATGCGGAAACATCCCCGGGCCCCCAAGCACCACCCGGCGAATGGGGACTGATGGACTGACACCGGCAGCTCCCGCCAGAGACGTTGTTCAGTCCTTGAGCTCGGGGCGGTCGCGGAACTGTTCCAGGGCCTCTGGATTGGCCAGCGCATCGGTGTTTTTCACCGGCTGGCCATGCACCACATTCCGCACCGCCAGCTCGACCACTTTGCCGCTGATGGTGCGTGGAATGTCCGTTACCGCGACGATTTTCGCCGGCACATGCCGTGGCGTGGTGTTGGCGCGAATGACCTGGCGAATCTGCTGTTGCAGGGGCTCGTCGAGTTCGACGCCATCGCGCAAACGCACGAACAGCACCACCCGCACGTCATCCTGCCACTGCTGGCCGATGGCCACGCTGTCGATCACCTGCGGGACTTTCTCTACCTGACGGTAGATTTCCGCTGTGCCGATGCGCACGCCGCCGGGGTTGAGTACGGCGTCCGAGCGGCCGTGAATCATCATTGCGCCGTGAGTCAATTGTTCGGCGTAATCGCCCTGGGCCCAGACGCCCGGAAACTGGCTGAAGTAGGACGCGCGGAGCTTTTCGCCGGTCGGGTCGTTCCACAGGCCGATGGGCATCGCCGGAAAGTGCCGGGTGCAGACCAGCTCACCTTTTTCACCCATTACGGGAGCGCCGGCGTCATTCCAGACCTCGACGGCCATGCCCAGGCTCTTGCCCTGGATTTCACCGCGACGCACCGGCAGCCACGGATTGCCGTTCACGAAGCACGAAACGATGTCGGTGCCGCCGGACATCGACGCCAGGCACAGGTCAGCCTTGAAGTCGCGGTAAACATAGTCGTAACTCTGCGGCGATAGCGCAGAGCCGGTGCACAGCAGGGTTTTCAGGCTACCAAGATCATGACTTTGCCGAGGTTTCACCCCGGTGCTTTCCAGTGTCGCGAGGTATTTGGGGCTGGTGCCGAACACACTGATTCGCTCGTCGTCGATCAGGTCGATCAAACGCTCGGGGCCGGGATGAAACGGTGAGCCGTCGTACAGCACCACGGCGCTGTCCACGGCCAGGGCCGAGACCAGCCAGTTCCACATCATCCAGCCGCACGTCGTGTAGTAAAACAAACGGTCGCCGGGGCCGAGATCGCAATGCAGGCCGTGTTCCTTGACGTGTTGCAGCAGTACGCCGCCGGTGCTGTGAATGATGCATTTGGGCACGCCGGTGGTGCCGCTGGAATAGAGGATGTACAGCGGGTGTGCGAAGGGCACGGCGACAAAATCCGGCTCGCCACCGGGTTCGTAGAATTCATCCCAGAGTGCCACGTCGGCGTGGGTGCAGAAGTCTGCGGTACGTGCCTGTGGTCGAGCGTAAGGCACGACGATCAATTGTTGCAGCGACGGCAGGCGTTCGAGGATTTCGTTGACCTTGGTGCGCTGGTCGATGTCTTTGCCGGCATAACGGTAACCGGCGCAGGTGATCAGCACCTTCGGTTCGATCTGGCCGAAGCGGTCGATCACGCCTTGGGTGCCGAAGTCCGGTGAGGAACAGGACCAGATCGCCCCGAGACTGGTGGTCGCGAGCATGGCCACCAGGGTTTGCCAGGTATTGGGCATGCACGCGGCGACGCGATCGCCGAGGCCGACACCGGCGGCGATCAGACTGTTTTGAAAGCCGGCGACATGCTCGGCCAGTTCGGCCCAAGTCAGCTGTTCACGCTGGCCGTTTTCGGCGATGGCGATAACGGCCACGGCATCGTCGCGACGGCGCAGCAGGTGTTCGGCGAAATTCAGGGTGGCGCCTGGGAACCATTGGGCGCTGGGCATATGATCGCCTTCGATCAACACCGCGTCGGGTTGATCGTGGAAGCGGATATCAAAGAAATCGACGATGGCTTGCCAGAAGTCGACCCGCTGCTCGATGGACCATTGATGCAGATCGGCGTAGTCGGCGATGTCGAGGTGGTGACGTTGATTGATGAAGCGCCGGAAGGCCTCCATGCGGGTTTTGGCGACGCGCTTGGCGTCGGGTTGCCAGAGAATGTCGGACATGGTTTGCCTCTTCTTCTATGTGTGCACACAGTCTTCTTTGGCGAGGGAGCTTGCTCCCGCTGGGTGGCGAAGCCGCCGCAAAAATGGTCGGATCAGCCAATTTGCGACTGCTGCGCAGCCGAGCGGGAGCAAGCTCCCTCGCCACAGGGGTTAGCGGTCCATCACTGCGCCAACCACCCCCCATCAATATTCCACGCCGCGCCCCGCACCTGACTGCCGGCCTCGCTGCACAGGAACAACACCAGCTCACCCAGTTGCGGCGGCGTGACGAACTCCAGCGACGGCTGCTTCTCGGCCAGCAAATCATGCTGCGCCTGCTGCGGATCAATCCCGGTCGCGATGCGGTCATCGATCTGCTTCTGCACCAGCGGCGTCAACACCCAGCCTGGGCAAATCGCGTTGCAGGTGACATTGGTCGTGGCGGTTTCCAGGCCGACCACCTTGGTCAAGCCGATTACCCCGTGCTTGGCTGCGACGTAAGCGGCCTTGCCCACCGACCCGACCTGGCCATGCACCGAGGCGATGTTGATGACCCGGCCCCAGCCTTTCTGGCGCATGCCCGGCAGGCTCAAACGGGTGCTGTGGAACACCGACGACAGGTTGATCGCAATGATCGAATCCCAGCGCTCCACGGGAAAGTCTTCCACTGGTGCCACATGCTGGATGCCGGCATTGTTCACCAGAATGTCCACGCTACCGAACTCGCGCTCGGCGTAGGCGATCATGTCGGCAATCTGCGCCGGGTCGCTGACATCGGCGGGGTGATGGCCGACCTTGCCACCGAACTGTCCAACCTCGGCAATCACCTTGGAGGCATCGCCGAAACCGTTGAGGATCAGGTTGGCGCCAGCCTTGGCCAGGCTGAGGGCGATGCCCAGGCCGATGCCGCTGGTGGAGCCGGTGACCAGTGCAGTCTTGCCCGTAAGAGTCGTCATGAATACCTCACACAATGCCAGTGGCGTAGAAAGTACCGATCACCACAAAGACCGCCAGGGTCTTGATCAGCGTAATACAGAAAATGTCTTTGTAGGCTTCGCGGTGGGTCAGGCCCGTCACCGCCAGCAAGGTGATCACCGCGCCGTTGTGCGGCAGGGTGTCCATGCCGCCGCTCGCCATCGCGGCAACCCGGTGCATCACTTCCAGCGGAATGTTGGCCGCATGGGCGGCGGCGATGAAGTCATTGGCCATGGCTGCCAGCGCAATGCTCATGCCGCCCGACGCCGAACCGGTGATGCCGGCCAGCAGGGTTACGGTAACCGCCTCGTTGACCAGCGGGTTGGGAATGCTCTTGAGCCAGTCGGCCAGTACCAGGAAGCCTGGCAAGGAAGCGATCACCGCACCGAAGCCGTATTCCGAGGCAGTGTTCATTGCCGCCAGCAACGAACCCCCGACCGCACTTCGACTGCCTTCGGCCAACTTGCCGCGAATCGCCTGGAAGCCGAACACCAGCACCATGATGATGCCGACCAGCAACGCGGCCTGAACCGCCCAGATCGCCGTGAGCTTGGCGATTTCAGTGGTCACCGGCGCCGCCATGCCCGGCAGTGCGAGGCTGTGGGTCTTGCCGTACCACTGGGGAATCCACTGGGTGAACAACAGGTTCATGATGCCGACGGCCAGCAACGGCGACAGTGCAATCCACGGATTGGGCAGTTTGATGTCGGCAGCGGTTTCCGGCTCGTTACGCAGTTCAGTGCCATAGCCCTCACCGGCGGCCTGAGCCTTGTTGCGCTGGCGCTGCAGAAACAGCATGCCGGCGCAGACCACGAAGATCGAGCCGATCAAACCCAGCCACGGCGCGGCCCAGGCGGTGGTGTTGAAGAAGGTGCTGGGAATGATGTTCTGGATCTGCGGGGTGCCGGGCAGGGCGTCCATGGTGAACGAAAACGCGCCGAGGGCGATGGTCGCCGGAATCAGGCGTTTAGGGATATTGCTCTGGCGGAACATTTCGGCCGCGAACGGGTAGACCGCAAACACCACCACGAACAGCGACACGCCGCCGTAAGTCAGCAGGGCGCAGACCAGGACGATCACCAGCATCGCCTGGCGGGTGCCGAGCAGACGAATCGCCGCCGCAACAATGGAGCGCGAGAAACCCGACAACTCAATCAGCTTGCCGAACACCGCGCCGAGCAGGAATACCGGGAAATACAGTTTGATGAAGCCGACCATTTTTTCCATGAACACCCCGGTAAAGGCAGGGGCGACGGCGGAAGGGTCGGTGAGCAGAACGGCGCCGAGGGCGGCAATCGGGGCAAAAAGGATAACGCTGTAGCCACGGTAGGCCGCGAGCATCAGCAGCGCAAGGGCTGCCAAGGCAATGATCACACTCATGGTGTGTCTCCTGGATTGTTATTTTTGTGTGGTGAAGCTGTGTGCGGGAGGGGCTATAGCGAGTTTCGTGCCACAGGAGCAACGTATTGAAATATAAGGATATTTTATCTGCGGAAGAGCGAAATTCAGTTTTTTGTCTCTGATTTGAGACTTTTTTAATGCTGCAGGCCTGATCGCGGGCAAGCCCGCTGCCACAGGTTGAGCAGGTTTTTCTCGAAGCATGCGATCCCTGGGGGTCGTGGGCTTGCCCTTGATGGTCTGTCTAACAATGGAGATTTATGTCTCGTTATAGAGACTCAGCAATCCCCAGCGCCACCATCTTCTTGTACAACGTCGACCGCCCAAGCCCCAACCGAGCCGCCGCCTCAATCACCTTCCCCCCGCATTGCGCCAGGGCAGATTCAATCAATTGCCGGTCAAACCGCTCCCGAGCCTCGCTGAAGGTCTCATGGGCAACCGATTCAATCATTAAGGGCGCGGTGCGTTCGACTGGCGTAAACGTACCAATCGCTGCACGAATATCCTGCACATTCAGCAACAGGTCGTCACTGAGCAACGCCGCCCGTTCCAGTACGTTGCGCAGTTCGCGAATATTCCCCGGCCAGGCGTGTTGTCCCAGTAGCTCCAGCGCTTCGCGGTTCAGTTCATGCTGACTGCGCAGCTCCTCGAGAATCGCTTCACTCAGGGCCGGTAAATCATCGAGGCGATCTCGCAACGGTGGTACCTGGATCGGCAGCACGTTGAGGCGGTAATACAGATCGGCACGAAACTCGCCGCGTTTGATCGCCGCTTCAAGGTCGGTCGAGGTCGCCGCGATCACCCGCACATCGCTCTGAATCACTTCGTTGGAGCCCACCGGTTCGAATTCTTTTTCCTGCAACACCCGCAGCAGTTTGCTTTGCAGGGGCAGCGGCATGTCGCCGATCTCATCGAGGAACAGCGTCCCGCCCTGGGCAATCTGCAGCTTGCCGGCACGGCCCTTGCGGTCTGCACCGGTGAACGCGCCGGGGGCGGTGCCGAAGAATTCGGCTTCCAGCAACGACTCGGGAATCGCTGCGCTGTTGATGCTGACGAAGGCTTTATGGGAACGTGGTGACGCCCCGTGAATAGCCTGCGCCAACAGCTCTTTGCCGGTGCCGGTTTCGCCGAGCAGCAGCACCGGCGAATCGGCGCTGGCACTGCGCCGGGCGCGGCGTTTGACTTCGAGGCTGGCCGCACTGGTACCGATGAAATGGGCGAAGTTGTACTTGGTCTGCCGTGCCCGCAGCAGCGAACGGGTGGAGGCCAGTTCTTCCTGCATGCTCATGTAGCGCTTGAGCATTGGCGAGAGGCTGCGCAACTCGTCGAACAGCGCAAAACCAATCGCACCGATCACCACGCCGGCATCGTCGTGAATCGGCAGGCGCATGACCACCAGCGGTTCCTTGGGGGTGTCCTGCATGTCGAGCAGAATCGGCCGACCAGTGCGCACTACCTCGCGCAGCAGGCTGCCGGGGATCACGCTTTCGCAAGCCTTGCCGATGGCCACTTCAGCCGACGCCAGACCGAAGCGCCTGGCATAGCGTTCGTTCATCCAGACGATGTTGGCGTCGCGATCGACGATCACCGTGCCTTCACTCGACTGCTCGATGATCTCGAACAACGAACGGATCGCCAACAGGCGAACGCGCTGGTAGTCCTTCAGGCTTTCGGTGGTGTTCATGTGGGCTGATCCTGATTGTGTACAAAGCCAGGCACTGGATTATGCCTACCGCGGATGCGCCGCCGCCAACAGCTCTTTGGTGTACGGATGCTGCGGTGATTCGAACACGTCGTGGCTGGCGCCGCTTTCCACCACCTTGCCGTCCTTGATCACGATCATGTCATGGGCGAGGGCGCGGACGACCGCCAGGTCGTGGCTGATGAACAGATAGGTCAGCCCGTGTTTTTCCTGAAGCTGGCGAAGGAGGGCAACCACCTGTTTTTGCACCGTGCGGTCCAGCGCCGAGGTCGGTTCGTCGAGCAGGATCAGCGCCGGTTTCAGCACCAGCGCCCGGGCAATGGCGATGCGCTGGCGCTGACCGCCGGAAAATTCGTGAGGGTAGCGATGGCGACTCTGCGGGTCGAGGCCCACTTCCTGCAGTGCACGAATCACCTCGGCCTTGCATTCGTCCGCCGTCAACTGGCTGTGAACCTCAAGGCCTTCGCTGATGATCTGCGCCACGGACATCCGTGGGCTGAGGCTGCCGAAAGGGTCCTGGAACACCACCTGCATTTTTTTGCGCCACGGCCGCAGCTGCTTTTGCGTCAGACCGTCCAGCGCTTCACCCTGAAAGCGAATGCTGCCTTCGGAGTCGAGCAGGCGCAGGATCGCCTGCCCCAGGGTGGACTTGCCGGAACCGGATTCACCGACAATGCCCAGTGTCTTGCCACGCTGGACATTCAGGCTGATGCCATCCACCGCATGCAAATACGTTTTGCGCTGGAACAGTCCGCCACTGAGGGCGAAGCGCACGGAAAGATTGTCCACTTCCAGTACGTTTTCGCGCGTGTCCCTGGCCAGCGCTTCACCTTCCGGTTCGGCATTCAGCAAGACGCAGCTGTACGGATGCTTCGGCTCGGTGAACAGCGCCTCGCACGGCGCCTGCTCGACGATTTCCCCAGCCTTCATCACGCACACGCGCTGGGCGATGCTACGCACCAGATTGAGGTCGTGGCTGATCAGCAGCAGCGACATGCCGAGTCGCTGTTGCAGGGATTTGAGCAGCAGCAGGATCTTGCGCTGCACCGTTACGTCCAGCGCCGTGGTGGGCTCGTCGGCGATCAGCAACTCCGGTTCGCAGGCCAGGGCCATGGCGATCATCACCCGTTGCCGCTGGCCGCCGGACAGTTGATGCGGGTACGCCTTGAGCCGTTCCTTGGGTTTCTGGATGCCCACCAGGTGCAGCAACTCAAGAATCCGTGCCTGCGCGGGTTTGCCAGTCATGCCTTTGTGCAACAGCAACGTTTCGCCGATCTGCTTCTCAATGCTGTGCAGCGGGTTGAGCGAGGTCATCGGCTCCTGGAAAATCATCGCGATGCGGTTGCCGCGCAACTCCCGCAGCACTTTGGAGGAGGCGCCGAGCAATTCCTTGCCGCGATAGCGGATGCTGCCGCTGGATTCGGTGCCGGTCTCGGGCAGCAATTGCAGGATCGAGTGCGCGGTCACCGATTTGCCGGACCCCGACTCACCGACCAGTGCCAGGCATTCGCCGGGGCGGATGTCCAGGCACAGATTGCGCACCACGGTCTGGCCGCTGAAGGCCACGCTGAGGTTGCGGATTTCGATCAGGTTACTCATATCAACATCCGCTTGTTCAAGACCGAGGATCAAAGGCGTCTCGCAACGCCTCGCCGATAAACACCAGTAACGAAAGAATCAACGCCAGGGTGAAAAACGCCGTCAACCCCAGCCACGGCGCTTGCAGATTCTGTTTGCCCTGACCGATCAGTTCGCCCAGCGATGCACTGCCGGCCGGCATGCCGAAACCGAGGAAATCCAGCGCGGTGAGCGTCGAAATCGCTCCGGTCAGAATGAACGGCAGGTAACTCAGGGTTGCGTTCATCGCATTGGGCAGAATGTGCCGCACGATGACTTTGCGGTCGGTCAGGCCCAGTGCGCGGGCGGCTTTGACATATTCCAGGTTGCGTCCGCGCAGGAACTCGGCGCGCACCACGTCCACCAGCGCCAGCCAGGAAAACAGCGCCATGATCCCCAGCAGCCACCAGAAATTCGGCTCGACGAACCCTGACAGGATGATCAGCAGGTACAGCACCGGCAACCCCGACCAGACTTCCTGCAAGCGCTGACCGATCAGGTCGACCCAGCCGCCGTAATAACCCTGCAACGCGCCGGCGGCGATGCCGATCAGCGCGCTGACAAACGTCAGCATCAACGCAAACAGAATCGACACCCGCGCGCCGAAAATCACCCGGGCCAGCACGTCGCGCGCCTGGTCGTCGGTGCCCAGCCAATTGACGCTCGAGGGCGGGCTCGGCGCCGGTTTGTTCAAGTCATAGTTAGGTGTGTCGTCGCTGAACGGGATCGGCGGAAACAACAGCCAGCCGCCATCCTTTTTGATCAGCTTCTGCACATAGTCGCTGCGATAGTCCGCCTGGAACGGCAGTTGCCCGCCGAATTCCTGCTCGGTGTAGCGCTTGAAAACCGGGAAGTACAACGAACCCTGATAACTGACCACCAGTGGTTTGTCATTGGCGATCAGCTCGCCGCCCAGGCTCAAGAGGAACAGGCCGATGAACAGCCACAACGACCACCAGCCACGACGGTTTTTCTTGAAACGTTCGAAACGGCGACGCGCCAGCGGCGAAAGCTTGAACATCAGGCATTCCTCGCGGCGAAGTCGATACGCGGGTCGACCAGGGTGTAGCAGAGGTCACCGACCAGTTTTATCAGCAGGCCGAACAGTGTGAAGATGAACAGCGAACCGAATACCACCGGATAATCCCGGGACACCGCGGCTTCGTAACTCATGCGGCCCAGGCCATCGAGGGAAAAGATCACTTCGATCAGCAGCGAACCGGCGAAGAACACACTGATGAACGCCTGGGGAATGCCCGACACCACCAACAGCATCGCATTGCGGAACACATGGCCATACAGCACGCGCCGTTCGCTCATGCCTTTGGCGCGGGCGGTAACGACGTATTGGCGGGTGATTTCATTGAGGAAGGAGTTTTTGGTCAGGATCGTCAGCGTGGCGAACCCGCCGATCACGAGCGCCGTCACCGGCAACACCAGGTGCCAGAAATAGTCGGCGATCTTGCCCACCGTGGACAGCGACTCGAAGTTGTCCGAGACCAGGCCGCGCACCGGAAACCAGTTCAGCGACGTGCCGCCGGCGAACACCACGATCAAGAACATCGCAAACAGGAACGCCGGCATCGCATAGCCGATGATGATCGCGGTGCTGCTCCAGATATCGAAGTGGCTGCCGTGATGCACGGCTTTGCGGATGCCCAGCGGAATCGACACCAGGTAAGTGATCAGCGTGGCCCACAGCCCGAGGGAAATGGTCACCGGCATTTTTTCCAGGATCAGGTCGGTGACCGTGGCGCCGCGGAAGAAGCTTTTGCCGAAATCCAGTTGCGCATAGCTTTTGAGCATCAGCCAAAGGCGTTCCGGGGCCGGCTTGTCGAAGCCGTACTGTTTTTCTATTTCCTTGATCAGTTGCGGATCCAGGCCGCGGCTGGCCCGCGAACTGACGCTCATGACTTCGCTGGAACCACCGCCGACACTGGCGCCGCCGATGCCTTGCAGGTGTGCGATCGCCTGTTCCACCGGACCGCCCGGCGCAGCCTGAACGATGACGAAGTTGACCAGCAGGATGATCACCAGCGTCGGAATGATCAGCAGCAAACGCCGCAGAATGTAAGCCCACATCAGTGCGGCCCTCCGGGTTTGCCGCGCTTGATCAGCTCGGCGGTCATCTGTTGGTTGGTCAGCGGCGTGGTGCTCACTTCCCACCAACTCTCGATGGCTTCGTCATTGGCGGCCTGCACGCTGGGAATCCCGAAGCGGTTCCACCACACGGTCGAACTGCCCGGCGGATAGTAGTTGGGAATCCAGTAGTAGTTCCATTGCAGCACCCGGTCGAGTGCATGGGCGTAGCGCAACATGTCGGCCTGGGTGGTGGCACGAACCAGGCCGTTGACCAGCGTATCGACCGCCGGGTTTTTCAACACCATGTAATTGTTGGAGCCCGGATCATTGGCCGCCGCGGAGCCAAAATAGTTGTTCAGTTCGTTGCCCGGCGAGGTGGTGACCGGATAGCCGGTGACGATCATGTCGTAGTCCCGGGACATCAGCCGATTGACGTACTGGGACGAGTCGATGCGGCGGATGTTCAGGTCGATACCGATCTGCTTCAGCGTGCGCTTGTACGGCAGCAGCAAACGGTCCAAGCCGTTCTGGCTGACCAGGAAAGTAAAGCTCAGCGGTTTGCCTTCGGCATTCACCAGTTGGTCGCCATCGGGTTTCCACCCGGCCTGCTCCAGCAAGTCCAGCGCTTGCAGTTGTTTGTCGCGGATCACGCCGCTGCCGTCGGTTTTCGGTGCTTCGAAGACTTTGGTGAACACTTCGTCGGGAATCTGTCCGCGCAAGGGTTCAAGAATCGCCAGCTCCGCGGCATCCGGCAGGCTGCGGGCGGCGAGTTCGGTATTGGAGAAAAAGCTCTGCTGGCGGATATAGAGGTCGCGCATCATCTGCCGGTTGCTCCATTCAAAATCCCAGAGCATCGCCAGTGCCTGACGTACACGGCGATCCTGAAACAGCGGATTTTGCAGGTTGAACACGAAGCCTTGCGCCGATTGCGGTGCGTTTTGCGCCAGATGCGCCTTTTGCAGGCGCCCGTCACTGAGCGCCGGGCTGTCGTAGCCGATGGAGTAACCGGTGGCGGAGAATTCACGGTTGTAGTCATAGGCGCCGCCGCGCAACACTTGGCGCGCCACGTCGGTATCGCCGAAGTACTCGATGCTGAAACGGTCGAAATTGTAGAGGCCGCGGCTGACCGGCAGGTCCTTGCCCCACCAGTCGGGATTGCGCTCGAAGGTGATACTGCGCCCGGAGTCGACCTTGCTCACCTTGTACGGACCGCTGCCCAGTGGTGGCTCGTAACCACCGCCGCTGGCGAAATCACGGGTTTTCCACCAATGCTCGGGAAACACCGGCAAGGTCGCGATGTCGAGGGGCAGGGTGCGGTTTTCGTTGCTCTTGAAGTCGAACCGAACGGTGCTCGGCGATTCCACTTCGACGCCTTTGACGTCGGCGAATTGCGTGCGATACCGCAGACTGCCCTGGGTCATCAGCAGGTCGAAGGTGTAGCGCACGTCCTCGGCGGTGATTGGCTTGCCATCGGCGAAGCGGGCCTTGGGGTTGAGGTAGAAGCGCAGGGACAACCCGTCATCCGAACGCTCCATCTTCTGCGCCACCAGGCCATAAACGGTGTAAGGCTCGTCCAGCGAGCGCTGGGCCAGGGGCGAATAGATCAAGCCGTCGATCTGCGTCACGCCGATGCCTTTGTCTATATAAGGCAGGACATGATCGAAATGCCCGATCTCGATCGCCGAGCGCCGCATCGTCCCCCCCTTGGGGGCCTGCGGATTGGTGTAGGCAAAATGACTGAAGCCGGCAGGGTACTTCGCCGGTTCGCCGTAGACGGTCAGCGCATGTTGGGGGGCGGCGTTCACACCGGCGGCGCCCAGCAGCAGGGCCACGGCAGTGAACAACAAAGTAGGGAAAGCCAGTCGCATTGTCAGCCTTAGAGCCGGGTGGTCGATAACCGCAATTTGTACGCTAGCGGCGCGTCCCTCGCCAGCCGTATCACGCATACGAAACACGACGGCCCACCAAAAAGGCGGGCCGTTGTGCGTAGAACTTGGCGATTGGATCAGTCCTGGCGGCTGGTCACTTCCAGCAAGTGGTAACCAAACTGAGTCTTGACCGGACCTTGCACCACGTTGATCGGTGCACTGAAGACCACGGTGTCGAATTCCTTGACCATCTGGCCTGGACCGAACGAGCCCAGGTCACCGCCTTGGCGGCTGGACGGGCAGGTGGAATTGGCTTTGGCAATTTCGGCGAAATCGGCACCCGCTTCGATTTGGGCTTTGAGTTCGTTGCACTTGTCTTCGCTGGAAACCAGGATGTGACGGGCAGTGGCTTTAGCCATGGGAAATACTCCTTTCAATGTTCAATAAACTGCGGAGCCTACCGGATTCAGTGGCCCATTTCTTCTCAAAGTTCCTTCCAATGCCTAAAGGCCAGCCTTTCGCAGGCGTTCGGCGTGCTGCACATACAAATCAATGGGGTTGATGCCCTTGCGTACCCGACCGGCTGTCTGGTTGATGCTGTCCAGATGGTCGAGCGGGTAGTCGGAACGGATCACTTTGCCCAAATGAGAGCTGAAGCGTCCGACCATGCCGTCGTTCTGGTCGGCTTCGGTGGTGAAATAGCGAGAAAACGCCCTTGCGAACCCGTTCAGCGGATCGAGTGCATCGAGCCCTTCATCGAGAGCGGTCCCTTGCAACGTGCCGCTCCAGGAATAGTAGCGAACCCCGTTGACCTGTTCCCGACCCTTGCCGCCCCAGTTTTTGGGCAAACCCTGGGGGTATTTCTCATTAAACCCGTAGACACCTTCAGTGGTCAGCGCATTCAACGCGGCGATAGCGTTCTGCGGCAGCTGCGGGTTGCCACTCAGCAACGACAGGAAATCGGCGAACAAGGTGGCGACCGCTTCGGCAGCGCGTTCCGGGAGGCGTCCGGGCGTCAGTGCCTTGCGCAGGAAGTCCGCCAGTTCCGAGCCGTGGTTCGGTCCGCTGACCGACGTCACCGACGCTACGATTTGCGGCGCTATCGCTGCGGCATAACGTGCGGCCAGTGCCCCCTGGCTGTGCCCGATCAGGTTGACCTTTTCTGCACCGGTACCTTCCAGCACGCGTTCGATCTGTGCCAGAAGCTGTTCGCCACGTGCTTCGTTGGTATGGGTAGCCGACAGGTGAGGTATGAATACCCTCGCGCCGTCACTGCGCAGTGCTTGCCTGATGTCCTGGAAGAGTTCGAACCGGCCGATCCGGTCGAAACCGAACAGGCCGTGAACCAGCAGGATGGGATAGAGAGTGCTTGCATTCCGTTGCATGTTCGTACCTTTTCGCGGGAGTTCGAGGAAGTGCTCGGGCCTCACTCTAAAACACTCGGGCGTTCGCGCGATGTCTGAAAATGCCGCGGTGAAGGGGTGAAAAACGGAATAGGTAAGGTAGGAATACTCGAATCAGCAGGAGGCTTTTTTCGGAATGCCCGGACGTCCTTTAACCGGAGGTAGCGCAGAGTTCTGCAATGCCCTACCTCCGACATGTCATTTGCCTGTCATACCGCTCGCAACCGTTCCGCCGCCGACCGCAACAACGCTTCCGTCCCGTCCCATCCCAGACAACCATCCGTTACCGAAACGCCATACCGCAGCGTCGGGCTCAACGGCTGGCACCCCTCGAACAAATGACTCTCGATCATCATCCCGATCAACGACCGATCACCCTGCAAACGCTGCTCAAGCACATCGTTGAACACCGCCGGTTGACGCAGCGGGTCTTTGCCGCTGTTGGCGTGGCTGCAGTCGACCATGATCCGTGCCGGGATCTTCAGTTTGGCCAAGTCGCTGTTCACTTGGGCGACGCTGTCGCGGTCGTAGTTCGGGCCGCGATGGCCGCCGCGCAGTACCAGGTGCGTATCAGGATTGCCCGGGGTCTGAATGATCGCCGGATGCCCCTGACTGTCGACACCGAAATGCCGATGCGGATGGGCTGCCGAGCGCATGGCGTCGCTGGCAACGCCGACGCCGCCATCGGTGCCGTTCTTGAAGCCGACCGGCATGCTCAGGCCACTGGCCATTTCCCGGTGGATCTGCGACTCGGTGGTGCGAGCGCCAATGGCCACCCAGCTGAGCAGGTCGTCGAAGTAACCGGCGGCCATCGGCTGCAACAGTTCGGTGGCGACCGGTAAACCCAGCTGGAGTATTTCGCGCATCAGCTCGCGGGACAGGGTCAGGCCGCCGGCCATGTCATCGCTGCCATCCAGGTGCGGGTCGTAGGCCAGGCCTTTCCAGCCAACCGTGGTTCGTGGTTTTTCGACGTAGGCGCGCATCACCAGCAGCATCTTGTCGCTGACTTCGGTGGCGAGGCGGGCGAGGTTGCTCGCGTATTCGAGGGCGGAGCGGGGATCGTGAATCGAGCAAGGGCCGACGATGACCAGCAAACGGGAATCTTCACCGTTGAGGATCGCGCGGACCGCGTCGCGGTGGGCGGCGACTTGGCGAGTCATGGCGTTGCTGAGGGGCAGTTGCTGTTTGAGTTGCAATGAGCTTGGCAGACGCAGGGTCAGCGCTTCATTGGCAGGGCTCAGGGTAGACAGCGGCAGAGCAGAGACGGACGAGTTCATATTCAGGCTTCCTGGGCGGGCGGCGGGTTTGTTCCCGCACGCTCGGCCCTACTGGGGTGTTCGACAATTGGCCGGATTGGCTGCGTGTGTGTGCTTGCCACCTGTGGGTGACCGATCGGAGGCGGCAGGCTGTCCCGAGCGGAGGCTGCTAAATCGCCAGGCGGTAAAACTGTCGTAACGGTAATAAGTGGCGTAGTTCATGTCGTGAATCCTCGAGTTGTCTGGTTATTGCTGAAAAGTGTCTGGGGCTGAAAAAACAAAACCCCCGGTCGGGAGGCCGACCGGGGGTTGAGAATTCTCTGGTGGCGACCCGTTTAAAATGGGCGCCGTGTGGGTATCAGGCGCGCCAGTGGCTAAACCAATACCCAAAATAAAAGCTGACCGGAGCGCAAACGACGTTCACCCGGGCAGCCGCAACCGAGCGCGGGGCGCTGGCGGAACGAAGCTGTGAGAGGGTGTTGAACATGGTCTGTCTCCGATGGATGCGCCGAGCTTACTAGAGGCCGGTACACGGATTCAATCACAAATTGCTATCGATCAGTCGCGGCGTTTTCTATTGCTTGAGTGCGTCGGGGGTTGTGACACACTCGCCATTTAAACAAATGCACCACGCCGTAAGGACGAACCATGACGACGCTGACCATCGCCGCCGCTCAATCGATCTCTATCGCGGGAAATCTGGCCGCCAATATCGCCTGGCATCAACGTTTCATGCAGGTGGCGGCGGAGCAGGGTGTGCAGTTGCTGGTGTTTCCGGAACTGTCGCTGACCGGGTACGAGCGCGGGCTGGCCGCTGAGCTGGCCATTGCGCCGGAGGACGCTGTGCTGAAACCGCTGCGGGATTTTGCGCTGGAAACTGGCGTAACGACCGTGGTCGGGATGCCTATTCGTCTGTCGGAGAATTCGCCAGTGTTGATCGGCGCGCTGATCTTCGGCGCCGATGGCTCGCTCGGGGTCTACAGCAAGCAGCATCTGCATCCCGGCGAGGAAGTAGCGTTTGCACCGGGCTACGGCGGTTCGACCCTGACCATCGGTGGCGATACGGTCGCTCTGGCGGTGTGCGCCGATTTTTCCCACGCCAGCCATGCGGCCGCAGCGGCTCAGCAGGGCGCCGACGTGTATGCCGCGGGCGTGCTGATTACCGAAAACGGTTACGCCCCCGATACTGCGTTGCTGCAGGGTTATGCCGTCACGCACTCGATGGTAGTGCTGATGGCCAACCATGGCGGTGCGACGGGGGGCTGGGAGTCGGCAGGACGCAGCGCCATCTGGGCGTCGGACGGTTCGCTGATTGCCGTCGCACCCGGCACCGGCGATCTGCTGGTCGTTGCTCAACGCAAGGCTGACGGCTGGGCGGGGCGCGTCGTCGCCGTCGCGGAGGCCTGATGGGGTTCGATTTACGTCCGGCGGCGGCGCAGGATCTCGACTTTGCTCGTGAGCTGACCTGTACAACCATGCTCCGCTACTACATTCAGCACGATCTGCTGTGGCAGGACGAGGCCTTTGATGTGGCCTGGGCGGGACGGGAAAACTGGCTTATCGTGCGCGATGATGTGCGGCTGGGGTATGTGAGCCTGAGCCGAGACGCAAGGGCCTTGTACATCCGCGAATTGCACGTGCTCGAAGGCTACCGGGGGCAGGGTGCCGGTTCCTGGGCGATCGATCAGGTATTGGCAATGGCGTGCAAGGAGCGGCGACCGGCATTGCGCTTGACGGTTTTTGAAAATAATCCGGCAAAAGTGTTGTACGAGCGAAAGGGCCTGACAGTGGTCGGTAAAGACGAGTGTTTCCTGAGAATGCAGCGCGATGTCGATGCCTCGTATCGCTGAAACACGCATAAGACAAGCCTTTCAAGATGAATTGAAACTTTTTATATGACGCTTGCCGCTAGGTCTGCCAGTCGCTTTTTGCTAAGGTGTCGGCAACTCAATAAGACCATATCGCGAGGTGTCTGCTTGATTAGGGTGCTAGTAGTCGATGACCATGATCTCGTTCGTACAGGCATTACACGAATGCTGGCTGACATCGATGGCCTGCAAGTGGTCGGCCAGGCCGAGTCAGGCGAAGAATCCCTGCTCAAGGCGCGTGAGTTGAAACCCGATGTGGTGCTGATGGACGTCAAGATGCCCGGTATCGGCGGTCTTGAGGCCACCCGCAAATTGTTGCGCAGTCATCCGGATATCAAGGTGGTTGCGGTCACCGTGTGTGAGGAAGATCCGTTTCCTACACGGTTGTTGCAGGCGGGAGCCGCAGGTTACCTGACCAAAGGTGCCGGGTTGCCGGAAATGGTCCAGGCCATCCGCCTGGTGTTTGCGGGGCAACGCTACATCAGCCCGCAAATTGCCCAGCAACTGGCGATCAAATCCTTTCAGCCGACCAACGATTCGCCGTTCGACGCCTTGTCGGAACGGGAAATCCAGATCGCACTGATGATTGTCGGCTGCCAGAAGGTGCAGATCATTTCCGACAAGTTGTGCCTGTCGCCCAAAACCGTGAACACCTACCGTTACCGAATTTTCGAAAAGCTTTCGATCAGCAGCGATGTCGAGTTGACGCTGTTGGCGGTTCGTCACGGCATGGTTGATGCCAGCCTCTGATAATGACTGACACCTTTGATCCAAGTGCTTTCCTGTCGACGGTCAGTGGACGCCCCGGCGTCTACCGCATGTTCGACAGCGACGCGCGCCTGCTCTATGTCGGCAAGGCCAAGAACCTCAAGAGTCGCCTGTCGAGTTACTTCCGCAAGTCCGGGCTCGCTCCGAAGACCGCTGCACTCGTGGCACGTATTGCCCAGGTCGAAACGACGATCACGGCCAACGAAACCGAAGCCTTGCTGCTCGAGCAGACGCTGATCAAGGAATGGCGCCCGCCCTACAACATCCTGCTGCGCGATGACAAATCCTACCCGTACGTGTTTCTCTCTGATGGCCAGTTTCCACGCCTGAGTATTCATCGCGGTGCGAAGAAGGCCAAGGGCAAGTATTTCGGTCCCTATCCCAGCGCCGGTGCGATTCGCGAAAGCCTGAGCCTGCTGCAAAAGACCTTTTTCGTGCGCCAGTGCGAAGACAGCTATTACAAGAACCGCACGCGGCCGTGCCTGCAATATCAGATCAAACGCTGCAAGGCGCCCTGTGTCGGCCTGGTGGAGCCCGAGGTGTACGCCGAAGATGTGCGGCACTCGGTGATGTTCCTCGAGGGGCGCAGCAACGCGCTGACCGACGAGTTATCCGCCGGCATGGAAGAGGCAGCGATCAACCTCGAGTTCGAGCGTGCCGCCGAATTGCGCGACCAGATCTCGTTACTGCGCCGGGTCCAGGATCAACAGAGCATGGAAGGCGGGACGGGTGACGTCGACGTGATCGCCGCATTCGTCAACCCGGGCGGTGCCTGTGTTCATCTGATCAGTGTGCGCGGCGGCCGGGTGCTGGGGAGCAAGAACTTTTTCCCGCAAGTGGGTATTGAAGAAGACGTTTCCGAAGTCATGGCCGCGTTTCTCGGTCAGTACTTCGTCAGCAGCCCTGAACGGGATTTGCCGAGCGAGCTGATCGTCAACGTGGTTCACGAAGATTTTCCGACGCTGATCGCGGCCATTGAGGAGTTGCGTGGTCGCGAACTGACCATCAGCCACAGGGTTCGCGGGACGCGGGCCCGCTGGCAGCAATTGGCCGTGACCAACGCCGAGCAGGCACTGGGCGCGCGCCTGGCCAACCGCCAACACGTCGCCGCGCGTTTCGATGCGCTCGCCGACGTGCTGAAACTGGATGAGCCACCGCAGCGCCTGGAGTGTTATGACATCAGTCACTCCAGCGGCGAAGCGACCGTGGCGTCCTGTGTGGTGTTCGGTCCCGAAGGCCCGATCAAGTCCGACTACCGGCGCTACAACATCGAAGGCGTCACGCCGGGCGATGACTATGCCGCGATGCACCAGGCCCTGACCCGACGTTTCAGCAAGCTGAAGGACGGGGAGGGCAAGCTGCCGGACATTCTGCTGGTGGACGGCGGCAAGGGGCAGTTGTCCATGGCGCGCGATGTGCTCAATGAGCTGGCGGTGCCCGACCTGATTTTGCTGGGCGTGGCCAAGGGAGCGACGCGCAAGGCCGGTTTCGAAACCCTGTACCTCAACGACGCCGCCCACGAATTTACCTTGCGTGGTGATTCCCCGGCGTTGCATTTGATCCAGCAGATCCGTGACGAAGCCCACCGATTCGCAATCACCGGGCACCGTGCCCGTCGTGGCAAAACGCGTCGCACGTCTACACTGGAGGGCGTTGCAGGCGTTGGACCAACACGCCGGCGCGATTTGTTGAAACATTTTGGTGGATTGCAGGAGCTGTCTCGTGCCAGCATCGACGAGATCGCCAAAGCCCCCGGGATCAGTAAAAAGCTCGCAGAGTTGATTTATGCAAATCTGCACAGCGAGTAGAATGCCACCTCACCTCGTAGCCAGTTGTGCCGATGAATATCCCTAATCTGATTACCGTTCTACGCGTCCTGCTTATCCCGATCTTCATTTTACTGTTTTACCTGCCTTACCAATGGAGCTACCTGGCGTCCGCTTCGGTCTTTGCGTTTGCCGCCGCCACGGACTGGCTGGACGGTTATCTGGCTCGACGTCTGGAGCAAAGCACGCCGTTCGGGGCTTTCCTCGATCCGGTGGCCGACAAACTGATGGTCGCCGTGGCGCTGGTGTTGCTGGTGCAGGAACACGGTAACCTGTGGCTTACGCTGCCGGCCGCCGTGATCATCGGTCGAGAAATTGTCGTCTCGGCGCTGCGGGAGTGGATGGCCGAGCTCGGTGCTCGTGCTCACGTCGCGGTGTCGAACCTGGGCAAATGGAAAACCGCTGCGCAAATGCTGGCGCTGGTGATCCTGCTGGCCAATCCGTCGGATTTCACGTTCTGGGTTCTGGTGGGTTACGCCTTGCTGCTGATCTCTGCGGGCCTGACGCTGTGGTCCATGGTTCAATATTTGCGGGCTGCCTGGCCGCATCTGAAGACCGACGTGGAAAAGAAATAAACTTTTTTGAATCAAAGGGTTGACGGGGCCTCTGGATTCTATAGAATGCGCCTCACCAAGACGCGGGAATAGCTCAGTTGGTAGAGCACGACCTTGCCAAGGTCGGGGTCGCGAGTTCGAGTCTCGTTTCCCGCTCCAAGATTCACAAAAAGCGCCACTCAATGAGTGGCGTTTTTTTGTGCGTGGTATTTACGTTCAGCGTTGAAAAGAGAGGCTTCGGCCTCTTTTTTCGTTCCAGCGAGTTTTGCTGACCACTTTTTTTGTACGTTAAAACGTACATCGATTTCGTCTCAACATACACGATCAGTAGGGCGGCAGAATCAGCGCGCTGTCACAGCCGTAGCCAGACCTGAATACTCCTGCATTGCATCCTCCAACGCCTCCCGAAAATACTCCTGCGACGCCCGGTCACAGAGGATGTGCAAGCTCGCCTGCTGCACGGTGCCTGAATTGATGACGATCACGTTGATGCGTGCCGCCGACGTCTGGGCCACCGCTCCCGAGCCGAACGCCTGCGGGCTCAGATCAACCCCGCAGAGCTTGGCCAATACGTCGCTCAGATGATTCCCCATCAGCTGAAAACAGGCATGGCTGTCCTGACGAGGCAGCAGATAGTTGGCTTGATGGTCGAGTTCCCAGCGGGCCTCTTCATCCGCCATTCGTTGGCCCTGATCCTCTGGACTGCCCAGCAGTAGGTACTCGGTCTGCGACAGCCGCGCCACCTGACTGCCATCGGCTTGAATCACCGCACGGTTGGGCGCATCTGGCAGGGCGAAGCCGCGACTGCGCAGGTACTCGGCACTGTAGGCGCCGCGAAAACCGACCCGCGGCAGGTCGGTCAGGTCCGCCAGGCGGCACCCCGGCAGCGGTGCCAGGGCTTGCCGGGCGATGCTGTGTTGTTCTTTCAGACTGGTCATGACTCAAAGCTCCTGGCGTTGGTTGTCGGGATCGAAGAAGGGCAACTGCACCACCTCGGCCTGGACCACGATGCCGCCTTCGACGCGGATCGGAATTTGTTGCCCAGGCGTGCTCTGGTCGATGCCGGCGTAGGCCAGGCCGATGATCTTGCCCAGGGAGGCGGAATACTCGCAGGATGTGACGTTGCCGCTGATGTCCGGGCCGTTAAGGACCAGATGGCCTTCCAGCGGTTGCAGGCTGCCTTTGGGCAGGCTGAAACCCACCAGTTTGCGTTTCAGTGGCTGGGCTTCGAGGATGTCCACCGAACGGCGGCCGACGAAGAACGGCTTAGTGCGGCTGATCGCCCAGCCCATGTCGATTTCCGCCGGGTGAGTCATTCCGTCGGTGTCCTGGCTGATGATCACGTGGCCTTTTTCCAGGCGCAGCAGGCGCTGGGTTTCGACGCCGAAGGGGCGGATGTCATGTGCTTTGCCGGCCTCAATCAGTGCGTCCCAGAGCTTGAGCCCGTGACGCGCGGGTACGTGAATTTCATAGCCCAGCTCGCCAACAAAACCGACTCGCAACAACCGGGCCTTGATGCCGGCCACGGTGCCTTGACGGACGCCCAGGTAAGGGAAGGCTTCGGCGCTGAGATCGAGGTCGGTGCAGACCTGTTCCAGCACCTTGCGCGAGTCCGGCCCCGCGACGTTGACCGCGCAAATGGCCGCGGTGACGTTGGCGACGTCCACGTCCAGGCGCCACTGTGCATTCCACTTGAGCATCTGCTGATAGATCCGGTCGACGCCGCTGGTGGTGGCAGTGACGTAGAAGTGATTTTCGGCAAACCGCGCGCAGACCCCATCGTCGATCACCACCCCATGCTCATTGGTCATCAGCGCATAGCGAGAACGGCCGATCGGCTGTTTGAGGAAGGCAAAGGTGTACATCCGGTTGAGCAGTTCGGCGGCGTCCGGGCCGCGCACGTCCAGGCCGCCGAGGGTCGAGACGTCGATGAGGCCGACCTTGTTCCGCACGTGCAAGGCTTCGGCTTGCATGCAGCGTTCGCGATCCTTGGCGTTGCCGTAGTAGGCCGGGCGTTGCCAGATTCCGGCGGGCATCATCTTCGCCCCGGCTTGCAGGTGTCGGGCATGCATTGGCGTTTGCCGGTACGGGTCGAACGCGCGACCGGCGACATGCGCCAGTTTTTCAGCCACAAACGGTGGTCGCGCCGTGGTCACGCCAGTTTCGCTGATGTTGCGTTGGGTGGCCCAGGCCACCAACCGCGCGGTCGGCAGCGCCGAGTGACGACCTTGAGACGGGCCCATGCCGACGGTGGAGTAGCGCTTGACCAGTTGCACGTCGCGATAGCCGATCCGGGTGGCGTTGACGATGTCGGCCACTTGCAGATCCTCGTCGAAGTCGACGAAGTCCTTGCCCTTAGGGTGCGGGAAGATTGGCCAATTAAAGTTGACCCGCGCCTCGCCGCTGAATGGCGCGCGTTGCGTGTCGACTGTCAGACCCAGCGCGAGGGCGGCTTCGGCACCGGCATTCACACCATCGGCAATCACGTTATCCAGCTGGTGACGACCGTTGACCGAGCCGGCGACATTCAGATTCTTTGGCAGGCCGCTGAGCGTGAACTCGGCACGCTGATCGTCGTAGGCCAGCTTGCCGCCAGCCTGGCAAAGCAGTTGATAGACCGGCATGTAGCCGGCGGACATGCACAGTAAATCGCACTCCAGGTGTTGCCCGCTCTCGGCGACCTGGCCTTGTGCGGTGATCTTGCGCACGTCGACGCCGTTGATATGGCGCATGCCTTTCTCGTGCTGGGCCTCATATACGGTGCTGTTGCTCTGATGGTAGATCTTGCGTTGTGCCAGTGCGAGCAGCAAGGATTCGTCCGAAGGACCATGGCGCAGGTCCACCACAGCGACGACCTCCACGCCCTGGTCATGCAGATCCAGCGCGGCGAGGTAACCGTCATCGTTGCCCGTCAGCACCACGGCGCGGTTACCGGGTTTGACCGCATACAGTTTCATCAGCCGTTGCGCGGCGCTGGTCAGCATCACGCCCGGCAGGTCGTTGTTGCGAAAGATCACCGGCTGATCGAAAGCACCGCTGCACACCAGGCACTGGCGGGCGCGGACCTTGTACATGCGTTTGCCCTGAATCACCGGCAGGTAATTGTCGGTAAACCAGGCGTTGCAGGTGGCCTCGGTCAGGATCTGGATATTGGCGTGTTGCTCTACTGCAGCGAGCAGTTCGCGGCGCAGGTTTTCAGCCTTGTTGCCGTCGATGTCGAAGCGCGCGTAGTTCAGCGAACCGCCGAGAACCGGTTGTTGCTCGATGAGCAACACTTTGGCCCCCGCGTCGGCTGCCGTCAGCGCCGCATGAAGCCCGGCGGGGCCTGCGCCGATGACTGCCAGGTCGGTGAAAAGGTAGGCCTTGTCGTAGTACTCGGGCTGGAACTTCAGGTCGAGCACGCCGAGGCCGGCCTTCTTGCGAATGATCGGTTCCCATACTTTCCACATGCCCTTGGGCTTGTAGAACGAGCGGTAGTAGAAACCCACCGGCATGAATTTCGAGAACTTGCCGAGGTAGGCATCCTTGTCGTTATCCAGCGAGCCGTTGACGTTCTGCGCTGTCACCTGCAAACCGGCGGACAACGCGTGTGCGTCGGCCAGCACGTTCGGCTCTTCAGACAACTGTACCAGGCTGTTGGCGTCCTGACCGGCCATGGTCAGCGGGCCGCGGGGGCGATGGTATTTGAACGAACGGGAGATGAGGAAACGCCCGTTGGCCAACAGGGCGCTGGCGATGCTGTCGCCTTGCAAACCTTGGTAGCGCTGGCCGTCGAAGCTGAAGTCCAGTGGTTGATCACGGTCGATCAGCAAGCCCATAGGGGCGGGTAGACGATTCATCCTGCGATCTCCTTGGCGGCGCTAAAGTCGACACGGGCGGTGAACAGCTCTTTGGGGTCGAAGGTCCGCAGGATTTCGTCGGTTACGGTGTGCCGCTCCGCCAGAAACCAGTAGCTGGATGGAGTGTGCATCCACCACTCGCGCACCACGCCGGCGAGGTTGTCGGTATTGAACACGTAGTCCGCCCAATCGCCGTCGCTGCACGTGACGGGGTCGGGCATGGGTTTGAATTCACCACCATAGGTGAACTCGCTGATATTGCGCGGCCCATTGAGCGGGCACGTCATGATTTTCATCGTCTGCTCTCCGTCAGTGGCTGGCCGCCGTGGCGCCCATTTCGTTGACTTGCTGGAAGGTCGAGAAACGTTCGAGGCCGAAAGGTTTGATCAGCTCCGGCACCTTGCCGCCGCTGGCGACCAACTCGGCCATGGTCTTGCCGCAGATCGGCGTGGCCTTGAAACCCCAGGTGCCCCAACCGGCGTCGAGGTAGTAATTCTTCACCGGCGACAGGCCCATGATCGGGCTGTAATCCGGGGTCATGTCGGTGATGCCGGCCCATTGGCGCATCAGCTTGGCGTTGGCCAGGAACGGGAACATCTCGATCGCATGGGCGATCAGGCTTTCCTTGAGGTCCAGCGTCGAGCGGGTGTTGAACAGCGGATAGGGATCGGAGCCACCGCCGAAAACCACTTCACCACGGCTGGTCTGTTGCACATAGCAGTGCAGGGCAGAGGAACTCACCAGCGGATCGAGAAACGGTTTGAACGGCTGGGTGACCATCGCTTGCAGCGGGAAGGTCTGGATCGGCGAACGGATCCCGGCCTTGGCCATCAGCAACGAACTGTGCCCGGCAATCGCCTGCACCGCACAACCGCATTTGATGGTGCCTCGGTTGGTCTTGACGGCGGTGATGGCGCCGTTCTCGATGATCAGGTCCTGGACTTCGGTGAGCTGATGGATTTCCACGCCGCGCTTGGCGGCTTGTTTGGCATAACCCCAGGCCACCGCGTCATGGCGCGCGGTGGCGCCGTCGATGTGCCAAAGCCCGGCGATTACCGGCAAGTGGCCGGGATCGAGGTTGAGGCTGGGCACCAGTTCACGGATCTGCTGCCGGTCGATCATCTCGGTACGGCCGCCAAAGTGTTTGTTGACCTCGGCGCGCTGCCGGAACGAACGCACCGTGGCATCGGTGTGGGCCAGGGTCAGTTGGCCGCGCTCGGAGTACATGATGTTGAAGTCGAACTCGTTGGACAGCGACTGGAACATTCGCACCGACTCGGCATAAAAGCGCACACCTTCGCTGGTCAGGTAGTTGGAGCGGATCACCGCGGTGTTGCGCGCGGTATTGCCGCCGCCCAGGTAAGACTTTTCCAGCACCGCGATGTTGGTGATGCCGTGGTACTTGGCCAGGTAGTAAGCGGTGGCCAGACCGTGGCCGCCGGCACCGATGATCACCACGTCATAGCTCGACTTGAGTTCCTTTGGTGGCGGCAAATCCACTTCTACCGGGTACTCCGAACTCAGCCCGTACTTCAATAGATTGAATGGCATAGGGCCTCCGATTGGTTGTGTAGAGCCTGGTGTTGCGCAAGGGCAGCGGTGACAGTGTTTTTCATCAGAAAGGCGATGGTCATCGGCCCGACACCACCAGGGACCGGAGTGATCGCTGCGACATGGGGTAGGGCGCTGTCGAAGTCGACATCGCCTACCAGGCGGCTGCGGCCATCGTCTTCGATGCGGTTGATGCCGACGTCAATCACCACGGCGCCTGGCTTGAGCCAACTGGCGTCGATCAGCCTTGGGCGCCCCACGGCGGCGATGACGATGTCTGCCTGCCGGCATAGAGCCTGCGGGTCCGGGCTGCGCGAATGCAGGAGGGTCACCGAGCAGTCGGCCTGCAGCAACAACGCTGCCATGGGTTTGCCGACGATGTTCGAGCGGCCGATCACCACTGCGTGCTTGCCGCGCAAATCGCCGCAGGTTTGTTCCAGCAAATACAAACAACCACTGGGGGTGCAGGGCGCGAGCACCGTGCGACCCTGGCTGAGACCACCGACGTTCTGACTGTGGAACCCGTCTACATCCTTGTCCGGAGCGATAGCTTCCAGTGCACGTAGTTCATCGATATGCGAAGGCAGCGGCAGTTGCAGGAGAATGCCGTGGATCGAACGATCGGCATTCAATCGGGCGATCAGAATGAGTAATTGTTCAGTGCTGGTGTCCGTGGACAGCCGATGTTCCAGCGAGCGGATACCCACCTCTTCGGCGCGCAGGATCTTGTTTCGCACGTAGACCTGGCTGGCCGGGTCGCTGCCCACCAGAATCACCGCCAGTGCCGGTTGAATGTCTTGCTCGCGCAGGCGCTCCACGTCCTTGCGGACCTGTACCAGCACGCGGGCAGCAGTGGCCTTGCCGTCGATCAGCTTGTGCGTGTTCACCGGAAGATCACCGTTCTGTCCTGGTTGAGGAAAACCCGGTGCTCCAGGTGGTACTTGACCGCCTTGGACAGGGCCACGGTTTCGGTGTCGCGGCCGGTGGCGACCAGGTCGTCGGGTAGGTAGACGTGATCGACGCGCTGTACTTCCTGCTCAATGATCGGTCCCTCGTCGAGGTCGCTGGTGACGTAATGGGCGGTGGCGCCGATCAGTTTCACGCCGCGCTGGTAGGCCTGGTGATAAGGCTTGGCGCCTTTGAAGCCGGGCAAGAAAGAATGGTGAATGTTGATCGCCCGCCCCGAGAGTTGCTTGCACAGGTCATCGGAGAGGATCTGCATGTAGCGCGCCAACACCACCAGCTCAGTGTTGGTGTCGTCGACAATCTTCATCAGCTCGGCTTCCTGTCGAGCCTTGGTGTCCTTCGTCACCGGCAAGTAGATGAAGCGAATGCCCTCGCGTTCGGCCATGGGTCGCAAGTCGAGGTGGTTGGAGACGATGGCGGTGATGGTCATGTCCATCTCGCCCTTGTGGTAGCGGTAGAGCAGGTCAGTCAGGCAGTGGTCGAACTTGCTGACCATCAGCAGCACGCGCATCGGTTCGCGGGTGTCGTGCAATTCCCAGGTCATCTCGAACGCCTTGGCGACGTCGGCGAAGCCGTCCTTGATCTGCTGAATGTCGCCCTGATGGCCGTCGTTGAAGCGGAACACCGCACGCATGAAAAACCGGCCGCTGAAGTCGTCGTCGAATTGCGCCATCTCCCCGATGTAGCAACTGTTGTCCGCCAGGTAGGTGGTGACGGCAGCGACAATGCCGGACACCGCGGGACAGGTGATCTTAATGATGAAATGGTTTTTTTCGTGTTGCATGACACGTCCTCGGGATGATGGCGGCAGCTCATCGCATAGCGAAAAAAGTGTCAGCGGACAGCAGGCTCATTCCTTGAGCACGTTTTCTTGTGAGGAATAAATTATTCCTGTTGGTGGCTTTATAGGGGAAATGGGTGTGTCACGTCCAGAGCTTTTAAGAAAGTTTTTTAACTGACAGGAAAATGCGTGAGGCCGACGTGGGTCGGCCTTAAGGCGGGGCAAAGCAGGGGAAGAGGGGGCGTTACTCTTTGTCGCTGCCGTAATTCATGATCGAGAGCAGGCGGATCGGCACTTGCACCAGTTGCTCGGGGCCGTGAGGAATTTCGCCTTCAAACGTCAAGCTGTCGCCAGCCTCCATGCGGTACAACTGATTGCCGTGGCGATAGATCAGTTCACCTTCCAGCAGGTGGAGGAATTCGGTGCCAGGGTGGGAGAAGGTCGGAAACTCCTCACTCGCGTCATCCATGCTGACCATGTAGGCCTCGAAGCTCTTCTTCGGCCCACGGGTGTGGTTGAGCAGATGGTACGTATGGCCTTTCTCGGTGCCGCGGCGCACCACTTCCATGCCCTGATCGGCCTTGACCAACAGCGCGCTGCCGTCCTGCTGGTCATATTCGCTGAACAACTTGGACAGTGGCAGGCCAAGCACGTCGCACAGACGGCTCAGGGTATCGAGGCTGGTGGACACCTGGGCGTTTTCGATCTTGCTCAACATGCCCTGACTGATATCGGCAATCTTGGCCACGTCAGACAATTTTAGATCCTGAGCCTGGCGCTGGCGCTTGATCTGCAATCCCAGATATTGCTCAAGCTTGAGGCGCGGGGCGGTTTCGGTCGACATAGTCATCAGATCCTGCACACTTTCCGTTCAGTAATATTAGTTTCGCACTGAGAAAGTGCAAATGGCGACGCTTGTCGCCTGCCCTGCGGGCAGTATTCCCACAGGGAAAAGAATATTCCCATATATACAGCACAAAAGCGCCTGTCACGGCGTTTCGACGTTCCACTCGCGAATCTGGCAAGGGCTTTGCATTCCTATTGGGAAAATAACTTTCTTTTTAGGAATAAAAAGACGGTCAAGGCCCATCCAGAATGTTTTGCCTTTCGCGAGGAGTGACGAGCAATGTTGCCAGCAGAAACCCAGCGCATCATCGACAAGCACGGGATCAAGTACGTGCTTGCGCAATTTGTGGATATTCACGGTGCGGCCAAGACCAAGTCGGTGCCGATCTGTGGGCTCAAGACCGTCGCCGAAGAGGGGGCGGGTTTTGCCGGGTTCGCGATCAGTGGCATGGGCATGGAGCCCCACGGTCCGGACTTCATGGCTCGCGGCGACTTGTCCACCCTGGCTCCGGTGCCCTGGCAGCCGGGTTACGGGCGGGTGGTGTGCGTCGGCCACGTCGACGGTAAGCCGCATCCGTATGACAGCCGTTATGTGCTGCAGCAACAGGTGCAGCGCCTGGAAGAAAAGGGCTGGACCCTCAACACCGGCCTGGAACCCGAGTTCAACCTGATGCGTCGCGACGAGCAGGGCAAGTTGCAATTGGTCGACCCCAGCGACAACCTCGACAAGCCTTGCTACGACTATAAAGGCCTGTCGCGCTCCCGGGTGTTTCTTGAACGCCTGACCGAAGCCTTGCAAGCAGTGGATTTCGAGGTCTATCAAATCGACCACGAAGACGCCAATGGCCAGTTCGAAATCAACTACACCTACAGCGACGCCATGACCTCGGCGGACCGCTTCACCTTCTTCCGCATGGCCGCCGGCGAAATCGCCAATGACCTGGGCATGATCTGCTCGTTCATGCCCAAGCCCGACCCGAAACGTGCCGGCAACGGTATGCACTTTCACCTGTCGATCAGCAGTGCCGACAACAAGAACCTGTTCCATGACGCCAGTGATCCGAGCGGCATGGGGCTGTCGAAAATGGCCTATCACTTCGCCGCGGGCCTGCTTGCCCACGGCCCGGCGCTGTGTGCCTTCGCCGCGCCGACGGTCAACTCCTACAAGCGTCTGGTGGTGGGTAATTCGTTGTCCGGTGCGACCTGGGCGCCAGCCTTTATCGCCTTCGGCGCCAACAACCGTTCGGCCATGGTGAGGGTGCCTTACGGGCGCCTCGAATTCCGTCTGCCGGACGCTGGTTGCAACCCTTATCTGGTCAGCGCCGCGATCATCGCCGCCGGCCTGGATGGCATCGATCGGCAGCTGGAAATCGACCACGTCTGCAATGAAAACCTCTACAGCCTGAGCCTCGAGCAGATTGCCGCGCGGGGCATCAAGACCCTGCCGCAATCGCTCAAGGAAGCCTGCGACGCGCTCGAAGCCGACCCCTTGTTCGCCGAGGTGCTTGGCCCCGAGATCGTTGGCGAGTTCATCAAGCTCAAGCGCATGGAGTGGGTGGAATACAGCCGCCACGTCTCCGATTGGGAGATCCAGCGCTACACAGAATTTTTCTGATTTTCTATTTTGATAACCATTCGGGCACCCGGCACGGCGCCGGGCGTTCACTGCCTCCGAAGGAGACTTGATATGTGTGGAATCGTAGGTCTTTACCTGAAAAATCCGCAGCTGGAATCCCAGCTCGGCAAGCTTTTCGAACCGATGTTGCAGGCCATGACCGATCGTGGCCCGGACAGTGCCGGCTTCGCCATTTACGGCGATGAAGTGGCGGACGGCTGGGTCAAGCTGACCTTGCAGGCGACCACCGAAGGCTTCGACTGGAAAACCCTGATGGGCGAACTGGAAGGGCGCCTGGGCTGTTCGCTGGAGTGGTTCCAGAACGCCAGTGCCGCGGTGTTGAAGATCCATGCCGAAGAGGCGCCGGTACGCCTGGCCCTCGCTGAACTGGCACCGAGCCTGCGCATCATGAGCGCCGGGCAAAGCATCGAAATCCTCAAGGGCATGGGCTTGCCCCAGGAGATTTCCCAACGCTTCGGCCTGGCCGGCATGAAGGGTAGCCACATTATTGGCCACACCCGCATGGCCACCGAAAGCGCGGTAACCATGGAGGGCAGCCATCCGTTTTCCACTGGCTCCGACCTGTGCCTGGTGCACAACGGCTCGTTGTCGAACCACTTCCGCCTGCGTCAGGAACTCAAGCGCGAAGGCATTCACTTCGAGACCGACAACGACACCGAAGTGGCCGCCGGCTACCTGACCTGGCGCCTGCAGCAGGGCGATTCATTGAAGGAAGCGCTGGATCACTCGCTGGAGGATCTCGACGGTTTCTTCACCTTCGCCATCGGCACCCGCAACGGTTTTGCGGTGATCCGCGACCCGGTCGCCTGCAAGCCGGCGATCCTTGCCGAGACGGACGACTACGTCGCCATGGCCTCCGAGTATCAGGCCTTGTCGAGCCTGCCGGGAATCGAAAACGCCAGAATCTGGGAGCCTGCACCGGCCACTCTCTACATCTGGGAACGCGAGTCAGCTTAAGGAGCGCACACATGAAAACCATCGATCTTTCCACTGCCACCGTGCGTGACCTCAATCAGGCGCTGCACGATCAGGTCAATAACGTGACCGATCACGAGTGGGTGGTGACTCACTCCGATGGCAAGCACAACCTCGCGGTCGGGGTGAATGAAGCGGTGTCCATCGATATCCAGGGTCACGCCGGCTACTACTGCGCGGGGATGAATCAAAAAGCCGCGATTACCGTCCATGGCAACGTCGGTGTCGGGTGTGCCGAAAACATGATGTCCGGCTACGTCCGGGTTAAAGGCAGCGCCTCTCAGGCGGCCGGTGCTACGGCCCATGGCGGGTTGCTGGTGATTGAAGGCGACGCTGGGGCGCGTTGCGGGATTTCCATGAAGGGCATCGACATCGTTGTCGGCGGCAGCATCGGCCACATGAGCTGCTTCATGGGGCAGGCCGGTCGCCTGGTGGTCTGCGGCGACGCCGGCGATGCGCTGGGCGATTCGTTGTATGAAACCCACATCTACGTGAAAGGGACCGTTGAGTCCCTGGGCTCGGATTGCATCGAGAAAGAGATGCGCGCCGAGCACCTGGAAGAGCTGCAAGGGCTGCTCGACCGCGCCGGTTTCGAGCACAAGGCGGCTGACTTCAAACGCTACGGTTCGGCCCGTCAGTTGTACAACTTCAAAGTCGATAACGCGTCCGCGTACTGATCCAGGAGCCATAACATGAGTGAGAAAACCCCTCCAGTGCTGCGCGAGTCAGCCACCTTCGACCGCCTGACCATCCAGGAAATCCAGCGTGCCGCGGAAACCGGCATCTACGATATTCGCGGTGGTGGCACCAAACGCAAACTGCCGCATTTCGATGACCTGCTGCTGCTCGGCGCCAGCGTTTCGCGCTACCCGCTGGAAGGTTATCGGGAGAAGTGCGGCACCGATGTCATCCTCGGCAACCGCTTCGCCAAGAAGCCGATTCACCTGAAGATTCCGGTGACCATCGCCGGCATGAGCTTCGGTGCTTTGTCGGCCAATGCCAAGGAAGCCCTGGGCCGTGGCGCGACCATCGCCGGCACCAGCACCACCACCGGTGACGGCGGCATGACCCCGGAAGAACGCGGCCAGTCGCAGCATTTGGTGTATCAGTATTTGCCGTCCCGCTATGGCATGAACCCGGACGATCTGCGCAAGGCCGACGCCATTGAAATCGTCCTGGGGCAGGGCGCCAAACCCGGTGGCGGCGGTATGTTGCTGGGCATGAAAGTCACCGAACGCGTGGCTGGTATGCGCACCTTGCCGATCGGTGTCGACCAGCGCAGCGCCTGCCGTCACCCTGACTGGACTGGCCCGGATGACCTGGCGATCAAGATTGCCGAGTTGCGGGAAATCACCGATTGGGAAAAACCGATCTACGTGAAGATCGGCGCCAGCCGGCCTTACTACGACGTCAAGTTGGCGGTAAAAGCCGGGGCTGACGTGATTGTGCTCGACGGCATGCAAGGCGGCACCGCAGCGACTCAGGAAGTGTTCATCGAACACGTCGGGATCCCGATTTTGTCGGCCATTCCGCAAGCGGTACAAGCTTTGCAGGAGATGGGCATGCATCGCAAGGTTCAGCTGATTGTTTCTGGAGGGATTCGCAACGGTGCCGACGTCGCCAAGGCGATGGCGCTGGGTGCGGATGCGGTGGCCATCGGGACGGCCGCGCTGATTGCCTTGGGCGATAACCATCCACGCCTGGACGAGGAACTGAAGAAAATCGGCTCGGCCGCCGGTTTCTACGATGACTGGCAGAACGGCCGCGACCCGGCCGGGATCACCACGCAGGACCCGGAGCTGTCCAAGCGCCTGGACCCGGTGGAAGGTGGTCGGCGTCTGGCCAACTACTTGCGCGTGTTGGTGCTGGAAGCCCAGACCATGGCCCGGGCTTGCGGCAAGTCGCACCTGCACAACCTCGATCCCGAGGATCTGGTGGCGCTGACCGTGGAGTCGGCTGCCATGGCGCGGGTGCCGCTGGCGGGAACCAACTGGATTCCGGGTTCCGGTACCGGTTACTGACAAAAACCTGTGGCGAGCGAGCTTGCTCGCGCTGGGCTGCAAAGCGGCCCCAAGAATCTTTGCGAGTGCTACGCACTCGAGCGCGAGCAAGCTCGCTCGCCACAGTTATAAGCGGGTCTGAAAGACCGCGGCATGTTCATTCAACGACCAAGAGGTCTCTCAAGAGGCCCGTGCACACTCACTTTGCTCGCTGCCAGACACTTTCCATTCTTTTGCAGGAGCTTTGAAAATGGTCAATCGTCTTCTCGGCAAATCCCTTCTTGTCTTATTGGCGGCCGGCGCGCTCGCGCCGCTCGCCCAGGCGGCCGATGCACCCACCTTGAACACCGGCAGCACCGCCTGGATGGTGACCGCAGCGGTGCTGGTGCTGTTCATGTGTCTGCCGGGCCTCGCTTTGTTCTACGGAGGTCTGGTGCGGGCGAAAAACATGCTCTCGCTGTTCACCCAGTGCTTCGGCATCGCCGGCCTGGTCGGTGTGCTGTGGGTGATCTATGGCTACAGCATGGTGGTCGACAGCGCCGGCATGGTCGAGGGGCAGGTGACGTTCAACAGTTTCGTCGGTGGTTTGAGCCGGGCCTTTCTGGCTGGCATGACCCCGGAGAGCCTGGTCGGTGACATTCCGGAAGGCGTGTTTGTGACCTTCCAGATGACCTTCGCGATCATTACCCCGGCGCTGATTGCCGGTGCATTCGCCGAGCGCATGAAGTTCTCGGCGGCGCTGTGGTTCATGGCCCTGTGGTTTACCCTGGTTTATGCGCCCGTCGCCCATATGGTCTGGGGCGGTTCGGGCGCTTTGATGCATAACTGGGGCGTTCTCGATTTTGCCGGTGGCACTGCGGTGCATATCAATGCCGGCGTCGCTGCTTTGGCTGCGTGCCTGATTCTCGGCAAGCGCAAGGGTTACCAGAATACGCCAATGCCCGCCCACAACTTGAGCTTGACCATGGCCGGCGCGGCCATGCTCTGGGTTGGCTGGTTCGGCTTCAACATCGGTTCCGGCGGCGGTCTCAATGGCACTTCGGGCATTGTCATGCTCAACACCCAACTGGGCGCTTGCGCGGGGATTCTCGGCTGGATGTTCACCGAGTGGTTCAAGGTCGGCAAGCCGAGTGCCTTGGGCCTGGCCAGCGGTGCTTTGGCCGGTTTGGTCGGCATTACTCCGGCGTGTGCGTATGTGGGCGTCGGCGGCGCATTGGCCATCGGTCTGCTGTGTGGGGTGTTCTGCTACTTGAGCGTTACTGTGCTGAAACGCCGCTTTGGATATGACGACAGCCTCGACGTGTTTGGCTTGCACGGTATCGGCGGAATGATTGGTGCAGTATTGACCGGCGTGTTCTGCGTGCCGTCCCTGGGTGGACTGGTGGAAGACGTGACCATGGGCGCTCAGGTAGTGGCGCAGATCAAGGGCGTGTTGCTGACGACGGTGTACTGCTTCGTCATCAGCTGGATCATTCTCAAGGTGATCAACGCCGTCATCGGCTTGCGTGCCGATGAATCGGTGGAGGACATGGGGCTGGACCTGGCTGAACACAACGAGAGTGCCTACAACCACTGATCGTTACTATTGAACGACACGGCCCACCTTCGAGTGGGCCGTTTTCGTGGTGCTCAGCTCAACGCTGCATCACTGATCGACTTACGCTCGCGCGCTACGGCGGCACGCTGCAATTGACTGGCGATCAGGGTGTTCTTCAGCAGATACGCAATGGTCATCGGCCCGACCCCACCGGGTACCGGCGTGATCGCGCTGGCAACAGTGCGCGCACTGGCGTAATCGACATCACCGACCAGACGATTTCCCGACGCGTCGGTAATGCGATTGATGCCTACATCGATCACCACCGCTCCGGGTTTGAGCCAGCTGGCGTCGATCATCTCAGGTCGACCCACCGCCGCAACCACGATGTCCGCCAACCTGCACAACGCCGGTGCATCGACGCTGCGCGAGTGCACCACGCTGACCGAGCAGTTGGCCTGCAGCAACAAGGTTGCCATGGGTTTGCCGACAATGTTCGAACGACCGATGACCACCGCGTGCAAGCCGCTCAAGTCACCGCAGGTTTCATGCAGCAGACGCATGCAGCCGCTGGGCGTGCAGGGTGTCAGGACTTCGATGCCTTGCACCAGGCCGCCGACGTTTTCCCGATGAAATCCGTCCACGTCTTTGATCGGGTCGATGGCGTGAATCACTGCCGCCTCGTCGATATGTCCTGGCAGGGGCAACTGCACCAAAATGCCGTTCACCGTGGCATCGGCATTCAGTTGGGCAATCAGTTCCAGTACTTGCGCCTGGCTGGCGTCGTCCGGCAGACGGTATTCAAGGGAGCGAATGCCGACTTCCTTGGCCCGCAGCAGTTTGTTGCGCACATAGACCTCGCTGGCCGGGTCTTCACCGACGAGCAGCACGGCCAGGGCCGGGTAAATCTGCTGTCCGGCCAAGACCAGAACTTCTTCTCGAACTTCGTCGAGAACCTGGGCAGAGATGGCTTTGCCGTCGATAACGCGGGCAAGTGCAGGGGTGGTGCTGATCAAAAGAGTCACCGTCGTTTTGATTGATAGGGGGGCGAAGTGATCATCGAGGCGTCGTTGCGCCCCGATGATCCATCAGAGACCAGCAGGCAAGGACGCTCAGGCTACCAGTTGATGGCAACCGTACACCACCAGTACACCCGCGATCAGCGTTGCATAAGGCAGCCAACCGGCGCGTTTTTGTCCGGCATCGGTCTGAATGTACAGGTCGCTGAGCATCGCTTCCGGGAAGCGCCCCTTGTCCTGCACATAGTGGCGGTAGCAGAACACCGGAAGAATCAACAGCGCCAGCAACAGGCCGGTCACCAGGGTGCCGGCGCCCCAGATATCGGCTCCCAGCCCCATGCACGCCAGGTTGACGAAGCTCAGTACGCCACCCGCGACCAACAGCACGGTCGGGGCCTTGTACGGGCGTATCCAGTCGGGACGGTCCAGGCGATGGATCCAGCCGGCATTGAGGTTTAGAAAATTGAAGATGATGTAGCTGACGTTGGACGCGGCCAGCACGAACACATAATCGGACATCAGCAACAGCAGCAGGTTGAACGACAAGTCGGTCCACATCGCTGCGGTAGGCGCGCCATGTTCGTTGGTGCGCCCCAGGTATTTCGGCAACCAGCCATCCACCGATGCCTGATACAGGGTGCGCGAGGAGCCGGACATCGAGGTCATGATCGCCAGCAACGTGGCCAGGACCAACATGATCAGCACGATGTTGGCCACCAGCTTACCGCCGCCGATGCTGTCCGCCATGACCTGGCCCACGCCCATGCCGCTGTAGATCGCGGGTGACAACAGACCGCTATAGACCGCCGGTGTGACCACCGCGCCGCTGGCATCGAGCACCGCCGGTGTCACCAGTTGGCCGAGTCCGAGGCTGCCCTGAAACGCCAGGGGCACCAGGGTGAACACCAGAATGCACAGCAGGCCGGCGTAAAAAATGGCCTTGAACGTGTCACGCTTGGGGTCCTTGAATTCCCGGGTGTAGCACACCGCGGTTTCGAAACCGTAAGTGGACCATGCAGCCATGAACAGGCCGCCAGCCATCAATGACCACCCGGAAATATCCCAAGGCCCGTCGATCACTTGCCCGGCCGCGTCATGGGCCAGCGGGTACAACGGCAGGAAGTTGGCCTGGGCCGCGTCCCCGGTGAACAACGGCACCACGCCCACCAGCAACAAAGGAATCAGCGAGGTCACGCCAAGCACCAGGGTCAGGCGTGCCGAGCGCAAGATGCCGCCATGCTGCACGGCGAACACCGTCAGTAAAATCAGCAGGCCGATGGCGAACGTCGCGTTGATCCGTAGCGACAGGCCGCTTTTGACCCAGCCCAGGTCAAGCAGGGTCAGTTGCCAGGTATTGATCAACGCATCAGCGGGGAACAATGCGGTGAGGATGTAACCGGCTGCCAGCCCCGAGCCAATGGACAAAACCGGGGACCAGGCCAGCCAGTTGCACCACACCGAGACCGGTGCGATCAGCTTGCTGTAGCGCACCCAGGCGACTGCACCGTAGACCGACGCGCCACCGGATTTGTGCGGGAACAGCCCGGCGATTTCGGCATAGGTGAAGGCCTGGATGAAGCCGAACAGAATCGACACAATCCAGACGATCCAGGCCGGTTTGCCTACCGTGGCGGCAATCGCGCCGATAGAGAACAGGACCAGGGCGGGCACGCCACTGGCGACCCAGAAAGCCCCGCGCCAATCGATTTTGCGGTGCAGGCTGCCCACTGAGCTGGCGGCCTGCGGTACGGCCTCGAACGTAGTCGCTTCCATCTTCGTATTCCCATGTCTGAGTAGAGTGGTAGTGGGGCAGTCAAAGTCGGGTGGCGCTTAAGTTCATGTGATCGATCAACTGCGTACCCGGCTCTTGTCGGGGTCGTAGAAAATCGCTGCGGTGACCGTGGCGCTGATGCGCTTCTGCAGGCCATCGACTTTGCCGATCTCCAACGCTGTGCCGACGTCGGCGCAGGCCACGTCGACCCGGCACAGCGCGATATTGCTGGCCAGCAGCGGCGAGCGGCAGGCACTGGTGATGACCCCGACCTGGGCTCGGCCGCGGTACACCGGGTCGCCGTGGTCGGCGCCTTCGTTGCCGCTCAGTTGCAGACCCACCAGTTTGTGAGCGGGATGGGCACTGCGCCGTAGCAGGGCGTCGCGGCCGATGAAGTCATCGGTTTTGCCTTTCAACGGAACGCAAAAGCCGATACCGGCCTCGAACGGATCGGTCTGGTCGCTGAATTCGTAGCCGGCGAAAATCAGCCCGGCTTCGATACGCAGCATGTCCAGCGCTTCCAGGCCCAACGGCACCAGGCCCAACGGTTGGCCCAGCGCCCAGATTCGGTCCCAGATCCGCTCGGCATCCTCAGGCTGGCACCAGACTTCGTAGCCCAGTTCGCCGGTGTAACCGGTGCGCGAGATCATCAGCGGGCAGCCGTTGTACCCGTCCAGACGGCCCACCAGGAAACGGAACCAGCCGAGGGTTTCCAGGCTCGGTTGGGTCGGCGGGGTCCAGACCATCTGTTTGAGCAGCTCGCGGCTCATCGGGCCTTGCACCGCCAGGTTGTGGATCTGCTCGCTGGCGGATTTGACCCAGACCTTCATGCCAAGCTTTTGCGCCTGTTCGCGCAGCCAGACTCCGGCGTAATCCTCGCCGCAGATCCAGCGAAAATTGTCCGGGCCCAGGCGCAGCAGTGTGCCGTCGTCGAGCATGCCGCCGTGCTCGTGACATATCGCCGAATACACCACTTGACCCACCGCCAGGCGCCGCACATCGCGGGTCAGGCAGTACTGCAACAACGCTTCCGCGTCGGGGCCGATGATTTCGAATTTGCGCAGGGCGGTCAGGTCCATCACCGCCACTCGCTCGCGGCAACCAAGGTATTCCTCGATTGCGCCATAGCCGTCATAGCGCAGCGGCAGCCACCAGTTGCGGTAGTCGACGAAGCTGCCGGTCAAGGCGCTGGTGCGTGAGTGAAACGCGGACTCACGGGTGAGTATCGGGTCGGCATCGGCCGTGGTTCGAGTGCTCATGGCGATGGAAAAATGCTCCTTTTCGCTGTAGATGCGGACATGGATATCGGTCGGGTTCCAGCCATTGGCCGGGTCGATGTCATCCGGGCACGAGGTGCTGCCGCACAGCAGGTCGGTCATGGCCCGCAGCAGCACGTAGTCGCCGGGGCGCGACCAGGGTTCATCCAGGGTCATCTGCTGGTGCGCGTCGATTCCGGTATTGAAAAAGAAATTGATCGCCGGCCAGCCATTGCGGGCCTTGACCCCATGGGATGCGAGCACTCGGCTGAGGTTGTCGCTGCAGTTGTCGTGCCCGAAGTAGCCATGGCTCTCGTAGTAGCGCGCGGCGCAGGCCAGGGCGAAGGAATCGTGGCGGCCGACGGTGTCACGCACCACCTCCAGCATCGGTTGCATCTGCCGGTCAAAAAACTTTGAGAACAGTCCCGGTGCCGGGTAGGCGCTGCCGTTCAGGGTGCGGGTTACGGTCTGGTCCAAGTCCAGCTCCAGACCGCGATCCAGTGCCCGTCGATCGAGGGCGACGAAGTCCGAGCATTGGCGGCCGGCGACGTCCAGCACCTGCACGTACTGCCCTTTGCCGACGGTGTAACTGTGGGCGGTGCCGGCGCTAATGGTGAATTCGTCAATTAACTCGCCCAACGGTTCGGGCAACACCGGGAGCAGTAGCGGCGAAGGATTGGCTCGTGTCACCCACAACCTCAGTTCGCTGGGCCGATACTGCCGGTCGACGGCTGTTGGCCCGGCGGGCGCAGCGACAATCACCAGCAGTTCATCGCTGGCGACAAAGTGGCGACTGAAGTCGGCAGGGCTGTCCTCGTCCCAGAGTGAAGCCGCGCTGAGCAGGTGGTACGGATCAATGCCGCGTCGGCTCAAAGCCTGGTTGATACGCCGAGCCTGCAAGGTCGGTTCGGCGAGCCGTGCGCCGATAAACCCGCAGGCCGTCGAACCGCTCAGCGTCCAGGCCGCCAGGGCGCTGCGACCCAGCGTATCGATGGCCAGCAATTCGCAGGGTTGCCGGCCTTCGAGGTCTATCACTTGCAGGCTGTCGCCGGGCTGCAGCGCGACAAGGGTCAGGCCGCCGGCGGCCACCCGATAGCGCTCCAGGGCCGGGGCCCGGGCAAAGAGACCGGGCTCCCGCGGGCGGGAAACACGAGGTGCGTTCATGGTGAGGCTCCCGGGTCAACCGATCGACTTGACGGACATCGGCGGTTCAGCGAGGTACGCCGCCATGGAGTCGTCAAGGGCATGCAGCCAAGGCGTGTGGTGGGGTGGCGACTGGGTGCCGGTCATCAGCGATCGGTAGGACTTGTCGCGGTAACCCATGATGTTGTGGGCCTTGTCGTGCTTCCAGTGCAGGAAGGTGTCGTTGACCGCGGCGATATCGAAGTTCGGGTAGTCGGTGGCGTCCACCAGTTGCTGGATATAGGCGCCCTGGTATTCGAACATCTGCTGGTTGGTTTCAAGCTGCTGCTCACGGGCATGCCATTGCTGACTATCGGCGGCCCTTTGTGCCTGGTCGGGTAGAGTGATGCGTTGCAGGATCACGTCGCGGGCGTACCAGGCCTGGGCGTCGAACATGTTGAACGAGTACCACTGGTCCTGCATGCCGAGGTAGATCAGTTGCGGGTTGGGCTCCCAGAAAATGCCCTTGTACAGGTTCATCGGCCATAGCCGGTTGTCGGTCTTGAGGCACAGTTCGTCCGGCAGGAAGGGGAAGTGATGTTTGTAGCCGGTGCACAGGATCACCGCATCGATGTGCTTGTGGGTGCCGTCGATAAAGTACGCGCGGTTTTTTTCCAGGCGCTGCAGCAGCGGTTTTTCTTCCCAGTTGGCGGGCCAGTCATAGCCCATGGGCGCGGTGCGGTAGCAGCTGGTGATGCTACGGGCGCCGTATTTGTAGCACTGGGAACCGATGTCTTCGGCAGAATAGCTGCTGCCGACGATCAGCAGATCCTTGCCCTTGAACTCCAGCGCCTCGCGGAAATCATGGGCGTGCAGGATGCGTCCGCCGAACTGCTCGAATCCGGGGAAGTACGGCATCTTCGGCGTCGAAAAGTGCCCGCAGGCGTTGATCACATAGTCGAACTCTTCCGAGGTCTGGGTATCGCTGCCGTGGTCGTGGACGACCACCGTGAAGCGGCGAGTCTCTTCGTTAAAGGTGACCTGGCGCACCACGTTGTTGAAACGGATGTAGTCGCGAACCCCGGCTTTTTCGACGCGGCCCTTGATGTAGTCCCAGAGCACTTCCCGTGGCGGGTAGGAGCCGATGGGGCGGCCAAAATGTTCTTCGAAGGTGTAGTCGGCGAACTCCAGGCATTCCTTCGGGCCGTTCGACCACAAATAGCGGTACATGCTGCCGTGCACCGGTTCGCCGTTTTCATCCAGGCCGGTGCGCCAGGTGTAATTCCACATGCCACCCCAGTCTTGCTGTTTTTCATAGCAGACCAGTTCCGGGATGGGCGTTCCCTGGTCCCTGGCCGATTGAAATGCCCGCAATTGAGCCATGCCGCAAGGGCCGGCGCCGATGATTGCTACGCGTGTGGTCATGGTCGTTTCTCGTGGCTGTGATTCGGAAAAAAGGCTCGCTCAGCGAAAAATCACCGTCTTGTCCTGGTTGATGAATACTCGGTGTTCCAGGTGGTATTTCAGGGCTTTGGAAAGCGCTACGGTTTCGGTGTCGCGGCCGATGGCAACCAGCGAGTCGGGCAGGTGGGTATGGTCGACCCGCTGGATTTCTTGCTCGATGATTGGTCCCTCGTCGAGGTCGCTGGTGACGTAGTGAGCGGTGGCGCCGATCAGCTTCACGCCACGGTCGTAGGCCTGGTGATAGGGCTTGGCGCCCTTGAAACCGGGCAGGAACGAGTGATGAATGTTGATGGCCCGGCCGGACAGCTGCTGGCACAGTCCGTCGGACAGAATCTGCATGTAGCGGGCAAGCACCACCAGATCGGTCTGAGTGTCCTCGACGATGCGCATCAACTCGGCTTCCTGGCTGGCCTTGCTGTCCTTGGTGATCGGCAGGTAGATGAAGCGAATGCCTTCGCGTTCGGCCATGGCTCGTAGGTCCAGATGGTTGGAGACCACTGCGGTGATGTGCATGTCCATCTCGCCTTTGCGATGGCGGTACAGCAGGTCGGTCAGGCAGTGGTCGAACTTGCTGACCATCAGCAGCACCCGGGTCGGCTGACTGCTACAGAACAGCTGCCACTGCATGTCGAAGCCGCCGGCCAGGTCGCCCAGATCCTCGCGCAGGGCACCGATATCGCCGGTCACTCCGGTGTTGAAGCGGAACACCGCACGCATGAAGAACTGCCCGGTGAACTCGTCGTCGAATTGCGCCAGCTCGCTGATGTAGCACTGCTGTCCGGCCAGGCAGGTGGTGATCGCGGCAACGATGCCGGACGCTGCCGGGCAATTGATCTTGAGAATGTAATGTTCGTTGGAAGTGTCCATCGAAGGTCCCTTGGATAAAGTGGTTGGAGGCTCAGCCCTTGGCTGTGCGCTTGGTTTTTTCCGGGTCGTCGAAGGGCAAGGCGTGGGTCACAGCGGCGCTTTCCTGGCTGCCGCGCACCTGCAGGGCAATGCCTGGATTCGAGCAGGCGACGCTCATCCGGGCGATGGCCATGGAGCGCTTGCTCAGGCGCGAATACATGCCGCAGGTGATCACCCCGACTTGCTGGTTGCCCTGCCACAAGGTGTCGCCGGCCTCCGCGGCGCGGACACCTTCGAGCAACACGCCGGTGATCTTGAAGCGCTCCTGACCGCGCAACCGAAAGTGCTCTTCGGCGCCACGGAATTCGCGCTTGTCCGGGGAAACGGTGAAATCCAGGCCCATTTCCCACAGGGTGTCGCCAGCCTTCTGATCGGCGAAGGGGTACATCTGCGAGTTGTCGTAGGGGAAAAACATCAGCGAGCTTTCCACCCGCAACCAGTCCAGGGCAGTAAAGGCGCAAGGGATGATGCCCAGGCCCGCGCCTTGTTCGAGGATCGTGTCCCACAGCGCTGGGGCATCGGCGGCCTTGCAGAAAATCTCGTAGCCGCGCTCGCCGGTGTAGCCGGTGCGAGAGATCATCACCGGACGGTCGAACAGGCGGGTTTGCAGGTGATGGAAGTAAGGCAGTTGACGGATCCCGGGCACGTGCTCGGCGAGAAAATCCACCGCCAGCGGCCCTTGTAGGGACAGGTCGTGCAGGTCGTCATCGAACAGTACCGCCACTTGCCGGCCCTGGGATGAGCGCACCAGCATTTCGTGGCCGCTGCCGGCACCGTGCACCACCATGAACGCGTTAGGTCCGGTGCGGTAGACGATGCAGTCATCGACGAACTTGCCGTCCTCGTCGAGCATCGAGGCGTACACCGACTTGCCTGGGTAGAGCTTGGCGATGTCGCGGGTGGTTGCCCATTGCAGCAGGCTCTCGGCGTGGGGGCCAACGTAGTGGACTTTTTTCAGTCCGGACACGTCCATCAATCCGGCCCGTGTACGGATCGCCTGATGGTGATCGGCCAGGTCACTGTCGTAGGTCCAGGCAGTGCCCATGCCGTTCCAGTCTTCGAGGTTCGAGCCGAGTGCGCGGTGCCGTTCGGCCAGTGCAGAAATACGCCATGAATGCGCCATGTGAAGATCCTTGTCGGTGAAAGTGGGTCAGGGTTCAGGCTTGCGGATCGAAGCGGGTCAGCCACTCGACCAGGGTCTGTCGGTAGCGGCTCATGCCTTTGTAATCGGCGATCGGCTCGGGCAAGTCGCGCAGCACACGGTGCAGGCGGCAGCCCCAGCCGGGCTGAGTGACCAGCTCATCCATGCTGATCAGGTAGGTGCGGATGCTGAACATCACCGCGTTGCTGCGGGGTAGACGGACCATCACTTGCAACTCGACCCGCAGGTGAACCTGTTGCCCGACGTTCTCGGCGGTGATGCGGCCGCGGTCGGCGCCCCATTCATGGAAAGTCTCAGGGGAGGAGTCCAGGCGCGGGTTGATGGTCAGCGTCCAGTTCAGGCGTCGCACCGGCTGCCCCACCTGCAGGTTGAGCAGGTACTTCAGCGCGCGGTCGAAGACGCCCATCTGGTGGGCCATGGGCACCGGAGAATGCCACTGCTTGAAACTCATGCCGGCGTCGAAGGCCAGGGACCAGTCGGCCGGGCTGGTGACCAGGCCGGCGTCCATGTACAGATCGCCGTCGCGTTGATCGAGCAGGGCGAAATCCCCCTGCACCTGTCGGCCAATGAACTCCAGCGGTTCGCAAGGCAGGGTCGCGGCATCACCGAACACAAAGCGCTGATCGATATCCAGCAGGGTGTTGCGCCAATGCCAGTGCTCAGCGTCACGCTCAAGGGTGAACCACTGCGGATAGTCGGCGGCCAGGTGCTCCATGAGCATCTGCAGCGCATCCCAGGCCGCCACTTGCATGTGCGGCAGCACCAGGTAGCGGCGTGGATCCTTGTCCAGCACCAAGGCGCGTTCGGCCATTTCCGAGCGGTAGTGTTCGTCGATGTCGAACCCGTGCTGGTAGATCGAGCCGGGATCCCGGGAAGTCGCCGGTTCGATGTTCACCGAATACAGGTAGCTGTCCTCGGTGAAGGGGAAAGGGAAACGACTGATGGCAGCTGGGCTGTTGCGAAAGCTGAAATCGTCTCGATAGCTCTGTACGGGGCTTGGTTGAATGGTCATGGTCGACTCCTAAAGATCCAGCGAAACGGTAGGGCCGCAGCCGCGGGAGACACAGGGCATGAGAAAGTCGGCCTGCTCGGCGGGGCTAAGGAAACTGTCGCGGTGTTCGATATCACCGCCCACGTGGCGGGTCATGCATTGGCCGCAGGCCCCTCCACGGCACAGGTTGGGGATCTGCAGCCCGGCGGACTCCAGGGCTTCGAGCAGGCTCTGATCGGGGCCGACCCGCAGGCGCCGGCCGCTGCGCAGCAGTTCCAGCTCGAAGGGCCGGCCCGGTTGTGCGGCATTGAACGCTTCCCAGTGCACACGGCTGGACGGCCAGCCGAGTGCCTTGGCCTGTTGCCGAACCGCGTCGAGCAACGGTTGCGGGCCGCAGGTGTAAACGTGGCTGCCCAGCGGTCGATCACGCAGGATGTCGCTCAGGTCCGGGCGGCTGGCGTAGATGTGCAGGCGCGATCCCAGCCGCTGTTGCAACGCCTCGACATAGGCATCGCTCAGGCCCGGACGACAGAGGTAGTGCAATTCGAAGTGAGCCTGGCGTTGTTCCAGGGCCGCGATGTAGGCCATGAACGGCGTGATGCCGATGCCTCCGGCGATCAGGATGTGCAGGCTGGCGGTAGAGTGCAGGGCGAACAGATTGGCCGGTGGCGAGATCTCCAGCCTGTCGCCGATCCGGACCTGCCGATGCAAGTAGTGAGAGCCGCCGCGGGAGGCCTCCTGCAGGCGTACGGCGATGCGGTAATGCTGGTTGTCCGCCGGGTCGCCGGTCAGTGAATAGGCATTGCGCACCTTGCCCTCGGCCAGCGGCAGGTGAACCTGCACATGACTGCCGGGGGAGAAAGCCGGCAGGGGCCCGGCGCACGTCTGCAGGGTGAATTCGCGCACCACTGGGGTAAGCATCCTTGCCGCACTGACCCGCACTTCGATGAAGGCGCTCATGACCGGACTCCGGCGTAAGGCTGGTCGGGGTTGGTGCAGACACCGAGGTATGCCCCGAGGCGGCGGGAAAAGTGCTCCCGGACTTCCAGTCCGACTGCGCAACCGATGCAGCTCAGCAGCGGCTCCGGCCCGGCGGCCTGAGTCAGGCCGCAGTGCACGCAATACACCTGGCGCTGGCCGGCAATCGTACGGGTGATGTCGATCTCGTCATCTTCCAGTCCGGCGCTGCGGGCCTCGCCGTGGATACGCCAGATAAAGGCCTCGTCGCCCATGATGTAGAGATGGTTGCCGACGGTAGCGCTAACCAGCACCTGATGCAGGCGGCGGGAAAAGTCGGCGCTCTCGCCATTCAGCACCAAGGGCTGTTCCAGTTCCCCGACAAAGGGCGTGCAGACGGCCGCCGATTGCATGACCACGATGTGCCGGGTGACGCTTTCACGAGGCAGCGGTTGTCGATAGCACGGGAGGCTGTGAAGTCGGTCCGGGGCAGCGCTGTGTCTATCCGTCATGTGGGCTTTCCTGGCGTTGAACTGGGAATTTGTTTCCTGTTGGGGAAGATACTTTCCTATGGGGAAAATCTTCTCAATCCGGAAAAAGGGCTACGCCTTTGGAGATAAGCCCTGAACAACGCCTGTTCGGGGCATGGAAGTTGCTGGTCTTTGCTCAAGGCTGAGCAACCGGACGGGGAGTTATCGATAGTGCGAACAAAACCGCAGTGGTGGCCGCTCTGGTTGGGGCGTATCCGCCCCGAACAGGCACGCAGTGTGCGCAAACTACTGACCGGATTGCCCTTGTGTCAGGTGCACGCTGACGGTGCCTTGTCAGGTTTTCTGGACCGTTTCGAAGCAGTGTTGCCGACCTGCAAACTGAGTCTGATCCTGGGCGGCGAAGACCTGGGGCCGACGCGGCGCGGATTGATCGAGGGCTGCCAGGACGTGGAACGCTGCCCTTGGCGTGATTCGACACTGGATGATGCGGCTCAGGTCTGTGGCCCTTGTCGGCAACGGGGCGTTCATCGCCTGGTATGTGCCTTGCCGCAAAGTGATGATTCGAACAAAGGGGTGTTGTTGCTGGATACCCCTCAACCGGTCCACGCAAGCTGGCGCCAGTTGCTGGAAGAGGCGGCGCAGGCGATCGGCGTCACCGTGCGCTTGCGCTGCTACACCCGTGAGCAACAGCGCAAACAGGCGACCTCCCGGCACGGCGCCCTGGCTCGTGAGTTGCACGATTCGGTGGCTCAGCAGTTGGGTTATCTGTCGTTCCAGGCGCGTTTGCTGCAATCGCAGTTGGGCGAGCCTGCGCACGCCAACGCCGCGTTGCAGGAACTGTGCGGCGGCTTGAGTCAATTGCAGCGTCAGGTGCGGGAGCTGATTACCAGCGCTCGTCTGACCATGGACGGGCGCTCGCTGCGTCAGGCTCTGGCCGACTCTGTCGCTGAGTTCTCGCGGCGCTGCATCATCGTTTTTGAACTGGACAATCGCCTGGCTGATGATGCTTTGAGCCCGGAAACCGAATTGCAGATTCTGCAGATCATTCGCGAGGCACTGGCCAACGCGGTACGCCATTCCCATGCACGGCATGTGCGCATCGAGTTGCGGCAAAACCAGGACGGTGAAGCCTGCGTATCGGTGGAGGATGACGGCATCGGACTGAGCCCGGCGTCAGGGGAGGAAAACCATTTCGGCTTGGCGATTATCCGCGAACGCGCCGCGAGCATTGGCGCCCGACTGACCATTGAGGCGATCCGCCCGCACGGGGTTCGCGTACACCTTGGCCTTCGCCGCCACCAAGACCTGCCACAGGGGAGTTTCGATGGACTGCACGACCTTACTACTGATCGATGATCACCCGTTGTTTCGCAAAGGCCTGGCACAGCTGTTCAGCGCCAGCGACGACTTTGAAGTGGTGGGGCAGGCCGCCAGCGGCCGCGAAGGCATCAACCTGACGGTGAGCCTGGCGCCGCAGCAGGTCTTGCTGGATCTGCACATGCCCGGCTTGAGCGGTTTGCAGGTGCTCGATGAACTGCGTCAGTTGCGCCTCGACTGTCAGGTGGTGGTGCTCACCGCATCGATGGATCGCGCCGAGCTGTTGACGGCCCTGCGCCTGGGCGCCAGTGGTTATGTGCTCAAGGAAACCGAGCCTGATGCGTTGTTGGCTTACATGCGCAATTGCCACAAGGGCGCGATTGTTCTGGATTCAACCCTGATTGCGCTGCTGGCCGATCAGCGCGAGTCGGTGACCCGCCCTGCGCACGATGCGGATCCGCTCGACACCGGCAACCTCACCGAGCGCGAGGGGCAGACCCTGGCCCTGATCGCTGCGGGCATGAGCAATAAACAGATCGGCCGTGAACTGGGCATCAGCGATGGCACGGTCAAAATCTATGTGAGGAATCTCTTGCAGAAGCTCAGCCTGCACTCGCGCCTGGAACTGGCGGCGTGGGTGCACAACGGCGCGTCGGTGAGACACGAGGAGCGTCATTAGATGATGGAACGACCAGAGGCATTTGTGCAGACACTGCCCTTGCACTTGATGGATCGCTTTCCTGCGGCGTTGCTCGAACTGCGCGATAACGGTCAGATCGCCCACTTCAACTTGGCCTGGGTCGAGCTGATGGATCTGCCAGGTACGGAACGCAACCTCATCGACTATGTGCACCACGAAGACCGTTCGTTGTGGCGTCAGGCCCTGCATGAACTGCGTCGGCACCCCGAAACCTCCTTCAATCAGCGGCTGCGTTTTGTTCACCCTTCGGGGGAGCTGCGCTGGTTCGACGTCAGCCTGAAGCGCGGGCTTCAGGCTTTTTATCTGGTGGCCGGCGACATCACTGCGCACAAGCGGCGCGAGATTGCCTTGCAGGCCAGCCAGCGCAGCAGCATGAGCCTGCTCGACAGCATGCCGGGGCTGATCTATCGCGGCCGCAACAACCGCGACTGGACCATGGAATTCGTCAGTGCCGGTTGCCTGCAACTGACCGGGTATCCACCGGAGCGGCTGGTGGACAACCATGAGTTCACCTACAACAGCCTGATCCTGGCCCAGGATGCCGATTACGTCTGGCGCGAGGTGCAATATGCCCTGTCACGGCAGGAACCGTTCGAACTCCATTACCGGATACGCTGCGCAGATCAGTCGATCAAGCATGTTTGGGAAAAGGGAGTGGGGATTTATGCCGACACCCGGGAAGTGTTGGGTATCGAGGGCGCGATTTTCGAGCGCTGCATGGATCGGCGAGCGAGCTGAATACACCGTTGCGCGAGGGTACAACGCCGGGCATCGCACCCGGCGTTGGGGCTTTCAGGGGGTTATCAGGACAATTCGCCGACTCCCTGGGCGCGCTTGCCCAGTTTCATCAACCCGTAATAGCTGAGGGCGGGCACCAGCAACCCGACAATCCAGGCCAGGTCTACGCCATCCAGGGCGTTGGCCACCGGGCCGACATACAACGTGGTGTTCATGAAGGGGATTTCCAGGGCGATCGCCAGCACGAAACTGCCGCAGGCGATCCAGTTGATACGCCCGTAGATCCCGTCCTTGTCGAAGATGTCAGCTATCCGGTACTGCCCTTTGCGCAGGCAGTAGTAATCCACCAGGTTGATCGCGGTCCAAGGAATCAGGAAATAGCTCATGAAGAAAATGAAGTTGAGGAAGAAGTTGATGAAGTCATCCTGACTGATGGTGCACAAGGCCGTGGCCACCAGGCTGATCACCAGCATGAACAAGCCGCGTACCCGCGGTGTCACCTTGAGCCGGGCAAAGGGTTCGATCACGGTAATGGTCGACATGAAGGCGCCGTACAGGTTGAACACATTGATCGACACCTGGCCATAGACGATGAAGGCGAACAACAGCAGTGCGCCGCCACCAAACAGCCCGGCGACATGGCTGCCGACGTTGCTGGAAAAGTCGCTAATGCCGACGCTGAGGATCGCCCCGAGAATCATCATCCAGGCACCGCCGCTGACCGTGCCGGCGTAGCTGTACCAGAACACTTTTGCGGTTGGCGTACTGCTCGGCAGGTAACGCGAGTAGTCGGCCACATACGGCGCATAGGACAGTTGCCAGGTCACGGCAATGCTCACCGCCGCCAGAAACTTCGACAACGAGAAACCCGTCGGCAGCCATTGTTCCGCCGGGATCGGCAGCTGCAAGGCGAGCACCGTAGCGGCGATGAACACCAACAACGAAAGCAGTGACAGCACTTTCTGCAGGCGATGGATCAGGCGATAACCATAGAGCGCGACGACAAAGCACAACGCCCCGATCAGGTAGATGTTGCCGGTGGCCGGTAACGGACTGACGGACTCCAATGCCTGGGCGGCGAGCAAGGTGTTGCTGACGAAAAACCCCAGGTGAATGAGCATCACGAACAGCAGCGGCAACACCGCCCCCAGCACGCCGAACTGGGCCCGGCTCTGGATCATTTGCGGGATGCCGAGTTTCGGCCCCTGGGCGGAATGGGATGCCATGAAAATCGCCCCCAGCAGCGAACCGATGATGATCGCCAATGCGCTCCAGAACAGATTGAGCCCCATCACCACCGGCAACACGCCGGACGCGATGGTCGTGATGTTCATGTTGGCGCCAAACCAGATGAAGAACAGCGAGCCGGGTTGGCCATGGCGTTCGGCTTCAGGGATGAAATCGATGCTTCTTTTTTCCACTTGCATGGCGATTACTCCTGAGTCCGGGCGAGGTGGGTTTGCAAACGGGCGATGGTGTTTTCCAGCTCATGCGGCTGGTGGGCGAACAGGTCCGGGCGCTCGGGGATCAGGCTTAGATACTCGCGGTTTTCCATGGCTCGAAGGCATTCGGCGCAGGTCAGGATTTCCAGGGCGTAGACCCAGTTGGCCATGATCAGCAGCGCCGAGTAATGTCCCGCCAGCGTGGTCGTGGTGCAGGCGTCGCTGACCAGGCGAATGTGAAAACCCAGGGCGAAGGCATCGAACACCGTGCTCAGTACGCAGACATCGGTCAGTACACCACATACGATCAAGGTATCGACCTGGAGTGCCTCGAGTCGGGCGTCCAGGTCGGTTCGGTGGAAGGCGCTGTAACGGCCCTTGTCGATAATGAGTTCATCTGGCTGCGGCGCCAGACGTTCGGTGATTTCCACTTGCCGGGTGCCGGCGCGATAACTGCTGGGGCCGCCGTCGGCCGCTCGCGGTTCGCCGCGCGGCAAGTCAATGCCGTCGGCCTGATTGATGTGGCGGGTATAGATGACAGGCACCCGTTGACGGCGGGCAGTCTCGAGCAGGGCGGCGGTGTTGGCCTCCACGGTGTCGAAGTGTTCCAGGACGAAACCGTCCTCCTGCTGCATGTCGATGATCAACAGCGCGTTTTTATTGTTCATTGAGCAAACCTGATCATGGGCGAAGCACAATGCACCGGACACGCTTCGCGATAACGAGACGTGGGATGCGTGAATTCCAGTTCGGGTGGGCTCAGTGAACCAGCTGCCAGAAGCCGTTCTGCTTGGCGGTAACGCTGGCGCGCAGGCGCTTGAAATGCAGATGCGAAGCGGTCCATTCGCCGCGCAGATAAACCTGCTCGGCGCCGGAGGGAAGGGCGAGTGATGGGCGGCGATCATTGATCATTGGAATCGACCCTACACGTCAGTCAGCCCCCCGGCTTCGCGTCCGAGGGGCAGGGTGGTTGACTCAGCGGAACGCCGGGACCACGTGTTTGATGAACAGCTCCAGGGATTTTTTCTTCTCCGCGTGGGGCAGGCTGTTATCGCACCAGAAGCTGAACTCGTCGACCCCCAGTTCCTGGTAATACTTGATGCGCGGGATGATTTCTTCCGCGGTGCCGATCATCGCCGTCTTGTGCAGACTCTCCAGTTCGAACTCTGGTCGCGCGGCGAATTTTTCTTCCGGGCTCGGCGCCAGGAAGCCGTTGACCGGCACTTCCTTATTACCGAACCAGGCATCAAAAGTGCGATAGAACTTCGAGATCGCCTTGGCCCCGACTTTCCAGCCTTCGGGGTCATCGACCGCGTGGACGTGGGTGTGACGCAGCACCATCAGTTGTGGGCGCGGCACATCTGGATTGTTGTCCAACGCAGTCTGGAATTTATTCTTCAGGTCGAGGACTTCTTCGTCGCCTTTCATCAGTGGCGTGACCATGACGTTGCAGCCGTTGGCCACCGCGAAGTTATGCGAATCGGGATCGCGAGCGGCGATCCACATCGGTGGATTAGGCTTCTGGATCGGCTTTGGCACACTGGTTGAGGTCGGGAACTTCCAGATGTCACCGTCGTGGGCGTAGTCGCCTTGCCACAAGGCGCGAACCACTGGAACCATTTCCCGCAGCGCCTGACCACCGGAAGAGGCAGGCATGCCACCGGCCATGCGGTCGAATTCCACCTGATACGCGCCGCGGGCCAGACCGACTTCCATGCGACCGTTACTGATCACGTCCAGCAGTGCGCATTCGCCGGCGACGCGCAACGGGTGCCAGAACGGCGCGATGATGGTGCCGGCGCCGAGGTGAATGGTGGTGGTCTTGGCGGCCAGGTAGGCCAACAACGGCATCGGGCTCGGCGAGATGGTGTATTCCATCGCGTGGTGTTCGCCGATCCAGACGGTGCTGAAACCGCCGGCTTCAGCCATCAGGGTCAGTTCCGTCAGGTCTTCGAACAACTGACGGTGGCTGATGCTTTCGTCCCAGCGTTCCATGTGCACGAACAATGAAAACTTCATGACGCTTACCTCGGATCTTTTGTTGTCGGCCTGTCGACTGCAGGCCTGTTGCCTGGAATGAGCGCTAGGCGCTCCCGGGAGTTCTCGCCGGTTGAAGCGCGTCGCTGAGAACGGCTATTCGGCTGATTCGTTATTGGTATACCATAATATGGAATATCCACAAAATATTTCTCTCCGACGGTCCTACTCACCTCACAAGGAAGGCGAGCTTGATGAACATAAAACAAAAACTGATCCTCGCATTTGCGGCGATCGCCAGCCTCCCGGTTATTCTGGTAGCTGTGCTGATCATCCTCAACGTACGCCAAGAGGCACGGGAAACGTTTAGCGACAGCAGTGGACGGGAGATCCGTCAGGTCGAAAACGCCATGCAACTGTTCTTCGAAGGCATCAGCCAGAATGTCGCCTACCTGGCCGAACATCCGCAATTGCAGAGTATTGATGCCAGTCTCAAACGATATATGGCGAGTGACGCGGCCCAAATGCCCATGGGCGAGCATGATCAGCAACTGTTTCAGCTGTTCTCGGGGTTGGCCAGGAGTCATTCGGCCTATGCCTATCTGTCACTGGGTACTGAAGACGGCGGTTACGTGTTCTGGCCGGGTGATCCCAAGCTCTCCGGGTACGATCCTCGTACACGGCCCTGGTACAAAACTGCGATGGCGCAGCCGGGCAAGACTCTACGAACTGATGCCTATTACTGGGCGGCCGACGATGTGGTGCTGGTCAGCACCGTCCAGAGCTTCACCAATCGCCTGGGCAGTAATGCCGGGGTGGTGAACATCGACGTCTCGCTCAAGCAATTAACCGACCTGGTCAAGCAGATCAAGCTTGGTGACAGCGGCTATTTGCTGTTGATGGAAGGCAATGACACGGTACTGGTCGATCCGAATGAGCCGTCCCACAACTTTAAAAAGCTCAGTGAGCTGGGTGATGGTTACCGCGAGTTAAGTGAAGCCGGCAAGGGGCTGGTTGAAGTCAAACTGGCGGGCGAGCGCTACATGGCTTTTGTTTGGCCGTCCGAAGCGCTGGGCTGGCGCTTTGTCGGTGTGGTCCGGGAAAGTGAAGTGATGGCCGGTGCCACTCGATTGACTTGGATCATTGCTGCGATCGCCTTGGTCTGCGCCGGATTTTTTGCCATGGGCGGAGCCTGGTTTGCCGGGTTGATTGTCAAGCCGATTCGGAGCGTGGCTAGCGGTCTGGAAGGAATCGCTCAAGGTGAAGGCGACCTGACTGCACGTCTGGCAGTGCGTGGGCGGGATGAAACGGCGCAGTTGGCTGGCTGGTTCAACCAGTTTCTCGAAGCGATCCGAACGTTAATCCAGCGCATCGGCCAGGCAGCGGGGCAGATTCACAGCAGTTCCGGCAGCGCCACTGAAGTCTCGGTGGAAATGGCCGACGTTGCGTCTCGTCAGCGTGAGGCGGTGGACATGGTGTCCACCGCGTTTCATGAGATGGTGGCCACGTCCAATGAAGTCGCGCGCTCCTGCAGCCGGGCTGCCGACTCGGCCGATAATGGACAGCGCCAGGCGCATACCGGGCAGCAGCAAATCGATGCAGCAGTGAACAATGTCGGGCGTCTGAGCCAAGAGATTGAGCACTCCGCCCAGGCGATGGAGCAACTTGAAAAAGACAGTAACGACATACAGTCGATTCTCGGCACGATTCGTTCGATTGCTGAACAGACCAACCTGCTGGCGTTAAATGCTGCCATCGAGGCGGCACGTGCCGGTGAGCAGGGTCGCGGTTTTGCTGTGGTGGCCGATGAGGTGAGGGCGTTGGCCAAGCGCACCTCCGACTCCACGGGTGAGATCGATGGCTTGCTCGGTAATCTGGCACGGCGTACCCATCAGATGGGCAAGCAAATGCACGCCAGTCTGGAGGTGTCGCAGGAGACGGTGGTGTCGATCAATGAAGCGCGGGTCAGTTTTGGGTTGATCCGCGAATCGGTGGATGTGATCCGTGACATGAATACGCAGATCGCCACGGCGGCAGAGGAGCAGCATCAGGTGGCCGAAGACATCAACCGGCACATCAGCCAGATTCACGGTGATGCGCAGTTGGTTTCCAGTCTTGCAGATTCTACCCGGCAGGATGCGAAGAACCTGACCGCATTGTCCGAGACATTGAATCAGTTGGTGAGTCGTTTCAGAACGTGAGCAGGAGAGGCAGCGGTGCGGATACATGCCGCTGCCGTTTGATTGAGTCAGGCGAGGACGGGCAGCGCGCCCATCTTGCCGTGGCAATACACCAGTGGCCCTGCGTTCTGCTGGGGCACGATCAGGTTCTTCACCGCGCCGACCATGATCGCGTGGTCGCCCCCTTCGTATTCGCGCCACAGCTCGCATTCGATCACCGCCGTGGCGTTAGCCAGAATCGGGTTGCCCAGTTCACTCAAGGTCCATTCGATGCCTTGGGCCTTGTCCTTGCCTTTGCGCGCGAAGGCATAGGCTTCGCTCTGCTGGCCGCCGGACAGGACGTGAATGGCAAAGCGTTTGTTCTTGATCAGAACCGGATAGGAATCGGAGCTGTAGTTGGGGCAGAACAGCACCAGGGCCGGGTCCATGGACAGCGAGCTGAAGGCGCTGGCGGTAAGGCCGACGATTTGGCCGTCGTCATCCAGCGTGGTGATCACAGTCACTCCGGACGGAAACGAACCCATCACTTGTTTGTAGATGGCGGCATCGATCATGGGACGGTCCTCTGGCGGTGAAACAGGTTTTTATGGGTTTGTAGGTCTGATGGTATACCGTAATACATCGTTTGCAAGGGCTTTTTCTTTTCCCCGATAAACGCACGTATTGGGCATTAAGCCCAATGAATACGGGATTTGACTGGAATTTGTTGGCGCTCATTTATCGGGATTAGGGATGCTAAAAGACCCGATTAGCCTTGTTTAAAAGTTGGAATACCATAATATGACTCGCATCTGAGGGACCGCCAAAGAGCGTCCCCGGTTTGGCTTCGTACAACAATAAGATCAGACAAACTAGAGTTCATGCACATGTCCCAGATGTCCCGGCAAGACCCCCTGATCGAGAATCACACGGTCGATTACGTCCCACTCGCGGAACGCCACGGGAAGGCCCGCGACCTTTTCACTTTATGGTTCAGTACCAACATCGCGCCCTTGCCCATCGTGACCGGCGCCATGGTGGTTCAAGTTTTCCATCTCGACCTGTTCTGGGGGCTGTTGGCGATTGCGCTCGGGCACATGGTCGGTGGCCTGGTGATTGCCCTCGCGTCGGCCCAAGGTCCGCGCATGGGGATTCCGCAGATGGTGCAGAGCCGCGGACAGTTCGGCCGTTATGGTGCGTTGCTGATCGTGTTCTTTGCGGCGATCATCTACATCGGCTTTTTCATCTCCAACATCGTCTTGGCCGGCAAGTCCATTGTCGGCATTGCGCCTTCAGTTCCGGTGCCGGCGAGCATCCTCATCGGTGCGCTCAGCGCTACCGCAATCGGGGTTATCGGTTACCGCTTCATTCACACCCTCAATCGCATCGGAACCTGGGTCATGGGCAGTGCCTTGCTTGCCGGTTTCCTTTACATCTTCGCTCACGACCTGCCGGCGGACTTCTTCACTCGCGGCAGTTTCAACCTGTCGGGCTGGCTGGCAACGGTGTCGTTGGGGATCATCTGGCAGATCAGCTTCTCGCCGTATGTATCGGACTACTCGCGTTACCTGCCGGCGGATATCGGGATCGCCCGTCCGTTTTTCGCCACGTATCTGGGCGCGACCTTGGGCACCATTCTCTCGTTCACCTTCGGCGCGGTGGCGGTGTTGGCCACTCCAGAAGGCACCGAAGCGATGGCCGCGGTGAAGCAATCCACCGGCTGGCTGGGGCCGATTCTGATGGTGCTGTTTTTGCTCAACATCATCAGCCACAACGCCTTGAATCTGTATGGCGCGGTGCTGTCGATTATCACCTCGATCCAGACCTTCGCCAGCCAATGGACGCCGAGCATCAAGGTGCGCGTGGTGTTGTCGAGTGGGGTGCTGGCGGGGTGCTGCTTCGTCGCATTGGGCGCTTCCGCAGACTTCATCTCGCAGTTCATCGGCCTGATTTTGGCGCTGTTGCTGGTGCTGGTGCCTTGGGCGTCGATCAACCTGATTGATTTCTATCTGATCAAGCGTGGCAGCTATGACATCGCCTCGATCTTCCGTGCGGATGGCGGGATTTACGGGTGTTTCAATCTGCATGCGATCGTTGCGTATTTCATCGGGATTATTGTGCAGCTGCCGTTTGCCAATACGTCGTTGTATGTCGGGCCGTATGCCAATCTGGTGGAAGGTGCTGACCTGTCGTGGCTGGTGGGGCTGGTGGTGACTTGTCCGTTGTATTATTGCCTGGCTACCCGCAGTCAAGCGCAAGAGCGCAAAGCTTCCAGACTCGGTTATGCCGATTAATCAAACCCGTCTTCTGTTCGTCTGAGATGCCCGGCCTGTGCCGGGCATTTTCGTTTGGATGGTGAACAGAGGGAGAGCTGAAGGCGCACATTTGATCGGTGCCGAGCTTGAATGCTGTGTCCACTAAAGCTTCATTGCGTGAGCTCGCTGGAGAAAGCGGCTGGTCAGGCGATGATGGTGTTGGCTGAAGGATGTATTCGCGAGGGAAGATACACATTGGTTCGGGGCAGGGCACGGATGCTGTGTTCGTGGCGATACCGGGAGGTTTAAACGATGAGTCAGGCAGAGGGATAGTGAGATCAAAAAAAAAGGCCGCTGCAACCCGACGTTGCAGCGGCCCGAGGGTGACAGATCAATCACAGCCCACTGGCATGGACCGGCGCCAAATCAATGAGCCCCAGCAGCCTTGTTCAGATCACTCTCAGCCCATTCGGTATACACGCAAGCATCCGCAGTGGCCCAGCGCACCCGAACCGGATCGCCAGTCTTCAGAGGCATGCCGGCGGCGGAGAGCGCCTTGACGGTCATCGAGGTACCGCCGGAAGTCATCACGGTGCAGGTCTGGCTTTCACCGAGGAACAGCACTTCGCCCGCAATGGCCGACACTTCATTCCAGCCTGCCGCTAGCGGTTTCTGAGCCGCTTGCTCGACGCTCAGCGCCAAGGCTTTTTCCGGACGCACCATCAGCAGTACATCCTGATCGGTTTGCAATCCTGCGGTCAGTCGAATCGACAACGATTGCCCTTCAAACGTAGCGATCGCATTGCCTTGAGCCTTGAGCTTGAGGAAGTTCGAGTTGCCAAGGAACGAAGCAACAAAGGCATTCGGCGGGTTCTGGTACAGGTCGTAACCGCTGCCCAAACCGACGATCTTACCGTGGCTGAAAATTGCGATGCGCTGGGACAGGCGCATCGCTTCTTCCTGGTCGTGGGTCACGTAGACAATGGTGATGCCCAAGCGCCGATGCAGCTGGCGCAGTTCGTCTTGCAAGTCTTCACGCAGCTTTTTATCCAGGGCGCCAAGGGGTTCGTCCATCAGCAGGATGCGTGGCTCGTAGACCAGGGCTCGAGCGATGGCGACCCGTTGCTGCTGGCCGCCGGAGAGTTGCGATGGGCGACGATGCGCAAATTGCTCAAGCTGCACCAGTTTGAGCATCGCATCGACCCGGCGTTCGCGCTCCGCGGTGGCCAGTTTGCGAATGGCCAGCGGGAACGCGATATTGTCGCGCACCGACAGGTGTGGGAACAGCGAATAACGTTGGAACACCATACCGATGTCACGCTTGTGCGGCGGTACGTTGACCAGCGACTGGCCATTGACCAGGATCTCGCCGCTGCTCGGGGTTTCGAAGCCGGCGAGCATCGACAGCGTTGTACTTTTACCTGAGCCGCTGGAGCCGAGGAACGTGAGGAATTCACCGTCCTTGATGTCCAGCGAGATGTTGTCCACGGCGGCAAAATCGCCGTAGTACTTGTTCAGGTTGCGCAGGCTAACCAACGGTTGGTCGTTCTGATGCGCGGAATCTTTGATCACTGCACTCATGTCGTACTCCTGGGCGCTCAGGCGCTGATTGGATTGCGCCGGCGAAGGGCGGCGGCGATGACCATGACCAATACCGAGAGGCCGATCAGCAGCGTCGAGGCGACGGCGATCACGGGCGTCAGGTCCTGGCGCAGGGTGGTCCACATTTTCACGGGAAGGGTTTGCAGGGTCGGGCTGGCCATCATCACGCTAAGCACCACTTCATCCCAGGACACCAGGAACGCAAACAGGGCACCGGCCACCATGCCCGGACGAATCGCCGGAAAGGTCACCTTGAACACTGCTTGCAGGCGCGAGGCGCCACAGATCACTGCGGCATCTTCAATGGACTGATCGAACAGCTTCAGCGAGTTGATGATCGAGATGATGGTGAACGGCAACGCAACAATCACGTGGCTGACCACGAAAGCGAACATCGTGCCGGTGTAGCCCAGTTTCAGGAACAGCGCATACACCGCCACCGCGATGATCACCAGCGGCACGATCATTGGCAGGGTAAACAGGCCGTAGAGCATTTCCCGTCCAGGGAACCGTCCGCGTACCAGCGCAAAAGCGGTCGGCAGGCCCAACGCCACAGCAAAAAAGGTGGTCAGTACCGCGACTTTGAGGCTGGCCACGGCCGCGTTCATCCAGTCAGCGTTAGAGAAGAACTGGCCGTACCATTTCAGAGTCCAGCCCGGTGGTGGGAACACCAGCCACTGGGAGGAACCGAATGACAGCAGCACGATGAACACGATCGGCAGCAACAGGAACAGCGCGATCAGTCCGGTGGTGAGGTACAGGCCCAAGCGCATCCGGCGGCTCATGGCATTAGGGGTCAGGAGCATGACGGCTTACCTCGCGTTGCTGGCGCCAACCGGGGATTCCGGCTGGAGCTTCAGGTAGAAGTAGAACAACACCAGCGTAATGACAATCAGCAACGCGGCGCCGGCGCTGGCCAGACCCCAGTTGAGGAACGACTGCACCTGCTGAATGATGAATTCGGGCAGCATCATGTTCTGCGCGCCGCCCAGCAGTGCCGGGGTCACGTAGTAACCGAGGGACATCACAAACACCATCAAGCCACCGGAGAACAGCCCCGGCCGACACAGCGGCAGGAATACCCGGAAGAAGTTGGTCCACGGACTGGCGCCGCAAATCGAGCCGGCTTGCAGAATCATCGGGTCGATGGCCTGCATGGTCGCCTGCAGCGGCAGCACGATGAACGGGATCATGATGTAACTCATGCCGATCACCACGCCGGTGAGGTTATGCACCATCTCCAGCGGCTGATCGATGATGCCTATCGCCATCAATGCTTTGTTGATCACCCCGGACGCCTGCAACAGCACAAGCCAGGAGTAGGTCCGCGCGAGAAGGCTGGTCCACATCGACAGCAGCACGATGTTGAGGATCCAGCGACCCCAGCCACGTGGCACCAGGGTAATCGCCCAGGCTAGCGGAAAGCCCAGCAGCAGGCTGAACAGCGTCACCAGCCCGGCCACCGAGAACGTGTTGAGCAAGACTCGGGCGTAAGCCGAGTTGGCGAACAGCTGCTCGTAGTTGCCAAGACCCGGGGTCGGCTCCAGCACGCCACGCAGCAACAGCCCAATCAGCGGCGCCAGAAAAAACAGGCCGAGGAACAGCAGGGCGGGAATCAGGTTGCTCGAACCGCGCCAGCGCTGCGCCAGGGAAGGGGATTGCTTCATCACAGCCGCCTTGCCGGAGGCCGAACCGGCAGCGCCAATGGCGCTCCCGGTCGGAGTAGGTTGAAGGGGTGCTGCTGTCATTTTCATTTGACCAGCCATTCGTTCCACCGTGTCGCGATGGCCGGACCGTTTTTGGCCCAGTACGCGAAATCAAGAGTGATCTGATCCTTAGCGTAGGCAGTCGGCAAGTTAGGGGCCAGCACTGAGTCCAGGCGCGCCACGCTGTCGACGTTGACCGGCGCATAGGCGGTCAGGTTGGAGAAGTCAGCTTGTCCTTTGGCGCTGCTGGCGTTGGCCAAAAACTTCATGGCTGCGGCCTTGTTTTTCGAGCCTTTAGGTATGACCAGAATGTCGGCCATGACCAGGTTCTGTTTCCAGCTCACGCCCACCGGCGCGCCATCCTGTTGCAGGGCGTAGATCCGACCGTTCCAGAACTGGCCGATGCTGGCTTCACCGGAAGCGAGCAGTTGTTGCGACTGTGCGCCGCCACCCCACCAGACGATGTCTTTCTTGATGGTGTCGAGTTTTTTGAAGGCGCGATCAAGATCCAGCGGGTAGAGCTTGTCGGCGGCTACGCCATCGGCCAGCAGGGCCAGTTCAAGCACGCCGGGGCTCGGCCATTTGTAAAGGGCGCGTTTACCAGGGTAGGTTTTGGTGTCGAACAGTGCAGACCAGTCCTGCGGCTTTCCACTGCCTAGCTTGCCTTCGTTGTAGCCGAGGACGAAGGAGAAATAGAACGAACCGACGCCATGGTCAGAGACAAACCGCGGGTCGATTTTGTCGCGCTGAATAACGTTGAAATCGAGGGGTTCGAGCAAGCCTTCGGCGGAGGCGCGCAGGGCGAAGTCGGCTTCGACATCGACCACGTCCCATTGCACGTTGCCGCTTTCGACCATGGCTTTGAGTTTGCCGTAGTCGGTCGGGCCATCCTGGACTACGGTAATGCCGCTGGCTTTGCTGAACGGATCAGCCCAGGCCTGCTTCTGTGCATCCTGGGTGCTGCCGCCCCAACTGACGAAGTTGACGCTTTCAGCCGCCATGACCACGTGACTGGCCGTGGCCAGTAAGCCTGCGAACAGTACTGCGGTTGCACGTTTGTTCAACACCATTTTCACGCCCTCATTTGTTGTGTTTTTGAGCGGGCTTGGTAATGCCCGCCTATCGGGAGCAGTAGGTCCATCTGGCCTCTAAAGGCGACCGTGCCAAGGGCTCTTATTGGTGCTTTCCCTGGCGGGCGCACTTGGCTGAATCGTTCGGTCTATGGAATATCATATTATGGTATTCCAAACTTTGTGCAAGCACTTTGCCTTACCGGCTATCAGCCAAAAATGTTTTTTTTCCGTCAGGCCACGGGTAGCGGCCTTCACGTTTATAGAAAGAGGCCAGGAATCATTCGGTGAAAGGGATGCTTTCCACGACTTCCAGGTTGTAACCGGTCAAACCCGCGTATTTCAGCGGCGGGCCAAGATGACGCAACTTGCCCACGCCAAGATCCTGCAGAATCTGCGCGCCGGTACCCACTTCAGAATAGATGCGCGATTGGGAGCGGCTGAATTGTTTGGGCGCCTGGGTGAGTTGCGGGACGCGTTCGAGGAGCGCTTGCGACGACTCATGATTGGCCAGCACCACCACCACGCCACGACCTTCCTCGGCTACTCGCTGAAGCGCTGCCCACAACGTCCAGTTGGACGGCCCGCTGTATTCGGCGCCCACCAGATCGCGCAGCGGATCGATCACATGCACGCGCACCAGCGTTGGTTCGTCCCGGTGCAATTTACCCATGACCATTGCCATGTGGACTCCACCTTCAATGCGGTCTTCAAAGGTGATCAGACGGAAGGTGCCGTGTACAGTGGGCAGTTCACGTTCACCGATCCGCACCACGGTGTGTTCGGTGCTGAGGCGATAGTGGATCAGGTCGGCGATGGTGCCGATCTTGATCGCGTGCTTGCGCGCGAACACTTCCAGGTCCGGGCGGCGAGCCATGGTGCCGTCATCGTTCATTACTTCGACGATCACCGAGGCCGGGGTGAAGCCGGCCAGGCGTGCCAGGTCGCAACCGGCCTCGGTATGACCGGCGCGAGTCAGTACGCCGCCTTCCTTGGCGCGCAGCGGGAAAATATGGCCGGGTTGCACGAGGTCGGCGGGCCCGGCATTAACGGCAACCGCGGCTGCCACGGTGCGCGCCCGGTCGGCGGCGGAGATGCCGGTGGTCACGCCCACGGCGGCCTCGATGGACACGGTAAACGCGGTACTGAACACGCTGCCATTGCTCGGCACCATCTGCTCCAGCCCAAGGCGTTGGCAGTGGTCGTCGATCAAGGTCAGACAGATCAGGCCGCGTGCTTCCCGGGCCATGAAGCTGATGGCCTCGGCCGTGCAGCAATCGGCGGCCAGCAGCAGGTCGCCTTCATTTTCCCGGTCCTCGTCATCGACCAGGAGCACCATCTTGCCTTGGCGATAGTCTTCGATGATTTCTTCGATGCTGTTGAAGGCCATGTTGGGATTCTCAGTGTTTGATGGAAATATTATGTGGTATACCATAATACAAAATAAACTGAGAGGTCACTATGAAGGCGTACTGGATTGCTCATGTCGATGTCACCGACCTCGATCAATACAGCCAATACACCCAGCGGGCGCCAGCGGCCTTCGCGTTGTATGGCGGACGGATGTTGGCCCGGGGCGGGCGCAGCGAAGCGCTGGAAGGCGGGCCCACGCCGCAACGCAACGTGGTGATTGAATTCGACTCGTACGAACAGGCGCTGGCCTGCTACCACTCAGAGCAGTATCAAGAGGCGAAACGGCACCGCGAGGGCGTGGCCCGGGCTCAGATCATCATTGTCGAGGGCGTGGCGCCCTGAGGGCCGCGTGTAGAAACAGACTCAGCGAATGAAGTGGATCTTGCCGGTATCATCGTTGCCGATGTAGATGCCATACACCCCGGCCTGGCGTTCCTCGATATAGCGTTCGAGGATCTGCCGGATCGCCGGGTAGTAGATGCTGTCCCAAGGGATGTCCTCGGGTGCGAAGAATTTGTAGTCGAGGGTTTCCGGCCCGTACTGCCCGGTGATCTCCAACGCAATGGCGCGGAAGATGATGTACACCTCGCTGATCTTCGGCACGCTGAAGATCGAGTAGGGCGAGAGAATTTCCGCGCGCACGCCGCTCTCTTCCCAGACTTCGCGCAGCGCCGCCTGCTCGGTGGTCTCGCCGCCTTCCATGAAGCCGGCCGGCAACGTCCAGGTGCCAGGACGCGGCGGGATGGCGCGCTGACATAGCAAATACTTGCCGTCCTGCTCGATGATGCAGCCGGCAATGATTTTCGGATTGACGTAATGGATGTAGCCGCAATCGCGGCACATCAGGCGCTCGTGCGTATCGCCCGGCGGCAGCTGGTGACTGAGGTCACTGCCGCCGCACTTTGGACAAAAGCTCGGGCTGAACATTTTTAGCGACCTATACGCGGTTCTTTAAGCGCGATGGGCAGGGTGATTGCCGGGATCGCCCCGGTTTCTTCCTGTTTGCGCTTGAGGTAATCGAGAGCGACGGTTGCAGCGGCGCGCACGTGATCGACGCAAGCCTGGTGGGCGGCGAGGGGATCGCCACTCTTGATGGCCTCGACCATGCGTTCCATTTCCTGATTGCTGGCGCCACGACGGTTTTCCTGGGATACCGAGGTCGCCCGCAAGTAGCTGATTCGCGCCTGCAACTGGCGCAGCTGAGTGGCCGCCACATGGTTGCCGGAGCCTTCGAGCAGGACATCGTAGAAACCCTGAACCGAGTCGATGACCTGTTGCAGTTCACCTTCCTTGAGGGCCTTGCGGTTTTCCTCCAGGGCTTTTTCCAGGGCCTTGATGTCCTTGGCCTTGGCACGCAGGGTGAACAGCTGGACGATCAGGCCTTCGAGCACGCAACGCAGTTCGTAGATATCGACGGCATCGGCCAGGGTAATGATGGCGACACTGGGCCCTTTGGCGTCGGCGAACTCCACCAGGCCTTCGGATTCCAGGTGACGCAAGGCCTCGCGAACGGAAGTGCGACTGACCCCCAGGCGATCACACAAATCGCGTTCGACCAAGCGGTCTCCCGGCATGAGCTGGAAGTTCATGATGGCGCTTCGCAGTTTATCCAGCACGATTTCGCGCAGGGTAACGGGATTGCGATTGACCTTGAAGCTGTCGTCGAGTGGCAGGCGTTTCATGGGGTCCGCTCTGAGTGTGGCTGTCCATGCAAAAAGAGCACTTCGATCGCAAGAATCTCTGTGCTCGGTCAGATCAAACAGCCAAGGGTTAACTGGAGGCCTCGGCATCGGCTTCGGCGAAGGCTTCACGGGCGAGCCGGAAACTGTCTACGGCAGCGGGAACACCGCAATAAATACCGACCTGAAGCAGAATTTCGCGTATTTGTTCACGACTCAGCCCGTTACGCAAGGCGCCGCGTACATGCAGCTTGAGTTCGTGAGGCCGATTGAGGGCCGAAATCATTGCCAAGTTTATCATGCTGCGCTCTTTAAGCGACAAACCCTCACGGCCCCAGACATGGCCCCAGCAGTACTCGGTGACCATCTCCTGCAATGGCTGGGTGAAGTCGTCGGCGTTCTCGATGGACCGGTTCACGTAGGCTTCGCCCAACACCTGGGTGCGGATTTTCAGGCCTTTTTCATATTTTTCATTGCTCATCGCTGTGCGCTCCCAAAATCGTCGAGCCCGCCCATCAAGGTGTATTTGAGCTCCAGATAATCTTCGATGCCGTACTTGGACCCTTCACGACCGAGCCCCGAGGATTTGATCCCGCCAAAAGGCGCGACTTCGGTAGAAATCAGCCCTTCGTTGATCCCGACCATGCCGTATTCCAGCGCTTCACTCATGCGCCAGGCCCGGCCCAGGTCGCGGGTGTAGCAGTAAGCCGCGAGGCCGAATTCGGTGTTGTTGGCCAACTGCACAGCCTCGGCTTCGCTCTCGAAGCGGAACACCGCGGCCAGCGGGCCGAAGGTTTCCTCTTGAGCGACTTTCATTTCACCGGTCACGCCGGCCAGCACGGTTGGCTGGAAGAAGCCGTGCCCCAGTGCATGACGTTCACCACCGCAAAGCAGTCGGGCGCCTTGGGAGAGGGCGTCCTGAACGTGGTCTTCGACTTTGGCCACCGCGCGTTCGTTAATCAGCGGGCCTTGAGTGACACCTGCCTCGAAACCACTGCCAACGTTCAGTTGCGCCACGCGCTCGGCCAGTCGCGTGGCAAAAGCATCATGAATGCCACTTTGCACCAGGAAGCGATTGGCACAGACACAGGTTTGCCCGGCATTGCGAAACTTGGCGATCAGCGCACCTTCTACGGCGCGCTCCAGATCAGCATCGTCAAACACGATGAAGGGCGCGTTGCCCCCCAATTCCAGCGAGACTTTTTTCAGCGTTGGCGCGCACTGCGCCATGAGCAACTTGCCAATGGCGGTGGAGCCGGTGAACGACAGTTTGCGCACCAGCGGGCTGGCGGTCAGCTCGCCGCCGATGGCCACGGCGTCGCCGGTGATCACATTGAAAATGCCCGGTGGAATCCCGGCCTGTTCCGCCAACGCGGCCATGGCTAGCGCCGAGAACGGCGTCTCCGGTGCCGGTTTGACGATGCATGGGCAACCGGCCGCCAGCGCCGGGCCGGCCTTGCGGGTGATCATCGCCGCCGGGAAATTCCACGGGGTGATGGCCGCGACCACGCCGATCGGTTCCTTGCTGACCACAATGCGCGCATCGGCTTTGTGACTGGGAATGGTGTCGCCGTAGATGCGTTTGGCTTCTTCGGCGAACCACTCGATGAAGCTTGCGGCGTAAAGGATTTCACCCTTGGCCTCCGCCAAGGGCTTGCCTTGTTCCAGAGTAAGGATTTCTGCCAGGGCATCGGCGTGCTCGAGCATCAGCGCGTGCCAGCGTTTGAGCGTCTGGCTGCGCTCTTTGGCGGTCAGTGCGCGCCAGGCCGGCCAGGCTTTGTTGGCGGCGGCGATGACCTGACGAGCTTCTGCGGCGCCAAGGTTGGGCACCTGGCCGATCTTTTCGCCGGTGGCCGGGTTGAAAATGTCCTGACAGACGCCATCGGGCGCATCCAGCCACTGGCCGTCGATGTAGGCCTGCTGGCGGAACAGTTGCAAGGCTGCTGGGCTCATGCCGGCTCCCATAATAGAAGTAAAAAAGGGCCGCACCGGGGGGGGGGGAGACGCAGCCCAAATGTAGACGTCAGGCCAGTGTGGGCAGCGGGCCCAGCTTGCCTTTGTGATAGATCATCGGCGTGACCGGTTGCTCGGGCAGAATCAGGTTCTTCACCGCGCCGACGATGATCGCGTGATCGCCGCCGTCGTATTCACGCCACAGTTCGCACTCGATGATCGCCGTGGCTTTGCGCAGCAGCGGGTTGCCCAGCTCGCTGAGGTGCCAGTCGATGCCTTTGGCCTTGTCCTTGCCTTTGCCCGCAAACGCATAGGCTTCGGCAGTCTGGTCGGCCGACAGCAGATGAATCGCGAACTGCTTGCTGTCACGCAGAATTGGGTACGTGTCCGAGGCATAGTTGGGGCAGAACAGCACCAGTGCCGGATCAATCGACAGCGCACTGAAGGCGCTGGCGGTGATGCCGACGATGCCACCGTCCGGGTCCAGGGTGGTGACCACCGTGACCCCGGATGGGAACGAGCTCATGACGTCTTTGTAAATGCCGGGTTCGATCATGTCGGCGGTCTCCTAGCGCATCACGAAGGGATCAGGCATGGGTGCCTGAGAGAGGTTGATCCACACCGTTTTCAGCTCGGTGTAGGCCAGCACCGAATCGATGCCGCTCTCGCGTCCATAGCCGCTGTTCTTGAAGCCGCCGATCGGCGCCATGGCCGAGACAGCGCGGTAGGTGTTGACCCAGATAATCCCCGAGCGAACGTCCCGGGCCAGGCGATGGGCACGCCCCAGGTCGCGGGTCCAGATGCCGGCGGCGAGGCCGAACTGCGAGTCGTTGGCAATCGCCAGCGCTTCGGCTTCATCTTTGAAACGGATGACCGAGGCCACTGGACCGAACACCTCTTCCTGCATGATCTTCATCGAGTTGCGGTCGCATTCGAACAGGGTCGGCTCATAGAACCAGCCATCCCCCAGATTCTCTGGACGCTTGCCGCCTAGACGCAGACGCGCACCTTCGGCCACGGCGTCGGCTACCAAGCCTTCGACCACGGCCAGTTGTTGCGCAGTGGCCATCGGGCCCATTTCGCTGCTGTCTTCCTGCGGGTTGCCGATGCGGATGCGCTTGGCACGTTCGACCAGACGATCAACGAACTCATCGTAGATTTCGTCCTGCACCAACAACCGCGAGCCGGAAACGCAGCTCTGGCCTGATGCCGCATAGATCCCGGCAATCGCACCATTGATCGCGCTGTCGAGGTCAGCGTCGGCAAAGATAATGTTCGGTGATTTGCCACCCAGTTCCAGCGACAGCTTGGCGAAGTTCTCGGCGCTGCTGCGCACCACATGCCGGGCCGTGGCAGCGCCGCCGGTGAAGGCGATCTTGCGCACCAGCGGATGGCGGGTGAGGGCGGCGCCGGTGCTTGGGCCGTAACCGGTGACGACGTTGACCACGCCCGGCGGGATACCGGCTTCCAGCGCCAGACGCGCCAGCTCCAGAATGGTTGCTGAGGCGTGCTCGGACGGTTTGATCACAATGGTGTTGCCTGCCGCGAGGGCCGGCGCGAGTTTGATCGCCGTCAGGTACAGCGGGCTGTTCCAGGGAATGATCGCCGCGACCACGCCCATGGCTTCATGCACCGTATAAGCAAACAGGTCCGGCTTGTCGAGGGGCAGGGTGCCGCCTTCGAGCTTATCGGCCAGGCCCGCGGTGTAGTGGAAGAACTCCGGCAGGTAACCGACCTGACCGCGGGTTTCGCGAATCAGCTTGCCGTTGTCGCGGCTTTCCAGCTGCGCCAGTTGTTCCTTGTTTTCGGCGATCAGGTCACCGAGGCGCCGCAGCAGTTTGCCGCGAGCGGTGGCGCTGAGGCCGCGCCAGGCCGGGCTGTCGAAAGCCGTCTGCGCAGCCTGCACGGCGCGCTCGACATCGGCTTCGTCGGCATCGGGCAATTCAGCCCAGGCTTGAGCCAGGGCAGGGTTCAGGCTTTCAAAGGTCTTGCCGGAGAGGGCATCGACCCATTCACCGCCGATGCACATCTGGAAGCGTGCGAGTGTCATGCAACGATCCCCTTTATTTGGTTTTGTCGGGCGTTTGCCGTGTCGAGAAACTCCAGCAACAGCTGGTTGACCAGGCGCGGAGATTCTACGGGCATCATATGCCGCTGTTCGGCGAGCACGGCAACTGTCGCGCCGGGAATGCGTGCGGCCAATTGCTCGGCCATTTCCGGTGTCGAGCCCGGGTCCAGTTCACCGGTGGCGATCAGAGTCGGCACCTGAATGCTGGCCAGATCGTCAGCGCGGTACATGTCCTGGGTCGCGAACAGCTCATAGGTGGTCAGGTAACCTTGTGGGTCATTGTCTGCCAGGGTTTGGCGCAAAGCTGCGATCTGCGCCGGGTTGGCCGCCTGATATTCGCGGCTGAACCAGCGTGACAGGGCGGCTTCGGCGTTGGCATCCGGTCCGTGTTCGGCCGCTTGAGCGGTGCGGGCGATGACGCCGGCACGCTGTTCGGGACTGCGATTGAACACGCTGTTGAGCACCACGAGGCCTTGCAGGCGTTGCGGGTAATGCAAGGCAAATGCCCGTGCGACCAGCCCACCCATGGAAAAACCGATCACCGTCGCCTGGGGCAATTGCAGGTGATCGAGCAGCTCCAACAACTGGTCGGCATAGCCGAGCAGGGGGGTGCCGCTTTCCGGGCGCGGGCTGGCGCCATGGCCCAGCATGTCGTAGGCAATCACGCGGTACTTCGTGGCCAGGCCAACGACCTGGCCGCCCCACATTTCTTTGTTCAGGCCCACGCCGTGGATCAAAACCACGGGCTGGCCTTGGCCGGTCGCCAGGTAACTGGTGCCAGCCGGGGTGAGTTCAGCGGTGAGCCGAATCATGGAGCGCTCCTGCATGCCTTTTTGTTGTTCTTATCGACCTTGATTACTGGGCGTTTTCAGCGGCCAGCTCTTCGAGATCGATGTAACGGTTGCCGATGCGTGGGTGCAGGCGGCCGCCGTCGGCGCAACCCAGAACCACCACGATTTCGTCGGCACGCGGTGCATCTTCGATCTGCATTTCCAGGGTGATGTAGTGCGAACGCAGGCCTTCGTCGTCCTTGTGCATCATCGGGATCTGGATCGAGGTGCCTGGGCCGCCGCGCTTGTTGGTGAAGCTGAGATAGCTCTTGGCTTTCACCGCTTCGCGGTAATGGTTGCCGAAGCGCAGGGTATGGATGACGGCGGAGGCGTGTTCGATTTCACCGTCGGCGCCCACTACGGCGGCCTTGCCATAAGCCTCGATCTTCTCGGCGCCCCCGATGATGCCCACCAGACGCTCGACCATCAGCGCACCGAGGTCGGAGCAGTTGGCGCGAATTTCCGGCTTCAGGTCTTCGACAAAGCCGCGACCCAGCCAAGGGTTTTTCATCACGACGGCCAGCCCGACCATGGTCACGGGCTTGTCGGCAGCCTTGCCTCCTTCGATAAAGGTTTCTTCGACGTAGCTGACGATCTTGCGGATTTCGAAACTCATGAGCTGCTCCGTGTAGGGTAAGAGTGTCTGTGCGTCTGATGGTATACCATAATACCGGAAGCACAAGTCCCTGAAACGGGTTTCTGGTCGGAAGGCGATAAAAGGAGGGCTGGGCTATTGCTGCAGTTGCCTGGAACACATCGCTTGCGGCAGGACGGGTTCTATCGTTTCTGTAGCTGTCGATAGTCGGTGATTCGTATCAAACCCTGCGTACTGAACAGACCCGATCCAAGATATTTCGTAACGGAAAGTCCAAGTGGCGTGTGTTGGAACAATCACATTTCTTGGTCTTGATATGCCCAAAAAACAAGTCCAGAATCAAGTCCATTCCTGTTTTAGGAATAAAAGAAACCCCTTAGATTTCAATGGGTCGGACGCCAGATGTGAGTCTCGTTTCCCGCTCCAGATGTTGTTTTGCAGAGTTCCATTTGGCGCTGCAAAGCTAGAAAAATAGAGGCTTCGGCCTCTTTTTTCGTTCCTGCGATTTCTATCGAAATCTACCAGCAGCCACGGATTTTAAGTACATCAATAAGTACCTCGAAATCCGGGTTTTGCTCGTAGCAGTTTCCAGATAGATGATGCATCGCCGGACCCGTACAACTCTCCTCAATCGAACGAGACGAGGGGATGTACCCATGCCGTTGACCAATACGGCAGTTCGTAACGCCAAACACTACGGAAAAACTACACCCTCAAGGATATGGATGGGGTGTACCTGTTCATCGGCGCCAAAGGCGGAAAAAGCTGGCATTTCCGTTTCTATTGGCCAGGCCGGCAGGTTCGTATCTCACCGGGCAGTTATCCGGACATCAGCCTCAAGAATGCGCGAGGCACGAGACCAGGCCCCACCTTGGTGGCACAGGGAGTTGTTTTCCGTGCAAGCAGGAAGGAGGAGCATCTGGCAGCTTGTGCTGCGGGCCCCCTTCATCTCGTGGAATCGGGATGAGTTATGAATTTTGGTGGCTATGGTGTCTGGAGAGTCCGGGGCGATTCACACTAATGTTCTCACCAAGCTACCGAACTCCTCGCAGCTCCAGGAGCTGAGCGCTTACGAATGTAATGAATGAAGTAGGGGAGTTATCCAAAGCGACCGGTAATGTAGTCTTCTGTCTGCTTCACTTTTGGTGAGGTGAAGATCTTATCGGTCACATCATGCTCAATCAATTCGCCCATGAACATAAAGGCGGTGTAGTCCGACACGCGTGCGGCTTGCTGCATGTTATGGGTCACGATGATAACGGTGTATTGCTCTTTCAACTCAGTAATCAACTGCTCTATACGCCCGGTGGAAATCGGGTCAAGAGCAGAGGTCGGTTCATCTAGAAGCAATACTTGGGGGCGCAAAGCGATGGTGCGCGCTATACACAGGCGCTGTTGCTGGCCACCCGACAGGCTCTGTGCGCTTTGTTTGAGCTTGTCCTTTACCTCGTTCCAAAGCGCTGCACCGTGGAGTGCTTGCTCTACGCGTGCATCCATTTCATGACGGGAGAGCTGTTCATGGTGGCGCACGGCGTAGGCAATGTTGTCGTAAATGGACATCGGAAACGGCACCGGTTTCTGAAATACCATGCCGATATGGCTACGTAGCCGGTTCATCGAGTAATCAGGGGCGAGAATATTCTCACCGTTAAGCAGCACCTCGCCGCGCGCCTCCTGCTTCGGGTACATGGCGTAGATGCGGTTGAATACCCGCAATAATGTCGACTTCCCGCAACCTGAAGGGCCAATGATCGCAGTGATGCGTTTCTCTGGAATATCCATATCGATGGATTTCAGAGAGCGCTGGCTGTTGTAAAAAAAATCCAGGCCGCGAACGCGAATTTTGGTTTTTTCGTTAGCAGGATCATGGCTCTTCATCAGGTCGACCTATTGCGTAAAAGGATCAAGCGGGACAGTAAGCTGAGTATCAGTACAAACAAGGTCAGTACCAATGCGCCAGCCCAGGCTAAGGAGTGCCAGTCATCGAACGGGCTCATGGCGTACTGGAAAACCACCACGGGCACGCTGGCAATCGGTTTCAGAAGATTGCTGCTCCAGAACTGGTTGCCGAACGCTGTAAACAGCAGCGGTGCTGTTTCACCGGTAATTCTGGCCAGTGCGAGAAGCACACCGGTCACCACACCCGCTTTTGCAGCCCGCAATACGATTTGCAGAGTCAGTTTCCATTGTGGGACGCCTAATGCCAGCGCGGCTTCCCGCATGGTTGAGGGTTGTAACTGAAGCATCTCGTCAGTGGTTCTCACGACCACTGGAATCACCAATAGCGCCAATGCCAGGGCGCCGGCGATAGCGGAGAAACCGACTTGGTGGTTAGTCAGTATGTTCAACGGCAGGATAACGCCGGTGTAAATGAATAGGCCCAGCACAATGGACGGTGCCGACAGCAGAATGTCGTTAATGAAACGGACTGTGGTGCCCAGGCGCGAGTGGCGTGCGAATTCCGCTAGCCAGATTCCTGCCATCAAGCCAATCGGCGTACCGATCAGCAAGGCGATAGCGGACATCAAGGCACTGCCATAGAAGGCGTTTGCCAGACCACCTTCGGTACCAGGTGGCGGTGTCATCTGTGTGAAGAGACGAAGATTTAGCGCCTGAAATCCGTTGATGACCGTAGTCAACAGAATCCAGACCAACCAAATGAGGCCGAATGCCGTGGCGCCACAACTGAGCACCATTGCAAGCCGGTTCTTGACGGCGCGGATTTGGTAGAGACGTTCGTTACCAGTCATAGACCCTCCTTGCGTGAAAGCCGCATAAGCAGGAGTCGTGCTAATGCCAGCACAATAAAGGTGACGACAAACAGCAGGAAACCCAGCGCGATGAGTGCCGAGCGATGCAGGTCGGTATAGGCCTCGCTGAACTCGTTGGCGATTACTGACGCGATGGAGCTGCTTGGCATCAGCAATGAGGCGGAGAACTGTTGGGCATTACCCAGCACGAAAGTCACCGCCATGGTCTCGCCCAATGCCCGTCCGAGGCCCAGAAAAACTCCCCCGACAACCGCAGATCGGGTGTAAGGCAGAACAATGTCCCAGACCACTTCCCAAGTAGTGCTACCAAGTGCGTATGCAGACTCCTTGAGGGTTGTGGGAACACTACGGAACACCTCATGCATGACAGAGGTGATGAAGGGCATGATCATGATTGCCAGCACAATGCCCGCTGTCAGCATGCCAATTCCTAATGGCGGCCCCTGAAACAGCGAACCGACCAAAGGAAGTTCACCCAGATAGTCATTGATCCAGGGCGACAGGTTTTCTGCCATGAACGGGCCGAAAACGAACAGCCCCCACATTCCATAGATAATCGATGGGATCCCCGCAAGCAATTCAACCGCCGAGGCGACGGGCATCCGCAGCCAAGGCGGTGCTACTTCAGTAAGAAAAATCGCAATGCCAAAGCTGACCGGAACGGCAATCAGTAACGCCAGAAAAGAGGTCACTAAGGTGCCGTAAATTGGCACCAACGCACCGAAGTGGTTATTGACGGCATCCCATTCAGTGCTTGTAAGAAAGTCGAGACCAAAGGTCTTGAGCGCAAGACTGCCGCCCCAAAGTGTCGAGGCTGCGATGCTCGCCAGTAGCAACAGCACCAGCATTGCGGCGCCCAGCATTGAACGCTTGAACCAGAGATCATGACGCTGATCGCGAGCCGCACGCCTATCACTCGTTACGTCGCCAGTGTGAAGGGGCATGGTCAAAGGTTGGACTGTGTCGTTCATCATACGTCTGCTCACAAACAAACCCCTTCGCCAGGCAAAACGGGCTTGAGGAAGGGGGCTTTTGAATGTTGCTGGATCAATGGGCGAAGTCAGACTTCCAGTAACCTTCAATCCGCTTTACCAGGGAGTCAGGCAACGCGACATAGTCCAGCGCCGAGGCCTGTTGCTGACCGTTCTCCAACGACCATTTGAAGAAGTTGAAGGCGGCTTGGCTTTGCTCGGCATTCTTTGGCTGTTTGTACATGATGATCCAAGTGGTCGCCGTGATCGGCCATGCGCTATCACCAGGCGCGTTGGTCATGATCAGGTTGAAATCCTTGGCGTTAGCCCAGTCCGCAGTGTCGGCAGCCGCTTGGAACGCTTTGGAGTTGGGCTGAATGAATTTCCCGGCGGCGTTTTTCAACTGCGCGTGCGTCATCTTGTTTTGCAGGGCGTAGGCGTACTCAACATAACCGATTGAGTTTTTGATCTGTTTTACGTAGGCGGAAACACCTTCGTTACCTTTGCCACCTACACCGACGGGCCAAGGCACAGCGGTGCCAAAACCGATTTTCGATTTCCAGCCATCACTCACTTTGGAGAGGTAGTTGGTGAAGTTATACGAGGTACCGGAGCCGTCAGAGCGGTGAACGACGGTGATTGTGCTGCCGGGCAATTTCATGCCCGGGTTCAATGCGACGATAGCCGGGTCGTTCCAGACGGTAATTTCACCAAGGAAGATTTTCGCCAGGGTCTCACCGTCGAGCTTCAACTGGCCCGGCGCGACCCCTTCAATGTTCATCACCGGCACGATGCCGCCAATGACACTGGGAAACTGGCCCAAGCCACCAGCCTTGAGATCATCGGCAGACAACGGTGCGTCAGACGCACCAAAATCCACTGTTGCAGCCTTGATCTGAGCGATACCGCCACCCGACCCGATCGACTGGTAATTGATACGGTTGCTGGAGCTTTTGCTGTAGTCCTGCGACCACTTGGACAAAACCGGATAGACAAAACTGGAGCCCGCGCCGGTAACATCGGTTGCATGAGCAAGGCTGCTCATGCAGAGGGAAGCCAACAAGACAGACAGGCTTTTTTTAGTCAGCAACATCACGACAACACCTCAATGGAAGGGGTCAAGTGGAGGTACCCACCTAGTCAGAGAAGTGACGATTTAATTCTTTATTTATTTCTGTCTGATGACCGTTTCGGCGCTTTCAGTAATATTTTGAAATAATTGTGAGCCGATCTTATTTTGCGCGTTTGCACGTCGAAAAATGCTCGACTGCACCAGCCCCCAGCCCATGGGGCTGCCGTTTTTTTTCCTCGTATGCGGTATCGATGGCGGGAAGCCGAGTGAGTTCAGGCAGGCCAGCCTTGCTCACATAATGGACAAATAGGCCATGAGCAAAACGCCCAGGATTGCAGTAATGACATTAATGCCAGGGCCTGCATTGACGCTGTAACCAAGGGGGATCTCAACGGGCTTGAGGGTCTTGATCACCTTTTTGTATTGCCAGGATGACCAGCAGGCAACCCATGAGCCCAGCATGAGAAAAGCCAGTCCGATCCAGAACGAAAAATGTTGTCCAGGCGGCCCCCAAACGCCCGGCTTTAGCATCTGTAGCAGTAGCCCGGATCGTTCAATCAAAAAGCCAAAGGCCATCAGCGAAAGACTGGTTCGGTTCCACGCCAGCAAGGTTCTCTCAGCAGCAAAGAACACGCGTGGATCGTTCAGGTCGGACATTAAAATCTCCTTGTGCAAACAAGTTTTGAAACTGCTCCGCTCAGGGTAGCCATCTCGACCCGGGGCCTTGTAGTCGTGGCACATAAATAAACGGGTATCGTCGGGCCACTCGAACAACTTTTGAATGGACTGGAAGAGTTTTCGCGCATCGCCACCGGGAAAATCGCATCGGGCAGTGCCGTAATCAGGCATGAACAGCGCATCGCCGACAAAACCGGCATCACCGATTAGATCGGTCATGCAGGACGGTGTATGTCCTGCGGCCAGTGTGCAACGGCTGTCGTTCAGCGACGGTTACAGGTTTTGATGCCCAGCAAGGTGTAGAGAGGGCAGAAACGGAAAATGCCAGTGGCCAGGGGCAACAAACCGATCCAGCCCGCTGATCCCTGCGATACGCCGGTTGGCGACGACGAATAGACTGGCCCCCAGCTCAATCAATGCGCCACCGGCAAGGGATGACCAGGGAGTGAAGTTGAGCCAGTCGACATTAATGAAATTTCTCCGGCGCAAAAAATGTTGATACAGGGGTTGGATGACTGCCAATGCTGCGGGACTGCTGATGGGATAGGACACCTGCTTTCCGTGACTGCAGCGTATGCACATGACTAGATCGCTTTCACCAGCAAGGCCACCGCAACCACCATGGAAACTGCGGCGAAGCCTTTTTGTAAGTGTGGACCCGCTAGCCGTGCCGCGATCAGACGCCCGCCGACCATTCCGACCAATGCTCCAGTGGAAAACGGAATGGCGACTGCCCACTGCAAGTGCCCGGCTGCCGAGCTTGCAGCAACGCCGGAAATTGAAACCAGCGCGATAACGGCCAGTGACGTTGCGAGCACTGACTGCGCGGTCAAATTGGTGTATCGCTGGAGCGCCGGCACCATCACAAAGCCACCGCCCACGCCGAGCAAGCCAGAGAGCCCTCCCGCGACAATGCCAGAGACGGTGAGTGCCCACGCACACGGACCAGTCCAGTTAAGCTTTCCTCGGTTGACGTCCAATAGACAAGGTGGTGGTTTGGATGTGACGGGGGGCTTCGACTCCGTGGAGGGCGCGAGCGATCGTTGATAGACCCGAAACGCAACGTACATCAGCACGAAGGCAAACAGGATCGTCAACGGGCGATTGGGTGTGCGCTGCGCCAGCCAAAGACCAAGGGGAGAACAGACGATCCCCGCGCCTGCAATTAGAAGCGCCGCTTTATAGCGGACGGTGCCGTTTTTGAGGCCCATTACGGCACCCAGGGTCGCGGCTAAACCGACAGCCAGTAAACCAATTGGCCCTGCCTCGGCCATGCTCAAGCCGACTCCGAACACCAGTAATGGAACAGCCAGTATTCCTCCGCCGGCGCCGGTCAGCGCCAGAATGACTCCTACAGTAAGACCGAGCAGTAAGACCACGATCATCCCAGTCTCCTTGCCTTCAGGTCTGATTTCATACGTCAGCCATCTCAGGTTTCGCCATCCACTCATGGCCCCTGAGCATTCCCTTCCAATACAGCGGTGGAAGAATTCGCTCTTTGAGCAGCCATGCCAGCCTCGATGGCCGGGTACCGTCAATCAGCCAGGATGGAAAACTGGGGGCAACCTTGCCGCCATAGGTGAATTCAGCCAGTACGATCTTGCCGCGCTCAACCGTCAGCGGGCAGGAGCCGTAACCGTCGTAATGGGCGCTGCCTTTCGCTTTCCCCATTGCAGCCAACACATTATGGGCAACGACTGGCGCCTGCTTGCGCGCTGCTGCCGCGGTTTTGGCGTTGCTGGAGTTGGTGGCGTCTCCCAGCGCGTGAATATTTGCCCAGGTTTTATGGCGCAGAGTGGCAGGGTCTACATCAATCCAGCCAGCCGCGTCAGCGAGAGGGCTGACCCGAACGAAATCCGGCGCAATTTGCGGCGGCACCACATGAAGTAGATCGAAGTCGCGCGTAACAAGATGGGCGCTGCCATCCGGATTGACGCAGTTGAACGTTGCAGTCCGTGCAGGTCCATTCACGCTGGTGAGTGTGTTGCCGAAATTCAGGTCGATACCATAGGCCGTGACGTATTTCATCAGCGCTGGCACATAATCGGGAACTCCGAACAGCACCGCGCCGGCGCTGCAAAACTCGATCTCGACTTTGTCCAATACACCGGTACGTTTCCAATGATCGGCAGATAGGTACATTGCTTTTTGCGGCGCCCCGGCACATTTGATTGGCATGGGCGGTTGCGTGAAAATGGCCCGGCCACCACGCAGTTGCTGCACCAGTTCCCACGTATAAGGCGCAAGGTGATACAGGTAGTTTGAAGTCACGCCGTTGCGGCCCAGGGTGTCCGACAACCCCTCGATTGCATGCCAATTGAGCTTCAGGCCGGGGCACACGATCAGTTGCTCGTATTTGACGACTCTGCATCCATCAAGAATGACGGCATTTCTCTCGGGTTCGAAAGCGGCGACCGCCGACTTGATCCAATGCACACCGCGGGGGATGGTCGAACCCATCGTGCGGGCAGTTTGGGGTGCATCGAAAACTCCACAGCCGACAAGTGTCCAGCCAGGCTGATAGTAGTGCACATCTGCCGGGTCGATGATGGCAACGTCGAGTCCAGGGTCTCGTGCCAGCAAGCTGGATGCCGTCGCGATACCTGCCGCACCGCCCCCGATGATGACCACTGTATGTTGCGCCTCAGCCACTTCGACCGGCGTGCGCCCTTGATTCACAATCCGGCGAATGACGCCTTTCATATCGAACCCGGCTTTTTTGGCGGACTCGACGATGTGTGGCAGGGATTGTTGGCCCGCTTGTGACAGCGCCCACATCGTTGTCGAGCGCATACCGGAACGGCAATAGGCCAACACCGGTTTTGGCAGTGTTTCAAGGAGCTTGCCGAAGGCAATACCTTGCTCGTCGGTGACTTTGCCTGATTCCGCGGGAAGGTAGTGCGCCTCGATGCCGAGCGCTTGGGCGGCTCGTTTGATTTCGGCAAACAAGGGTTGATCGCCGCCTTCACCATCGGGACGGTTACACACAATGGCGCGAAAACCGGCGTCTTTCAGTTCTGCCAATTGATTGGGAAAAATCTGTTCTGATACCGACAGTCCAGGTGCAAGGCAACGAATGTCCATAAGGGTCTCCGTTAAGGGTATTTTTCTTCTGAGTTTTTTGGGGGGAGGGCAACGTCAGGCGACGTTGAGCGGGATTTTCAGGTAGCGCGTCCCGTTCGCTTCAGGCTCAGGCAAGTGCCCGGCGCGCATGTTGACCTGAACGGATGGCAGGATCAGCGTCGGCATGTCCATCGATGCATCACGCTTGGTGCGCATCGCCACGAACTCCTCCTCACTGATGCCATTACGCACATGAACGTTGTGCGCGCGCTGGTCGGCAACGGTACTGACGTACTGCACCTCGCGGCCACCAGGCTGGTAGTCGTGGCACATGTACAGCAGGGTATTGGCCGGCAGACCCAACACCTTGTTGATTGACTGGAACAACGTCCGCGCATTGCCGCCTGGAAAGTCACAGCGTGCAGTACCGTAGTCCGGCATAAACAAGGTATCGCCGACGAATGCAGCCGTTTCGGTCCCATCGCTGATCACATAAGTCATACAGGCCGGTGTGTGGCCCGGTGTATGAAGTGCGTGGCATTGCAGCGTGCCAATGGCAAACGGCTCGTCATTAACGAACAGGTGATCGAACTGGCTTCCGTCGCGGGGCATCTCGCCACCAGTATTGAACAGCGTGCCAAACACCTCTTGCACCGTCGAAATCTGACTACCGATCCCTATTTTTCCACCGAGTTTTTCCTTCAGGTATGGCGCGGCCGTCAGGTGGTCCGCGTGGACGTGGGTCTCGAGAATCCAGTCGACCGTAGCATTGAGTTCGTTCACCCTCGCAATCAATTTGTCGGCAGACGTTGTGGCGGTGTGGCCGGATTTAGGGTCGTAATCAAGTACGCTGTCGATTAAAGCGCAGTGGTGGGTGGCTTCATCCAACACAAGATAGCTGACGGTATTGGTGGCAGAATCGAAGAATCCTTCGACGTGAAGTTTTACGCTCATGACCTGTCTCCTTAGGGGGCTTTTACCAAGCCGCTCACACTAAGGACTGACATAGCAATAAGTCTGCCAGGCTCGGCCTGCACAAAAATATGTTGTTATCTATTTGATTTTATTCGGTTTAATTTTCTAAATGTGGTTTGAGCTTTTCTGCATCTGCCTCGATTCACTGCCATTGGCAGTGCTTGTTGACAGGGGTGGCAGTGCCACGACAGGATGGATGGATTCTTAGGAGCCGAGATGAAGACTATCCTGCCTACCCCAACCCATTCACTCCCGCACCCGGATCAAGTGCAGTCACTGGTTTCGTTTCTTGAGCACGAACCCCAGCCGATGATCGTGCTTGATCCGGACTACAACATCCTGGCAGCCAACACTGCCTATCAGCGGCAGTTTGGCAGCACTGACAAACCCTTTATCGGACATAAGTGTTATCAAATCTCACACCATTACGATGTGCCTTGTGATCAGGCGGGTGAGAATTGTCCGATGAAAAAGGCGCAGGAAATGCGCGGACCGGATCGTGTTTTGCACATTCACCACACGCCTCGCGGTCCAGAGCATGTCGACGTCGAATTGCGCCCGATTCTAGACGAACACGGTGTTATTACTGCCTACGTGGAGCGTCTCACCCTGGTCCGCAGTGCATCAGCACGACCCAGCAACGAAGGGTTGGTCGGCCGTTCACCAGCCTTTAATCGGGCGCTGTCAGAGCTGCAGCGGGTGGCACCATCAATGCTGCCAGTGCTGCTGCTAGGCGAGTCCGGTACGGGCAAAGAGCTGTTCGCCCGTGCCGTACATGAGACCAGCGAGCGGGCCACTGGACCCTTTGTCGTCGTTGATTGCTCTGGATTGACCGAAACGTTATTTGAGAGCGAACTGTTCGGCCATGAAAAAGGAGCATTCACCGGTGCCACCACGCGTAAGCCTGGCTTGGTTGAAACAGCCCAAGGCGGCACGTTGTTTCTCGATGAAATTGGCGATGTTCCACTGGCAATGCAAGTGAAGTTGTTGCGCCTGATCGAATCGGGCACTTATCGCCGTGTCGGGAGTGTCGAGACCCTTCACGCTAACTTCAGGTTAATTGCTGCGACCCACAAACCACTGGAAAAAATGATGGAGAAAGGCGAGTTCAGGCAGGACCTGTACTACCGCATCAGCGCCTTTCCCATTCAGTTACCGCCCTTGCGCAACCGGGTTGAGGACATTGGTTTGCTTGTGAATTCATTTCTTCAACGTGCCGGTACAGGCAAACGCCGACTGACGATAGATGCAGATGCTCTGATGCAATTGCAGCGGTTTTCCTGGCCCGGCAATATCCGTGAATTACGCAATGTTCTGGAAAGAGCCAGTCTGTTCGCTGACGATGGGGTGATCCGCTCCATACATTTGCCCCAGGTATCCGTGGGGGCGTCTGCTCAGGCCTCTACTTCAACTGCTATCGACGGCAGCTCGCTGGCACAGGAACTGGCGACTTTCAAAGGTACCCGCAGTGAGCTGGCCAGGCACCTGGGTATTAGCGAACGGACTTTGTATCGACGATTGAAAGAACAAGGTCTGGCCTAGTAGTAAGTGCTCAAGTCACAAGACTGCCAATGACTGCCAGCCCTGGCAGATTGGCAGCGCACTGGCCTCTCGCGCATCACCGGCTTGCTGATTAAGTGACTGTTTTAAAACGAGAAAATCAATCTTCTTGCCCTTGGCATGCCATGTGCTAACTGCATAGCCATGACCATTTCCGACAAACGACTTCGACGCCATCTGCTCACGGCAGTAGTGATCAAACTACTGGTGCTGACAGTGTTGTGGTGGCTGTTCATCCGGGATTCGCGCGTTAGCGTCGACTCGAACACCATCGGCGACAGGTTCGGTGTACCCACCTCGACTCAAGGGGCAAGCAAGTGATTTCAGAACACCTGGTGGATTTGTCTCGGCTGCAGTTTGCAGCCACTGCGCTTTACCACTTTCTTTTTGTACCGCTGACGGTTGGCATGGTTTGGCTGCTGGTCATCATGGAAAGTGTCTATGTGATGACCGGTCATGTCATCTGGAAAGACATGACGCGTTTCTGGGGCAAGCTGTTCGGCATCAACTTCGCCTTGGGGGTGACTACGGGCATCACCCTGGAGTTTCAGTTCGGTACCAACTGGGCGTATTACTCGCACTACGTCGGCGATATCTTCGGAGCCCCACTGGCAATCGAAGGCATGATGGCGTTCTTTCTTGAATCGACCATGATCGGACTGTTCTTCTTTGGTTGGGATCGTCTGAAGAAAGAGCACCATTTGCTGGTCACGCTGCTGATGGCGATTGGTACAAACCTTTCGGCGTTGTGGATTTTGATCGCCAATGGATGGATGCAGAACCCGGTGGGTTCAGAGTTCAGTTACATCACCATGCGTATGGAGATGGTTGATTTTTGGGCGGTGGTTTTCAATCCAGTGGCGCAGGCCAAGTTTGTCCACACTGTCTCAGCCGGTTACGTCACCGGCTCGATGTTTGTGCTGTCGATTTCCAGTTGGTATTTGCTCAAGAATCGTGATGTCGAGTTTGCCAAACGTAGCTTCCGGGTGGCGGCAGCCTTTGGCCTGGCATCGGTGCTGAGTGTGATCGTATTGGGTGATGAGTCTGGTTACACGGTGGGTGAGGCACAGCAAACCAAAATGGCAGCCATGGAGGCCATGTGGGAAACGAAGCCTGCACCGGCAGGCCTGACGTTGGTGGCCAGTATTAATGAAGCCGAGTCCAAGAATAACTGGGAGGTTGAAGTGCCTTGGCTGATGGGCTTGATTGGCACACGATCAGTCAGCAAGCAAATTCCAGGCATTCATGAGATTAAAGAAAAGAACCGCGCTCGAATTCTCCGAGGCATTACCGCCGTCAATGCTCTTGAAGCCGTCAGGGCCAATCGCACCGATTCAGCAGCGCTCAAGACATTCGAAGAATACAAAGCCGATCTGGGCTTTGGCTTGCTGCTCAAGAAGTATGTCGAGGACGTCAACCAGGCAACGCCGGCCATTATCGAAATGGCTGTAAACGATACTGTCCCACGGGTGACGCCTATGTTCTGGGCGTTCCGGATCATGGTAGGCCTTGGTTTTGCCATGCTAATGCTCTTCGGCCTTGCCTTCTGGAGCACCCTGAAGTCGACCTGCACGCGCCGCCGCTGGTTACTGCGTTGGGCGCTCTGCATGCTGCCTGCGCCATGGATTGCCTGTGAGCTGGGCTGGTTCGTCGCTGAGTACGGCCGCCAGCCCTGGACCATATACGGCGTGCTGCCGACCCACATGAGCGTATCCACGCTTAGCGTCAACAACCTCTATGGCTCGCTGGCAGGATTCATCGTTTTCTACACCGTGCTGCTGGTGGTTGAAATGTTCCTGATGATCAAGTTTGCCCGTCAAGGTCCAGGCAGCCTCGGTACCGGCCGTTATGTTCACGATGCCCATTTGAAGGAACTCCTCCATGCTTGATTACTTCACCCTGAAAATTATCTGGTGGGCGCTGGTCGGTGTACTGCTGATCGGCTTCGCCATCATGGACGGCCACGATATGGGGGTTGGCACGCTGCTGCCTTTTGTTGGCCGCAATGACATGGAGCGTCGCGTCGTTATCAATACCGTCGGTCCGCATTGGGATGGAAATCAGGTCTGGTTCATCACTGCGGGCGGCGCGTTGTTCGCGGCATGGCCAGTGGTGTATGCCACGGCATTCAGCGGGTTCTATTGGGCGATGATTCTGGTCCTCTGGGCGTTGTTCTTCCGCCCCGTGGGTTTTGACTATCGCAGCAAGATCCACAACTCCACCTGGCGCAGCACCTGGGACTGGGGACTCTTTGTGGGTGGGGCAGTGCCGCCCCTGGTGTTCGGGATCGCGTTTGGCAACCTGCTGCAAGGTGTACCGTTCCACTTCAACGACCTTCTGGTATCGACTTATACCGGCAGTTTCTGGCAACTGCTGAATCCCTTTGCACTTCTGACCGGCGTTGTGAGTAGTGCAATGATCACCTTACAGGGCGGTGCTTATCTGGCGCATCGCACGGAAGGTGTTATCCAGGCGAGGGCAATCAAAGGCGCTGTTGGCGCGGCGATTGTGCTGGTGTGCTCATTCACCTTTGCCGGTATCTGGTTGCAATCCATCGATGGTTATCGCATCACGTCAATCGTTGATACCGCCGGACTACCCGATATTCTCAACAAGTCCGTAGTGCGCGAAGCGGGCGCGTGGATGGCCAACTATGGTCACTTTCCTTTGTTGTGGCTGTTGCCCGTACTGGGATTGGTAGGCGCTGCAGGTGCCGCCATGTTGCTGATGATGCGTCGCACACTTTCGGCGTTTGTTGCCTCATCGCTCGCGGTGATCGCAGTGATCAGCACGGCGGGCGTGTCGATGTTTCCATTCATCATGCCGTCATCAACAGTGCCTGCGGCAAGCCTTACTGTGTGGGACAGCGTCTCCAGTCATTTAAGCCTGGCCATCATGTTCTGGGCCACGTTGATCTTCATGCCACTGATCGTGATTTACACCTCGTGGGCGTATCGCGTTATGCGGGGCAAGGTCACCGTTGCACAGATCAAAGCCAACGAACATTCAGCCTACTAGTGCCGGCAAAGGAGTAATAAACATGTGGTATTTCGCCTGGATGCTGGGAGTCGGTTTTGCATTGCTACTGGCTATATTGAATGCGATGTGGGGCGAGAACGAAGCTGGCCGAGCCTTGAGCGACAACGACGAGACACTGTCATGATGCCGCGTGTCGCTAACGCTCAGCCAACCTCACACATTCATGTACTGAGTTTGGTTATCGCTTTAGCGATCATGCTCGCTTGTACGCTCTATCCCCCCATGATGGCCGCCCCCGATGGGAAAGCTGACCATGGCCTGGCTACTGCATTGTTCGCAACTATGAGTGTGGCCTTTGTGAGAGGTGTGGGTTTTGTCCCGCGGATGCTCGTCTGGCGGTGGCTTTTCTCCGGCTGGACCTGCTTTGCGTTACTTGCAGTGGCTGGTTGGGTAAAGTTTCTACATTGAGAACTGGCGACAAGAAATGACGCAGCATTACCAAGCTATGACGTGACGGCATTCGCGCAGTCAGTGATAGCTTGGTTTCGTCTGAACTGACTCATTCAGTACCTTGGCCGATTGTCACTCCGTTCACCTTTTGCCCATAGAGATTGACCCCATCATTTGCGTGAAATTTTAACCGGGTCTGCTCGACAGAGCCGGCAATCATCCTTGGGTCTTTTGGTCGTTCGTGGCTGTTCATATAGGCTGCAACGTGCCACGCCTCATCGGAAGAGAGCGTTCCGCCCTGACCTAACGGCATATTCGATTTTATGAAGCCGGCAGCGGTATTGATTCGATGCATTCCCGCACCCCAGTTGAATGAGTCTTTACCCCAAAGTGGTGGAAACACATAGTCGCTTCCTGCTTTCTGACCTTCGCCTTCAGCTCCGTGGCATACAGAACACTGCTTGGCGTAGATAGCCTTTCCCTTGGCGAGATCAAAACCTCCGGCAGGTTCAGGAATCTCGGGATAAGAACGTCCGGGCAGTTCCTGTCCTGTAGGTGCACCCGTTGCGAGCCAGTATGAGTATGCGGTTAGAGCTGCTATGACTTGACTGTCCGCTGGAGGCGGTTTTCCGTTCATGCTGAACTGAAAACATCCTTGTAGACGCTCAGCGTAGGTGTTGACCTTGTCGTTCTTTTTTCGATAAGCGGGGTACATTGTGTAAGCTCCCCAAAGAGGAGCAGAGTCAGCTTTTCTTCCCTGTTCCAAATGGCAGTTGGTGCAATTTAATCCGTTTCCTACGAACTCGGATGCATTGGCTTTCGTATCTACAAAGATCGCGTGGCCTTGCTGGACTAATCGACCAAAAGCATTGTCGGGTAGCGTCTCCTCTGCGGGAGGGAGAAATGTGGGAGGCTTATTCTGAGTTGGATTCGTGCTTTTGGGTGATGCGGTTGATTCTGCAATTTCAGTAGCACAAGCCATCGATATAATATTGAAAGTGATAAGTGCAGCGATGATGGATTTCATGGCTAGCCTCTATTTACTGAGCTCAGCAAAATATTGGGAAACAGCCTCGACCTCGGTATCCGTGAGCGAGCGTGCAATATGTCCCATGAGATCGTCTGGATCATTTTTTCGAGTTTTCTGCCGCCAAGCATTCAGTTGTGATGTGAGGTATTGAGCCGACTGGCCTGAGATCGGGGGAAAGGAGGCGCCGACTCCGATACCACTTGGACCATGGCACGCCACGCACTCGGGAATGTTCCGATCCCATGCGCCTCTCAAGGCCAGGATTTCCCCTGGTCCTTTCGCCACGTGCGCGCGGTTCACTGGTTTTACTGCCGGACTTGGCATCTTGGCGAGCATCACTGCGAGTGCATTCGACTCGTCTTCACTCAATGCCTGAGCGATTGGTTGCATTATTGGATTAGCTCTAGAGCCAGAGCGAAAATCAGTGATCTGCTTCGTCAGATATTCAGCAGGTAGGCCTGCAAGCCTTGGAAAACCAGCCGCAGGCATACCCAGGCCGTCTGCACCATGACAGGTTGAGCAGGCTATGACCCCTGGATTAGAGCCTCCTTGGGTGAATATTTTTTGTGCGTCCGCTGCAAAAGAGGGTGTCGTAAATGCACCGGATAAAATAAAAACTAATACCCATCGTGAGATTTCCATCGGGTAGCCTCATTGTTATTTTTTTATAACACGGGTTTCGATTAATTAGGTTAGTCGTAATGTAGGCGGATGTTATGACTTCTTTTTTGCCCATGACGCGTTGACGCCAACACCGCATTAATCACTTGCTGATACACGACCGATCCACCTCTGCAGGGCTTCTTGACTCGTGTAATCAGGTGCGGAAGCGAATGGTAAAAATTGACCACTTTGCAATCTTGAAAAATTCGTACATCACCCCGTACATGTTTCCTGCTCCAAATAAAAAAAGCGCCACTCAATGAGTGGCGCTTTTTTTTGCGCGTGTTTTATGGAATCGGAAAACGCGATGCCGCTGTCTGGAGGTTTCTTGCGGCGCTGGTCTGCGCGATTTGACGTAAACGGTGATACACGCAACATCACTCAATAAGCGGCGGCCGGTAAGCCCGCAACTCCAAAATCGCGGGAGCATCAGAAGTGACGGTTAACTCAACGACATGATGTGTATTGGGAAGGCTGGTTGCCAGTACATGACGCTGCTGCACCGAGCCATTTGGCAAGACAGTTGCCAGTTCGTCTCCGCAGGCGAATCGACGCTCCCATTGAAAGCTTTGTTCCTCCGCGAGACCTTTACCCGATACCGTCTTGGCATGGGAAAGATTCCAGGCATCCGGCTGTATGGTTACGTTTCCCGAGAGCGAGTTGAAAACGTCCTTGCTCGAGCCGCTTCCGTCTGCTCCTGTACGAGCGCTCTCGATTTCAAAGTCGAAGACTTCTTGCGAGATGTCGAGATGGCGTACCCGAAGCGTCCAAACATCCGCTTCGTGGTAAGTGGGACGTACATTGACTTTTTTCAGGGCCGGCCAATCCGGAACGTTAGGCAAACGTGTCACTCGGCTGGTCTGCCAACAGCCGTCGAGTTCGCCAGGGTCCTTTCCGTCGATTTTGATATCTACTTTTCCGTCCAGGGGGCCCGCGGCAATGAGTTCGGCGCGATTGCCGTCAAATTCATATCGAGTCTTTTCGCCCGGCACCGGCGGAGTAAAACTCCGAACCTGGCCGGCAGTGTTCGGCCCATTATTTTGAGGAAGATCCGCAAGCTCCTCCAGCCATGAGGTAAACAGGTGAGCCATAACGGTCCACCCCTTGGCGTTAGGATGCGGTGGATCGGCGAGAAGATCAGTTGATTGAAGATTATTTTCCTGCAAATAGGTATTCCAGCGCTGGCGGCGCGGTTCCAGCGCAAGGTCATATTTCGCCGCCATGGCAGGCTCCCAGACGCCGGACATGAACTCTTCCCAGTTTTTTTGCTTGAACCAGAAATGGCCCTCACAGCCCTCGAGCGGCGCCCATCGAAGGTGAAGGCCTGGGTCACACAGGGGTTCAAGCGGAATGACGACGTGGTCGCTTTGAATGATGATGTCGGAAGCCGTTTTTGAACGAAGGATCCGTATAATTCGTTCGTAGGCACGGTGATCGCCATAAACGTGAAAAACAATCAGGTCGGGATAGGTTTCCTCCACGTCGCGGGCGACCGCCTGTTCCAACAGAACGGCGTTCCACCCGCCCAAAGCGAGGTTGCGGTATTCGAACGCCACGTTTGGATATTTGGCTCGCAGCGCCGCAATAGCCAGGTCGGTCCATTTCGGCGAACTGATTGACTGTCCATAGAAAAGAATTTTCAGGACCTGCGGCTTCTCTGCAGTTGCTGAACGAATAATTGACAATGAACGGCCAATCGCTTGACCGGGATCGGGAGGAGCGGGCTCTGCGGATACCTGCAGACAGCAACTTGTAAGCATTAGGCTGAAGATGAGGACACGATTGACTTTCCGCCACATCAAAACACCACATGTTAGAAAGTTAATCGGTCACATCACCTGCGAGAGTGCTGCAAGACATCCCGTCACAGGAGTGTATCGGACAGCACTGCTAGCGCCAGGATGCGTTGGAATGTGGGATCTCTGCCGGGCTCGGTGGAATCCGGGCACCGCCCAGCAGGGCGGCATCGAGTTCGGACAGGGGCGCGGAGCTCACGGAAATTCCCTCGGGAGAGTCAGTATCAATCGCAAGAGCTTAGCCGCTGTCGATGCGTTGCGGCAGGTCACGATTGAGTGGACCGCATCGAGCACATCAGAAAGCAACGCTGAGGTCACCGTGAAGCCAATGTAGTTCTGTCTTCAGGCATAAACATCGGCAAGCGCTGCAACATCCAGTTCAGCAACTCCTGAGCCGGCGCGGCCAGAGGTCGGCCGGACTTCACCACCAGTTTCGCCTCAACCCCCAGAAACAGCGGATGGTCGATCGATACCGCCGCCAGGCTGCCCTTGGCGATTTCCCGATAGGCCGCGAATTCGCCGAGCAATGAAGCGAAGTCTCCGGAGGCCACCATGCGCTTGAGCGCAGCGAGAGAGTTGCTGACCAGTGCCGGTCGGATGTCGATCTTTTCGGCGTACTCGAGCATTTTTATCGCGTGACCGATTCCGAATGAGGTGGGCGTCAACACCAGTTGGCAGGTGAGTATCTCCTCGATGGATACCGGTCCGCCTCTCAATGCCAACGGATGATCGGGTCGGACCAGCAGCATCACCGGCTGCGATGACGTCGCGCGATAATCGATGTGCGAATGCAGAGGGGGGTTGTAGGCAAGGCCGATATGCGCACGGTTTTCGGCGACTTCATTCAGCACGTCGTCCACGGGCAGGATGTCCAGCCTGACATCAAGCTTGGGGTACTGTTTGCAAAACGGTGCGAGCACGTTGTCCACCAGTGCATCGACATACCCCTCGCTGATCACCACTCGAACATGGCCCTGCTGTAGGCCTTTGATCGCCTGGAGCTGGTCTTCGAGCTTCTCCTGATGTGAGCGATAACCTCGCCAGAACTCCAGCAAGTGCGCCGCGGCCTCGGTGGGCTGGACACCACGGGCCTGACGCTCGAACAGCTTCGCCCCCAATTCCTCTTCCAGCAGCTTGATCTGGCGCGTGATCACCGAGGGCGACGTATTGATGCTGTCCGCTGCACCGCGAATCGAGCCGTGGACCAGCACCTCGTGAAAATACCGCAACCGTTGTTGGTTGATCTCGCGCATGCAGGGCTCCGTAAATGGGTGTGTGTTGCCTGTAGAGCAACGATACACGAACTTAGTTGCTCTTGCTGGGGCTGAGGTGTCGGTGCAACATTCTTTGGCAAGAACGCAGACCCACAAGAATAATCGGAGAGTCGCATGTCAACCTTTTCAGCACCGGCAGGCAGTGATGCCACTTCCGCCCTTTACCGCAAGCTCAATTGGCGGCTGCTGCCGCTCCTGTTCATTTGCTACGTCTTTGCGTATCTGGACCGGATCAACGTCGGCTTTGCCAAGCTGCAGATGCAACATGATCTCGGACTTTCCGATGCGGCCTACGGTGCGGGCGCAGGGATTTTCTTTCTGGGGTATGTGCTGTTCGAGTTGCCGAGCAACTTGATGTTGCCGAAGGTGGGCGCGCGAAAAACCTTCAGCCGCATTCTGGTGTGTTGGGGCATCACTTCGGCTTGCATGCTGTTCGTGCGTAACGTGCCGATGTTTTATGCGATGCGTTTTCTGCTGGGTGTATTCGAAGCCGGTTTCGCGCCGGGCATGATCTATTACCTGTCCTGCTGGTATGGCCCGAAGCGTATGGCGCGGGCCATTGCGATTGTGTTCATCGCCGGCCCCATTGGCGGGATTGTGGGCGGTCCACTGTCAGCCTGGTTGATCACCACGTTTGAGGGCGTTGGCGGCATGGCCGGGTGGCAGTGGATGTTCTTGATTGAAGGCCTGCCTTGCGTGTTTCTTGGCATTCTGACCTATTTCATTCTGTCGAATCGGCCCTCGGAAGCCCGTTGGCTGAGTGGCGAAGAAAGAAAACTGCTGGAGAGTGAACTCGGTGCATCGACGGGACACGTCCATTCATTCCGGGCGGTGTTGCGCGACCCGAAAATCTACGTCCTGGCGTCAGCCTATTTCTGCATCATCTTTTCGATCTACGCGATGAGTTTCTGGCTGCCAGCCATCCTCAAGGCCCAGGGCGTCAACGACACCATGCAGCTGGGTTGGTATGCCGCGATTCCCTACGTCGCAGCGGCATGCGGCATGTACTGGATAGGGCGCCGGTCCGACCGGGTCGGTGAAAGACGCTATCACTGCGCAATCCCTGCGGGCATTGGCGCAATCCTGCTGCTCATGTACCCCTTTGCCGACGGTCACCTGATGGCGTCGCTGGTCCTGCTGACCCTGGCAACCGCCATGATGTTCATGGCCTACACCGTGCTATGGGCAATGCCGTCCGAACACATCAAGGGCGATGCGGCGGCGGGCGGTATCGCCTTGATTAACACCATCGGTCTGTCCGGCGGCTTCTGGGGACCGGCGGTGATTGGCTGGGCAAAAACGGCAACCGGCAGCGCCAATCTCGGCATCGTCATTGTGGGCTGCGTGTTCCTGTGCGCAGCATTCGTGATTCTTTCCACCAAACCGCGCGCCCGTGATAGCTCGGTTTCTGAATTCAGTGCGGGTTGATCAACCGCCTTCCCCTTGATCAATCGAGTTCCGAAAGGAACCCTTTTAAAGAGAGAACCCACATGCTTTTACACCTATCGACCTGGGCCGAGATCGGGCAATTCCTTGAACGCAGCCGCACCATCGTGATCCCGATCGGCTCCAACGAACAACACGGTCCGACCGGTCTTCTTGGGACCGACTGGATGTGTCCCGAAATCATTGCACGCGAAGCGCAGAATTCAGCAGACATCCTGATCGCTCCGACCTTCAACATCGGCATGGCGCAACACCATCTTGGTTTCCCCGGGACCATTTCACTTCGCCCGTCGACGTTCATCGCGGCGATTGGCGACTGGGTACGTTCGCTGGCCGCTCACGGGTTCGAGAAAATCCTTTTCCTCAATGGCCACGGCGGCAACGTTGCCTCCATTGAAGCGGCGTTCTCGGAGCTCTACGCCGAAGCCAGCTTCGCACGACGCCCTGCAGGGTTCGCGCTGAAGTTGTGCAACTGGTGGGATCTGGAAGGGGTAGGTGATCTTGCGCGAGATCAATTCCCTACGGGCCACGGCATTCATGCCACGCCTTCGGAAATTGCCGTCACCCAATGGGCTTACCCGGACGCCATCAAGTCCGCCCAGTACTCGCCGCAGATCGCGCCGTGGGGGCCTATCCGCGAAGCGCTCGATTTCCGCGCACGTCATCCGGATGGCCGCATGGGGTCGGATCCGTCCCTGGCCAGCCCGGATAAAGGCCGCGAACTGGTAATGCTGGCAGCACAGAGCCTGGTGCAGGAACTCGATGCCTTCAGCCGCGAATCGATTCCCGGTTAACCCATCGGATTCAGACTTTTCAACTTGACCAGCGCCCGGAAGTTCCGGGCGTTGGCACATCCTGTTCGAGGAAATCCCATGATTGAACGCGACGTTTATACCCGCCTGAAAGACCTCGGTATCGAGTTACCTACCACCGGCGCTCCCGCCGCTGCCTATGTGATGAGTGCGCAGAGTGGCAATGTCGTTTACCTGTCCGGCCATATTGCGAAAAAGGAAGGCAACGTCTGGGCTGGAAAACTGGGCGAAACGCTGACGACAGAGGAGGGCTATGCGGCCGCGCGTTCGACGGCCATCGACTTGCTGGCGACGCTGCAGGCTCACGTTGGTGATCTGAATCGGGTCGTGCGGATAGTCAAAGTGCTGAGCCTGGTGAATTCAACTTCCCGTTTCACCGAGCAGCACCTGGTCACTAACGGCGCCTCGGAGCTGTTTGCCGAGGTGTTCGGCGATCAGGGAAAACACGCACGCTCGGCATTCGGTGTGGCTCAGATTCCGTTGGGGGCTTGTGTCGAAATAGAGATGACCGTCGAAGTCCGTTGAAGATCGGCTAACGGTGAAAGGTGGTGTGTGGGGGCGAGGCCATTCGCCCCCACAGTCCGTAATAGAGCTTAGAACAGCGTCCAGGTGTAACTGACGATCAACCGGTTCTCGTTGATATCCGTGCGGTAGTTGGAGCGCGCCATCGCGTTGCGCACTCGCACGCCAAGGCCTTTCAGCGGGGCGGACTGAAAGGTGTAGCTGAGGTCCAGGTCACGCTCCCAATCTTTGCCCTCATAACCCATCCCGGTCTTCACATTGTCGCCGGTGACATAGCGCGTGCTCGCTAGCAGCCCAGGCACACCGAGGGCCGCGAAGTCATAGTCGTAACGCAGTTGAAAGGAGCGCTCATGGGTGGAGACGAACTCGTAGGTCGGCAGTTCGTTGCCAAGTGCACTGACATTGAGAAACACGCGAGGAAAGGGGCTGTCGCCGTACATGCCTTGGTAACCGGCATAGAACGTGTGACCACCAAGTTTGGCCGATAGCAACGAGAAGAAGGCCTGGTTGTCGACCTTGCCCACCCGTTTGCGACCTGCTTCCTTGGCGTCGTAATAACCCAGATTGGCCCCCAGCACCCAACTTCCCACCGGCACACTGTGTTTTAAACCAAAGAAGTCCTGCTCATAGATATCCTCCAGTCGGGAGTGCCAGGCACTCACGGTGGTGCGATTACTGTTGAACGCGTAGTCGCCGCCCACGTAGTTGAAGGCATCGCTCGACACCTGGCGTTGCGGCTTGTTACCCAGCAAGGCCTGCAGTTTGCTCTCGCCGGCCTCGTTGCGCAGGGTCGTAGAAGTCAGGTGCCCGGCTTGCAGTGTCAGGCCGGGGATTTCACTGCTGGTAATGCTCGCGCCTTGATAGGCAGGGGGGAGCAGGCGGATATCGCTGAAAACCAGCGAAGGAATATTGGGTTGCAGTTCACCGACCTTCAGTTCCGTTTTGGAAACGCGCATCTTGGCCGCCAACCCGAGGCGGCCATAGTTGTCAGCGGCACGGCCGTCGTCCTTCACCGGTAATAACCCCGAGTTGACCCGGTCCGGACTGCTGTCAAGCTTGATGCCGAACTTGGCGGTGGCATCCAGGCCAAATCCCACGAGCCCGGGCGTGTAACCGGACTTGAAGTTGAGGATGAAGCCTTGCGCCCACTCCTGGGCCATCGATTTTTCCGAACCTCTGATGTCGGAGAAGTCTCTGCTGAAAAAATAGTTTCGGGTTGTCAGCGTTGCAGTGGACTGCTCAACGAACCCGCTGTCGGCGGCGTGGGCGAGGTTGGCGCCAGCTCCTGTGAAGAACAGCACACACAGTTTGCCTCGATCTTTTGTCATATTTTGACTCTTGTTTTTATTAGACATGACTCCGCCGTAGACGCTCTTTCGAGGGCCTTGCGAGTAGGACGGGGGAGGTAGGGACAGCCGTCAGCGTGCGGCTTTTGATGTTGCTGCGGTGTCGAGAGCGATGCTCGCTCCATTGGCCAATGGCAGCAAGAGCAACTTTATTCAGACATCGTTGCTCTGGAGGCAACGATGGTGCGAAGGCATGAAAAGGCTGCTATCAGAAAAGGCGGAACAAAAGATGGACCCGCCAGAGCGGCGGGTCCGACAGTGGATCAGAGTTTCGGCAATTGCCCGATGCGCCCCATCATTTCGGTCACGATCTGCAGGTCCAGCAGGAACTGGTCGACGGTCTTGAACTCGTTGTCGGTGTGGCCGGTGTATTTGACCTCGGGCCGGGCCAGGCCGAACTGCACGCCATTGGGCAATTCATGAACCGAGGTGGCGCCGGCGGAGGTGCCGTACTCGTGTTTCATGCCAAGGTTTTCGCTGGCCACGGCCAGTAGGGCCTTGACCCATTCACCCTCAGGGTTGCGGTACATCGGCTCGGCAATCGAATAATCGAAAGTCGCTGCAACGCGGGACTTCTTGCTCCAGGCGCCAATTTTGTCGGCGATTTCGGCCTTGAGCGCTTCCGGGGACTTGCCCTTTGGCACGCGCAGGTTGACCGCAAGCTTGAAGGCTTTTTCATCCATCCCGACAAACGTCAGGGACGTGGTCAGCGGGCCCATGAAGGCATCGGAGAAACCGACTCCCAGTTTGCCTCCGAGGTAATCCAGGCCCCAGTTGTCAGCGGCGTAGCGGGCGGCGTCGGTGATGTGGTTGTGCTTGAGCGCGACCTTGCCGTCGAGGCCATTGATAAAGACCAGCATCCTGGAAACCGGGTTGACGCCTGACTCCGGCTCGGAGGAGTGGGCGGAAACGCCGGTGACCGTCAGCTTGACGTCCTTGCCGTCAACCTTGGCGTTCACGCTGAAATTGCCGCCATTGCGCTTGGCAAACTCAGCACCGGCCTTCTGCAGGCTTTTGGCCAATTCGGCAGGCTTGTCACTCAGCAGCGTGACGACCGAAGCCGACGGGATCTGGTTAGTGGCCAGGCCGCCAGTCATCGAGACGATTTCAGCGCCTTTGCCGTCCGCCTTGCGCTTGGGGAAATTGGCCATGACGGTGCCGTAGCCTTTTTCGGCAATCACCACCGGGTAGCCGCCATCGAGCGCCAGGTTGTAGTTGGGTGTCGGGTTGTGTTCGAAGTAGTACGGGATGGCGTCGCCGGAGGTTTCCTCGGTGGTGTCGACCAACAGCTTGAAATTCCTCGCCAGCGGCAGCTTCTCTTCCTTGATCACTTTCATGGCGTAGAGCGCTACCACGATGCCGTTCTTGTCATCCTCGGTGCCCCGGCCATACATGCGGTCGCCGATCAGGGTGACCTTGAACGGATCGAGTTTGGTCCCGTCTTCCAGAACCCAGTTCTCCGGTGTCACGGGCACCACGTCGGCGTGGGCGTGAATGCCGACCACTTCATCGCCGGTGCCCTCGAGGGAGATCTCATAGACGCGGTTGTCGATGTTGCGGAAGTTAAGGTTGAAGGCCTGGGCAAGGCTCTTGATCTTGTCGGCGATCTTGATGAATTCAGGGTTGTCGTGCTGGGCAACGCCGTCGACGTTGAAGGTCGGGATGGCCACCAGCTCACGCAGCGTCTCGGTGGCGGCGCTGCCGTACTTCACCCGCGCATAGAGCCCCAGCAGGCGATGAATTTCGTTCTGCTGGTCGGCAGAAAGGGACTTGTTGTCCAGGAAGGCGCTGATTGCTGCGCCCAGGCCATCGGTTTTGGCCAGGTCGGTCTTGGCCAGGCCTGTCAGGAACTGCCTGAAATCGGTGGCCGATGCGTCACTGAACGTCTTGAGGATGGTCGCGCTCTGTTCCGGGGTAATGTTGGCGTGCGCGGCCGTGGTGAACGATGAAAGGCTGGCCAACATCAGGGTTGTTGCGGCCAGGTGCTTGAGTGAGAAGTCCATTGCTATGGGCATTCCTTTGCAGGGAGTGAGTTAGAAGTGTCTGATTAATGAAACAAAACGTTTCCAACCTACCACCACGGCGGCGCAACAGGGGAGCCCTGAAGCGGGATCTGTCGCACAGCCATGCAAAAGCGGCGCAGATATGAAAAAGAAACTCGGGGCCGTTTTCGTGACGAGTTTTACAAGATGTGTGCAAATTAAAAATTGGTTTGAGATGTTATAGGGTAACAATATAAGGTGCGCGGCAATCTGTTCTGCGGGACATGTTTATCCAACCCTTGTTGCGAAACCTCCATGACCATTGCGCCTCCTCGTTCTACCGGCACGGCCGTCGGCCGGCTCCTTTCCATCGATGCATTGAGAGGCATGGTGATTCTGTTCATGCTGCTCGACCACGTCCGCGAAACCTTTTTCCTGCATCGACAGGTGTCCGATCCCATGGACATTGCCTCGACCGAACCCGCGCTGTTTTTCAGCCGCACACTCGCCCATCTGTGTGCGCCGGTCTTCGTGCTGCTCACCGGTCTGTCGGCCTGGCTCTACGGTGAGAAATACGCCGGCAAGGCTGACGTTTGCAGTTTTCTGTTCAAGCGCGGTCTGTTTCTGGTGGTGCTTGAGTTCACTCTGGTGAACTTTGCCTGGACGTTCCAGTTTCCGCCGACGGTGATCTACCTGCAGGTGATTTGGGCCATTGGCCTGAGCATGATTGCGCTGTCGTTATTGGTCTGGCTACCGCGTCCGGTGTTGCTGTTCCTGAGCCTGGCGATCATCGCCGGCCACAACCTGCTGGACGCTCTGCACTTTCCTGTCGAGTCGGCAATGCACGTGCCTTGGGCGATTCTCCATGATCGCGGCTGGATCGAACTGGCCGAAGGGTTTCGGTTGCGCACGTCCTATCCGGTGCTGCCGTGGATTGGCGTGATCGGCCTGGGATATGCCATGGGACCGTGGTTCGGGCGCACGGCGGACGCCAGGGTGCGTCAACGCCTGCTGCTGGTCGGTGGTGTCACCGGGCTGGCGGGATTCGTTGCGTTGCGGCTATTCAACGGTTATGGCGAAAAGGCCTGGAGCGTGGGCGAGACGTCCCTGCAAACGCTGATGAGTTTTTTCAACATCACCAAATACCCACCGTCGCTGCTGTTTGTTGCACTGACTGTCAGCGCTGGGTGCTTGCTGCTTCTGTGGTTTGAGCGTGTGCAGAAGCGCCAGTGGCTGCGTCCGTTGACGGTGTTCGGGTCGGCACCGATGTTCTTCTATCTGTTGCACCTGTACGCGCTGAAGGTTTTGTATGTCATCGCTGTCGCGCTGTTCGGCTTGAACCAGGGGGCGTGGTTTGGTTTCACGTCGATAGGTGCGGTCTGGCTGGTGGCAATCTTGCTGGCGATTGCGCTTTATCGCCCGGTCAGTTGGTTCTCGTTGTTGAAGGCTCGACGTCGAGACATCGCCTGGCTCAAGTATCTCTGATGACGGCATTTGTGCACTTTTATAAAGCCGTGCTGCATCTCGCTGCACTATGCGAAGGCAAGAGCGGCCTGTTTTTCCGGTGAATTCAATACCAAAACGTCAGAGAGACCGCCCCCAAGCGCGACTTTTGCGATCTGGCACAAACACTGCAACACACCGAACAGGCCCACCCTGAAAGCAGTCGAGTGGGCAGCCCCCTCGGTCAACGACGATCGATTCGTGGGCAACATCGGTGGATCAGGCATAGACGTCTGGTGCTAACACCGCAAAAGAACAGGCAAAGACGCCTGGAACCGCAAGGTTTCAGGCGTTTTTTTTTGCTTTTTGAACCGTTTTAGCCGGGTGCTTCTTATGAATTCCAATGTTGCCGCGTTGAACAAAGTGCAAACGCTGATCGTGATCGGCAATGGCATGGTCGGACATCATTGCGTCGAGCAGTTGATCGAGCGGGGCGCTCTTGACCAGTATCGGCTGCACGTCTTCAGCGAGGAGCCGATGCGTGCCTACGACCGTGTGCATCTGTCCGAGTACTTCTCGGGGCGCGACGCCGAATCGTTGGCGCTGTCCGATGCATCGCTTTACCAGACGCCGGGCGTCACCCTGCATTTGGGTGTGCCGGTGATGGAAATCGACCGCGCTCGGCGCCAGGTGATTACCGCGCAAGGCTGCATCCCTTACGACAAATTGGTGTTGGCGACCGGTTCCTATCCGTTTGTGCCGCCCGTCGAAGGTGCCGAAGGCGATTCGCGTCTGGTGTATCGAACCCTTGAAGACCTCGACGCCATCCGTTCCGCCGCTGCCAACGCCCGCCGCGGTGTGGTGGTCGGCGGTGGCCTGCTGGGCCTTGAAGCCGCCAATGCGCTGAAAAGTCTCGGTCTGGAAGCGCATGTCGTGGAGTTCGCCCCGCGCCTGATGCCGGTGCAGCTGGACGAAATGGGGGGGCTTGCGCTCAAGTCGCAGATCGAAAGACTGGGTGTCGGTGTGCATCTGTCGCGCGCCACTCAATCAATCAGTGCGGGCGAGGAGTATCGCTACCGCATGAATTTCGCCAACGGCGAGTTTCTTGAAACCGACCTGATCGTGTTCTCAGCCGGCATCCGCGCACAAGATGCGCTGGCCCGCCACTGTGCCTTGGAGATCGGCCCGCGCGGCGGCGTGGTGATCAACGACGAATGCCTGACCAGCGACCCGGATATCTACGCCATTGGCGAGTGCGCCTCGTGGAATGGCGGCCTGTTCGGCCTGGTCGCGCCGGGCTACCAGATGGCGCGCGGTGTGGCGGCAAGACTGTGCAACGACATGGCCGAACCGTTTCTGGGTGCCGACATGTCGACCAAACTCAAGCTGCTGGGCGTCGACGTCGGCTCCATCGGCGACGCGCATGGCCACACGCCGGGTGCGCGCAGTTATCAGTTCATCGACGAAACCACGGCCAGCTATCGGCGGCTGGTGGTGGATGCCTCCGGCAAGCACGTCATCGGCGCGGTGCTGGTCGGCGACAACAGCTATTACGACACGCTGCTGCAGTACATGCAGAACGCCATAGCCTTGCCGTCGGAACCGGCCAGCCTGATTCTGCCGTCCTCCGAAGGCGCACCGACCCTGGGCCCGGGTGCATTGCCCGAGTCGGCCACGGTCTGCTCGTGCCACAACGTCACCAAAGGTTCCATCTGCTCGGCCATCGACGGTGGCTGCACCGACCTCGGCCTGCTCAAGGCGCAGACCAAGGCCTGCACCGGCTGCGGTGGTTGCGCGGGTTTGCTCAAGCAAGTCTTCGAGCATGAACTGATTGCCCGAGGTGTGAGTGTCGACAAAAGCCTCTGCGAACACTTCGCCTACACCCGTCAGGAGCTCTATGCGCTGGTGCGGGTAGAAGGGGTGATTACCTTTGAAGAACTGCTGGCCAAACATGGCCGTGGCCACACCGGTTGCGATGTCTGCAAACCGGCGGTGGGTTCGATCCTGGCCTCGTGCTGGAACCAGCCGATCATGGACGCCTCGCTGGTGCCGTTGCAGGACACCAACGACACCTTCATGGCCAATATGCAGAAAAACGGCACTTATTCGGTGGTGCCGCGCATTCCCGGCGGCGAAATCACCGCCGACAAACTGATCGCGATCGGTGTGGTGGCGAAGAAATACGACCTCTACACCAAAATCACCGGCGGCCAGCGAATCGATCTGTTCGGCGCACAGTTGCATGAATTGCCGGACATCTGGGCCGAGTTGATTGAAGCCGGTTTTGAAACCGGGCATGCCTACGGCAAATCGACCCGGACGGTGAAGTCTTGCGTCGGCAGCACCTGGTGCCGTTACGGCGTGCAGGACAGCGTACAAATGGCCCTGACCATCGAGGATCGCTACAAGGGTTTGCGCTCACCGCACAAGCTCAAGTTCGCGGTGTCCGGATGCACCCGCGAATGCGCGGAAGCCCAAAGCAAAGACGTCGGCGTGATCGCTACCGAGAAAGGCTGGAACCTTTACATCGCCGGTAATGGCGGCATGCGCCCACGCCACGCCGAACTGTTCGCCACCGACCTCGACGACGCCACCCTGATCCGCTACATCGACCGCTTCCTGATGTTCTACATCCGCACCGCCGACAAACTGCAGCGCACTTCGGTGTGGCGAGAAAGCCTGGAGGGCGGCCTGGATTACCTCAAGGACGTCATCATCCACGACAGCCTCGGGCTCGGTGCCGAGCTCGAATCGCAGATGCAGTTGGTGGTCGACCGCTATGAATGCGAATGGGCCAACGCGCTCAAGGATCCGGAAAAACTCAAGCGCTTCCGCACCTTCGTCAACGATAAACGCCCGGACCCGGACATCCACTTTGTCCAGGAGCGTGGTCAGCGGCGCCCGATCATGGCAGCCGAACTCAACCTTATCCCTGTCAACGAGGAGATTGCCTGATGAGCCAGTTCAATACCCAACGCATCAATGCCCTGGCCAACACTGAGGTGTGGCAATCGGTGTGCGCGCAGCAGGATCTGGTCAGCAACTCCGGCGTTGTCGTCTGGCTCGATGGCGCCCAAGTGGCGCTGTTCTACCTGCCGGGCGCGGAGGGTCGGAGCCTCTATGCCATCGACAACCATGATCCGCAATCCGGGGCGAACGTCATTGGTCGTGGATTGGTGGGCAGCATCAAGGGTGATCTCGTTGTCGCTTCACCGATCTACAAACAGCATTTCCGGCTGGAGGACGGCAGTTGCCTGGAATATCCGCAACAGCGTCTGCGGGTCTGGCCGGTACGGCTGAACGGCGGCGTAGTGGAAGTCGGCGTGGCTTGAGTTCAAGCATCGGCAATGAGCAACGATAGCGGGGGCATCCATGAAAACAGCCGCACAGCTGCTGAAACTGAAAGTCGTGCAAAACCAGCACGTGCATAGCATTGCGCCGGACCAGATGGTGCTTGAAGCGCTGAAAATGATGGCCGAGAAGAATGTGGGCGCGCTGCCGGTCATCGAAGCGGGGCAGGTGGTCGGCGTCATCAGCGAGCGCGACTATGCGCGCAAGGTCGTTCTGCAGGGACGCTCCTCGGTCGGCACACCCGTGCGCGACATCATGAGCGCTCCGGTGGTGACAGCCGACAGCCAGCAGAGCATTGAACGTTGTATGGCGGTCATGACCGACAGCCACCTGCGCCATTTGCCGGTCGTCGATAGCGGCGAGTTGATCGGTTTGTTGTCGATTGGCGATCTGGTCAAAGAAGCGATTGTCGAGCAGGCCGATTTGATTCGGCAGTTGGAGTACTACATTCGTGGGCACTAAGCGGGCCGGCGGTCCGTTGTGGCGCGCGTAAGAGATCGTTGAGCCTTTGTCGAAACGTGCAAAGCGCCCGACAAATTTTTTTTGAAATCAAGGGGTTGCCAGCCTTCGGAAATCAGTACATAATTCACGCCATCGAAAGCACTGACAGCTGAAAAAGCTCAATGTTTTCAAGGGGTTAGATCTAGTATCTAATTCCAAGTTTGTACGCGTCGGGTGTTGTGCTACATGACATCAGATGTTTGAGGCCGAGTAGCAAAATGGTTATGCAGTGGATTGCAAATCCACCTACGCCGGTTCGATTCCGACCTCGGCCTCCACTTTAAACAAGCTCCGTAGATCAATGATTTACGGAGCTTTTTTATTTGCAGTGTCTTGCAAGATTTAGTCTTGAAATGGGCATTTGCTAACTTGCTTCACCGGGACGGGATGTATATATTTCGTCCTCTGCTGCACAGGCGTCAGAACTGACAGATCTTCATTTGCCAGGCTTCAGACGGCTTACCGCGCTACCGCCCGAATGGCGAAACTGGTAGACGCATGGGACTTAAAATCCCCCGCTCGTAAGGGCGTGCCGGTTCGATTCCGGCTTCGGGCACCATGAATATCAAGGGCTTGCATGAGGTTTCTCATGCAAGCCCTTAGTTCTTTTCCGCAATCAAAAAATTATTTCCGCAATTCGCGACCGTCAGTCACGTCGTCGGGGTTCGGATGTACTGCTCTGTCATCCAGACGATTGTATGACCTGACTGGTGCCGAGCTTCGCGGATGCTCCCTGTTGACTCCTCTTTGTCCAACGCCGCTTTTGCTCTTGAGTCGCGCATCTGAAATTCTGCTTTCGCAATGCCCGCTGCCTCCCAGCCGAACGCGCACATATCCTCGATATCGGTAATCTATATAGCGGGCTAGTCATCCTCTCTCAGCGCTTTGACCTTCCCTGACTTTTCTGCAGCCACCAGCGCCGCATGGTCTTTCTCATTTTGATCCGCATAGCTCAATGCAAATTTGCCGATGGCCTGATCGAAGGTGTCCGATTGTCCCAAATAGCCACTGATGAGTGCAGCGTCTCCGGATTTTGCGTGGGCGCGGGCCAGTGTGAGTCCGCACAACTCGGCGTACATCTTCATTTGCGCAGCCGATGCGCCTTCAATCGGCGCTGACATTTTCATGTCCCGCAACTGGCGTACAAAGAAATGGCGACCTTTTTTGCCTTGCGTCCAGCCCAAGAAAATGTCGCTGGACGACTGCATCAACCGTTGTCCGGTGACCACGCGTTGACCCTGATTTTCATAGATGCTTTTGCCGGCATAAGGCGCCAGCACGGAAGGGCCGGCTTCCTTGAACTGCAGGAGCAATGGGTGATTTTCCGCAGAGAAAAACAGACCGACGAAACAATACGTACCGACGCTGCCGATGCCCACGGCTTTCACGGCGAAGTCTTCCAGGCGATAGCGATCAAAGAGCACGCGCCGCTCATCAGGTAGCGTCTCTCGGTAAGCCTGCAATGCCAGCTGAACTCGGTGCTCGAAGTCCTTTTCGTAAATGTGGAAAAGTACCGGCGGTTGATCGATCAGGCGCCGTCGCCCCGCGACCTCGCTGCTGATCGTGGGATAAAGGTAGTCACCGATACGAATCCTTGCCTTCGCGATGACTTGCTCACGGTTTTTTTTGACCTTGGCACTGGGGGCCATGTCGACAATTGTTTGAGCATCAAGACGGTCATACCAGACGTCCAGAGGACTTTGTTTCGATAGTTGGCGCAATCGCTCACGATAAGCACGAACACATTCGACGGTGATTGCCAGTGCCTGCTTATCGCTGAGTCCGTTGTCGCGCGCGGCCACGGTAAAGCTGACCGCCAGACGTTTAACGTCCCATTCCCACGGAGCCGGAAGCGTTTCGTCGAAATCATTGATGTCAAAAATCAGATTGCGCTCGGGAGTCGCAAACAGTCCGAAATTCAACAGGTGGCAGTCCCCGCAAGCCTGTACCTGAATGCCGGTGTTCGGGGTAGTCGCCAAGTCGTGGGCCATCAACCCTGCAGAGCCGCGCAAAAAGGTGAAAGGGCTGCGTAACATGCGACCGTAGCGCACCGGGATCAGATTGGGCAGTCGATACCGGTTCGACTCTTCAAGGAGGTCGATCGGGTCTCGGTGTTTACGCGGTGGTTTCCATACAGCGTGAGACGAATGTGGCACGCTTTCGCGTAATTGCTCACCTTCAGTCAAACGTTCTTTGCGGGAACGAAATATGGGGCCGTCCACGATGACTTTCGCCGTTTTTGACGAACCTTCGGCACGCGGTTTTTTGTTGGGCGACATCTTCACTCCTTTGCTCGACAGAGCTGAATCGCCATTGCGAACAAGCCTTGCAAGAGCATCAATGTCCGTCGACAAAGACTACTCACGGTATATCCGGTTTTTTACCTAAGGTATCGCATAGACCTTGAACAGCTTTTTGGCCGTGGCGCTGGCGCCACCCAGGTATTTGTCGAATGCCTGCTCGATCTCCCCGGAGCGGTACATTTCACTCAGCGTGGTGTCGACCAGCAAACGGAAGTTTTCATCGTCTCGATCCACCGCCATTGCAGTCGGTGCGTACTCAAAAATTCGGTCCAGCAGAACCAGATTTCCTGCGGAGTAATCGGTACTGATGAGGTTCTGGAGCATCATGCGTTCAGCGAAGAAAGCATCGGCTTTGCCTTCGGAGACCAGCTTGAGGCCTGCCGCGGTGTTTTCCACGGTGACCAGTGTGGCCACCACTCCGAGTAATCGCATCTGCTGACGGATCCATGCCTCGGTGATTCCGCCAGCGGTGGCGGCATAGGTTTGGTTCGACAGCCCGCTGTTGACCGTCGCTCGCCAGGTTGGCCCGGTACGCGCCACCTTGCCATTAAGCACATTGAGCAACGCCTCTGATGCATCCTTGCGCACCACGGCCGAGAGGCCGGCCGTGTAGATCGGCACCGAGTAGCTCACAGCCTTGCGCCGCTCCAGTGTGGGAGAGGTCGGTGTACAAAGAATGTCGATCTTCCCCAATCTCACGGCGCTCATCTCGTCGGTGGCTGTGACGGGCAGGTAACGTATTTGCAACCCGGGCAAACCCAACTCGGTCTTGACCTTGTCGGCGATTTTCAGACAGAGGTCGATGGCATAACCGCTGGCTTTATCGTCTGCCTGGACGCTAAAAGGTGCGAAGTCCGGCAGGTAGCCGAGGGTAAAGGTATTGCTCGCCCGCACACGTTCAAGCGTATTGGCATCAGCCAGTACGGGTACCAGCGCGAGCAGGCAAACGAGCAGCAGGTTGTTGGCTTTGGTCAGTTTCACGTTCATATCCTGGTTCCCCGAATTCAGAGGTTAGTGCAGTCCTGAAGACAATGGTCAAGGGTTGTCGGCCCGGGTCTGAGCGGTTGGAGATGGGTCGACAAAACGTTTGGCGAGGAAACCGTAGAGCAGGTAGCCGACCACCAGGACGAGGGTGCCGCCGAACACGGCGTCTTTGCCGCAGGCATACAGGGCGTACAAGGAATAGGAGACGGCAACCAGTAACAATATGGTGTTGCGGGTGTATACGCCGGCACTGACTTTCGCTTTGTACATCATGACCAGCAGGCCGGTGGCCGCCGTCACATAGGGAATCAGGTTGGTCACTGCTGCCAGGCTGACGAGTTTTCCGAATTGGGCACTGGCGTTGGGCGAAATGGTCGATAGCGCCAACAAGGTCTGCAACACACCACAGACCAGCATTCCGACTATAGGGGCATCCCTTGAGCTGACCTTGGCGAACAGTTTCAGGAACATGCCTTGGTCAGCCGTCATCTTGGCGGTTTGCGCCAGGGTGAACTGCCAGCCCAGCAGCGAACCGACACAGGCCATCACCGCCAGCGCCATGATGATGTTGCCGACCATGGGATTGAACATGTGTGCATAGACGAGCGCGAAAGGGGCCGATGAGTTGGCCAGTTCGGCATTGGGAATGATCCCCTGAATAACCGTGGTCGACAGCACATAAACCACTGCCGCACCCAGCGTGCCAAACAGGCAGGCCAGCGGTACGGTGCGCTTGGGATCTTCCACGGCATCGGAGGCCTGGGCCGCCGATTCCATGCCGAGGAAGGCCCACAGGGTCAGGGGAATCGCCTTGCCGATGGCTTCGGAGATTGGCAGGTTGTTCGGGTTCCAGGCGGCAGCCAGCACATCGGGCTTGAACCAGAACCAGCCGATGATGCTCAAGCCGGCCACCGGGATGATCACACCCCAGACCGTGATCGCACCGATCTTGCCGGTGATGCCGGGGCCGCCAAAGTTGGCCACGGTGGTCAGCCAGAGCAAGCCGACCGTTCCGATGAACAGCGGAATGGCGCCACTGCCCAGCCAGGGCACGAACGATGTCATGTACCCCACTGCGGAGATGGCGACCGCTACGTTGGCAATGGCCAGCGAAAGGAAGTACAGATACGAGCACAGGAAGAACCCTGATTTGGCGTGCGCCTCTTCGGTGTAGGCGGACAGCCCGCCTGAGCGCGGACAGTAGATGCCACACTGGGAAAAGCAGTAAGCGATGGCCATGGAACCGACGGCAGTGACGATCCATGACAACAATGAAACGGCCCCGAGTTGGGCCATGCTCGTCGGCAACATGATGATGCCTGAGCCCATCATGTTCACCGTCACCAGTGTGGTGAGCCCCATTAGGCTCATTTTCTTGCTTGAGTCGGCCATCGGAAACTCCTTGATCTGCTCAACGCATTGACCCTGAATCCGGCGCTTGACTACTTGTCGTCGGCTAAGGGGCTAAACCCTGGTTTTTGACCACATAGACCTTGTAGGTTGGCCGACCCTGGCTATCACGCTCGATTTCCACGCCATGATTGTCATGCTCGAAACCCGGGAAGTGGCCATCGAACAGTTCCATCGCCAACAGGTAGTCGACGATGGCCTTTTTATCGGCGCCGGCTTTTTCTCCGGGCATCATCAATGGAATGCCCGGCGGATAAGGAACGATCTGCACGGCCACGGTGCGGTCGATCATGTCTCGCACGGCGATTTGCTCTATGTCGCCTTTCACCAGCCTGGCGTAGGTGGCCCGAGGCGAAGCGACCGGGTCCGGCAGCAAGGTGTAGGCCGCATCCATGTTGCGTAGCATCTGCGAGCTGATCATGTCCTGGTGCATGGCTTCGGCGAGGTCCTTGAGCCCCATGCCGCTATAGCGCTCGGCATGGTTGTCGACCAGATCGGGCAGGACTTGCTCCAGCGGTGAATTGCACTCGTAATGTTTCTTGAATTCCATCAGGCCGGCGATCAGAGAGCCCCATTTGCCTTTGGTCACGCCGAGGCTGAACAGCACGAGAATGGAATACGGCTCAGTCTTCTCAACCACGATGCCGCGACTGGAGAGGAAGGACGACACCAGCGGCGCGGGGATGCCACTGTCCTCCATTTGACCGTCGAGCCTCTGGCCAGGCGTCAGCACCGTGACCTTGATCGGGTCCAGCATGCAGTAGTCGGCGCCCAAGTCACCGAAGCCATGCCAGCTAGCCGCCGGTTTGAGCACCCAGGCATCGCCATGGCGTAAAACTTCAGGGTCGAGTTCGGCAAAAGGTACCCCGTTGACTTCATCGGGTTGCCAGACCCCAAACCACCAATCCTTGCCATCGCGCGCACGAATTTCATTGCTCAGGCGAGCCATGGCCTGGCGAAAGGCAATGGCCTCGTCGATGGACTCATCAGTAAGGTAGCCCCCCGCGTCATCCATCATTTTCGACGAAACATCGATCGAGGCGATGATGCTGTACTGCGGTGACGTGGAGGTGTGCATCATGAAGGCTTCGTTGAACAGAGCCGGCTTGACCTCAACCTTGCCCGAGCGGACATGGATCATCGAGGCTTGTGAAAGCGCAGCCAGTAACTTGTGGGTGGAGTGGGTAACGGTGACGGTGGCGTCGTCGGGATGGCGTTCGCCACGGTGCATGCCATAGCGGCCTTCGTAGAGCGGGTTGAAGCGCGCATAGGCATACCAGGCTTCGTCATAGTGGATGCGGTCGACGCTCTGGCTCAGCTCGCGGGTGGTGGTCTGCACGTTGTAGCAAAGGCCATCGTAGGTCGAGTTCGTCAGCACCGCGAGTACCGGGCGGGCCTGCTTATTGGCCGCCAACGGGCTGTCAGCGAGTTTGCCGGCAACGGCAGCCGGCGTCAGTTCCGAAAGGGGCACCGGCCCGATCAGGCCCCGCGCGTTGCGCCTTGGGCGTAAGTACAACGGCACCGCACCCGACATATTCAACGCATAGTTCAACGACTTGTGGCAGTTGCGATCGACCAACACGGCATCGCCGTCGGTCACCGCTGAATGCAGGACGATCTGATTGCTCGCCGAACTGCCGCCGACCGAAAAAAAGGTGAAGTCGGCACCGAACACCCGAGCCGCGAATTTTTCCGCGTCATTCACCGGGCCCGAGTGGTCATTCAACGAACCCAATTCGCCGACGGAAACACTGAGGTCGGAGCGCAGCATCTGCTCGCCATAGAAATCGAGGAACGTACGCCCGACAGCGGTCTTCATAAATGCCGTGCCGCCGGTATGGCCAGGGGTGTGCCAGGAATACTCGTACGTGTCGGCAAAGTTGACCAGTGCACCGAAGAACGGCGGCAGGATGGTATCCAGATAGCGGCGGGCGGCTGCTTCTATGCGCCCGGCAATGAATTCGGCGCTGTCTTCGGGCTGCCAGATAAACCCGTCAATGCGCTCGACGAATGCCAATGGGACTCGGCTCTGATGAGCATGGCTCATGCCGAGCATGATCGGTAGCTGGGCCGTTCGCCGGCGCATCAGCCGGATAAGTTGCAGGGCCTGATCAGGCGCTTCCTCACACAGGCCCCATCCAATGAGCGCGCAGCAGTAGGTCGAGTTGGCTTTGATGGCGATTTCGGCATCATCAAGGGACCGCACCCATTTTACTTCCACGTCATGCTCATGCAGCGCGCTGGCGATGGACTGGACACTACGCACCAGGATGTTGTCGTCGCTTTCCGGGGCATTGGCCACGATCAACACGGGATAGCGCTGCGCCAGATCGGCGGGTAACTGCGTTTGTGAGCGACTCATGGAAGTTTCCTTTAGCGCGTGACGGGAGATACCTCAGTTTTTGAGGCGTCATTGACCTTCAACAAAGCGCCTCGCAGTTGCTGCGCAGGCCAGCAACTCGTCAATGGAAAACACGGCACCAGCAACCTCTGGAAGTGCTAAAGCAATCACGAACCGAGTTGCTCACGGCAATCTTTAAGTCGTTCACAACATCACCTCCCGGCTGACGCACAGGCACCTGATTTTTAGGGCGGTAAACAGGCCGGTCACTTAAAAAAAACGGAATTCAAATAACCTGCAATGTTGGGTATAGACCCTCTGGATCAGTCGGTATTTTTTTCTCCGGTGCCCTGATAACCCTTGTGTATCAAGCGTGAGAAAGAGTCTTTACCGAGTCAGATACCGCCTGCTGATCGAGCGGCTGACTATTGGAAGCCGTTGTTGGCGACAGAGAATTATTCCCAATCGCTCCCAGGGAATGAGGTGCGTTAATTCTCGAACTCAATCGCTCAACAAATGATTCAGCTTCAGCAAGGCTATGGAAATTAGCCGCCCACTGATTCATGCGAACCCACCAGAGATTCTGTACAGGATCTTTTTCGATATAAATGTTCATTTACGGCGCTCGGCGATACAGGGTTTCAATCATCCTGACCTGTGCAGAGTCATCCTTTGTACTCTAAGCAAGATGACCATAGTCATTCATGCTGTTGATCTTGCTGACTGTTAGCCTGTACTCGAATAGCCGGCAAACTGTTGATAAAGATCAATCCTTGCAACCTGTTTCCCAATCGCCCAATGCCGCGTGTCGGATTCCTGCGCTTATATCGCGTCAATTGCAGAGTGGCGCGCGGCAATCTGATCATGGTTTTTTTTCGCTGACGGTTGCCGTCAACTTGTCCGCTTCGGTCACCCAACCGCCACCTGTTGCCTTGTATACATCGACCATGGCGGTGAACACCGAAGCCCGGGTGCGGGTGTAATTCAACTCGGCATCGAACAAGCTGCGTTCGGCATCCAGAACTTCAATGTAGCTGGTGTACCCATTGTCATAGCGCAGTCGCGCAAACCTGGTGTAAGTACGCAACGCCTCGACCTGACTGGCCTGGGAAGCCATTTGCTCCCGGGATTTGCTCGCCGCGACCAACGCGTTTTCAACATCCCGGAAGGCAGATTGGATCGACTGTTGGTAGACCAGCAAGGTTTGTTGTTGAAAGGCCTCGGTCTGTTTGACCTGACCGGCGATGCCGCCAGCGGTGAAAATGGGCATGCTCGCGGCGACGCCATAGGACCAGGTGGCGGCCGGCCCGGTGAACAAATTCGAGAGTTGATTACTGACTGAGCCCAACAGCCCGGTGAGGGATATCGTCGGGAAGTACAACGCCTTGGCGGCACCGATTTGGGCATTGGCGGAGATCAGGTTCAGTTCGGCCTGACGTAGATCGGGGCGCCGCTCCAGCAGGTCCGAAGGCAACCCGGCGGGGACCGATGGCAGCGTCAGTTGCGTCAGATCGCGGCCTCTGATGATCGGTCCTGGATTGCGCCCAAGCAGCACCGCCAAATTGTTTTCCTGTTGCGCCATCTGGGACTCGAATTGCGATACAGAAGCTTGGGTGCGCTGGAACTCGGAGAGGTTTTGCGCCAGTTCCATTTCGGAAATGGTGCCGGCGCCAAAGCGCAGCTTGAAAATGTCGTAGGAGTCGCCACGGGCCTTGGCGGTGGTGCGGGCGATTTCCAGTTGCCGGTCAAGATCGCGTAGCGCTATGTAGCTGGATGCCACCGACGATACCAGGCTCAGAATGACCGTGCGCCGGCCTTCCTCTGAGGCCAGCAAGTCAGCACGCGCCGACTCATTGAGCCGCCGTAAACGACCCCAGACGTCCAATTCCCAGCTCACATTGAGGATGGCCTGGTAGTTTTTGTAAATCGGATCGACACTGGATTCCAATGGTACCGGACCGTTGTCGCGCGGCGCTCTGGAGCGACTGCCTTGCGCCCCGGCGCCGATTTGCGGATACATCTGCGAGCGCACCACGCCGTAACGCCCCTGGAACTCCTCGACCCGGGCGGCGGCAATCTTGATGTCCTTATTCTCGGCCAGCGCGCTGCGGATCAAGTCGTTCAGCACCGGATCCTTGAACTGTTCCCACCACAGGCTGTTGGACAGATTGTTGGCCTCCTTGTCCGCATACCGATAGGCCGCCGGGGCGTCGGTGCCAGGGCGCTGGTAATCCGGGCCGAGCATACAGCCCGTCAGGGCCAGACAGATCAACAATGGTAGATGGCGTGTGTGCATCTCAATCCCCCTCATATTTGTGCAGGGGGGCGCCGCCGGGAATCTCACCGGGCGACGATAGCGCAGGCGGCGGGGATGTCTGTTTGACCGCACCTTTCTTCTCAGTCATGCGTTCAACGAGGTAGTAGAAGAGGGGGATAAAGAAGATGGCGATGACGGTCGCCGCCAGCATCCCGCCGATCACACCGGTACCGATGGAGTGTCGGCTGTTCTCGGATGCCCCGACGGCAATGGCCAGCGGAACGCAACCCAAAATGAACGCCAGGGACGTCATCACGATTGGCCGCAAACGCTCCCGGGCGGCCGTCATTGCCGCATCATAGGCAGACATGCCGTTTTCCCGGTTCAGTACCGCAAACTCGAAAATGAGGATGGCGTTCTTGGCGGCCAGGGCTACCAGCATGGTCAAGCCGATCTGGAAGTAGACGTCATTGCTTAACCCGCGGATCAGAACGGCAAGCAGTGCACCGAACAATGCAAAGGGCACCGCCAGCAACACACCGACGGGCAGGGACCATTTCTCGTACTGAGCCGCCAGGATCAGGAACACCATGATCAGGCCGAAGATGAAGACCTGAGAGGAGGCACCGCCGCTTTTTTTCTCCTCGAAGGCTTCGCCACTCAAGGCCAGGGCGTAGTCGTTGGTCATGATCTCAGCGCTGATTTCTTCCAGGGCCTTGAGCGCTTGGCCGGAACTGTAGCCCGGTGCCGCGTTGGCGGTGAGTTTGACCGCCGGGAAGTTATTGAAACGGGTCAGCAGATCGGGACCGGTGACGTAGCGGGTGGTCAGCAGGGCTTTGAGCGGCACCATCCCGAGGGTTTTGCTGCGCACATAAATTTGCTGCAAGTCTTCGGCCTTGAGTCGATAGCTCGGTTCGGCCTGCAGAATCACCTGCCACAGGCGGCTGAATTTGTTGAATTGAGACACATAGAGAGAGCCGAACATGGTTTGCATGGTGCTGTAGACGTCTTCCACCGGCACACCCAGCGTCTCTGCCTTTTCCCGGTCTACGTCGACCAGCAATTGCCGGGAAAACACGTTGAAGGTGGAGGTAATGGCGCCGAGTTCCGGGCGCTGCCTGGCTTTTGCGACAAGGTTGCCGACCATTTCGGCCAGTTGCTCGACGCTGGCGTCGCCCTTGCTTTGCACCCATACCTCCATGCCGCCTGTGGTGCCCAGGCCGGGAATCGACGGCGGATTGACCGGAAGAATGATCCCGCCCTGTACCGTGGAAAAAGCGCGAGCGGCTTTCTGAATCACCGCCGGGGCACTTTGCTCCTTGATCGTTTCCGAGTCCTTGTAGCGCTCCTCGAAATCCTTGAAACCGACGAAGAAGGCGCCGGCATTGTTCTTGTTCTGGCCGTCGAGCAGGCTGTAGCCGTTAACGATGGCGACGCCCTCGACGGCCTCATCGTTCATGAAGAAGTCACTGGCGATTTTGCCCACCTCGCCAGTGCGATCCAGGCTGGCGGCGTCGGGCATGATCACGGCCCCCAGCAGAGAACCCTGGTCTTCCGGTGGCAGGAAGGCACTGGGAATGCGCTGCGCCATCAGCAGAATCAGAACGATCATGCCGGCAAAGAGTAACAACGCCAGGACAAAGCGCTTGATCATAAACGCCACCGAGCGCGAGTAGCCTTCGGTCATGCGTTCGAAGCTGCGCTCGAACCAGCGGAAAAAAGCGTTCTTTTCGCCGTGTTGGGGCTTGAGCAGCAGGGCCGCCAGGGCCGGCGAAAGTGTCAAGGCCACAAGGCCGGAGATCACCACGGAAATGGCGATGGTGATCGCGAACTGTTTGTAGAGTTGGCCAGTGATACCTCCCATGAATGCCACCGGGACGAACACCGCGCACAGCACCAGCACGATAGCGACCACGGGGCCGGCCACTTCATCCATGGCGCGTTTCGCCGCGTCCTTGGGGTTCATCTTGTGCACGTGCATATTGCGTTCGACGTTTTCAATCACCACGATGGCGTCGTCTACCACGATGCCGATGGCCAGTACCATGCCAAACAGCGTCAGCATGTTCACCGAAAACCCGAGGGCCGACATGCCGATAAAGGTGCCCACAATGGACACCGGCACGGCGAGCACCGGGATCAGCGTGGCGCGCAAGCTCTGCAGAAAGATGAAAACCACCACGACCACCAACACCAGCGCTTCGAAAAAGGTGTTTATCACCTCGGAAATCGACGCGCGGGTAAACGCAGTGGTGTCCATCACGATTTTGTATTCGATCCCTTCGGGAAAGGTCGTCTTCATTTGCGCCAGGGTTGACGTCACGGCTGCCGAGACGTCGAGTGCGTTTGCCCCCGGTTGTTGATACACCGCAATCAATGTGGCGGGACGCCCCTGATAGGTGCTGCGCAAGGAGTAGTCTTTTTGCCCCAGCTCGGCTCGACCGATGTCCTTCAGGCGAACAATGGCCGCTCCGTCGTTGCTGGCGCGCAAGATGATGTTCTCGAACTCCGCAGGTTCAGTCAGGCGGCCCTTGGTGGTCACGGCAAAGGACTGTTCCACGGCCTGGCCCGTCGGGGATTGACCAACGCGGCCTACGGCGAATTGCTGGTTCTGGTTGGTGACCGCTTTCTGTACGTCGGCGGCAGTAATTCCCAACTGAGCCATTCGGTCGGGTTTGAGCCAGATCCGCATGGCGTAGTCCGGCGTGCCAAAGATACTGGCCTGGTTGGCGCCCGGAATACGCTTGATCGCATCCAGAATGTAGAGGTTGGCGTAGTTGGCGACATAGGTGCTGTCATAGCGGTCGCCGGCAGAATACACGGCAAGAACCATCATGAACGCCGAGGATTTCTTCTGCACCTGGATACCCTGGCTCTGAACCGCCGAAGGCAATTGCGGCAGGGCCAGGTTGACCCGGTTTTGCACGTCGACTTGGGCAAGAGAAGGGTCGGTGCCAATCTCGAAGAAGACGTTGAGGGTCATGTTGCCCGTCGCGGAGCTCGACGAGTTCATGTAGATCATGTTGTCCGCGCCATTGACCTGCTGCTCGATGGGCGCTGCCACATTATTGGCCACGACCTGTGCATCGGCGCCCGGGTAGGTCGCTGAAACCGTAATTTGCGGTGGCGTAATATCCGGATACTGGGCGACCGGCAAATTTACCATCGCCACTGCGCCAGCCAAGGTGATGATGATCGAGATCACTGAAGCGAAGATGGGGCGATCAATGCAGTAGTGTGAAATGCTCATGGGCTACGCCCACTGTCTTTCGCCGATTTGGCCGCTGTCGGTTTCGCTGTTGTCTCGCCTGCCTGCGTGGTGGGAGGAGGGGAGATGATATTCAGCGGCCCTCCGGGCGTCACTCGGATCGCACCGTCGACCACTATGCGTTCACCCGCTTGCAAGCCTTGAGTGATGAACCAGTCATCGCCATGCCAGTCACCCACTTCGACAACGCGTTGCTCTGGCTTGCCCTCAGCATTGATCACCCAGACGAAGTGGCTCTTGGCCCCCTCCAGAACTGCCTTCTGCGGCACCACAATGGCGTTCGGCCTGGAAGCTCCGATTGCCCGCGCCCGTACGAATTGGCCGGGACGCAGTTGACCGTTCGGGTTGGCCACCACGGCGCGGACCAGAAAGGTGCCCGTGTCCTGGCTATAAGAGGGCGCGGCAAAATTCAGGCGACCACGGTCAGGTACCACTGAGCCGTCGGCCAGCACCACTTCTACGATAAAATCACTGCGCAGAGGGAATAGGAGGTGGCCGTTAGCAATCTCGTCGCGGAACTTGAGTGTCTCGTTTTCCGAAAGACTGAAGTTGACGTAGATTGGGTCCATCTGTGAGACGGTGGTCAGCAGCCCGGACTCACCTGGTGTGACGTAACTGCCTTCCTGCTTTTTGGCAAAGCTTGAAAGACCGGTGAGGGGAGAGGCGATGGTGGTGTAACTGAGGTTCAATTGCTCGGTTCGAACCGTACCCTCGGCGGCAAGCACGGCGGCCCGGGTCTGACGTTCATCGCCGACGGCATTGTCCAGATCCATCTTGCTGACCGCATTCTGTGCCGCCAGGGGACGGACACGGGCCAATGTGGCCTTGGCCACTTCCCAGCGTGCCTGTTGTTGAGCCAATTGACCCTGCGCTGACAGCAACGAGGCTTCAAAAGGTTTACGGTCCATCTGGAACAGCGTTTGCCCGCTTTTCACCAAATCGCCTTCGGTGTACAGCCGCTTTTCCAGGAAGCCGGCAACCCGGGCGCGGATCTCTACCTCCCGGGAACTCTGTGTTTGGGCAACGAATTCGAACGTCACCGGGGTGTCGCGCGTGGTAACCGTCATGACCGTGACATCGGGTGCCTGGCGGGCCAGGGTAGCGGGCTCTTTGCCGCAACCGGCAACCAGGCTCAAGACCCCTGCCATAATGGCGATGGGCAAGCCAACAAGCCGTCTGACAGCCTTCATGTTCTCGCCCATACCCTGCTCCGTGTGATGGCTACTTGAACAGAAGCGTAGCCAATCATCCCAACGCTAGCACCCGTAGAAGGTGGCATTTCTGACAAAAATCAATGATCGCGATTCGCCAACCGTGAGACCCATGGATTGGCACTCAAGCCATGTAGTAGAACACTGAGTAAAACGGTACAGGCCGCAACGGCCACCAAGGTACGGCTGGCTTGCAGAGGGTAGTCCAGGATCATTATGGCGAAGACGATACTTGCCAAGCCTCGCGGGCCGAACCATCCGATGAACAGGCGGGTTTCGAAATCGAAGCCGGTGCCTGCCAGGCTGATGAGCACAGGCAGTATGCGAATCACGGTGAGACTGAGCACTGCATAAAGCCAGATGTTCCAGGTGAAACTGCTCCAGGCCCAAGGGATCACCAGTGCGCCGAATACGACCCAGGTTATGACTGACAGCAGACTGGCGAACTCTTCGCTGGCCTTGAGCAACTGATGCTTCTGCTCTGTAAATAAATAGCTGGCGAGCAACCCTCCGACGAACGAAGCGATAAACCCGCTGCCGCCTGATGCTTGCGCTGTGGCAAAGCAAAGAATGGCTAACCCGGGCAGGGTCAATTGTGACCACATGGGTGTTTGCCAACGGTGTTTTCCAGAGTAACGCTGCAACAGCCAGGCGCCAAAGGTAAGGGCGACACCCGTGATTGCACCGATGCCCAGTTCCTCGATAACCAACTCCAACGCCAGCGAGAGGGGAGATTGAGTCTGCTCTTCGACCAACAGGGCCAGGAACATCAGTAGCACCGGAACGCAGATGCCATCATTCAACCCGCTCTCCACGTTTAAACCTTCACGCACAGACGCAGGAACCTTGGGGTTGCTCACAACAGCCTTGCCCAGCGCAGCATCGGTTGGCGCCAGAAGAGTTGCCAGTATTGCCAGTTCAACCAGGGGGATCTGCGGGAACAGCCAGATACCGACCAGCCAACCGCTTAGCATGGTCAGTGGCAGTCCTATCATTAACAAGCGCAGCGGCAATCCTTCATGCGCTCTTAGAACTTTGAGGTCGGCGTTGGCTGCATCGCTGAAGAGAACAATCGCCAATGTCAGTTCCGCCAGGATTTTGAGGCCGTCCTTGTTAATCCGGGGCTCGAGAATACCCAGATACGCCGGACCGAGAATCAGGCCGGCGAGCATGAACATGAGAGGTCCATTGAGCAGGCGTGACTCGAAACGCCCAGCAAATATGCTGTAGATCAGAAGGAAAGCGGCGAGCAGGGCTAAGTTCTGATACATGGTGACTTGCCTGTCCAGGTTGATGCGGCAGCAATGGCAGCATTGCGATGCTGACGCGGTGTTTAAAGCGCAGAAAGACAGATCATTTCAGATGTTCGGGCTTGACCGAGTCTCCCGATTTCATTCCTGGCTGGACCCTGACATCTTCGAAAATCACCGATCATTGAACCGACTCCAATGCAACCCGTGCACCTGGCCGTAGTTTTCCGGGAGCTTCAGACATGAGTGACTCGAATGCAGGAGAAGACGTAAAGCAGGTTGAGTTCACTGGTTGTTGTGTCATCTGATTTAAATCAATCTATGACCAGATTCCATTCCTGAACTATTACCAACATCGTGTCTGCCTGGATCTTTAGGCGATACCCGTCGCCATTACCCAGAAACTCCTGACAAAGAATCAGGCCTGCAGGATGATTGAACGGGTCATTAAACAGGCTTAACTCGAAAGCCCTGAAAGGGGGCGGCTCACCACACCGCCCAAGAAAGTCTGGCGACAGAGCACATTGATCTATGCGCTTGAATGCCCGACGCGATGGTTATCGGTTAAATCGCTCGACCAACGAGTACTGAGTGTTAGCGGTCTGGGTTAATTCCTTGCTCAGCTCTGCCGAATGCCTGGCTTGTTCCGATGTCTGATCCGCCAAATTGGCAATGGTCGTGATATTGCGGCTGATTTCCTCGGCCACGGCGGTTTGCTCCTCGGTCGCAGCGGCGATCTGGGTGGTCATATCCGTGATGTTCGCAACGGCCTCACTGATACCGACTAATGCCTTATCGGCCTCAAGCACCCACGCCACGCCTTCTTCGGCCTGGCGTTGACCGCTTTCCATGGTTTTCACCGCGTTGTTGGACGAGACCTGCAGCTTGGAAATCAGCCCATGGATTTGCGTCGTGGACTCCGTCGTGCGCTGCGCCAACTGGCGCACTTCATCGGCGACCACCGCAAAGCCTCGGCCCATGTCGCCGGCTCGCGCGGCTTCGATGGCGGCGTTCAGCGCCAGCAGGTTGGTCTGGTCGGCAATGCCCTTGATGACATCGACCACTGTGCCGATGTCATTGCTGTCCTTGGCCAGTTGCGCGACTGTCAGCCCGGTTTCACCCACCACCACCGAGAGGCGCTGAATGGCTTCGCGGGTGTCCCGGGCCACGTCGCGTCCGCGTCCGGTCAACACATTGGCTTCCTGGGTAGCGTCGGCGGTGCGCTGGACGTGGCTGGCGACTTCCTGTGTGGTGGCCGCCATCTGATTGACCGCTGCCGACACCTGCTCGGTCTCGACCCGTTGGCGGTCAAGCCCACGGGAACTGTCGGCGGCGAGGCCGTCGGATCGGCCGGCCAGGCCGGTCAGTTGCTCTGCCGTATCCTGCAGCCGGGTGAGGCACGTCTTGAGCCGGGAGGCCTGACTGACAAACGCCGTTTCAAGGCGTGCCTGGGGGCCACGTTCGTCGCTGTACATTTGGGCCAGCAACGCGTCGCAGGTTGAGGCTTCAGCCATTTCCAGCAGTTGCAGCGCGCCGCGGTTTTGGCGACTCGACACCCACAGCCCGAGCGGCACCGATACGCCGACAGCCAGGATGATCGCCTCTGACATGCCGAGGAACACGCCGCCCAATGCACCCACCAGGCCCATGGTCAACACCGGCAGCCAGGCGAACAGGGCGGGTTGCCATTGATCACTGGCCGGGACGGCCGACTTGCCCAGGCTGATGCGTTTATAGAGGGTTTCGGCGCGACGGATCTGCTCGGCCGTCGGCTTGACCCTGACCGACTCGTAGCCCACAACCTCACGCCCCTCGAAAATCGGCGTGACGTAGGCGTTCACCCAGTAGTGGTCGCCGTTTTTCGAGCGGTTCTTGACGATGCCCATCCACGGCTTGCCAAGCTTGAGCGCGCCCCACATATGGGCAAAGACGGCCGAAGGAACGTCGGGGTGACGAACGATGTTTTGAGGCGCGCCGATCAGGTCGGATTTGTTGAAACCGCTGATTTCGACGAAGGCGTCATTGCAGTACGTGATGACGCCCCGCGCATCCGTTGCCGAGATGAGTTTTTGTTGAGGCCCAAGGGTGACCTCGCGCTGTGTAACTGGTTGGTTGTTTCTCATCTGTATTGCTCCTATGCCCTAACGTAGGGGCATCGGCTGCAATATGAGAAAGGTTAATGAGTAATTCCAAAAGGGGCGGTCATACGTCCGAACGCCTGCAATCTGATGCTGTTTTTTTTGTTGGATCTGAGCCTTTTTTTAGTGAGTCGGTGCTCTATAGAGTGCGCGTCCGACGCACTAGAGGACAGTGATCGGCCGCCCACTATTTCTGGCTCTCTGAAGACCGGACGACCTCGAGAGTCTTCAGGAACCACCATGAATACTCGTCCGAGCTTGCACAGCAAGACACTCCCAGAGTCGCAACGTGACATTCTCGGCATGATCGCGACCGATCATCATCTCAGCGACATACTCTGCGCTATCTGCCAGATGCTCGACGCACAGGCCCCCGAAACCGTCTGCTCGATCCTGCTCACTGATGCCGAGGGCAGACACTTGCTGAGCGGCGCGGCGCCCGGACTGCCAGCCGAGTACAACGAGGCGATTCATGGAATGGCCATTGGTCCACAGGAAGGAACCTGCGGCACCGCAGCGTTCCGGCGCGAGCTTGTGGTCACCGAAGACATCGCCCGGGACCCGAACTGGGAGCGTTTCCGCAGCCTGGCGCTGGGGCATAACCTGCGTTCCTGCTGGTCGGTGCCTTTGCTCTCCCATCAAGGACACGTGTTGGGTACATTTGCCCTCTACCAGAACCGCGCCCATGTGCCGGACGAGGCGCAGATCCAGCGACTGGCCTTTGCAGCCCAACTGGCAGTCATTGCGATCCGCCGTGAGCGCGACGGCCAACGCCTGGAGGAAAGCGAACAACGTTTTCGTTCATTGTTCACCTACAACCCTCACCCGGTGTTCGCCCTCGATCTGGCCGGAAACATCCAGAGTGTGAATCCAGCAGGCCTGAAGCTGAAGCCGCACACCGCAACCGATTTCATTGGTCATCACTTTTCCCATCTGGTGCTCGAAGAAGACCTGCAACGGGTCAGTCAGCATTTTTCCGCAGCCCGCGCCGGAGAACCTCAGCGCTTCGAGGCACGGGTTCGCGACGAGAGTGATAAATTGCTGACCATGGACATTTCCAACCTGCCGATCATGGTCAACGGAGAGATCGTCGGGGTATTTGGCATAGCCCGAGACATCAGCGAGCAGAAGCATTTCGAGCGCCAATTGAGCTTCAATGCCAGCCATGACCGGCTGACCGGTTTGCTTAACCGTGTTTCGCTTGAAGACCGGCTTATGCTGGATTGTCACATCAGTCGTCGGCGCAAGCGTCGTCTGGCGGTGATGTGCATTGACCTGGATGGATTCAAATCCATCAACGATTCGATCGGGCATTACTTCGGCGATCAGGTGCTGATTGAGGTGGCGCAGCGTATGACCCGGCAGGTTCGTCCCGGTGACACCATCGTGCGCATGGGCGGTGACGAATTTATCGTGCTGCTGCCGAACCTGCTTCGTGATGAGGACGTTGTACCGGTGGTCGAGCGCTTGATGGCCAGCATTGCCAGACCCTACTGCATCCAAGGCATTGACCTGCACGTGAGTGCAAGTATTGGCATCACCCTGAGCGATGGTCACATCGAGCAGCCGATGCAGCTGATCCAGCAGGCTGACATGGCCATGTACAAAGCCAAGCAGCAAGGGCGCAACAACTTTCAGTGGTACACCAGCGATCTCAATCAGCGCGTTTGCGAGCACGCGAGCCTGCGCAATGACCTGCAAAAGGCTATCGAAACTCAATCGTTCAAGCTGCATTATCAACCGCAGATAGAGGCGCGCACGGGGCGGGTGGTCGGGATCGAAGCGTTGCTGCGCTGGGAGCATCCTGAAAAAGGATTTATCTCACCCGCTGTGTTTGTGCCGGTGGCAGAGGACAGTGGTCAGATCATCCCGCTGAGCCTTTGGGTACTCGATACGGCCTGCGCGCACTTGCGCCAGTTAGGCGAGCAGGGCATCACTGGCATCTCGATGGCGGTGAATATTTCGCCGATGCATTTTCAGCGTGGCCATTTCGTCCAGTATGTACAAGCCACCCTGGAGAAACACGGACTCTGTGGTGAGCAACTGGAGTTGGAGATCACCGAGTCGCTTCTGTTGCATAACGCTGAACAGGCGATCGACACGTTGCACCGGCTCAAGGCGTTGGGGGTTTGCATTGCGCTCGATGATTTCGGCACCGGTTTTTCCAGCCTCAGCTATCTCAAGCGTTTGCCCATCGACAAGATCAAGATCGACCGCTCGTTCATCCAGGAAATCGCCACCGACCATCACGATGCAGCGATCACCCAAGGCATTATTTCCATGGCCCATCACCTCAGCCTGACGGTGGTCGCCGAAGGCGTGGAAACGGCGTCTCAGGTGGATTTCCTGAAGGGCAGTCGCTGCGATGTTTTCCAGGGGTATTACTTTGCCAAACCGATGCCCTATGCAGAAATCGAAGCGTTCTTGAGCCATCCCGCGTCCCATACCTGACCGCCAATCCTGTCGGGTCCCAGACCTGAAAATCAGACGCTAAGGCAAATTTTCAGACTCCAGCGCAGAACTCCCTCTCCCCAGGCAAGGCGCTCCCTGCGCCTTTCTCACACACTCGGCTCTAACGCTATCGCGCTGCACAACAACAAGAGCCGCGAAAAATATGACCAGTTTCCAGCCTGCTACCGAAAGCCAGACCGGCCACATCGGCGCCCGTCAGACCCGTGTCGAGGACGCCGCATTGTTGCGCGGCCTCGGCTGCTATGCCGATGACGCTGCGATCCCTCCGGGAACGCTGCACGCGGCGATCATCCGTTCACCTCACGCTCATGCGCGGATCACCTCGGTGGACTTTTCCAGTGCGCTGCTGATGAAAGGCGTGCGAGGCGTGCTGGTCGGCGAAGATGTCAAACGCTGGGCGCTGCCGTTCCCGGTGGGGGTGCGGCAGCCGATGGAGCACTGGTGCGTCGCCGTGGACAAGGTGCGTTATGTCGGAGAGCCGGTGGCCGTGGTGATCGCCGAGAGCCGCTATCTGGCCGAGGACGCCATCGAAGGTGTGCGTGTGGAATACGAGCCACTGCCCCCGATCATCGATCCCGAACTGGCCATCGCCGAACAGGCACCGATCCTGCACGAAGCCGTCGGCAGCAACGTGGTCAACGAACGGCGCTTTCGTTACGGCGAGCCGGAGCTGGCGTTCGAGCAGGCGCCGCACAAAGTCTCGCTCAAAGTGAAGTTTCCGCGCAGTTCCTGCACACCCATTGAATGCTATGTAGTGCTCGCTCAGTACGAGCGCGCCACCGGCATTTATGACGTGCTAGCCAATTTTCAGGGCCCCTATGCGTTGCACACGGTCATGGCCCGGGCACTGAATGTGCCCGGCAACCGCTTGCGTTTGCGCACACCGAAAGACTCCGGCGGCAGCTTTGGCATCAAGCAAGGGGTTTTCCCTTACGTGGTGATGATGGGCCTGGCGTCACGCAAGGTCGGTGCACCGGTGAAGTGGGTCGAGGACCGTCTGGAACATCTTCAGGGAGCTTCTTCGGCGACCAATCGGGTGACCGAAATTGAAGCGGCGGTAGAAGCCGATGGCCGCATCACCGCATTGCGTTATGACCAGATCGACGATTGTGGTGCCTACCTGAGAGCGCCTGAACCGGCGACTTTCTACCGCATGCACGGCAACCTGACGGGGGCCTACGCGATCCGTAATTTGCAAGTGCGCAACCGAGTGGTGCTGACCAATAAAACCCCTTCCGGCCTGAACCGCGGTTTCGGTGGCCCGCAGGTATATTTCGCGCTGGAGCGGCTGCTGCAACACATCGCCGTGCAGCTGAAGCTTGATCCGTTGGACGTGATCCGCCGCAACCTGGTGCCGGCCGATGCCTTCCCTTATCGCGCGGCCGCCGGTGCGTTGCTCGATTCCGGCAATTACCAGGCAGGCATTGCCTTGGCGGCGGCGGACGGTGGACTCGAGGAATTGCTCAAACGTCGTGATCAGGTGCGTGCCGAAGGCCGGATCTACGGCATCGGTTATGCCGCAGTCATCGAGCCATCGATTTCCAACATGGGTTACATCACCACCGCGATGACGCCCGAAGAGCGGCGCAAGGCCGGTCCGAAAAACGGCGCAGTTGCCACTGCAACCATCAACATTGGCCCATTGGGTGACGTCAGTGTGCACGTGTCCTCGGCACCGCAAGGGCAGGGCCATCAAACCACCGTCGCTCAGGTCGTCGCCGAAGTGCTTGGGGTTGCGCTGGAATCCATCGTGGTCAACGTCGAGCTGGACACTCAGAAGGACGCTTGGTCGATTGCTTCGGGCAACTACTCCAGCCGCTTCGCCGGTGCCGTGGCCGGTGCCGTCTACAAGGCGGCGCTGAAGATCCGCGATCGCCTCGCCGCGATTGCCGCCGAGCAATTGCAGGCCAGTCCCGAAGATATTCGTTTCGCGGGCGGCAAGATTTTTGTGGTCAATGGCGGGGCGGTAGCGCCATTCCATCGGATTGCCGGTGCGACCCATTGGTCGCCGGGCCTGCTGCCTGAAGGTGAAAGCGGCGGTCTGCGCGAAACCGCGTTCTGGAGCCCTCCGCAATTGGAGGCACCGGACGATCAGGATCAGGTCAATAGCTCGCTGTGCTACGGCTTTGTCTTCGACATCTGCGGTCTGGAAATCGACCGCATGACCGGCGAGATTCACATCGATCGCTACGTCACCTGCCATGACGCTGGCCGCCTGCTCAACCCGGCGCTGGTCGATGGCCAGATTCGTGGTGGCTTCACCCAAGGCCTCGGCGCGGCGCTGATGGAAGAATTCGCCTATGGCGAGGACGGAAGCTTCCTCTCCGGGACCTTCGCCGATTATCTGGTGCCGACCGCACCGGAAGTTATCGAACCGGTGATCCTGCACATGGAAACGCCATCGCCATTCACCCCACTGGGCGCCAAGGGTGTGGGCGAGGGCAACAATATGAGCACGCCGGTGTGCATCGCCAACGCGGTGGCTGACGCCCTTGGCCGCTCGGACATCCGTCTGCCACTGACGCCATCGAAAGTACGCACGCTCATCGGGATCGACGAGCCGCCACGGCCCGCCGGTATGGAGCCCGATGAAAACCTGGACGCGGCCGCTGCCGGTGGACCGGCACTGCGGGCCAACGACTCGGTGGTGATTCCTGCTGCGCCGCAACAGGTCTTCGATACCTTGCTCGACCCGCAGACGCTGGCGGCAATCATTCCCGGTTGCCACGACCTCGTGCTTGAAGGCGAAAACCGTTACCGCGCAGACGTCACCGTCGGCGTCGGCATGATCCGTGCGCGCTTCGAGGCCAAGGTTGCCCTGAGTGATCTGGACCCGCCGCATTCATTGCGTCTGTCCGGTTCCGGCAGCAGCTCGATGGGTTCGGCCCAGGGTCAGGCCAAGGTGCGTTTCGTCCAACTGGAAAATGGCCACACACGTCTGGAATACCAATACCAGGTGGCGGTCAGCGGCAAAGTCGCCGCGGTCGGCGGCCGAATGTTGCAAGGGGCCTCGAAAGTGATCATCGGACAAATCTTTACTCGCCTGTCGCAACGGGTCAACGGCCAAGCCATCTCTACCGGCTGGTGGGCGCGGCTGCGTGCGTCGCTTGGCGCACTGTTTGGTAAGGGAGGTGCGCAATGAAACCGGCTGCTTTCGATTACGTTCGGGCTGACACCCGTCGTCAGGTGGTTGAGCTGCTCGCCGAGTACGGCCAGGAGGCTCGCATCATCGCCGGTGGTCAATCGCTGATGGCGGTGCTGAACATGCGCCTGGCTCAACCCAAGTTGCTGATCGACATCAATCATGTGACTGAGCTGGCCTATATCGAACTGCGCAAGGATTGCCTGGCGGTAGGCGCCGGGGTACGACAGGCGCAACTGCTGGCGCGTTCGACCCTGATGGACGAGGTGCCTTTATTGGCACTGGCGATGCCCTGGATCGGTCACTTCCAGACGCGTAATCGCGGCACAGTCTGCGGTTCGGTGGCTCATGCCGACCCGAGCGCCGAGTTGCCGCTGTGCCTGGTGACGCTGGGCGGAGAGATCGTTCTCGAGTCGAAAAAAGGCAAGCGCATCGTCAAGGCTGCCGATTTCTTCCAAGGCATTCTCACCACCGACAAGCGTGCGGATGAACTGGTCGTCGAGGTGCGTTTTCCGCTCAAGCGCGAAGGCATCACCTATCGCTTCCGCGAAATCGCCATGCGCCACGGCGACTTCGCGATTGTCTCCCTGGCCGCGGCCATCGGCGCGGATCAGGTCGAGCTTGGCATCGGCGGGGTCGCCGACCGTCCACAACGTCGCAGCCTGCCTCGTGGTGCCGCGCTGCCAGACGCGCTCAATCAAACCGCCTGGTCCCTCGATGCACAAGACGACGTGCAGGCCAGCGCTGCCTATCGCCGCCAACTTATTCGCGAGCTGGGCCATCAGCTGATTGAAGGAGTCTGAACATGCGTGTAACTGCCGACCAAACCTTTCCGATTCGCCTGGAACTCAATGGCCGCTCCCGCGAAGCCCTGGCTGAACCGCGGACCCAACTTTGCGACTTTCTGCGCCACGACCTCGGTGCCACCGGTGTCCATGTCGGATGCGAACACGGTGTCTGCGGTGCCTGCACGGTGCTGGTGGACGGAGTCGCCATGCGTTCCTGCCTGATGCTCGCGGTACAGGGGCACGAGCGACGTATCGAGACCGTCGAGTCCCTGGCCGACGACGACACACTAAGCGACCTGCAACAAGCCTTTCGCCGTCATCACGCCTTGCAGTGCGGCTTTTGCACTGCGGGCATTCTCATGTCCTGCGTGGATTTCCTCGAACGGGTACCCAGCCCGGACGAGACCCAGGTACGCGACATGCTTTCGGGGCATCTATGTCGCTGCACGGGTTACACCGGCATCGTTCAGGCCGTGCTCGAAGTCGCTGCCCAGCGCCAAACGAACAAAGGGGTATAACAAAAATGTTCGATCTCGGACGCAGTTTCCTCGCTGCCGTTGAACGCCGCCCGCACGCCGTGGCGGTCAGTGACGGTGCGTTGAAGAAAACCTATGAAGAATGGTTCGTCGATATCCAGAGTGCCGCCTGGGGCTTGCAATGCCTTGGGCTGCAACGCGGTGATCGACTGCTGGTAGTGATGCAAAACCGCTGGCAGATGGCAACCCTGCATTGGGCGTGTCAGTTTGCGGGCATCGTCATGACCCCGTTGAACTGGCGTTCGACTGCCGAGGAACTGGGCTACTGCATCGAAGATGCGCAAATCCGTGCAGTGGCTTACGACGACGCGACCGTGACCGCCGTGGCCGGTTGCAGCGCCGCCACAAGGCTGCCACGGATCGCCACCGGTCTGCGTGCTGCCAACACCGACCTGAGTTTCGAGGAACTGTGTTCGCAGACCCCCTCCGGCATCATTTTGCAGGCCGACGCCGAAGATTTTTCACTGTTGCTGTACACCTCCGGAACCACCAGCAAGCCCAAAGGCGTACCGCGTCGGCACCGTAGTGAACGCGCCGCGGCGGTTGCCCACGTAGCGCAAAACCTCTACCGCCAGGGCGAGTGCACGCTGGGTGTCATGCCGCTTTACCACACCATGGGCGTGCGTTCGTTGCTGTCCATGGCGCTGATCGACGGACATTTTGTCTGTGTGCCGAAGTTCGATGTGGAGGCCACGCTGCAGGCCATCGAGCGGGAAAAGGTCAGCAACCTGTACCTGGTGCCGACGCTCTACCACATGCTCATCGAACACCCGGCCTTTGCCCGCGAGCGAGTCGCCAGTGTGGAGAAAATCGGCTTTGCCGGTGCACCGATGAGCGACGGTTTGATGCGTCGCGTCGAGCAGGCGTTCCAGCCGCAATTGTTCGTCAATCATTACGGCAGCTCGGAGATCTACACCTTCACCATCGACCAGCAAGCCAGCCGCAAACCCGGTTCGTCAGGGCGCAGTGCAATGAACCAGCGCGTGCGCGTGGTGCCGATCGATGCTGAAACGGTGGATGTGCAGGTCAACCCAATGGAGGAGGGCCAGATCATCGCCGACCTGGCGAGTGACGAGGCGTTCGAAGGCTACCTCAATCGCCCCGAAGCGAACGCCAAGGCATTGCGTGACGGATGGTATTTCACCGGTGACATCGGCTACTTCGATCTGGAGGGCGATCTGTTCGTCACGGGTCGTGTCGATGACTTGATCATCACCGGCGGCGAAAACGTCAGTCCGGCAGAAATCGAAAACATGCTCTCTCTGCACCCGGCAGTAGAAGAGGTGGTGGTGGTCGGTCTGCCCGACGAGCAGTGGGGCAAGATCATTGCCGCATTTATCAAGCTGCGCGCCGAGGTCTCGGAAGGCGACCTTGATGCCCATTGCATCGCTTCGGGCCTGGCGAAATTCAAGCGGCCACGGCGTTACCACTTCATCGATCAGATTCCCAAATCTCCAGTTGGCAAGGTGCTGCGGCGCGTGCTGCTGGCCGAATTTCAGGAACAGGCCTTGAAGGCCATCAGCTAATCATCCAGAGGACACTCCCATGCAACAACAAGCGATCCAGCAATTTCTCGACACGCAGTTCGATGGCTTCCAGGTTGAAGTCGATGCGTCCCGCGAGCGCGCTGACATCATCCTCAACCGGGCGCCGTTGAACGTTATTTCCATGGGCCAGCGCGATCAACTGCGCCTGGTCTTCGAAGCCCTCGATGCACACAAAGACGTGCGCGTCATCGTGCTGCGCTCGGTGGGTGAACACTTCTCCAGCGGCGGTGACATCAAGGGCTTCCTCGAAGCGTCGCCGGAGCACGTTTCGAAGCTGGCCTGGAACGTTGCGGCACCGGCACGTTGCGAAAAACCGGTGATCGTTGCCAACCGTGGTTACACCTTCGGCGTCGGTTTCGAACTGTCCCTGGCCTGTGATTTCCGCATTGCTTCGCAAACCACTCGCTATGCCTTGCCTGAGCAGAACCTGGGTCAGATCCCGGGCTCGGGTGGCTCCGCACGCCTGCAGAAAATCATCGGCATCACCCGCACCAAGCACATGGTGATGCGCGCCAAACGCATTACCGGCGACCAGGCCTACGCCTGGGGTATCGCGACCGAGGTCGTGCCGGATACCGAACTGGAAAGCACCGTCGATGCCTTGGTCGATGAACTGCGCCGCTTCTCGCCGCTGGCTCAGCGCACGGCGAAAAAACTGATCAACGACAACGAAGATGCGCCGCTGACCGTCGCGATCGAAATGGAAGGTCACTGCTATAGCCGTCTGCGTAGCTCCAAGGACTTCAAGGAAGGCGTTGAAGCGTTTCACAGCAAGCGTACGGCCGTGTTTATCGGCGAGTAAATCGTACTGGCGAGCGGGCCCGGGAGTATGTTGGTAACAGCGTACGCCTTACGGAGCAGGGCCTGCCGCCCCTTCAATGCAACTGAAAGGGCACATCAAGGTTTCACCGCTGACCTGCTGATTACTCGCAACCCGTGCACCGGGATGCAGAACGTTCGATCACCGTTTGTGTGAGGCAACCATGACTACGACAACAACAATAACTGCATCACCCTCCAGCGCCGCTTGCGATACACCACAGATTCCACCGGGCAAGGCCTTGCTCGCGGCATTTGCCTCGACATTCGGCTGGGCGCTGGATTTGTTCGACCTGTTCATTCTGCTCTACGTGGCGCCCATCATCGGCCGCCTGTTCTTCCCCTCGGACACCCCGACCCTGTCGCTGGCCGCGGTATATGCCTCGTTCGCCGTGGCCTTGCTGGTGCGTCCGCTGGGCTCGGCGATCTTCGGCGCGTATGCCGATAAGCACGGCCGCAAGCGTGCGTTGATGGTGTCGATGGTCGGCGTCGGTATTTCCACGGCACTGTTTGGCGCGTTGCCGACCATTCATCAGGTCGGCATATTGGCCCCGATACTGTTTTTGGTCTTGCGGGTGATACAGGGCATTTTCGTGGGTGGCATCGTTGCCTCCACTCACACCATCGGCACCGAATCCATCTCGCCGCGCTATCGCGGCTTGATGTCCGGGTTGATCGGTGGTGCCGGCGCCGGTATGGGCGCGCTGTTGGCGTCATTCACTTATCTGGTGTTGTCGGAGATCTTTCCCGGGGAAGAATTTGACGTCTGGGGCTGGCGCTTCATGTTCTTCTGCGGCCTGCTAAGCACGTTTTTCGGTCTGGTGATGTTCCGTTACCTGGAAGAGACCCCGGTCTGGCAGCAACTGCAACAAGCGCGCAAAACCAAGGGGCCGGCGGTAGTTGTCATGTCGCCGCTCAAGCGTCTGTTCGGTCGCGAGTACCGCGGCGTGATGCTGGTCAACCTGCTGATTACGTTCGGAGGCGGTGCCACGTATTACCTGGCCTGCGGTTATCTGCCGACGTTGCTCAACGTGGTCGCCAAAGTGCCTCATGCGCAGACTTCGCAGATGCTCATGTACGGGTCGGTGGCAACCATTGTCGGAGCACTGGCCTTCGGTTACCTGAGCGACCTGATCGGTCGCAAGAAGACCTTCATGCTGCTGGGTGTGATCAACCTGGTGAGCCTGCCGATGATGTTTCTGGGTGTCGCCGAATCGGGTTCGCTGACCCGTACTGCGCTGTATTGCGTGGGTATAGGCTTCATAGGTGGGGCGATCATCGCGCCGATTCTGATCTTCCTCAACGAACGCTTTGCCACCGAGCTGCGAGCCAGCGGCACCGGATTGTCCTGGAACATCGGTTTCGCCCTCGGCGGAACCATGCCGACCTTTGTGTCCCTGGTCAGCGGCAGCCCGGCGCAGATCCCCATGGTGTTGGCGATGTTCGCCGTCGGTCTGTCGGTGATCTACCTGATCGGCAGCGTGGTGATTCCAGAAACCCAAGGCAATTTCAAGTAAAGGCGGGGAGGCGCTTCAGGAATTCGCAGATCAGCTGCAAGGTCTGCTCGGTCGCTTCGGTCTGGGGAAAGTGCCGACAGTTATCCAGCAACACACAGCGGCACGGTCCAGCGACCTGTCGCTGGATGACCACCAGTTGCTCGGGCGTGGCGTAGTGGTCTTCGCGACCCTGAATGACCAGCAACGGCTTTTCGATATAAGCCAACTGCGCTTCGAGATCATCCAAGGAAAAGTCCGGGTGCAACCAACTGTCGCTCCAACCGTGAAAAGCGCCATCGACATTTGTCCCATGGTGACGTGCCAGGCGCTCGCGCAGTTCGCCCAGATGCCAAGCCTCGGTGGTGTGGCGAATGCCATCGAGGCTCTCGGCCTCGACAATCACGTGAGGGGCCAGTGCGATGCTGCCCAACACGCGTGGATCGTTGGTGGCGGCATAGGCAAGGACGATGGATGCGCCGTCACTGTGACCGAGCAAGACCACTTGCGGCAGTTGCAAGGCATCGAGCAATTGCCGCAGTTCCCGAGGGCCGTCGCTGCTCAGGTAGTTCAGCGGACGCGGCAGGGTTACCGGGCTCGATTGCCCATAACCCTGACGGCTGTAAGTGACCACACCGTAACCGCTGGCCTGGGCCAGGCGCAGGGGGAAGTCTTTCCATTGGTCGGCGCTGCCGAGGCCTTCGTGCAACAGCACCAGTGTCGGTCGCGATGGGTCAGCCGGAGGCAGTTGGCGATGTTCCAGGCGCAGCGCCCCGAGTTGCAAAAACTGTTGTGGCGACATGTTGAATCAACGATTGAACAGGATTGCTCGCAGGTTACCGTAAACGTAACCCTGCATGCAGCACCACGCTTTGCTTGAGGTACAGAAAATATGCGTCATCTCGATGTTCAGGTGATCGACCAGGCACTGCAATGGGCTCGCGCCGGGCAGGCCCAGTGGCTATGTACGGTGCTCTCCACCTATGGCTCGGCACCGCGTGCGCCGGGTGCGATGCTGGTGACCAATGGCACAGGCGAACACGTCGGCTCGCTGTCGGGTGGCTGCGTCGAAGAGGAGTTTCTCGAAAGCCTGACGCGCGGTGAGTTACGCGAACCGGCGCAGATCGTCAGTTATGGCGACAGCGTCGAGCAACGCCACCGCCTGCGATTGCCCTGTGGCGGCGTGCTGATCGTGCTGGTCGAGCACCGCGCTGCCAGTCTCGAATGGATCGCCCACCTGGAGAGTCTGCAAGCAGCGTTGCTGGGTCAGCGTCGTCTGCTGCGTCACGTCGAACTGAGCAGTGGTGCCTTGCGCCTGGACCCGGACACCGGACACGGCAGCGAGCGGGTGCAAGTCGTCGACGAAAGCGTGCGCATCAGCGTCGGCCCGGCGTTACGACTGATTCTGGCGGGGCTCTCGCCGGTCGCCGAATTCTGCGCCAGTTTTGCCCGCGCCATCGGCTGCGAAGTCATCGCCTGCGATCCCCGGGAAGAGATGCTGCAAGTACAACTCGAAGGTGTGGAAATGCAACGCGTGCTGCCCTCGATGTTCATTGCCGCCGGAGGTTGCCACGCGGCGACCGCGGTGGTGGCGCTGACTCACGATCCGCGAATCGATGACCTGGCGCTGATGGAAGCGGTGCACACTCCGGCGTTTTACATCGGCGCCATGGGATCTCAGGCAACGTCGGCCAAGCGCGCCGAGCGGCTGAAACGCATCGGTGGTCTGACGGATGAACAGATCGCCCGTTTACACATGCCCATCGGCCTCGATCTGGGCAGCAAGGCCCCGGCGGAAATCGCTCTGGCGGTGGTGGCCGATATCCTGCGCGTTTATCACGGCAAAGAACGCCATGCCTTGTAAGGCGGTTTTTCCGACGAACGTGGGGGCTGCGAAAGTCGAGGTAGACGCTCGGTCATTCGCGCGCGATAGTGGCCAGCCAAGTGTTGCTGAACCATGGACCGATCGACGGGCTTGTGAAATAGATAAGCGCCCCGATGATATGCATTGAGGCCGATAACGATATCGCTTCAAGCGAGCGGAGGAATCTGATGTCGATTGCCCAACGGGTTTTCCACGGCAGGTTTGGCCGGGTCGCCTTGCTGAATATGGATCATTCGCTGGTCACCCATACCCATTCCGAATGCCACGTGCTGGTCAAAGTGTCTGGCGAAGACACTTACTTCAATGTCAACGGTCGGCGGGTTCCGCTCAGCGATCGCACGGCGGTGCTGGTCAATGCCTGGGAGCCGCATTTCTACGATCCGCAGCCGGGTGCCGGTGCCACCCTGATCCTGGCGCTCTACATCGAGCCCGCCTGGCTGGCCACGGCCCAGCAGTCGCTGGCGCTCAGCGGTCGCCCGGACTTTTTCGCCCGGTCGTGCATCGAGCTGTCGAGTCGTAATCGCACCTTGGCCGACATCCTGGTCGCCGAAGCGCATGGTTGTGGGATCGTGCCGAAAGAGCGTTTGGAGTTCATGCTGTTCGACTTCCTGATCGAACTGATCGAGGACTTTTCCAGCTGGCGGCATTTGTCGCTACTGGGTGCGCCCAACACAGGTGAGTTTCGGGATGCACGCGTGCGCCGTGGCACCGCCTGGTTGCTTGAGCACCTCGATGATCCGAACCCGATCGACAACGCCGCGCGGGCCTGTGGTCTGTCTCGGGCACACTTCTTTGCGCTGTTCAAGAAAGACACCGGCATGACGCCGAACCTGTTGCTTAACGACGCGCGCATGCGCCGGGCTTTTGCTTGGCTTGAGCGTGAGCGCAGTGGAACGCTGGGCCTTTTGTCGGAGAACCTCGGGTTCTCCGAGCAAGGTCATTTCACACGGTTTTTCCGTCAGCACATCGGAGCTTCACCCAGCCAGTATCGGCGTGTAGTGGATAGTTACGCGGCGGTTTGAACCGAGAGGAGGGCGGGAGGTGTTTGGGCAGCCTTCCCGCCGATGAAGTTAGTCTTTCATCTTGAAGCTGACGGCTTTTATAGACTACGTAAGTTGTAACACTTGTTAATTGTCCAGAAAGTCATAAATCTCTTTCATGCGTTCTTCGCGCATCAACTCAAGTTCTTCCTTGGTTTCGGCCACCCACTGCAGGATGAAGTCCCAGCAATCGCAGTCGTGCGCGTCGGCTTCTGTTTCAAATGCTTCTTTCAGAAATTTAAGGCGATATTCTTCCGGCGAGAGCCCACAGTTTTCAGCGAGGCTGTAGTTCAGCTCGCTGAGTTCAAGTTGGATCCATAAGTTGGCGTCCAGAAACTTTTTCAGGGCGAGTTCGGCTCTAAGTTCTTTTGCGATCATGAATGCTCTCTTGTGGAATGCAATAAGTAGCTGGTTGTTCGAGGTCGGCCCAGCGATAAATCGGACTGTGTCAATTTCCTGCCATCATCCATCCTCGAACGCCATGACTTTCACTCAACTCTTTCACGACGCGAGCCGCGTCCTGCTTTTGTTTATACGGGCCGATGACGACAAAGTTGTTTTCTTTACGCGCTACCGGCAACTCCAGCTGCTGAATGGCTTTTACTGCGCGGTGGCGACTGGGTGTGTTCAATGCAATTTCGACCACCCAAACGCCGGATGAAGGCGTGGTTGAAGCTTCTTTTTTAGGGTGGAGAATATAGTCGCCGCATGTCAAACACGGGCGTTCCAGCGTGATTAGCGAGCCTGGAATGGTACGAAAGACATGCCATTGTGTATGAATGGTTTTTTTACGAGCGAAGAGTGCCAAGAGCAGGCCGGTGAAAGCAATCAGACCGCTTAGAATAATTGTCCATTTGTGTGCCTGTGTGGGCAATGAAGGCAGCGTAAGTACTGTAGTTTCATCTGGCTTTTCCATCAAAAACTGTACGGCCTCAGCCTCCGTTGAGTCGGGTATGCGGGATTCGTTTTTCGCAAGGTGCGCGAGCCCGTCGGAATCTTTTGCACTGACCTCTGCCGCAACTTTATTTGTGGTGTCATCGAATAGCTGTTCGAACTTTGTCACTTTTTGCTGGATGTATGAATTGTCGACGTTATTTTGACAAGTTTGTCCTGTGGACGTGTAGGTCCATAGTAGTGCTGATAGTTGCCCAAAAACGCCAGTTAACAGGAAGCCCAAGCCAAGCTTTCGCACGACACCATCTCCAAATCAAATGAATTGTTATTTGTCCCGTTTGTTCTGATAAAACAGGGTTCTATTTTTGATCCTGGGATGGTCTGGATTCTTGAGCGCGTCAGTGTGCCCAAGCGCCAAAACGAGTTGGCTGCTTTTTGTTGTTTTAAAGAACATCGGGCATGCACTTTATAGACTGTTGGTTGACGAAAAAGGCTCAGGTGATCAAAAAAAAGCCGTATCAGATGGATTTGATGAGGGCCAATTAAAACACTTATATTTAAGGTTAATATCGTGGCCAAAGTACTTGGCCAAAGATTCAAGCCAAGCCTGCGCGCTCGGTATAAATGAAAGGATTGTTAGCCGGCCCTTTACGGTACGGACGGGGAGAAGCAACTGAATTTTTTGTCACCCTTTCAAACGATGCCGGTGTGCTGCACTACACTTCAGGTGCCATTCCTACCGCAGAGAGTTCTTGGAGAACGCTCCAGATGCTGTGCTTAGTCCTGAAGAGTTTGCGGAACTGAGCGCTCAGCTTGAAAGCTCTGCTCAACACGCCTGGCCGTGGACGCATTACCGGTCCTGATGTGGGATGAGGGTCAATGCCATGGTCGCTGAAGGCAATGCAGGACAATTATTTGCTGTCGTCACTTTGCTTGCCGCCGCCGTGGTGGCAGTGCCGCTGCTCAAACGCATCGGGCTCGGCTCAGTGGTCGGTTACCTGGCGGCGGGGCTGATCATTGGCCCCTTCGGACTGCAACTGATCAATAACCCCCACACCATCATTGAGGTGGCCGAGCTGGGTGTGGCGATGTTTCTTTTTGTGATTGGACTGGAGATGAAACCCTCGCACCTATGGGATCTGCGTCGGCAGATCTTTGGGCTGGGCAGCCTGCAGGTGGTGGTCTGTGCTGTTCTGCTCACTTTTGTCGGCATGGCTTTTGGATTCCCTTGGCAGGTGTCATTTGTCTGCGCAGCGGGTTTTGTACTCACCTCCACGGCCCTGGTTATGCAAGTTCTCTCGGAACGCGGTGACATTACCGAGCCGAGAGGGCAGCACGTCAGCGCTCTGATTGACCAAGGTGTTCTGCAGACCACTGTGGGCGAGCACTTCGGTGCGATTAATGCGGCCAACATGCGTCGTGCCCATGCGCTGGTCGAGAGCGGCAAGGCCCGGGGCAAGATCGTTCTAGAAGGTTTCTGACTTCACTCCTCGGGCGGGCTCGCTTGCGGGCCTCTGAACCGCCTGCGGCATCACTGCCATTTTTTATGTCGCAGAGTTGACGATGAATCCGTCCAGTAACGTATTGGTTTCAGTTCGCTTCGGAACGAGGCTGTACTCCGAATTGCGGAACGATGTGAGTGCCCAGCTCCTCAATGACTTGCGCAGCAGGGCGCTTACTGTATTTGAGATTCAGGATAACGTGGTCCACCCCGATTTCCTGAAGCACCTCCAGCAAACCCCGGAGGTGGTCGCGTCCAAGCCTGAACCCCAAATGAATACGAGTGGGCGGCGTTGACGGGTTCTCAGCGAGGTCGATGTATAGCGACTGAGCGAAGGGCTTATAGACGGAACCACATTGCTTCATGACCTCCAGCCGCCAATCTTCCACGATCAGTCGCTGCATGTTCGGTTGGCGTGGATAGTTGATCCATCCGGTGCTTTCGCGCGCTATCCAATCCAGTGACTGGCGGCTATGCCCGGTTACGAGCATTGGAATCACTTGGGTTGTGGGTTTCGGAATGAGGTCTGCGCCCCGCAGCTCACCACCGCTCCAGCGGATGGGTTCAAAGCTGGTGCTGTGGGCTCTGCGAATCACCTCGTAGTACTCTCGAAAGATGTCTCCGCGCCTTTCGGCATCGACGCCAAAAGCCGAAAATTCCACAGGGCGATCGCCGGAAGCTACCCCCAGAATCAAGCGACCTGCGCTCAACTGATCGATGCTGGCTGACGCCTTGGCCGTGTGCAGTGGATGGTGTAAAGGGATGGCAATGGATGCGGTGCCAAGCGTTATCTCTGACGTATGAGCGGCTATATAGCCCAGGTAAACCCAAGGGTCGAAGACTTGGCCGACATCGCCGAAGCCAGGGTCGCGAAGAGGCACATCGCGAAACCAGAGCGCGCAAAAGCCCAGCTCCTCGGCTCGTTTGGCCAATGCGACCTGGTTGAGCATGCTCGGAGTGTCCCCATCGAAGGCCTCCAAAGGAAAGAACAATCCCAGGCTCAAATGACCCGGAGTGAAGGTTCGGCTGAACCCTCGATGCTCCTGATAAGGAATCGTGCTCGGCCGATACATACTAATCTTCCTCAATGGGGAGAACGTGAACAGCGCCCCTGTTTCCAGAGGTGCTGCGGCATCGGTCGCTTGGGAACGACAGGTGGGGTAGTGGGTGCAATCTTTGCCCGTTGCGCCGTACATGCTGGTCGGGTCGACCGGAGTGAGGGGCCAGTTGCTGGCAGTACGCGCGGGCAGGTCCGGATTGGCGATGAGCGGACGGTCAAAATAAATCAGATCGTTCCAGTCCGATACATCGCCTGAGCAAAAGCATGGGGACCATCCAGCAAGAGTAGGCGGCTTTGCGGGGAACCGCCATGTTCGTCGTCCGTCTCGGTACCTGTCGCAGATGGTTAGACCGCAGTCTGGGCCTTGGGCGTCGTGATCGGCGCGCCACGGGTTGCTATAGAGGTCAGCCCGCTGAGCCTTTGGGTACTCGACCGACAATTGGGTCCGGCCCCAATCCTGAAATTCAGACGATAAGATAAATTTTCAGACTGCAACGCAGAACTCCATTTCCCTAGGCAAGGCACTCCCTGCGCCTTTCTCACACAATCCGCTCTATCGCTATCGCGTTGCATAACAGAAACAGGTGCGATGAGCGACTTTGGAACTTGCATTAACAATATTAACTTGATGCAGGAGGGGCGAGGCATCGTCGATTTCTCGTTTTCAGCAGGATGTTAAGAATAATAAAAAAACGCGCACCTGAAAATCTTGCGTTGCTTCTATTACTTTAAAATAACAAATGGAGCGCTATATAAATGAGTGGAAAAACAATAACTGCAAGTTCGGTGTTTCTTAGTATCACCCTGAGTGTCCAGGCGCATGCTGACTTCCTGAGTGATAGCAAAGCCACCTTGGGAATGAGAAACTTCTACTTCAATAACGACAACCGCGATGGCGTTGCCGCCCCTACCAAAACCGAAGAATGGGCGCAGGGTTTCATGCTGGACTTCAAATCGGGCTATACCGACGGCATGGTTGGCTTTGGTGTCGATGGCCTGGGGTTGCTGGGGGTTAACCTGGACAGCGGCAAAGGACGGCATGTCGGCAGCAGCATGATGCCTTCTGACAGTGACAACCGTGCCGTCGACGAGTGGAGCAGGCTGGGGCTGACCGGAAAAGTCAAAATGTCGAAAACTGAACTTCGCTACGGCACCTTGATTCCGAAACTCCCAATTCTGGTCGCCAACGATGGGCGCGTGCTTCCGCAAACCTTCGAGGGCGTTCAAATCACCTCAAGCGAGCTCAATCGCCTGACCTTGACTGGAGGTCGAATTGAACATGCAACAGGACGTGGTTCGAGCGATCAGACGGGGCTGGCCGTTACTGGTGGTACGCGTGAAAGCAATCAGTTTGACTTCGCCGGGGGCGATTGGAAAGTCACCAAGGATCTGACAGCTCAGTACTACTACGCCGGCCTCGATAACTACTATACGCAGCATTTTTTGGGATTGATTCACACCCTTGCCATCTCGGACAATCAGTCCCTCAAAACCGACCTGCGCTACTTCAAAACTGACTCGTCAGGTGCAAATAGCTCCGGCACGTCAGGCTACAGAATGAGTGGCTACACCAAAAACGGTGATGGAGAAATCGATAACCGTACCTGGAGTGCCGCGTTGATTTACACACTGGGTGGCCACGCGATTACTGCGGGGTACCAAAGTGTGTCGGATGGCAGCAACTTCACTCAACTCAGTCAGGGTAGCCTGCCAGACAAGGGCGCCGGTGGAGCAAGCCTGTATCTGTATACAGACCGCTTTATCCAAACTTTCACCCGCGCAGGCGAGCGAACAGCTTTCGGTCAGTATGCTTACGACTTCGCCGCTCTGGGTGTCCCTGGCCTAAAAGGCTCGGTCATGTACCTCTCTGGCGGTAACATTAAAACGACGTCAGGCACCAACCAAAAGGAATGGGAAAGAGACATTAGCCTGGACTACGTCCTTCAGTCGGGAGCGCTAAAAGGCGTCGGGTTCGGCTGGCGTAACGGCAAGTCCAACAGCGAAGCATCTCGTAACGTAGATCAGAATCGTATTTTTGTGAGTTATAGCATTCCGCTTCTCTAACTATTGTCATGAGCGGTAATTTCCCAGCTTTGTTTTTGTTTACAGAGCTAATGATGGATTCAGTCGTCTTGTTCCACTTGAAGAGCTTGGCAAGCGCTGCGGGCGCTGAGACCTGGAACTGATGGCTGACCTCTTTGGGCGTTAATCCCTCCGCCAATAACAGCAGAATTTTGGCCCGCAGCCCAAGACGTTGCACCAGCCAGCCCATCCGCGATCAGCCTTGTAGTGTGGCGTGGTCAAATCGCATTAAAACGAATGGGGCGGCGGGTTTGTCTACACCCTCTTAGAAGCCTTCCAGCACGACCTTACCCTTCGCCTTGCCGCTTTCCAGCAGAGCATGGGCACGACGAAGATTTTCTGCGCTGATGCGCCCGTAGTTGTCGCCAACGGTGGTGCGCAAGTCACCCGCATCAATGCGCCGCGAAACTTCGTTGAGGATGTTGTGCTGCTCCTGCATGTCCTCTGTCTCGTAAAGCGAGCGGGTGTACATCAGCTCCCAGTGCAACGACAGGCTCTTGCGCTTGAGCGGTACGGCGTCCAGCGTGGCCGGGTCATCGATCAGGCCAAGCTTGCCCTGAGGCTTCAGTGATTCGATGATTTGCTCGTAGTGCCGATCGGTCTGGGTCAGGCTAGCGACATGGCTGACTTGTGCGATACCGATGCGCTTGAGCTCCTCGCTGAGTGGCTTGGTATGGTCGATGACATGATGCGCACCAAGCTCGGTGACCCAGGTCTGGGTTTCAGGGCGCGAAGCCGTACCAATGATCGTCAACCCGGTTAGCTGACGCGCCAGCTGAGTCAGGATTGAACCCACCCCGCCTGCAGCGCCGATGATCAGCAGCGTTTCGCCCCGGTCGGTGGTATCGCGTGCAACACCGAGGCGATCAAACAGTAATTCCCAAGCGGTCAAGGAAGTTAGTGGCAATGCCGCAGCCTGGCTGAATTCCAACGACTGGGGCATTGAACCGACGATACGCTCGTCCACCAGTTGCAGCTCACTGTTGCTGCCCGGGCGGATCAGCGATCCGGCGTACCAGACCCTGTCACCGGGCTTGAATAGCGTCACGTCGCTGCCGACCGACTTGACCACGCCGGCAGCGTCCCAACCGAGGATACGCGGCTGGCTTTCGTCTTCGTGCGGTACGTAGCCCTGCCGCACCTTGGTATCGACAGGATTGACCGATACGGCCTTTACCTCTACGAGCAAATCGCGCGGCCCCGGCACTGGCTCGGGTATATCGATCTCCACCAAGGCGTCGGGATGTTCAATAGGCAGGCATTTGAAGTGTGCAATGGCTTTCATTCGAAGCTCCTCAGGAGATGCGATACATTTTCGTGATGGTGAGCTTGTCAGCAGCACGTTCGATGAAAGGGAGCGCTGCCTGATAATGCGGTGTCGCTTCGTGAGCAGTCAGGGCCGCTTCATCCCGCCACTGCTCGATCATGTGGAAAATGTGAGCCTGCTCGGCATCACGATGGAAGTCGTACTGGATACAGTCCGCTTCGCCTCGGCTTGGGCCTTGCAGGCCCTGCAACGTCTGCTCGAGTTCGGCTTGAAAGCCGGCCTTGGCGACCAAAGTGGCTATCAATGTGAGAGGGGTGGGCATCAAACCTCCTGTCTGTGTGCGATATAAAGAGGGAACGCATTGGCTGGCACGGGTGTATCGAAGCTGTCCATGCCGGCCATGCGGCCAAAACCTGAATCAGCCCGGTGATCCCGAAGAATTGATAGCCCGAAGGCCATGCGAGCGCTCTCGCTCGGGTGGGATCACTTGTAGCGTTCAAGCCAATGGGCATAGGGCGCGGGTAAGGTCCAGGAAGGACGCTCTACTCCCAGCTCCTGCGCGGCTAAATAGGACCAGTTAGGATTGCCCAGGTGCGCCCGGCCAATCATCGCCAGATCCAGTTGACCACTCCTCACCGCTTCTTCGGCGACGCTCGGCGTGCCGAAGCCCCATGCCGAGGCCACCGCAATCCCCGTCTCGCGCCGTACCCGCTGGGTAACTTCGCCCATGAAACCGGGGGCCCAAGGAATGTTGGATTCAGGGATGGTGAACCCGATACTGACGCTGAGCAAGTCCAATCCACCGTCCTTGAAGCGACGTGTCAGTTCGATAGCCTCTGACAAGGTCTGTTCATCCCGGCCGTCGTATTCGATGACACCCAGGCGAGCGGTCAGCGGCAAGTGCTCTGGCCATACTTCGCGAACCGCCGCCAGCGTTTCCAGCAGAAAGCGGCTACGGTTATCGAAGTTTCCGCCATAGGCGTCGTCACGAAGGTTGGAGTGTTCAGAGAGGAATGACTGGGCCAGATAGCCATGGGCGAAATGCAGCTCCAACCACTCGAAGCCAGCTTCACGTGCACGGCGAGCGGCGGAGACAAAATCCTCGCGGACTCGGGCGATATCCTCCAGCGTCATGGCTTTCGGCTGCTTGGCGAGATGAGCGCCAAAGGCAACAGCCGACGGGGCGATGGTCTGCCAGCCACGCAAATCATCCTCGCCGATATGATCGTCACCTTCCCAAGGACGGTTCGCACTGGCCTTGCGCCCCGCGTGGGCAATCTGGATACCTGGCACTGCGCCGGCAGCCTTGATCGATTGCACCACCGGCACGAAGGCACGAGCGAGCTCATCATTCCAGATACCAGCGCAGCCAGGCGTGATCCGTCCTTCGGGTGACACGGCGGTCGCCTCGACAACCACCAGTCCCGCCCCGCCACGCGCGAGGGTGGCATAGTGCACAGTGTGCCAATCGTTGATCAGGCCATCATTGGCCGAGTACATGCACATGGGGGGAATCGCGATCCGGTTGCGAAGGGAGACATCCTTGAGCGTGAAAGGCTGGAACAGTGCAGACATCAGGTTTTTCTCCAAGGGATACTATTACTGTTGTTCGATAATATTCGAACTATTGACCTAGAGCAAACCCGTGTATGATTCGCTCATGCGCCCCTTCAAACACCTTCCTCTCAGCGAATTCGTGCTTGAGCGTCTTTTTTACGCCTTGAGCGACCCTGTACGCCTGGAGATTGTCCGGCGCCTCGCCGAGCTGGGAGAGGCCAGCTGCGGCGACCTCGACGGTGGCCGCGCGAAGTCCACCATGTCTCATCATTTTCGGGTGCTGCGAGAAGCCGGCTTGGTTCAAACCCAGACCGTCGGCACGACCCACATGAACTCGTTGCGTAGAGAAGACTTGAGTAACCGTTTTCCGGGCCTGCTGGAAACGATCCTGTCCCAGCGCGACTAATGTTGCTGTGGGTCACTCAGTGATGCATGCCCGAAGGGACAGCGTAATACTCCACCCAAACAAGCCCTTGTTCAGAACTGTTTACAGCGCTTGCTCTGCGCAAAAAACCGCGGATCGGAAAAACAGTTGACCAGGTGGTCGTACACCAGCCTCACTCGTGGTGCCACGGGCCCTGATTGCGGACGATACATGATCAATTCGGAAGGCGGCGGGGCATCGTGCTGCATGACCTCGACCAGGCGCCCTTCAGACAGGTAGGGTTCTGCCAGATAACCGGGCATTTGCCCAAAGGCGAGCCCGGCCAGTACAATCTCTCGCTCGGTTTCTGGGTCGTCGCAGGTAAATGCCGGGGAGGCAGGCAGGAACGCTTGTCCCTCGGCAAGCACCCACGGCCAGGGCCGGCCGTTGTTGCGATCGATCAGCATCGACAGGGGTAAGCGTTTCAGATCCTCGATATTGCCAGGGCGTTGCACGGTGTCGAGTAGTGACGGCGCCGCAACGATTTTCAGGTCCACATTGGCCACCGTTCTGGCGATATAGCGCCGATCCCGCACAGCTCCGATACGAATACCGATGTCGATCTTGTTGGCCACCGCGTCAGTGAGCTGGTCATCCAGGCTCAGGTCGATGCTCAGGCCCGGATTCTCCCGCATCAGCGGTTTCAGAAACTCGATCAGATACAGCTTGCCGATGGCGTGGGGGGCCGTGATGCCGACGATGCCTTTTGCCTCCTGTGTACTGTGGGCGATAAACAATTGATCCACCCGCTCCAGGGTTTCCCGGGCTTGCAAGGCGAAATTGGCACCAAAAGCGGTGACATGAACCTGCCGCGTGCTGCGGTGGAACAACAGCTCCCCAAGCGTGCGCTCCAGTTCTTTGATGGCGCGTGTCACTGTCTGCGGAGAAGTGCCGAGGCGGGTGGCTGCATCGCGAAACGTGGTCGATTGCGCTGCCACCGAGAAGATCCGAATCAGCTCCATGCGATTGAGCATTGCCGTCAACTCCAGTTCCAGAAAATGGAATTCTCAAATCCGAACTCTTCCATTTTATGACGAATAAAACCAGCGCAGACTGCACCCGTCAACCCAAGCAGGTCTCAACAGGAGCGCTGAACATGAGTAAAAACATCCAGGGTAAAGTGGTCGTCATCACCGGTGCGAGTAGCGGTCTGGGCGAAGCCACCGCGCGTCATCTGGCAGCGCTCGGCGCCCACGTGGTTCTTGGCGCCCGTCGCCAGGATCGTCTGGACGCGATTGTCCGGGAGGTCGCCGCAGCAGGCGGAAAGGCGATTGCCCATCCGATCGATGTCACACGCAAAGAGGACTTGACTGCGCTGGTCGCCAAGGCTGTCGAGGCATTCGGTCGCATCGATGTGATGATCAACAATGCAGGGCTGATGGCGATCTCTCCGATTTCGCAGCTGCGCGTCGAAGAGTGGGATCGCATGATCGACATCAACATCAAGGGCGTGTTGTATGGCATCGCGGCCGCGTTGCCGCTTTTCGAACAACAGGCCAGCGGTCACTTCATCAACATCTCGTCGGTTGCCGGCATTAAGGTATTCAGCCCCGGTGGATCGGTTTACAGTGGCACCAAGTTCGCGGTGCGCGCCATTTCCGATGGCCTGCGTCATGAAGTCGGCGGGAATATTCGCACTACGACCATCGAGCCGGGCGCGGTGGATTCCGAGCTGAAGTTTGGCAGCGGGCACCAGCCGAGCGCCGAGGTCGTTGGCGAATTTTACAAAAAGGCTATCCCGGCTGATTCAGTTGCACGGGCCATCGCTTACGCGATCGAGCAACCTGCCGATGTCGACATCAACGAAATCGTTCTGCGTCCGACTGCGCAGGACTTCTGATAGCAACCCTTTGCCGTTTGCGCCCTTGCGAAAAGGTACGGGCGCGAGCGACTAAGTTTTAGCGCTATTGAAATACTTCGAATGTCTGGCCTTGAGCCCTCGTTATGCCACCCCCACCAACTTAGCCTGTCGCTCAATGACGACTTTGCCAATAGCATTGCCTGACTCAAGACGCACATGTGCCGCGCTGACACCCGCAACAGTGAAGTCATGGCGCTCATCAATCAGTGGTTTGACAAGGCCGCGATCAACCAAGGCAGCTAGTCTTTGCAGGATCTCGCCATGGTGCTTGCGGCCTTCATTATGAATGATCGAAATAGCCATGAATACAAAGTCGAGCCTCAATGCCTTGAAGTGCATTTCGGTCAGATCGTAGCGGTCGTAACCGATGATCGAGACGACATGACCTTTAAGCTTCGCGGCTTTCAGTGAGTGTTGTAAGACCTCACCGCCCAAGGTATCGAAGACCGTATCGAATCCTTTTCCTTCGGTGATTCGCTGGCTGTATTCCTGGGGCGTTTCGCTGTTATAGAAAATAATCTCATCGGCGCCCAGCCGACGGGCAATTTCCGCTTTTTCTGGCGTTGAAACCGTCGTCGAAACCTTGGCCCCCAGGACCTTCGCCAATTGAATGCCGATGTGCCCAACTCCACCGGTGCCACCATGCACCAAGACGTTGTCATTGGGTTTGATCGAGGCTCGGTCAATCAGCGCCTCCCAGGCCGTAATTGCCACGAGGGGCAAGCTGGCTGCTTCGCCAAAAGAGAGCGACTTGGGTTTTAGAGCAAGCATCTCGGCATCGGCCTCCATCTGATCTGCCAGCGCACCGGGAATCCCCACGATGCCACCGAAACAGCCATAGACTTCATCGCCTACGTCAAAGCGAGTCACACCAGCACCGACAGAGCTGACGACCCCTGAAACATCGATGTGAAGAATTGCCGGAAAAGTCAGACCGGCTGTACCTTCGCTGCCCCGACGAATTTTTGTGTCCACTGGATTAACGCTTGTCGCCCGGACATCGATAATCACATGACCTGGGCGAGCAACGGGATTTTCAGTATTGATTTCTACGAAAAGGTCTGAGTTACCATGCTCATTTATCACAATAGCCTTCAAGGCTTGAACTCCGAGGAACAATAAGCCAACAAATTTATCATCAATAAAATTGGATAAATACGTTAGAATTGTTGAATCTTTCGGTCTTTTTGGTTGGTAATAAGTGCTGGATTCCATCGATGAATTGCGTTTGTTCATTGCCGTTTTTGAGGAGGGATCTATCCGTGCAGCTTCCGAACGATTGGGGATGACTGCTGCAGGCGGAAGCAAGCGTCTTCTGGCCCTTGAAGACAGCGTTGGTCGGAGACTTTTTAACCGCACCACCCGCAAGCTAAGTCCCACTTCGGACGGTGAGAAGCTTTATCAACACGCACTAAGCATCCTGGAAAGCGTCGAAAAGGCCGAGCGAGGATTTTTCCAGAAGACCGAGATTACCGGTCATCTACGCATAACCGCTTCCGCGACATTTGCCCAAGGTTATTTATCGAGCGTCGTGAGCAGTTATCTCAAACGCTATCCTGGCGTTATCGTTGATCTACACCCGACAGATCAACTGGTTGATTTGGCCGCCCATGGTACCGACCTTGCGATTCGGCACGGAGTATTGGCCGATTCATCCCTGATCGCGCAGAGGATTTCTGCGTCCCGACGTCTGATTTGCGCCGCCCCCCAATATTGGGAAAAACAGGGCGTGCCTACCTCTCTAAAAGACTTGACCACGCTGGACGGCCTCATCGTCGGAAAAGATTCCAGTTGGACTATGTCCCGAGGGGGCGTTAAAAAAACGTGCAAAATACGCAACCGTTTTTCATCCAGTTTGGGGGAAGTGGTTCGCCAGATGGCAATTGATGGGCATGGAGTAGCGCTGCTGATGGACTGGCATGTACGAGATGATCTTGATTCAGGAAAGCTGGTGGAAGCATTTTCCGATTGGGCCATTGAGCCCCCGGTGGGAATCTATGCGGTATACCCTTCAAGAGAAAACATCGCTCCGACTGTTCTCAGTTTTATTGCTCATCTCAAAGAGTGGGTGGCGGCCCACCCCGTCTAAATCGGGTAACGTGGACCTAGATCTTTTCTTGCAGCACTTTGAAAAAGGCATCGATATTTTCCTCGTGGCGTTTGTAATAGGTCCAAGGGCCTATCCGCTGCGAGGTTAGCAGGTGCGCGCGCTGCAGGGATGTGAGGTAAAGCGATGTAGTGGACTGCGAAAGGCCCGTGCGCTCCTGGATGATGCTGACGCATACACCTACTGTTTCCGGGTCGACTTCCTGCTCCGGAAAGTTCGTCCTGGGATCCTTGAGCCAATTGAGGATGTCGAGGCGCATCGGGTTCGCCAAGGCTTTCAGGGCTTCGTTGATGTCAATGTTCATAAAATTTGCGATACCTGTTTTTCGCGATATTACGATATCTTCCTCGTTCGCACGGAAAATTGGAAGGCGCCAAAATGACCTCTGCGGTACGTTTGTCACCCGCCAAGATCATTGCTGATTGCAGTCCCATTCCCAGGTTCGGATGACCTGGACTGAACTCTTGTCTGCGGTCAGCAAGCGTTAGCCGCGCCCTGGAGTCTGGGGCGCGGCCTCGATCACTCAGGGACGATAGCTCGGGTAGTCGGTGTAGCCCTTGTCGGTACCGCCATACATGCTTGTCGGGTCGACCGGATTGAGCGGCCAGTCGTTGGCGATACGGGCGGGCAGGTCGGGGTTGGCGATGAAAGGACGACCAAACGCGATCAGATCCCCCCAACCCGCCTGGATGACACGATTTCCGCGTTCAGCGGTGTACCTGCCGGCATAGAGAATCTTACCGCTGAAGATACTGCGAATATCTTCCCGGAACGCTTCAGGTAGATCGGGTGCGTTCTCCCAGTCGGCCTCGGCGAGCGACAGGTAGGCGATACCCACTTCCTCGAGAATCTTCACCGCTTCGACATAGGTTTGATGGGGATCTTTCTCGACCAGGCCGAGGTAGACGCGATCTTCATCGGTGGTCGCGAAGAGCGGGGCGAAGCGAACGCCCATACGCTCCTTGCCAACGACGCCAGCAACTGCCTGGGTGATTTCGCGCAGGAAGCGCAGTCGATTTTGCAACGAGCCACCATATTCATCATCACGCTGGTTTGTGTGGGCGGAAATGAACTGGTTCACCAGGTAGCCGTTCGCGCAGTGCAGTTCCACTCCGTCGAACCCGGCGTCCAGGGCATTACGGGCCGCCTGGGCATAGAGCTGGACCAGTTCTTTCACCTCTGCGGTGGAAAGAGCGCGCGGGGTCGATGGATCGGCCAGTGCACCCGTGCCAGGGCCGGTCTCGATGAATACCTTGACGTTGTCCGCCTTTATGGCTGACGGCGCGACCGGCGCTTCACCGCCGGGCTGCAAGGACATGTGCGACACGCGGCCGACATGCCAAAGTTGAGCGAAGATCACACCCCCTTCGGCGTGAACGGCGTCGGTGATTTTGCGCCAGCCTTCAATCTGCTCGGCGCTGTGAATGCCGGGAGTCCAGGCATAACCCTGTCCACGAGGCTCGATCTGGGTGCCTTCGGTCACCATGAATCCCGCGCCAGTACGCTGGCGGTAATACGTGGCCATGAGATCGTTCGGAATGTTGCCAGGCTGGGAGCTACGCGAACGGGTAAGTGGTGGCAAAACGATTCGATTCTTGAGGGTGTAGGGCCCCAGCTGTGCGGTTTTGAAGAGCGCGGACTGTGTCATTTCATTTACCTGCATATATAGAAATATCGATGTATTAAGCTAAATGGATGCGGATCCACGGGATCAGAGCAAACCGTAAGGCGCTTCGTTGAGGTGTTCACCCACATCTTCTGCATTTGGCGCTTCCTGAGATACGAGGGTGGCTTCGAACTCAGACTATTTGTGATATCGAGATATGTCAATATCTAGTTTTTTCTTTCTCAATTTGGTCAGCTATCGCAGGTTGCTCAGATCGAGATACTGATCAATGCTGCGCAAAAGATGATGTGTTGGGATGCGATCTTCCATCCGGATATCCACCGTATTTGCGCTGCTGGTTCAGAACTTCGATGTAGTAGTCGCCCTAGGCGCGGGCCTGGAGTCCGACGCGCCAGTACTGGTCAAGCTGCACGTCGGTGCCGAGGTAGGTATGTCCTTTTCTACCGGTCGGGGACCATGCACCTCGGGGTGCATTTGAAAGTGTCCCTTGGAAGGCATACGATCGAGGATGAGGCAGTTTACAGGCAAGCTACAGCGCCGCCACGGTGACACCACGCCGAATGCGGTCAGCAGACCGGGAGGCGTTACTTGAAGTGCACAACTGATATGCCCGCTAGCGTCATCACAAAACTCACCTACCTGGTCAAGCACGATGCGAAGCCCTATGTGCATACCGAGGCTCTGACCGGTAACAGTGAACCACACTACTTTGCTGAGCAGGAGGAGCGCGAGGTCACGATACACAACGGTCGTCCGTTGGCAGACAGCCTTTCTCTGGACAAGCAGGGGTTTGAACTCCATCGGCGGGATACGGTGGTCGACGATCTCTACGACGATACCTCAGTGGAAAGCGTCTACTATGACGAGGTCAAGGCCTTGATCAAGGAGTTGACGGGCGCGAGCCGGGTCGTCATCTTCGACCACACCAGGCGCAGCGACGCCGAGGGGCGGGATATTCGCGGGCCAGCCAGCCGTGTGCATAATGACTACACCGACCGCTCGGGGCCTGAACGTATTCGCGACGTGCTGGGCCAGGATCAGGCCGCCGCACGGGTCTCGGTGGCCCAGATTAACCTCTGGCGCCCGATGAGCGGCCCCGTCAAGCGCTCACCGCTGGCGGTGCTGGATGCCTCGACGCTCGACCCCAATGACCTGCTGGCCACCGATTTGGTCTATCCGGATCGTATCGGTGAGATCTACCACCTGGCCTACAATCCGCAACAGCGCTGGTACTATTTTCCGGACATGCGCCGTGACGAAGTCTTGCTGATCAAGGGGTATGACTCACGTCACGACGGCCGTGCCCGCTTCACGCCCCATACCGCCTTCAAGGACCCCAATACGCCGCCGGGAGCCCCGCCGCGCGAGAGTATCGAAGTTCGCACCCTGGCCTTCTTTGATTAGGTTTTTGCCGCTTGGCGCGGGCCTCCCGCAGCGCTGTGTTTGCCCCCGTGCTTTCCAGGCGAACACCCGCTTTGGTTGGTAGGGATGTATGGATGTGCGCGGATAGCTGATCCACCCGTGATATGGCCCAACTTTAAAGATTCAACGATACCTGAAGTTTAGTAAAACATAACAGATCATGGTTGCTGTCAGGCCGACCAATATGTACTCGACGCGGGGTAGGAATATAACCAAACCACCTAGAGAAAACACGATCAAGGTGTTTTGTAGTATGTATTTCCTTATTTTAGGTACCGCTATGAAGTAGCCATATTGCTTGCCTAAGAAAAATAAGGCCATGCCGATGATTGACGTAATCTGGAAATCGCGCATCGCAATGTCATTCAGGATCGCATGCCTGATCAAATTTGCGAGAAGTGCTAGCCCCATAAATAGAAAAAGGTGCGAGTAGATTAAGGAGTGTCCACTCATACTACTTTCATTTTTGCTCAACAAGTAAAAGCTATCAAAATATATCCACCAGATACTGCAAATCATGATAAATCCGGTGATTGCCGCCATCACATTATAACGATCCCATTGAATGTCAGATAACCCTCCAGAAAGGCTAATTACCGACTCGCCCAATAAGATGAGGGTGAGTAAACCTAGTCGTTCAACCAAGTGTTCTGTATGTGCGGGCAATGGCTTTAGCTTACCCCAAGAAAATAAAGGGAGCAGAATATCAAGAAAAATCCCAATGTAAGCGACAAGGTAACGCATAGGTGGGTCAAAAAGAATGGATGAAAGACTAACAGCTGCGCTAACTAACAGGGCGAAGCCAAGCCTGGAGGAGAATTCACTACGGTGATCGAATTTATTTATGGACGAAATGTACATAATACTGATGATGGCACGTATACCAAAATAGCAGGTAATAACAAGCGCATAGTTTACTTCCAATTCTTCCCCAATCCGTGCAGACAGCACAATGAGCAGCAACATTAAAAATAAAGTTGCCAAGCGGTGAAGGTTACTGTCTGTATCAAACCTATTTGAGTAAATCGTGTGGCTGGACCAGATCCACCATAATGGAACAAAAAGCAGTAAAAATGTCCATAATTGCTCCTGTTCAAAATGGCCGTGATGAAGATGTCCGAGAGTATGCGTAACCTTGCCAATTGCAACAACAAAAATCAGGTCAAAAAACAACTCTAACCATGTGGCGTGTCGATTCTTTTCATAATACTTCAAAGATTTCATTCGCTGCTGGCTCCGTGTGCACCTCTTTAATCCACCACCACGTCTGTTAGTACGGTCAATACAGAATCCAGCGTGCCATCGGGCCGATAGCAACATTGCGCACGGGCGGACCTTAGCGGGCAACTGGGTTGCTGTTCCGCCAACCATTCATTCAGCGCCTCGACCAGGACACGGGCCTCGACTATGGAATCTTCCGAACTGTCAAAAATTAACATCGCCATTTTTTATGTCCTCGGTTCGCTGGGCTGAAATTTTCGTGCCGCTGCTTTATGAGCGATGCTTATCGCTGGCAGCACCGTGGATTCTTCAATCCCCTGTATTGAAATATTATCGAATGCACACCTGGTGCGCTGCGCAATGGGGCACGCTCGCCCTCGGCTACGGTGTGGGTGATGCCAGGCCGATGTGGCTATCTAGCGATTTCGTCCGCGCACTAACAGAAGCTCAATCAGCTGACTCATTTCGGTAAACTCTGGAGCCCCGTCATAGCGAAGCCCGTCAATGTAAAACGCCGGGGTGCCATTCACGCCGCTGCGTACACCGCCATTGAAGTCGGATTGTATTTTGGGGATGTAAGTGTCCTCTCGCATGGCAACGTCGAGTTCCTCGCTGGAAAGGCCGTGTTTTAGAACAATGGCGCGATACAGCGGCGGACCCAATCGATCCTGATTTTCATACAATTCGTCGTGAGCCTCCCAGAAGAACCCTCGACTCCCGGCGTACTCAGCGGTGACCGCTGCGGCCATCGCATGCGGGTGCGCGGTGGTCAGTGGAAAGTTACGGAACACGAATTGCAGATCATCGCGAAAATGCTGTTGCAGATTCTTGACCATCCAATACGCTTCACCGCAATAGGGACATTCATAGTCGCCAAATTCCACCAAGGTGACCTTGGCATGCGCACTTCCCTGGCGATGGTCGTTGGCACTTACCGGCACTTTGAGAGTGGCCATGTGATCACCTGCTAATTTTTGGTTGGCGCGCTTTTTGGCGAATTCGCTAGAGCATCCAGCGCGTCCAGAATGCCGTCCGCCCCAGGGTTGATTGCCATTGGTGAGATGTAGCTCCAGGCGATCACTCCCTCCTTGTCAATCACGAACAGTGCCCGCTTACAAACTCCCAAGGGGGAGTCGTACGCTCCATACTGTCGCGCCACAGCACCTTTGGGCTCGAAATCGGCCAGCAGGCTGAAGTGAAAATTCCGGTCTTTGGCGAAGGCCTGATGACACCAGGCGCTGTCAACCGAAATACCCAGTAGCGTCGCACCGTATTCTCTGAATGTGGGTAGCAACTGGTTGTACAAGGTCAGCTGGTCACCACAAACCGCACTCCAGTCAGCGGGATAAAACGCCAGTATCACGGGATTTCCCTTTAGCTCGCGCAGCGATAGATGTTGATCAGGGGTCGCGTTCAGCGTGAAGTCGGGCGCGACAGTGCCGGCTGACAGCGGCCCCTGAGCCAGGTCGTCATTCGTTTTTTTTGCATCATCCAATTCTGAGGTGTTCATTGCTTGAGCCCTGATAGAAAGGAGGTGGTTGGGGTCTACTCAGGGGGATACGACTTGGCCGGCGGGATAACTCCATCCACCATCAAGGGATTTATAACGGCAACGATGCCTTGATCTCAGCCTGAGCCTGAGTGTTTTCGGCAGTGAGACGATCACGTTCCGCTTCAAGAAGCACGACGACGTCCGCCGTGCTTTCGCGGTATTTGATTGAGGGCCAGGAGGGTAGAGCGGCGACAGGATTCGCTCTGGCTCACCAATGACTATAGTCGCTGTTGTCGCTTGCCGTAGTAGCTGAACGCGTTTTCGGTTTCCTCAGCAAGACCTCGCTCGTTCTGTTGCCCATGAAATTATCAGACGTCGTTCGTCGGTATCCTGAGTCGCCCATAGCGTGTTTTGATGAGACCCGACTATCTTGATTGGATGGCATCGTCTGTCGTGACTGCCATTCCCCGCAACATCATCGTCTTCCTGATCAAGCTCAGCGTAATGCGGATCTCATGTCCCAGCTTCTTGAGCATCGTTTACAGGGAAGTAGATCCATCTGAATGAGTTCGTGTTATCCACCTTTGGAGACAACTCATCATGGCTACTCTCTGTGAAATATGTAATGCGAGACCAGCGGTCGCGCGCGTGACCGTATCGCAAAATGGCCAAGCCAGAACAATGTCGGTTTGTGACCACGATTACCGCCAACTCATACGTCATCAAAGCATGTTGAACCCATTCGACTCTCTGTTGGGCGGGGGAGTCTCTCGCTTTTTCGACAGCATGGGCGGAGCAATGGAGCCGGGGGCGGATGACGTCAGGCTCTCTGCGCAAGTGCCTCGAGAGTCTGTCGATGCCACCGATGCATTCAGTTCCCAGACGCTCGAAATCCTGCAGCGTGCCGGAGAGAAAGCCCATGAGCTGAACCGCAGCGACCTCGATACCGAGCATCTGTTGTACGTGCTGGCGGATACCGATGTTGGTGCGGCTTTGCTCAAGGAGTTAAAGCTTTCTCCGGACGATATCAAAGGCTACATCGATCAACATGCGCAGAGGGGCACTGCTGAGGTTTCGGTCGATCAGATGACCATTTCTCCGCGCTTGAAGAAAGGATTCAATTTTGCATTCCAGGCCTCTCGTGATTTAGGGCATTCGTACGTGGGCCCCGAACATTTGTTGATCGGACTTGCTTCTGTCCCTGAAAGTATTGCCGGGACGTTGCTTAAAAAATACGGCGTAACGCCTGAAGCCTTGCGGCAGAAGGTGGTCAAGGTGGTGGGCAAGGGGGCTGAAGATGGGCGAGTCGATACCCCGACGGGAACGCCGACACTCGACAAGTTCGGTCGCGACCTGACGTCGTTGGCTCGCGAGGGCAAGCTTGATCCCGTACTCGGACGTGCGCAGGAAATCGAAAATACCATTGAGGTGCTGGCACGGCGCAGAAAAAACAATCCAGTGCTTATTGGTGAACCCGGCGTCGGTAAAACAGCCATCGTTGAAGGGCTTGCACAGCGTATCGTCAAGGGTGATGTCCCTGAGATCTTGCGTGGCAGACGGCTCGTTGAAGTCAATCTGAACTCAATGGTTGCGGGCTCCAAATATCGTGGTGAATTTGAAGAGCGCGCCAAGCAACTGCTTGATGAAGTCGCCGCAAAAAGCTCGGAGCTTATTCTGTTCATCGATGAGTTACACACGATCGTTGGCGCGGGGCAGGGTGGTGAGGAGGGCGGCCTGGATATTGCCAACGTACTGAAACCCGCATTGGCACGCGGGGAGCTTAGTTTGATCGGTGCGACGACACTCAATGAGTATCAAAAGCACATCGAAAAAGACGCAGCGCTTGAACGACGTTTTCAGCCTGTGCTGATAGCCGAGCCCACCGTCGAACAGACCATCATTATCCTGCGTGGGCTGCGCGATAAGCTTGAGGCTCACCATCAGGTCACATTCGCCGATGAAGCATTTGTGGCGGCAGCAGAGCTGTCGGATCGTTACATCACCTCGCGTTTTTTGCCGGATAAAGCCATTGACCTGATCGATCAGGCAGCCGCCCGCGTTCGAATCAGTTCCTCCTCAAGGCCGGCTGGCATTCAGGAGCTGGAAGCCGAAATCACGCAACTTAAACGTGAACAGGATTATGCATCCTCCCGTAAACGTTTTGATGAATCCAAAGGCTTCGAAGAGCGCATTGGTCAAAAACAAGCGCAACTGGGAGAGGAAACAGAAGCCTGGGAGCGCAAGACCGGTTCCGAAACCCTTGAGGTGACCCTGGAGTCAATTGCCGAAGTTCTATCCCGTCTCACCGGTATTCCAGTGACCGAGCTTACGCAGGAAGAGCGTCAAAAATTGTTGAATATGGAAGACACTTTGCGTGATCGGCTGGTGGGGCAGGAAGATGCTGTGCTCGCAGTCAGCGATGCCGTTCGGTTGTCTAGGGCCGGTCTTGGCCAAGCCAACAGGCCTATTGCCACGTTTCTCTTTCTTGGCCCTACGGGCGTCGGCAAAACTGAACTTGCCAAAGCGTTGGCGGAAACGGTGTTTGGTGACGAGCAATCGATCATTCGTATTGATATGTCGGAGTACATGGAGCGTCATGCAGTTGCTCGGTTGATCGGTGCGCCACCCGGTTATGTGGGATACGACGAGGGCGGTCAGTTGACAGAGCGTGTCCGCCGCAAGCCCTACAGTGTGATTCTGCTCGACGAGATCGAGAAGGCGCATCCCGATGTGAGCAACGTATTGCTGCAGGTATTCGACGATGGGCGTCTCACGGACGGCAAGGGACGTGTTGTGGACTTCAGCAATACGATCATCATTGCCACCAGTAACCTGGGCTCTCCCATCATCATGGAGAATCTCGAGCGCCCTGAAGATGAACGCCTTACGGAAAAAGCGTTACGTAATGAATTGATGGGAGTCTTGAAAGGGCATTTTCGTCCCGAATTCCTGAACCGTATTGATGACATCATCGTGTTTCATGCCCTTACCCGTGACAACATCCGATCGATTGTGAACATTCAGCTTGATCGGGTCATTCGAACCGCAGCTGCACAGAACATCACAGTGAAAGTTGATGGCTCACTCATTGATCATCTGGCGGACGTTGGTTATCAGCCAGAGTTTGGCGCGCGCGAGTTGAAACGTCAGATTCGCCAGACCGTCGAAACGCGGCTTGCGAAGGAAATGCTCGCTGGCAAGCTGCAAGCCGGCGACAGTGTTGAGTTGGGTTACGACACGGAACGTAGGGAAGTGGTCTTCAATAAGGTGGAGGTGGATGCGCCAAAGACCTCCGGAAAGAGTAGTCCGCCAGACCAGCCAGATGATCTAGCACCTACTGCGGAGACTGGGACTTAGCCCCAGCACACTCACGGAACCTGGGAGCAGGCCTGTTGATCACGACGTGCAGTGGTGTACTGGATCCTCAAATGCCTGGACGAGCCCGGCAGACTGAAGACGCAAGTGTGGAGGGTTATCGTGTCAAAGCCTGATTCTGAAAGGCGTGAGCGCAACTCGACGCTGAAAAATTTCAGACTTCAGTGGGCGCTGATGAATGCTTACGAACGTTTCGAACAATTGGTTGTTATAGCGCTCAGTCTCATCATCGCGTCTGTGATTTTGATGGCGCTACTGCAGCTCTGTCGCAGGGTTGTGCCGTTGGTGATCGGTGGTGCGATTGACCCTCTAGATCACGATGTTTTCCAGGCCCTCTTTGGCTCAATCTTCACCGTGCTGATAGCCCTGGAGTTCAAGCATTCGATTGTGCGCCCCGCCTTAAGACGCAACAGCATCGTTCAGGTTCGCACAGTGCTGTTGATCGCCCTGCTGGCGCTCAGCCGGAAGTTCGTTATTCTCGATTCTGCCGCTACTCCTGCGCTCACCATTGCCGCACTAGGATTTGCCACCCTGGTACTCGGCATCGTCTGCTGGCTCTTACGAGAGCGTGATAAGGATGACTTACGAGAAAGTGATAAGGATGAATAGCTACAATTCTTGGTGAACGCTCCGGATCTGGTGCTTAGTCCTGAAGAATTTGCAGAACTGAGCGCTCAGCTTGAAAGCTCTGCTCAACACGCCTGGCCGTGGAAGCATTACCGGTCCTGATGTGGGATGAGGGTCAATGCTATGGCCGTTGAAGGCAATGCAGGACAATTATTGGGCGTCGTCATTTTGCTTGCCGCCGCCGTGCTGGTAGTGCCGCTGTTCAAACGCATCGGGCTCGGCTCAGTGGTCGGTTACCTGGCGGCGGGCCTGATCATTGGCCCTTTCGGACTGCAACTTTTCAATGACCCCCACACCATCCTTGAGGTGGCCGAGTTGGGCGTGGTCATGTTTCTTTTTGTGATTGGCCTGGAGATGAAACCCTCTCACCTATGGGACCTGCGTAGGCAGATCTTTGGGTTGGGCAGCCTGCAGGTGGTGGTCAGTGCATGTCTGCTCACTTTTGTCGGCATGGCTTTCGGATTCTCTTGGCAGGTGTCATTTGTCTGCGCAGCGGGTTTTGTACTCACCTCCACGGCTCTGGTTATGCAAGTTCTCTCGGAACGCGGTGACATTACCGAGCCGAGAGGGCAGCACGTAGTGTCCATTTTGCTGTTTGAAGACCTGTTGATAGCCCCTTTGCTGGCGGTGGTGGCATTTCTGGCGCCCACGGAGTTGGCGAATGGACCCACGTCTCCACTTTGGCAGCGCATAGGTATCGCAGCGCTGTCCTTGGGTGCATTGGTGGCCATCGGGTTGTGGCTGCTCAATCCCCTGTTTCGGGTATTGGCCCAAGTCAAAGCGCGCGAGGTAATGACTGCCGCTGCGCTGCTGGTTGTGTTGGGTGCAGCGTTGCTGATGGAACTCGGCGGTCTTTCAATGGCGATGGGGGCTTTCGCGGCCGGTGTGTTGCTGTCCGAATCCACTTTCCGCCACCAGTTGGAGGCCGACATCGAGCCGTTTCGCGGCCTGCTGCTGGGGCTGTTTTTCCTCGGCGTCGGCATGTCGCTGGATCTGCAATTGGTGGCCGAGGCCTGGAGGCTCATCATCTCCGGCGTGCTGGCGCTGATGGTGGTCAAGGCGCTGTGTATTTATGCGGTCGCGCGCCTCGCGAAAAGCGGTCATGACGACGCGCTGGATCGCGCCTTGCTGATGGCGCAGGGTGGCGAATTTGCTTTTGTGCTGTTTGCCCAAGCGCTCAAACTCAGGGCCATCAGTCCTGAAGTCAACGCCAATATGACGGCTATTGTGGTGCTCTCCATGGTCATAACGCCGGTGACTTTATTGCTGTACAAACGGTTTGCTCGCGCGCGGACCGTTTCCCTGGACGGTGTGGAAGCCGCACAGAATCTGCGCTGCAATGTACTCATCATCGGTTTTGGCCGTGTGGGGCAGATTGCCTGCCAGGCGCCGCTCGCTCAGGGCGCGAAACTTTCCATAATTGATATAGATCCCGAGGTCATTCGCGCCGCGTCGCCCTATGGTTTCAAGGTCTATTACGGCGATGGCGCCCGCCATGAAATATTGCACGCTGCTGGCGCCCATCACGCCCGCGCCATCATTATTTGTGTGGATGATAAAAAAGCCGCGACACGCATTGTCGAAAGTACGCGGCGCTACTGCCCGCAGGTGAAAGTGGTGGTGCGCGCCTTTGACCGCGAACATGCGCTGGAATTGGTCAAACACGACGCCGACTACATCGTGCGGGAAACCTTTGAGGCGGCCCTGCTGCTCGGCCGTCAGGCCGTGCTGACGCTGGGTGCGTCGGAGCACGAAGCCGACGCGGTGATCGACGAAGTGCGCAAACGCGATGCCGAACGTTTTGCCTTGGAAACATCGGGCGGCCTGTTTGCCGGGCGAGCGTTGGTACTGGGGAATATTGAGCGCATTGATCCGCCGAACCATGAAGCGCGGGATGCTCAGTGAGCATCAATCGCAGTCATTCGGTTCAACGGGGCTCCAGAGCAGAAAATTGGCCCCTCAACCACGTGTAAAGCTGAGAAACCGCAGGGCTGATCTGCTTACGATGTGGGCACACCAGGCTCAACGGTGAAGCTTCGCCAGGATAATCCGGCAGCAGCACAAGCAGACGCTCTGCAGCGATATCGGCACTGACATCCAGCCAGGATTTGTAGGCGATACCTTCACCCTCCAATGACCAGCGCCGCACGACATCGGCGTCATCGCTGAACAACGGCCCCGAAACCTGCACGGTTTGCCCGCCCAGGTTCCACTTGTCATAGACCCGGCCATTTTGCAGATAGAGCAGGCAGGAATGCTTGCTCAAGTCATCCGGCGTTTGGGGAGAACCGCAGCGTTGCACATACTCCGGCGAGGCCACCAGCACTCGCTGGTTCCACGGTGCAAGCGGCAGTGCCACATAGTTGGCGTCTTCATTCGGGCCGTATCGAATCGCCACGTCCACCGGGTCGCGAAACAGATTGGCCATCTGGTCCGACAGGAAAAAACGCAACGTCAATTGCGGATGCTGACGGCGGAACTGCGTCAACCACGGCAGCAGAATGTTGCGCCCCAGATCGGACGGCGCTGTCACTTGCAGTACGCCCCGCAGCGTGGCGTTTTCACCACGCAGGTTTTCCTTGCCTTGCTTCAGGGTCTCAAGCACTGAGTGGGCGGTGGGCAGATATTGCTCGCCCTCTGCAGTCAATCGCAGGCTGCGAGTGGTGCGGGCGAACAGGCGCACGTCGAGCTCGCGCTCCAGACGTTTGATAGCGGCGGCGACCTGACCAGGCAGTAGATCCGCCTCCAGCGCCGCTGCGGTAAAACTGCCCAACGCGGCGCTGCGGATGAATAAAGCAAGATCATCGATGCGGATCATTTTCACTCCAGCAGTGAAAGTGTTGGCGCATTCTGCTTGTTTTTCTCTGTACATGGGAAGTCGAAGATGGTGGCAAGTGAGTGCATCAACCCTTCAGACAGCGAGTGTCCATGAAAGCCATCACCTTTACCGAACACGCCTTGCCCATCGACAATCCACAAGCATTGATTGACATCAGTCTCCCGGCGCCCACACCTGGCCCACGGGATCTGCTGGTCGAAGTTCGCGCGGTATCCGTGAATCCGGTCGATACCAAGGTGCGCGCCGGAACTTTCACAAAAGAGCCGAAAATCCTTGGCTGGGATGCCACAGGCATTGTCCGCGAGGTCGGCTCTGAAGTGACGCTGTTTCAGCCGGGCGATGAAGTGTTTTATGCCGGCTCGATTGCCCGCACCGGCAGCTACAGCGAATTCCATTTGGTCGATGAGCGGATCGTCGGGCACAAGCCTCGCTCATTGAGTGCAGCCTATGCGGCAGCGTTGCCGTTGACCTCGATCACGGCCTGGGAATTGTTGTTTGACCGGCTTGGTGTCATCGAGGGGTCGGGGGAGGGCCAGTGCCTGTTGATCACTGGAGCGGCTGGCGGCGTCGGTTCGATGCTGGTGCAACTGGCCCGACAGTTGACTCGCCTTACCGTCATCGGTACCGCCTCACGTCAGGAAACCGTTGATTGGGTGCGACAGTTGGGCGCGCATCACGTGATTGATCACCGCCAGCCACTGCTCGCGCAGTTGCAAGCGCTCGGCGTGCCGGAGATCGACTATGTCGCCAGCCTGACCCACACCGAACAGCATTTTGCACAACTGATCGACGTGCTCAAGCCACAGGGGCGTCTGGGGGTGATTGACGATCCCGAAAGCCTCGACGTGATGCCGCTCAAGCGCAAGTCGCTGTCGTTGCATTGGGAGCTGATGTTCACCCGCTCGCTGTACGAAACCCCGGACATGATCAAACAGCATCACCTGCTCAATCGGATCAGCGATCTGATTGATCAAGGTGTCTTGAAAACCACTGTGGGGGAACACTTCGGTGCGATCAATGCGGCCAACATGCGTCGTGCCCATGCGCTGGTCGAAAGCGGCAAGGCCCGGGGCAAGATCGTTCTCGAAGGTTTCTGATTTCACTCATTGGGTGGGTGCGCTTGCGGCCCGCTGCACCGCTTGCGGCATCACTAGCCATGTTTTCACTGCTGGAGCGTTGACGATGAATCCGTCCGGTAACGTGTGAGTATCGATTGCCTTGCTTAAGGCCAGGACAGGCAAAGAAGCCGGGCGTGAAAGCGGCCGGCGTATCAATTCGCTCCGGGACTCGGCTGTACTCCAAATTGCGGAACGATGTGAGTACCCAACTCCTCAATGACTTCCGCAGCAGGGCGCTTTCCGTATTTGAGATTGAGGATAACGTGGTCCACTCCGATTTCCTCAAGCGACTCCAGCAAGTACCGGAGATGGTAGCGTCCAAGTCTGAACCCCAAATGAATGCGAGTAGGCTGCGTGGACGGGTTTTCATCGAGGTCGATATACAGCGACTGAGTGAAGGGCTTGTAGACGGAACCACATTGCTTCATGACCTCCAGCCGCCAATCTTCCACGACCAGTCGCTGCATGTTCGGTATGCGTGGGTAGTTGATCCATCCGATGCTTTCGCGCGCGATCCAGTCCAGTGACTGGCGACTGTTCCCGGTCACGAGCATTGGAATGACTTGGGTTGTGGGCTTCGGAATGAGGTCTGCCCCCTGCATCTCACCACCGCTCCAGTGGATGGGTTCAAAGCTGGTGCTGTGGGCTCGACGAATCACCTCGTAGTGCTCTCGAAAGATTTCTCCGCGCCTTTCGGGGTCGACGCCAAAAGCCGAAAACTCCACTGGGCGATCGCCGGAGGCTACCCCAAGAATCAAGCGACCTGCGCTCAACTGATCAACGCTGGCTGATGCCTTGGCCGTGTGCAGAGGATGATGTAAAGGGATGGCGATGGATGCGGTGCCAAGCGCTATTTCTGACGTATGAGCGGCCATATAGCCCAGGTAAACCCAAGGGTCGAAGACTTGGCCGACATCGCCGAAACCAGGGTCCCGAAGAGGCACGTCGCGAAACCAGAGCGCGCAGAAGCCCAGCGCCTCTGCTCGTTTGGCCAGTTCGACCTGGTTGAGCATGCTCGGAGTGTCCCCAGCGAAGGCCTCCAAAGGAAAGAACAATCCGAGGCTCAAATGATCCGGCGTGAAGGTCCGCCTGAATCCCCGATGTTCCTGATAAGCAAGCGTGCTTGGCCGATACATACTCATCTTCCTCAGTGGGAGAACGTGAAGAGTGCCCCCATTTCTGGAGGTGCGGCATCGGTCGTTCAGGAACGACAGGTGGGGTAGTCCGTGTAGCCTTTATCGGTTACGCCTTACAGGCTGGTCGGGTCGACCGGATTGAGGGGCCAGTTGCTGGCGATACGCGCGTGCAGGTCCGGGTTGGCAATGAATGGGCGATCAAAGGCAATCAGATCGCTCCAGCCCGATACTGGTACCTCGGCAACGGCCTGGGGATTCATACAAGAAGCGTAGGCGGTTTGGCAGTGAACTGCCATGTTCGTCGTCAGGACGATCGGCGGCAACCGCCTGACTGGCGCTGACTACGATGCCGGCGATTCATTCAGCTTGAGCTTGAACTCCGGGCAGTTCAGCCGTGATTTCCTAGAGGTGATAGCGCGATTGCACAAGTCGCGTGATCTGTTCCAGCGCATTCTTGGGGGCCAGGGTCCTGTCTGTTTCAATAAGGTGTGTCTTGTTGGCAAGCACATCGTCCCGGATCACCTTGCGGAACCAATTGGAAAAATCCCCGGCATCCATGTGTTCGCGAAGGGTGAGGTCCGCAAGTTGCGATGACGAGGACAAAAACTCCGTCAGGTTCGAGGCACTTTGGCCAAGCGTAGGAAAGTGGAATGAATGCCATGCGCCGACATCCCCGGCGACGTACTTGCCGCTGTGCCGATGGTGCTTTTGATTGGGCTGCACCTGATCGAGCAGGAACACCTCATCGCCTTCGCGAAGGTTCCAGATACAGGCATGTTCGAGGCCTGGCAAACGTTCTGGAAACTCGGGGCTGCTGCGCTGCATGCGTTTGGCAAACTGTTCGGCCAGTTCCCTGGCCGTACTGCCGAGTGTCACCAGCACGTCTACCCCCTCAAGCAGGGCCGGGCAGACTTGATCGAAGTCGGGGGCGACGATGATTGCACCGATGTTTCCGAGAAAACCGGGCGGCCAATCGGCACAGTGGGGGAGCATGTAATGAGCTTCGTCCACGATCAACCAGTAGGGCCGACCCGAAGCACTGCGAAGATGCTGGATAAAGGGCAGTAGCTCGCCGAACAGTTGCACACGTGCTGCCAGATCCAGAGCAAGGGCGCTCACCACCACATTGAGCTGCGCCTGTAAAAGGTGATGGACCGACTCCTCTGTCGTCGGTGGGGCGGTCAGGCCACCCACCGTTACCGCATCGTCCAGGGTCAGATAATCCCCCTCGGGATCAATGATGCAAAATCCCTGGTGAGCCTCGACCATCCGTTCTGTCAGCCAGGTGATGTAGCTGGATTTGCCAGAACCCGAATTTCCAACGACCAGCATCACCGATTCTGGAGGAAGCCATACCTCCCGTGCATTGGTGGTCCGGCCCAGCTGGATCCCGGTGCGCTCGACGGGAACCAGCCTGGCGTCTTTTTCCAGCAGCAAGCCCACCAATTCACAGACCCCTCGACCATGATCTTGGCTGAGGCACAGGTCAGCGCTGGACTTTATAGACTCGATGGCATTGCTCACAGCGGCGGCGCAGCCACAGATCGATAGAAAGGAGTGGTCGTTTTCTGCATCGCCTACGCCCACCACGTTCAGCTCGCAAATGCCGAGTCTTCGCAAGGCGGCACTCAGGCCCGACGCCTTGTTCACACACGAGGGCAAGACCATGATCGCATCCTTGTTGAAGGTCATCTGCAGTTCAAGGCCGAGCTCGCGAATGCTGTTGCTCACCGTGTTCTCGAACGGGTGCCATGTGGCGATGACCGACCGGCCGATCGACAACGGCGCGACGCCATGGTCGCGCAGGCGGCTAACCAACTCCGTCGAAGCCGGATCTGCGATGAGCTCCTCGGTGTCTGTGAGCGGGTCGTACAAGAGCGCGCCATTTTCTGCGACCACCATGTCAAACAGTTCCAGGTGTGGAAAGTGATGCTTGAGCGCTTGCAATTCCCGGCCTGTAATCAGCAATAACTTGCGACCGCTGTTTTTAAGGGTTGTGAGCGAGGCACAGACCTCTGGTGGAACGCTACCGTTTTCGGCAATGGTTCCGTCAAAGTCCACCGCTAGGGCTAAGAAGTGCATGCTCGCTCCTATACAGGCCTGGTTGGGTCGGTCCTCGTCCAGCCTGAATTTGATGGGGGCAACGTGGCAGGCAGAGGAGGGTAAAAGCGGTTTTCATCATCGTGCTCGTGGGAAAGCGGGTGTGCTTGACTTGAATCAAACAAAACCACCACTGCCGGACCAGAATCCAGTTGTCTGCTGAACAGCTCAGGGGTATGGCATGCCCGTTAAACCGCCCATCCCGGATTTCACTCCCCCGCCAGTTGTTGAAGGCCAGCATTACAATCGCACTGCACTGTGGGGGGCGTGGCTGCTGGGTGCGGCGATCTGTGCGATGGTCGTTGGCGTCGCGCTGCATTTCACTGATCTCGAATCGTTCACGCAATTGCTGATGGAGGCAGAGCCGCTGTGGCTCGTGGGAGCCCTTGGGCTGCAAGCGCTCACATATCTGGCACAGGGACAGGTTTTTCGCGTGGTGCTCAAAGCAAGAGCGCAACACCTTTCGCTTTGGGACGCGGGCAAACTCAGCGTGATGAAGCTGTTTGTCGATCAAGCACTGCCGTCCTCCGGCATCAGTGGGGCCTTCGCGGTCGTCGCATCCTTCGCAAGACTCGGGTTCGAAAAGCCGGTAGTCCTGGCGTGTCTGGTGCTGGATTTGTCCGGGTACTTCCTGGCCTATGGATTGTCAGTCGGCGTGGCGTTGCCGGTGGTGATGTTTCAGGGGCATGCAACTGCCGCCGTCATGACCCTGTGTTCAGTATTTGTGGCGGCAAGCCTGATGTTGGCGGTCATCACGCCAAAACTGGCGGGCAATACGAACCTGACGTCCCATGTACCGGGACAGCGTTTTTCGATTGTCGCCAAAGGCGTTTCGTTTCTCACCGGGGCTGATCGGCAGTTAGTACGCAGCCGCGCCTTGCTCTGGCGCATCACGCTGCTGGAGTTGGCGATTATCATCCTGGACAGCGCGACATTGTGGGTGCTGGTCCGCGCACTGGGTGTTTCGGCGCCGCCATTGGGGCTGTTTGCCGGTTTCATGCTCGCCAGCGTATTGCGCAGTATCGGCATTGTGCCGGGAGGCCTGGGGGCTTTTGAAGCCGCGGCCGTCGTGACGTTGCACTGGGTCGGGGTGAACATTGCGGTGGCGCTGTCCGCCACGTTGCTGTTTCGCGGCCTGACGTTCTGGTTACCGATGTTGCCAGGCCTTTGGCTGGCGCATCGCGAATGGCATCCGCCGGCAAAAAAAAACGCGGAGTATGCTGATGCCGATTATTGGAGCCTTGCGGTCAGCCAGTTGCTCGGCACGTTGCACAGCGCCGAAACAGGGTTAAGCAGTGCACAAGCCAAATCCCGAATGCGCAGTGCACGAACGCAGGCCAAGGATCGGCCTCAGGGATTGGCCAGGTTGGTGCTTGAGCAAATGCGCACGCCGCTGGTTCTGATTCTGGTTGCAGGCGCATTGGTCGCTTTGGCGGTAGGAGACTGGCTTGATGCAGCGATCGTCTGGTGCATTGTCCTGATCAGCGCGGTACTCAGTGCCTGGTATGAAAATCGCGCCAGCACGGCAGTGGAACAGTTACGCAACAAAATCGCTTTGCGGGCAACGGTACGCCGGGACGGCCGGATCGTTGAGGTGGCAGCCGCTGAAGTGGTGCCCGGTGACGTCATGCTGCTCAGCGCGGGCAGCCTCATCGCCGCTGACGGCCGCCTGCTGCAGGCCCTCGATTGCTTTGTCAGTGAAAGCCTGCTGACCGGCGAAACCTTTCCAGTGGAGAAACTGCCCGGGGAATGCGCAGCCGACGCTGCCCTGGGACAGCGCCATAACTGCGTGTTCATGGGCACCTCGGTGCGCAGCGGCACGGCCGAAGTGCTCGTCACGCGCTATGCCGATGAAAGCGAAATCGGCCACATCGCCAGGACCCTGTCGCTACGGCCTCCCGAAACCGAATTTGAGCGCGGTTTGCGGCATTTCGGTGGCTTGCTGCTGCGGGTGATGCTGGTGATCACGATCGTGGTGTTCGGCATCAATATTCTGCTGCACCGTCCGACCCTCGATACCCTGTTGTTCGCCATTGCATTGTCCATCGGGATGTCACCCGAATTACTGCCCGCGATCCTCAGTATCACGCTGGCAAAAGGTGCTCAGCGCATGGCGGCCAAAGGGGTCATCGTTCGGCACCTCAACGCCATCGAGAACCTGGGCGCGATGGACATTCTGTGCACTGACAAGACGGGCACGCTGACCCGGGGTGTCGTGGTGCTGGACGGTGCAATGGACGTCGATGGCGCCGCCGACTCGCAGATCCTGCAGTTGGCGGTGCTCAATGCGAGCTTGCAGACCGGTATGCGCAACGCGATGGACGACGCCATTACCCTGGCGGGCAAAAGCCTGAGCCCTTGTCCGCAGGTCATCAAGCGCGATGAAGTCCCGTATGACTTTGTGCGCAAGCGCCTGAGCGTGGTGGTGGGCAATGCACCTGAGGCCGACACGCTGATGGTCACCAAAGGGGCGCTGGATAATGTGCTGGAGGTCTGCACTCAACTGCGACGAGGCGACCAGATATTCGCACTCAATGACACGGAGCGAGCGGCAATTGTCCAGCGTTTCGCAGACTGGAGCGAGCAGGGGTTTCGAGTCCTGGGCCTTGCCAGTCGCGTGCTGCCGGATCAACCGCACTATGGCCGCAGTGAAGAAAGGGACATGATCTTTCGTGGTTTTCTGTTGTTCTTCGATCCACCGGAACCCGGGGTCAAGGACACTATCGCCACTCTCGACAAGCTCGGGGTGCAAGTGAAAATCATCAGCGGCGACAGCCATCTGGTCGCGCGCCATGTAGGCCAGGCGGTGGGCCTGCCTGTGGAGCGAATCATCACCGGCGCCGAACTCTCGGCGATGAAAGACGAAGCGCTGATGCACCTGGCCCCACTGACGACCCTGTTCGCCGAGGTCGACCCCAACCAGAAAGAGCGCATCATCCGGGCGTTGCAGAAGACCGGGCATGTGGTCGGGTACATGGGGGATGGCATCAACGATGCCCCGGCCCTGCAAGTGGCCGATATCGGGATCTCGGTAGACAACGCCGCCGACGTGGCAAAGCAGGCGGCAGACTTCGTGTTGCTGGAGCACAATTTGGACGTCTTGCGCGAAGGCATCGAAGAGGGTCGGCATACCTTTGCCAACACCCTCAAATACATTTCAATCGTGTCCAGTGCCAACTTCGGCAATATGATCAGCATGGCCCTGGCTTCTCTGGCGTTACCCTTCCTGCCACTGCTGGCCAAGCAAATATTGCTCAACAATCTATTGTCTGACATTCCTTCCATGGGCATTGCCAACGACAACGTTGATCGCGAATGGGAAAGCACCCCTCATCGCTGGAATATCACCGAAATCCGCAACTTCATGGTGGTTTTCGGGCTGGTGAGCTCGCTGTTCGACATGCTGACGTTCGTAGCCCTTTACCTGCTCGCAGAGAGGGTTCCCGAAGTGTTCCGCAGCGGTTGGTTCGTTGAGTCACTGCTGACTCAACTGCTGACGATCTTCATCGTGCGGACGTACAGACCGTTTTACCAAAGCCGCCCGGCGAAACTGCTGATGATCAGTGCGTTGTGCATCGGCCTGCTCGCAATCGGGCTACCGTACAGTCCGGTAGCCCCTTGGTTCGGCTTGGTGCCTTTGCCATTCCACATCATCGCTGTGGTGTTGACAATCAGCGTGGTGTACCTGGTTTCAGCTGAATGTGTGAAGCGCATTTTCTACCGTCGTCAGCGCTCCAAACGCCATCACACATCCCATCGTCGTCATGCTTGAGCCAGGTGTTTGCCGACCTTTTCGTCACGATGGGGAAGGCATGGGCTCACGGGCTCGTTCCACTGCGCCCGGCTCTATTCGTCACGTCTCCACTTGACGCTCAGGCCATACTCATCATCGCCATACTGGTAATCAGCGTTCCCTTTGTACGCGGCTTCCAGAGCATGGCCCAGGCGATTCGCGAGATGGATGCCGGTCGTGCTCACGATCAGGTCATCCCCAGAATCGGCCAGGTTGATGATGCGCTCGAGGGCATGATCGACCTTTTCCTTTTTTTCAGTGTTTTCGATCAGGTGGATGATTTCATTTCGATGTTTGAGCAAGAAGCTGCCCGATAGCGTAACCGTACCCGCTGGCATGTTGTCATCGATGCGTCGGCACGCCGGGCAGGTCACTGCTTGCGCCCCAGGAATGATCGTGTTTTCGGGGTGTTTTCAGGTCCAGTTACCGGCTTGATAGACCGCGTCGCATTGCGTGCAGATGGCTGAACCTTCAACCCGCGGCAACTTGTAGGGATCGTGGGTGGATGTTTTGAACAGCTTGCTTTTCTGACTTTGCTGAAACTTGTCCATGGTTTCCTCCTCGCACATGAGATGGAAAAACTCCATCTATAACCGTGACTGAAAAACCGTTCCTTCCTCTTCAGCCCGCTGAACACACCTTGGTTCTCACACCTCCATTTGGTCCCGGTTTCTTGCTGCGCGAATTGATCTTTGTCAATTCAGGGGCGGCAGCTGACAGCCGGTCACCTTTGAAACACAGGGAGGGCTCGATGGCGTTGGGATTTTGTTGATAAAAGTCAACGTCACACGAGCCAGTTCATAGACGCTGCAAAAACGCACTTGTTGTAAAACCGGCCGGGAGAGCATCCTGATGGCTCACACTAAAATCATGTTTCGTGCTGCAGCTCGCGAGAAAATCCTGAGTGGCGCCACACAGTTGGCGGATGCCGTACGGGTGACGCTGGGCCCGAAATCAAAATCGGTACTGATCCAGAATAAATGGGGCAATCCCACGGTCTGCAATGATGGCGTGACGATCGCCAAACGCATTGATCTGCTCGACCCCGAGGAAAACCTGGGCGCGCAAATGCTGCGTCAGGCGGCTGAACGCACAGGCGATGCGGTCGGGGACGGGACCAGTACGTCAACGGTGCTCGCCCATGCAATCCTGGCCGATGGCATCCGCAACGTCGTCGCGGGTGCCAGTGCGATCGACCTCAAGCGTGGCCTGGATCGCGGACTGTTGTTGGTCGTCGAATCCCTCGCCGCTCAATCGCGACCGGTCAGCACGCTCAAGGAAAAGGCCCAGGTCGCCACGCTCTCGGCGCATAACGATGCCGTCATCGGTCAGTTGGTGGCAGACGCCCTGGAAAAGGTCGGCGTTGAAGGCGTCGTCAGTGTCGAGGAGTCCAAGACCACCGAAACAGTGGTCGAGGTCATGGAAGGAATGCGGTTTGACCGAGGCTTTGTTTCACCCTATTTCGTCACTGATGCCGAGAAGATGCAGGTCGAACTCGATGACGCCTGCCTGCTGCTCTGTGACCATAAGATCGGTGCACTCAAAGACTTGCTTCCCTTGCTTGAGCTCGTGGCCAAAAGCGGGCAACCACTGGTTTTGATCGCTGACGATATTGAAGGTGAGGCATTGACCACGCTGGTCGTCAACCAGATACGGGGCGTTCTTCGAGCGGTGGCGATCAAAGCTCCTGGCTTTGGTGATCGGCGCAAGGAAATGCTGCAGGACATGGCCGTTCTGACGGGGGCAACGGTGGTTTCCAACGAACTGGGTGTCACCCTGGAACAGGTGGAGCTGAACCAGTTGGGACGTGCACATCGAGTCGTGGTGCAAAAAGACAGCACGGCGCTGATAGGGGGCGCGGGCACACGCGAGGCCATCGAGGCACGTTTGCAGCAGATTCGAACGCAAATAGACAGTACCACCAGCGATTACGACCGTGAAAAGCTTCAGGAACGACTGGCGAGGCTGTCTGGCGGTGTTGCGGTGATCCGGGTCGGGGCACCTTCCGAAGCCGAAATGAAGGCGCGCAAGGATGCGCTGGATGATGCCATCTCAGCGACCCGGGCGGCGATCGCCGAAGGCATTGTGCCGGGGGGTGGTCTTGCGTTGCTCAAGGCCGTCCCGATTCTCGCGGCCGAAGAGGCCCGTTATGAAGGCGATGCCAGGACCGGCTTGCAGATTCTTCGCCGGGCGCTGGAAGCTCCGGCCAGACTCATCGCTGAGAATTCGGCAGTGGATGTCGGCGTCGTGATTGCGCGCATGCTCGCCGAACCCGGGAACATTGGCTTCGATGCGTCCGCCAATTGCTATGTCGACATGTACGAAGCCGGCATCATCGACCCGACCAAGGTGGTGCGTATTGCCCTCGAAAATGCCGTTTCAGTCGCCAGTATCTTGCTGCTGACCGAGGCGACCATGACTGATATTCCGGAAAAGGAATCACCTGCCCAGCCGTCTTTCCCTGAATGAAAATCCCGTAGCGGACAAAGCTCATGTGCAGGAGGCTGCCTCGGTCATCGTCAGGTGATTGAGGATCGGGTTTTCGCCGTGCAAATAACTCAGTGCCTGATGCATCAATTGGACAGCTTGTTCTTTTTTTTCGTATCGCTTGGCCGGATCGGCATGACGTAGCGCCGCCCCCGCGAGGGAGAAGGAGCGCGTGGCAGCCCGCAAAGAAAGGAAAAACGCCAAGGGTTTGCAGTCTTCCTGCGCATCGCTGTGGTTGAGGTAGCTGGACAACAGCCGTGCTCCCAGCCTGTTCAGGCCATGGTGTTGCAGGTCCATCAGCACAAAAGCCACGTCGTAGAGCACATCGATGCAGGCAAGCCGCTCACTGAACTCGATACCATCGAAGAGTGTGGGCTGGCCGTCGAGCAGGCAGATATTGGCCAAGCGCATATCACCATGGCAGCGTCGAACGCGGCCCTCACGGCGGCGACCTTCGAGGCAGCCGGTCAACGACTCCAGCTGGGTCCGGGAGGTGTGAGCAATCGCGGTGACTGTCGCGAAATCGAGGAGAGGCGAGTAGCGAGACATTTCCCGATGATTTTTCTCGATTTCTTCATACAGGTCCAAAATGCGACCGAAAGAAGGGGTGATTTGTGCACTGGCATGAAAGCGGGCGATCTCCGCCCCCAACTGTTCCAGCATCGGTTCAGTCAGGCGTCCTTCAACGGCCATGCGGTCAAACAGCCGATCCTGAGCGAAGCGACGCATCACCACGAGCCAGTCAACCACGGGTCCGCAACCATTGAGTGCCAGCTGGCCATTCGTCTGGCGATTGATCGGACACAGGCTCAAATACAGCGTCGGCGCTGTCCGTCGATTCAACAGTAGCTCTGCCTCACAGGCGTTTTTGCGGCTTTCCAGGCTTAAGAAATCCAGCTCGGCAAACGCCACGGCGCGTTTGAGTTTGTAGGCGCGGTCGGCGTGCAGAAAAATCACCGAACCATGGGTCTCGATACGCTCCACTGGCTGGTTTGACGTGCCGTAGCTGGACGGCCTGGAGAGAAAGGCAATGACCTCGTCTTGCAGGGTGTTCATTCTCGCCACCACGCCGTCTGCGGACTTTTCGGCAGTGTGAAGAAGCGAAGGCCCGCTCCGATTGATATTGATCAAGTACGGTGGAATGAAAGGCTGCGTGTCTCACGGGCCTCACGCCGGTATTTGATATTTATCAACGTCAGGCACATTGCAGCGGAGCAACCTGAATCAACGTTGGTGCTTGGTCCTGCGTGGACGCAACGGCTGAGCCCTACGAGGATCAGCGGCAAGCGTTGAAGCGCTCTGCCTGGAGTCAGCTCATGAGCCAGTATCAACATTTGTTACTCATCATCCACCTGGCCCTGCGCCATTCTCCGGCAATCGACCATGCCGCAGCGCTCGCCAGGGCCAGCGGTGCACGTTTGCATATTGCGGCGTTGATCCCGGCGTTGAAACTGTTGTCGCTGCTCGAAGAAGGCGACCGGGAAAAGGCGCGGGAACGCTACCTGCAGGACCATCGTGATTGGCTGAGCGATCAGGCCAGACATCTGCGTGGCAGCGGGGTCGTGGTGACCACCGAGGTGGCGTGGGCTGATGACATGGAGCAAGACATTCTGGATCACGTCAAGGCGTTGCAGCCCGACCTGTTGATCAAGGAAATCCAGCAAGAATCAGCGCTCAAGCGCACGTTTTTCACCCCGCTGGACTGGCACTTGCTGCGCCACTGTCCGGTACCGGTTTATCTGGTGGGCGAGGCTCGCCATGTCCTGCCGCGCAAGATCGTGGCGGCGGTTGATGCGGCGGCGGGTGGGCCTGAGAACAGCGAACTCAATGACCGCATTATCCAACAGGCCTCCAGCCTCGCCATACAGTGTGATGCCGAGTTGCACCTGCTGTTTGCCTGTGACATTAGGGAAGATTGCCTGGAGGAATTGGGCGGGAGCTTAAACCTGTCGGAGCTGACCCAGGGGCTGCGTAAAGAGCTGGAAAAATCGTTCCTGAAATTCGCCGGTCGGTACGGTGTGCCTGCTAACCGGCGGCATTTCATTCTGGGACATCCTGTCTCGGCGCTGAGCGAGTTTGCCAACAAGCACGACGTGGATGTGATTGTGTTGGGCAGAGTCCAGTACCACGGGATGGAGAAACTACTGGGCAGCACGACAGAACATATTCTGTATCAGGTGCCCTGCAGCGTCCTGGCGGTCTAGGGACGGACCGACGACTCAAGGGGGGCAATCATGCATCCAGCGATCATTAAGAAAACCCTGGCCAACTTGCCGCTAGCGCCAAATTGGCTCGATAGTGTGAAAGCTCGCGAGGCCTTTTCCTGGCAGGTGGAAGCCAGTGCTCTGGCCGGTTTGCCGGGCGGCGGTTTGAACCTTGCGTATGAGGCCGTGGATCGGCATGCGCAGGGTGCGCATCGACGGCATACGGCACTGCGCATTCTTGACCGCAATGGAGGTAGTCGCGACATCAGCTACGCCCAACTGAGCCTCCTGACCAACCGATTTGCCAATGTATTGAAAAAACTGGGCGTGATGCCCGGCGAACGATTATTTGTACTCTGTGGCCGGGGGCTGGAACTTTATCTGGGCGTGCTCGGTGGCCTGAAACTCGGTTGCGTGGTGTCTCCCTTGTTCTGTGCGTTCGGTCCCGAACCCATCGAAACCCGTATGCGTCTTGGCGAAGCCAGTGTGTTGCTGACCAGCGAAACCCTCTACCGGCGCAAGGTCGCGGCCATACGCGAGCGTTTGCCGGCACTCAAACAGGTGCTGCTGTATGACGAAAACGGCGGCGATACGGCGCAGATCGAGGGGACGCTCAATCTGCATCAACTGCTGGCGCAGGCAGATGAAACCTTCGCCGTTGCCAATACGACAGCCGACAGCCCGGCACTTTTACACTTCACCAGCGGCACGACGGGCACCCCAAAAGGCGTGTTGCATGTCCATGGCGCGGCGCTGACCCACCGCGTCACCGGAAAATACGCCTTGGACTTGCACCCCGATGATGTCTATTGGTGCAGCGCCGATCCGGGTTGGGTGACCGGCACTTCCTATGGGATCTTTGCCCCGTTGTTGCTGGGCGTCACCAGTGTGGTCGAGGGCAATGAATTCGATGCCGAGCGTTGGTACCGGATACTTGAGAAGCAACAGGTGACAGTCTGGTATACCGCCCCGACGGCCATTCGCCTGTTGATGAAAGCAGGCGAAGCCTTGGCGCGCGGCCATCATTTTCCGAGTCTGCGGTTTATTGCCAGTGTCGGCGAGCCGCTCAATCCAGAGGCGGTCTGGTGGGGCAAAGAGGTGCTTGGGCTGCCGATCCACGACAATTGGTGGCAGACCGAAACCGGCGGCATCATGATTGCCAACACGCTCGCCATGCCCATCAAGCCAGGCTCCATGGGTAAGCCTTTGCCGGGTGTCGAGGCGGCCATCGTCGTTCGAGGAGAAGAGGGCGGTCTGGTGTTTCTGGGTGACAACGAGGTCGGTGACCTTGCCTTGAAACAGCCATGGCCTGCCATGTTCCGTGCCTACCTGGGGCAGGAGGAGCGTTACCGTCAGTGCTTTGTCGGTGAGTGGTACCTGAGCGGCGATCTCGTGCGTCGCGATGCCGACGGTTACTACTGGTTCATTGGTCGCAGTGACGATGTCATCAAGTCGGCGGGTCACCTGATCGGTCCGTTCGAGGTTGAAAGCTCTCTCATGGAACACCCGGCCGTGGCCGAGGCCGCAGTGATTGGCAAGCCCGATCCGCTGTTGGGCGAAACCGTGAAGGCCTTTGTTTCACTCAAGCTTGGTTTCACTGCCAGCCAGGCCTTGCACGACGAGTTGCTCGGTCACGGACGCAAGCGCCTCGGGGCGGTCGTTGCGCCCAAGGAACTGGAATTTGTGGAAGTGCTTCCGCACACCCGTAGCGGAAAACTCATGCGGCGTTTGCTCAAGGCCCGGGAACTGGGTTTGCCTGAAGGCGATACGTCCAGCATGGAGAGCCCGTCATGAGCCTCCCATCGCGGTCCCAGGACATTGCTCTCGACCTGCTGCGGGACATGGTGCGCATCCGTCGTCTTGAGGAGCGGGCTGGCGAGTTGTATGGAGAGGGCAAGATTCGTGGCTTTCTGCACCTGTACATCGGCGAAGAAGCGGTAGCTGTCGGCGTTCTGCATGCACTGGCAGCCAACGATGCCGTGGTTGCGACGTATCGCGAACATGGCCACGCCCTGATCAAGGGCGTCCCCATGAAGGCGATCATGGCCGAGATGTATGGGCGCCAGGAAGGATGCTCGCGAGGGCGCGGCGGCTCAATGCACCTGTTTGATGCCACGGCACGATTCTTCGGCGGCAATGCCATCGTGGCGGGAGGCTTGCCCCTGACGGTCGGCCTGGCGCTCGCTGAACGCATGCAAGGTGGATCGCGTCTCTCAGCCTGTTTCTTTGGTGAAGGCGCGATGGCGGAAGGGGCCTTCCATGAGTCCATCAACCTGGCCGCATTGTGGCAGCTGCCGATGCTGTTTTGCTGCGAAAACAACCTCTATGCGATGGGGACTGCCCTGGACCGTTCGCAGTCGCAAACGGACCTGTGTGCGAAAGCCTCGGCCTACAAAGTCGATAGCCGGTCCGTCGATGGCATGGACGTGATCGCGGTCTACGAAGCCGCTCGTGATGCGGTTGAACACATCCGTGCGGGGCGTGGGCCTTTTTTTCTGGAGTTCCGCACCTATCGGTTTCGTGCCCACTCGATGTTCGACCCACAGCTGTATCGTGACAAGGACGAGGTGGAGCAATGGAAGACCCATGGGCCGATCCATACGTTCAGTGCACAGCTCAAGGCCGAGGGCCTTTTAGACGAACCCGGATTTCTGGCGATCCTGGCCCAGGTGGACGCTGAAGTAGAAGCCGCCGTTACCTATGCCGAAAGCGGTAGCCTGGAGCCGCTTGAGGATCTGTCCCGCGATGTCTACACCCCAAGGGCGGCGCCATGAGCATTCGTATGAGCTATCGCGAAGCGCTGCGCGAGGCAATACGTGAGGCGCTGCAGCGGGACCCGCGGGTATTTCTGATGGGCGAAGACGTCGGTCGCTACGGTGGCAGTTATGCCGTGTCCCTGGGGTTGCTTGAGGCGTTCGGCCCCGAGCGCATTCGAGACGCGCCATTGTCCGAGCTGGGTTTCGTGGGCGCTGGAATAGGGGCGGCATTGGGGGGCATGCGACCGATTGTCGAAATCATGACCGTGAACTTCAGTCTGCTCGCCCTCGATCCGTTGATGAATACGGCTGCTGCCTTGAGGCACATGTCCGGTGGACAGTTCTCTGTGCCCTTGGTTGTGCGCATGGCGACAGGCGCCGGACGCCAGCTTGCAGCGCAACACTCGCACAGCCTGGAAGGCTGGTACGCCCATATTCCCGGGCTGAAAATCCTGGCGCCGGCGACCATCGAAGATGCGCGCGGCATGCTCTGGCCAGCGCTGCTGGATCCGGACCCGGTGCTGATATTCGAACACGCCCAGCTCTACAACCTGGAGGGGGATGCGGGCGAGTGGGAGACGGTGGACATCAGCTCCGCCAAGGTACGCCGAACCGGCAAGGACCTGACCCTGATCACTTATGGCGGCACACTCGGCAAGGCCCTGGAGGCTGCGCAGGTACTGGCCGGGGAGGGCATTGATTGCGAAGTCATCGACCTGCGGGTCCTGCGCCCGCTGGATGACAAGACTTTGATGGCTTCTGTCTGCAAGACCCGTCGGGCCCTGGTGGTCGATGAGGGATGGCGCAGCGGCAGTCTATCCGCCGAGATCATCACGCGGATCATAGAACAAGGCTTTTTCGAGCTGGATGCACCGCCGGCACGGGTGTGCAGCGCCGAAGTGCCGATACCTTATCCCCGGCATCTGGAAGAGGCGGCCCTGCCACAAGTGTCGACGATCGTCGCGGCTGCTCATGAGCTGTGCCAGGGGACATCAGGGTGAGTGCGATGACGTGGTGTCTTCGAGTATCGAGCCACGAGGGTAAACAATGATCGAATTCAAATTGCCCTCTCTGGGGGCTGATATGGATGAAGGCACGTTGCTGGAATGGAAAGTCCATCCGGGCGATGTGGTCAAGCCGGGCCAGGTGATTGCCGTCGTCGATACCGCCAAGGCCGCCATCGATGTCGAGTGCTGGCATGAGGGCACAGTGTCGCAACTGCTGATCGATATCGGCGCCAAAGTCCCGGTCGGTACCACCATCGCCTGGTTGTTGGAACCGGGCGAAGATCCGCACAGTGCGCGACGAACAACGACCGCGGCGCCGCTGCTGATCGAAGAGCAGGCATCGTCCGGCAGACGCCCGCGGATATCTCCCGCGGCGCGCAAGCGTGCTGCCGAGCTAGGCGTCAGCACCGCTGATATGAAAGGCCATGGTCCACATGGAGTCGTTACCCTGGAGGACATCGAGGCTGCCGCTCATGTGGCGCATCCGCCGGACCCCGACCAGGCCATGCGGCACGCCATTGCGGCGGCCATGACTCGTTCAAAACGCGAGATTCCCCATTACTACCTCAGCGAAACCATCGCCCTGGATAACGCCATGGCCTGGCTGCAGGCACACAATGCGCAAAGCACAATTCAAGAGCGCCTGCTGCCCGGTGTCTTGCTGCTCAAAGCGGTGGCGCTGGCCTTGCACGACTATCCGCAGCTCAATGGTTTCTGGCTGGATAACGCCTTCAAACCCGCACTCGATACCGACCTTGGTGTGGCAATCACCCTGCGCCAGGGTGGCCTGGTCGCCCCGGTGCTGCATCATGTGGCAGACGCCTCCCTGACTCATTTAATGAGTGAACTGGCCAGCCTGGTCGAGCGCGCCCGAAGCGGTTCCCTGCGCAGCTCCGAGCTGGGAGGCGCCGGGATGACGGTCACGCAACTCGGCGACCAGGGTGTAGACAGCGTATTCGGGGTGATCTACCCACCCCAGGTGGCCTTGGTCGGTTTCGGTCGTATCAGTGAGCGGCCTTGGGTGAAAGAGGGCCAGTTGTGTGTCATGCCGACCGTCATTTGCAGTTTGTCCGCCGATCATCGAGTCAGCGACGGTCATTACGGCGCACGTTTTCTCGGCGAAGTCCGTCGCTTGCTGCAGACGCCAGAGGCGCTTTGAGGAGAGGACATATGAACCCGCAAATGATCCGCGATGAAGTATTGAAAGCCTTGAAAGGCATTGCCCCGGAACTTGAAATCGATCAGTTGCGATCTGATCGGTCGCTGCGCGAAGAGGTTGATCTGGATTCCATGGATTGGCTTCGTTTCATTGAGGCTCTGAATCGGAGTCTGGGAATTGCAATTCCTGAAAGCGATTACCAAACCGTGGACACCCTGGACAAACTCATCACCTACCTGGGACAAAAGGGATGAGGGCACCGAGCAGTGGCTGCGGGGCGTCGAGTGCTTGCGCTGCCTCCGGTGTAGCGGTTCCGCCTTGATTTGATCTAAATCAACAGCAAGTCCATGCGGGTGGACGACCTTATGAGTGGCCCTTTATCAGGTAGGCACTCATGAACATTGACAAGGCAATCTCCGGCCGGCGCTCTGCGCGTGAATACACGACGCAAGCCGTTGATGAGAACGTCCTGCGGCGCTTGATCAGTGCAGCTGCCCAGGCGCCCAGCGCAATGAACCAACAACCGTGGGCCTTCACGGTGATTCGCGACCAGGCACTGCTGGACCGGATCTCCCGTGAAGCGAAAGCGTACATGCTCAAGACGATGCCGGCAGGCTTCCATTCCGAGCACTTCCATACGTTGCTCAATGATGAAAACTTTCAGATCTTCTATCACGCGCCTGCACTCATCCTGATTTCGGGAAACGCACCGAGTCCCTGGATCGTCGAAGACTGTGCACTGGCTGCCGAGAACCTGATGCTCGCCGCGTATGCAGAAGGCCTTGCCACCTGCTGGATCGGTTTTGCGCAGAGCTATCTCAATACGCCGGATGGCAAGCATGCCCTGGGCCTGCCGGCCGAGTGGACGCCAGTGGCACCCATTATCGTTGGCCACCCGAAATCTGCGCCTGGACCCATCTTGCACAAGGCGCCGGAGATTCGCTGGATTGGCTGATCGCAAAACACTCTACCGTCCATGTCGGCAGCGTCGTCATCGTGCACGGTGGCTGCCACTATCGACCGTCTAGCCGCAGCCTCGTTTGTCTGGCTGTTTTCTGATGTGGATCAGATTGTCCACCTGTCCGGCTCCTAATCTCGAACCATTCCCACCATGGTGTTGAGAAGAACTGAAATGAACAAATCAAGCTTGATCGGCCAATACATGTTGATAGCAGCGAGCGTTTTCCTGTTGCCATCCACCGGCGTCTTCGCCAACCCACCCATGTCACCGCAAGGTGGCATGTCCCATCATTCCCAGGACGTCGATTGGGTCAAACATACGCAGCAGACCCTGGATGATCTGAAAGCCAAGCTCAATCTCAAGCCAGAGCAAATGCCTGCCTGGGAGACATGGGCTAACGGGGTCATCGCGGATGCCAATCAGCAACTGGAAATGCACAAGACCCGACACGACGAGATGGCGAACTCGAAGCAAGCGCTGATTGATGCAACGACGCCGGAAAGAATGGCAAAAAGGATAGAGCGGCTGCGCGCACACACCAACTGGATGCAGGCGAAATTGGTGCGTCTGGATGCTGCTCAGGCGCGGACCAAAACGTTTTATGACGCTCTGGAAACTGAACAGAAAACCATATTCGACCTGTTCTGGGCAGTGATGCATCGCAGGCATGCTGGCTATGGCGGCGCGCAGATGCCCATGCAAATGCCGATGCACATGCCAATGCAGATGCCAATGCACATGCCAAAACCGCAAATGGACGGCGACCAGGACCCAACAGACCCGCAGTAGGCGCTGACTGACTGTTCGATTGGGTGACCATCATGAAAATCGACACGGTAAAACGTTGCGCGTAGACAGGGCGAGTCCTATCCCCGGACAAAAAAACCTTCCCGGTTTCCCGGCCAGGGGCAGGGCAGTCAGGGGATTCACTCGCCTTGGATTGGCCCGACCGTTTGCATGGCTTCAGGCTTTTCGGCAGCGAGATGCTCGGTTACCGTTGCCGGTTGACTGGCTCGGTGAGGCGGAGGGCGTCGAGTGCCGTGACCCATTCTTCGTTGGTGGGCTCGACCACCACCTTGACTCGGCTGGCCGGGGTCGAGATCACTGGGGCATTGGCCTGGTTCGCCGTTTCGTCCAGTTCGACGCCCAGATACTGCAGGCCAGCGCACATACGAGAGCGAATCGCCGCGTTGTGTTCGCCAATACCAGCCGTGAACACCAGCATGTCCAGACCACCCAGTGCCGCGACCAAGGCACCGGCTTCGTGGATGAAGCGGCGCAGGTACAGCGCAAGGGCCATGGCCGCGCGAGGCTCAGTGGCTTCGACTTTGAGCAATTCGCGAGGGTCGCTGGAAACCCCGGAAACGCCCAGAAGGCCAGACTCGTGATACAGAATATGGCTGACCCGCTCGAGGCTCAGCTTCCAGGTTTCCATCAGGAAAATCACGGCGCCAGGGTCCAGCGCCCCGCAGCGCGAGCCCATCATCAAACCGTCCAGCGCTGAGAAACCCATGGTGGTGGCGACGCTTTTCAAGTCCCGCATGCCACACAGGCTGGCACCGCTGCCCAGGTGCGCGATCAGTGTCCGACCACGCGCCTGATCGCCATAGCGCTCGGCCAGCGCAATGGATTGGTAGCGATAGGAAAGCCCGTGAAACCCGTAACGACGCAAGCCGCTTTCCCAGGCCGACCAAGGCAGCGGCAGGATTTTCTCCACGTCTGGCAGGGTCTGGTGGAAGGCGGTATCGAAACACACCACGTGTGGCAGGTCGGGGCGGGTTTGTAGCAGTGTTTCGATGGCCTCCAGCGCAAAGGGCTGATGCAGAGGGGCTAGCGGGATGTAGCCTTTAAGGTCGGCCAGTACCTGCGTGTCGATCAATACCGGCTTGGAGTATTTAATCCCTCCATGCACGACGCGGTGGGCGATGGCCCTGATCGAACGGCCTAACAGTCGAGTGTGCAGCCGCTCACGAATATACCCAAGGGCATCGTGATAAGGGTGCTTTTCATCAAGGGGCAGAGGCTGATCGTCGCCGTCGTTTTCGCTGACCACCGAGTTTGGCCCCGTGATGCCGTCGACCTTTGCACGCCACAGTGGTGTGCGAGCCAAAGGGCTGCAGGTCGCGTCGAACAGGGCAAACTTGATGCTCGACGACCCCGCATTGAGGACCAGGATCACTTCACCGGTATCTGTGTCGTTCATGGCAGGTTTACCCGTGTTACAGGCCTTCGCGGGCGGCGAGGCCTTTGTGCTTGGCGATACTGCTTGTCGATCCAACGCCTCGCGGCCTGGAGCAAGTCGACGGCGGTCCTGGGGTTGGTAACGGCAAGGAAACTGTAGCGCGTTTCCCTTTGAGGGGGATGGTCGGACGTGGCGATCCGGACGGGTGTTGCTGCTCAAAGGGCGCTCATTGATCTAGATCAACACCCGCAGACAGCATCAAGCCATAAAGCCTGTATCAAGTTCTATTTAGCGTTGTTGAGCGCTGGCGCGGGGGAAGCGCAGCCCTCAAACGAAAGAGGGCCGCCCCCCAATCAAATGGAGAAACATCGTGATGTATTCACATATCCGCTGGTTCAAAGAGCTGGGTATCAACGATGTATCGCTGGTCGGGGGCAAGAACGCCTCGCTGGGCGAGATGTACCAGAACCTCACGACTGAGGGGGTATGCGTCCCCAACGGTTTTGCCATCACCGTTGAAGCGTATCGTTATGTGCTTGATCACAATAGCGCCTGGCAGCCTCTGCATGCGGCACTGGACGGACTCGACCCCGACAACATCAAGGATTTGCAGGCGCGTGGTGAAAAGGCGAGGGCGATCGTATATGGCTGTTCATTGCCGGAAGATCTGAAGACGGCGATTTTGCAAAGTTTTGCCCAACTCAAACAGGAATACGGCGAAAGCATTTCATTGGCGGTGCGTTCCTCGGCGACCGCTGAGGATTCGCCACAAGCCTCATTTGCCGGGCAGAACGACACCTATCTCAATATCGCCCGTGACGATGATCTGCTCGATGCCTACAAACGTTGCCTGGCGTCCAACTTTACCGACCGCTCCATCCACTACAAATACGACAATGGCTTTGATTACTACAAGGTCTATCTCGCCGTCGTGGTCATGAAGATGGTGCGTAGCGATATCGGGGCCAGTGGCGTGATGTTTTCGCTGGACACGGAAACAGGCTTCAGGGATGTCGTCTTCATCAATGCCGCGCTGGGGCTCGGCGAGAATGTCGTGCAGGGCACGATAGACCCGGACAGCTTCTATGTGCACAAACCCAGTTTTCTCCAGGGTTATCGTGCTGTCTTGAAGCGCAGCCTGGGTAGCAAAGCAAAGAAGATGATTTTTGCCGGCGAGCTCAATACCGGCAATATCGCGGTGGAATACACCAAGAATATTGACACGCCCCTCGAAGAACGAACCCGCTTCTGCATCTCTGATGCGGATGTGATGGTGCTGGCCGACTATGCCATCAAGGTTGAAAACCACTATTCGGGCAAAGCCGGTTTTTACAAACCCATGGATATGGAATGGGCCAAAGACGGGATCGATGGCCGCTTATACATGGTGCAAGCGCGACCGGAAACGGTGGAGTCGCAAAAGAACGGTAGCGTGCTTGAGATTTACCATCTCAAGCAAAGATCGACAGTGCTGCTCAAGGGCCGGGCGGTCGGTACCCGAATTGGCGCCGGCAAGGCGCGTGTCATCAACGATGCCAAGCATCTGAGTGAGTTTCAACCGGGCGAGGTGCTGGTCTCAGAGAACACGGCACCCGACTGGGAACCTGTCATGAGGACCGCCGCGGCTATCGTGACGAGCAGGGGCGGCCGTACTTGTCACGCCGCCATCGTGTCGCGTGAACTGGGCATTCCCGCCATCGTGGGAACCGCAAACGCGGCAGAGAAAATAGAAACCGGCACACCGATCACCATTAGCTGCGCCGAAGGCGAAACCGGACATGTCTATGAAGGCATTCTGGATTTTGACATTCAGCACACCGATCTAAGCCAGCTGGGACATCCAGAAACAAAGATTATGATGAACCTGGGCAATCCTGATCAGGCCTTTAGTCTTGCCTCGCTACCGGTGGATGGCATTGGTCTGGCGCGTATGGAATTCATTATCAATGAATACATCAAGGTGCATCCGATGGCGCTTGTGCACCCTGAAAAAGTGGATGAAGCAACACGTGAAAAGATCGCTGCCCTGAGTGTTGCTTACAGTGATCCTGCGGATTTTTTCGTCAAGACCTTGGCCGAAGGCGTCGCCACTATAGCTGCGGCGGTGTATCCAAAACCCTGCGTAGTGCGCATGAGCGACTTCAAAAGCAATGAATACGCGACCCTGCTGGGAGGAAAGTATTTCGAGCCGGAAGAAGACAACCCGATGATCGGTTTTCGTGGCGCGTCCCGTTATACCCATAGTGCCTATGCCGAAGGTTTTGCGCTGGAATGCGCGGCAATGAAGCGGGTTCGCGACGAGATAGGCCTGACTAACGTCAAATTGATGATTCCTTTTTGCCGCAGAGTGGAGGAGGGCGAAAAGGTGTTGGCAGCGATGGCCAGCCATGGCCTCAAGCGCGGAGAAAACGGACTGGAGGTCTACGTCATGTGCGAGATCCCCAACAACGTCATCCTGATTGACGCCTTCGCCAAACTGTTCGACGGATTCTCTATCGGCTCCAATGACCTGACCCAGTTGACGCTCGGCGTGGATCGCGATTCGGAAATCGTCGCCTTCGATTTCGATGAACGCGATCCGGGTGTGAAACAGATGATTCGCCTGGCGGTGGAGGGCGCAAAACGTAACGGCCGCCACTCCGGCATCTGCGGACAGGCGCCGTCTGACTATCCCGAGATGGCTGAATTTCTGGTGGAAATCGGCATTGACTCGATAAGCCTCAATCCGGATGCCGTGCTCGCCACGACTCGGCATGTTCTGGCGGTGGAAAAGCGCCTGTCACTCAATCGCAAACCGTAAAACCGTTGCCTCATGGCTCGCATGATCAAGATCCGCAAAACTGCCGATTACAACGAGGTGTCGACGTGTATGCCTTCTTGCCACGTGAGTTGCCGGAGCAACTCTCCCCACTGACCGAGCTCGCACTTAACCTGCGCTGGACCTGGAACCATGCACTTGACGACCTGTGGAAGTCGATTGACCCAGAACTTTGGGAGCGTACCCATAATCCGTGGATGATTCTGCAGAATGCTTCGCAGCAGCGTCTTGACGAACTCTGCCGAGATGCCCATTTCTCGCAAAAACTGGCGCACGCCATCGCAGAGCATCGGCGTTATCTCGACGACTCAGGCTGGTATGCACAGCGGCAAGCGGCAAGCGATTCGGCGCGGATCGCTTATTTCAGCATGGAATATGGTCTGAGTGAGGCCTTTCCGCTCTACGCCGGCGGACTCGGTGTGCTTGCAGGAGATTACCTCAAGACGGCGAGCGACATGGGCGCTCCGATACTTGGGGTGGGTTTGCTCTATCAGGAAGGCTATTTTCGGCAATACATCGACGCGCAAGGCAGGCAGCATGAGGCCTATCCTTACAACGACGCCACCAGCCTGCCGATTCAGCCAACTATCGGCAATGAAGGCGCATGGCTGAAAATCGTGCTGCAACTTCCCGGTCGCACTTTGTATGTGCGTATATGGCAGGCCATTGTCGGACGTACGCGCCTGTATCTGCTGGACAGTAACGATCTGCGCAATGGTGCCGCCGATCGCGGTATCACCTCTAAGTTGTACGGCGGCGGCTCGGAAATGCGTTTGCTCCAGGAAGTGGTGCTCGGCATCGGTGGCTGGGCGGTACTGGACGCACTGGGTATCGACGTTGACGTGTGCCACCTTAACGAAGGTCATGCCGCGCTGCTTGTGCTGGAACGTGCCCGTCGCTTTATGCACAAGACGGGAACATCGTTCTGGGAGGCATGGTGGGCAACGCGTGCAGGGAATGTATTCACAACGCATACGCCAGTGGCTGCGGGTTTCGACTCATTTCCGCCCGCACTCGTTTACAAGTATGCGCGCGAGTATCTCGAGGACTGTCGCATTTCATTGCGCGAACTTCTGGCGTTGGGCCGGCGTGATCCGGCGGACGACGATGAGCCGTTCAACATGGCTTTCCTGGCATTGCGTGGGTGCGCTCAGTGCAATGCAGTGAGTCGTTTGCATGGTGAGGTCAGCCGTCGATTGTTCAGTGATCTTTATCCACGCTGGCCGCTTCATGAGATACCTGTAGGGCATATTACCAACGGCGTCCATGTGCCATCCTGGGATTCAGTGTGGTCCGATCACCTGTGGACTAGCACCTGTGGCAAGGAGCGTTGGCTCGGCACGGTGGAGTCTCTCTCCGGGACGGTCTCGAACAGTAATGATATGGCCTTGTGGACGATGGCCGCCGAGCAACGCCGCGATCTGGTGCATTACACGCGTAACCGTTTGGCATGGCATCTTGGACAGCGTGGCGAGTCACCGCAGCAGGTCGAAGACGCCGCGCAGGTGCTCGATCCCAATTGCCTTACGCTCGGCTTCGCGCGGCGATTCACCGACTATAAGCGACCGAATCTGTTGCTACATGACCCGGAGCGCCTGAGTCGCCTGCTAACCGATGAGCATCGACCGGTCCAGCTGATCATCGCCGGCAAAGCCCATCCCGGTGACGAGCAGGGCAAGCAACTGATCCAGGCATGGATGGAGTTTGTTCATCGTCCGAATCTGCGAAGGCATGTCGTGTTCCTGGAGGATTACGACATTGAACTGGCCCAGCATTTGGTGCAAGGCGTCGATGTCTGGATCAATACACCGCGCCGACCATGGGAAGCCTGCGGCACCAGTGGTATGAAGGTTCTGGTCAATGGCGGACTGAACCTGTCCCAACTGGACGGCTGGTGGGCGGAGGCTTACCAGTCCAGCTGCGGTTGGGCGATAGGCGATGATGCCCCAAGCGACGATGTAGCCGACGCCGAGTGCTTGTACCGCCTGCTCGTAGAAGAAGTAGTACCCAGCTTTTACACGCGCGACACGCAGGGAATTCCACGAGGATGGGTGCAGCGTATGCGCGCCAGCATGTCGCAATTGGGGCCGCAATTCAGCAGCAATCGCATGCTGCTCCAATACCTGGATGGTTGTTACCAACCGGCAATCCAGGCTTTCCGGTGCCGTAGCAAGGATAAGGCCGGGCTCGCACGTGCGCTTCATGCCTGGCAGAAGGCGATTGCCTCGGGATGGGACAAAATACATTTCGGCACGGTCGATGCGAAACACGACGGCGAGCGGCTGTACATCAGCGTGCCGGTCTATCTGGGGGAGATCGCCCCGGAGTGGGTAAGGGTCGAACTCTATGCCGCCTTGTGCGATGAACACCCGGCAGAATGCCTGCCGATGAACGCCGTCGGGCCCATTTTCGGCGCCATCCAGGGCTATATCTTTTCCATCTCGCTCGCTGCAACGCGGCCCGTGGATTGCTACACCCCACGGGTGCGCGCCTGGCACTCAGAAGCCTTTCTGCCGGCGGAAAATGCTCTTATTGCGTGGCAACGATGACGCCGACCCGCACTCCTAGACACCCTCTGGAAGTTTCGATTGCATCATTTCTCTTCTATCCAGTTTGCGTCCGTCCACGACGAAGGAACCATCCCCCACCGAATGAAGGGTTCGTGTCTCTTTGCGTGAGTCGTCGAGGTAGGCGGCGAGGCCTTCGAGGATAACGATATTGTGTTTCTCGATGATATCGACAACCTTGCATTCGATATTGGCCAGGCATTCCTTAATCAAGGGTGCCCTGACATGTTTGCCTTTCACGGGCGTGAATCCGAATGTTGCGAACTTGTCAGTGTCGGCACCGGAACAGGTTCCCACGGCGATAACGCGATCCAGCAGATCGACGGTCGGGATTGAAATGACACACGCCTTGGTGTTCAGAAGCGCAGCGTATGAATAGTTCCAGGGGCCGGTGGTCATGGCGAAAATCGGTGTGAAACCCATCACCATGGTCCAGGAGATGGTCATGATGTTGTTCTTCTGGCCATCATTTGTGGTGACGAAGACAACCGGGCCTGGTTCCATCAGTGTGAATGCTTTGTTGATGTTCATCTTTTTCAACGGCCGGCACTCCCCATTGTCTTTGATCGGCGCTTCATCTGCTCAGACGGAACCCAATGCGCCATTTTCGGCCAGCAAGCTGGCTATCAGGGCGCTGGTGTCGAGTACGTGCAAGCGCTGCGTCACGCACTCGGGGGGCAAACGAAAGGGAGGTACTGAGTCAGAGATCGCAACGTGCTCGAATAGCGGCGGCTCGAACAGGTTGCTGCCCGCAGTGAACAAGCCATGGGTCGCCGCTGCGAACAGCCGGGTGGCTCCAGCCTTTTGACAGGCAAGGCCGGCATGCCTCAGCGTTTCGCCGGTACTGATCAGGTCGTCGAAAACAATGGCGGCCTTACCCGAGACTTCGCCAACCAGGAGAGTGCCCGTCAGCGTCGTGTGAGCACGGTGCTTTTCCATCAGCGCACTGCCCACTGAACGTCCCAGTTGTCGTTCGAGGGCCTGACGAAATTGCTCGGCGCGCTTGGCACCACCGGAATCCGGAGACACTGCCACCACCTCGGCGTCGCCGACGAACCTGGCGAAATGCTCGGCGAATAATTCTGTGCACTGCACGTTCCACGCAGGAATGCGAAAGGCATTGTCGAACGCCGCCGGATTATGCACTTCCAGGGCAACCAGGCGATCCACGTGGCAGGCTTCAATCATGGTCGCCAGGTAGCGAGTGATCGTCGGGTCTTGAGGCTGGCTGCGGCGATCTTTGCGTCCGTAGCAGAGGTAGGGCGTTACCGCCTGCACATGGCGAGCGCCGGCATCCTTGAGGGCTGCGCAAAAGAACAACAGGCGACACAACTTATCGTTAGCGCTCTGTCGATCATCTCCATACAACGAATGGAACACCACGACCTCGCGACCGTTAACCGGCTCCAGCGGTCGGCATTTATGTTCGCCATCTTCATAATTGCGCTCTTCATGAAGGGCCAGTTGGCAGCCAAGCCGCTGCGCGACGAAGGCTGCATAGTGCTCACTGCCTTGCAGGGCAAAAAGAAGCGGGCGATCTGAGAGCATGCATCGGCTCCTTTGAGGCTTATCGAACAGGCCTCAACTGGATGGCTAACGTGGACATCAAGTACCTGGCAATCCTTGTGCCTTCATCGGGCAGCACCATGACGTAAAACCTCAATGCAGAACTCCATTTCGTAGGGCGGAACGTTGCATTCGACGATGTCATGGGCGGCAACTTGCAGGTGCACGCCGATAATGTCGGCATGGATCGGCTGCTGGCAGACATGCCGGTCAACCAGTACCGCAGTGTAGACCCGACGAGCGCCCAGTTGCGCCAGATAGGCACACGTGCGCAGGAGTGAATGGCCCTCAAACAGCACATCATCGACAACGAGCAGGGTGGTGTTGGCAAGGTCCAGTTCGCCCAGAAGTGGGTTCTCGGTCAATTCCGTGTGTGCATGCAGCACCTTGAGGTCATCGGCATAACGCTTGACCTTCAGGGGGTAAAGCGGCAGCTCTGGCTGGCCGGTCTGACGTGAAAGATGCTGCTGTAAACGCTGTGCCAGCGGCTCGCCACGGCGCTGGATGCCAATCAGTGCCGCTTGAACGGGCGGTAACAATATCGACGCTTGGCGCGCCATGCCCTGCAGTACACCATCGAGTTCATCGCTGTCGTACAAGCGCAGCCGCTGACTCGCCGGTAGGGTTGACATAGCCGTCTCCAGTCGAAAACCGATGGACAGCAAAAAATGCTGCCCCATAGCCAACCTAATCCCGCCCGGTTCGGCCCTATTGATATTGATCAAGTCGGGTGAAATGAAATCCCATTCCATGAGCGTTCGTCCAGTGATCGGTCTTGCGCAGGGACTTGATATAAATCAACGCCAGGGCGACATCAACGGAGGACTCTGAATCAAACGCTGGTGCTTGATCCGGCGCGACGAGTCCCACCTGTCTGGAGTCAGATCATGAGCCAATATCAACGCTTGTTACTCATCGTCAACCCGGTCCTGCGCCATTCCCCTGCGATAAACCATGCGGCCGCCCTCGCCAAGGCCAGCGGCGCGAGCTTGCATATCGCTGCGTTTGTAATGCCCTTGGAGATTCTGTCTCTGCTTGAAGAAGGCGTGCAGGAAAAGGCTCGGGAGAGCTATCTTCAGGACCATCGCGACTGGTTGACGAACCAGGCCACCAAACTCCGCGCGCTCGGGCTCGAAATAACGACGGAGGTGACGTGGGCCGATGACTTGGAACAAGACATTCTTGATCACGTCACGGAAATGCAGCCCGACCTGCTGATCAAGGAAGTGCAGCACGAATCAGCGCTCAAACGCGCGTTCTTCACCCCGCTGGACTGGCATTTGTTGCGCGACAGCCCGATACCGGTCTATCTGGTGGGCGGCAGTGGCCATGCCTTGCCGCGCAAGGTCGTGGCGGCGGTTGACGCTTCAGATGCCGAGTCTCGAAACACCGAGCTGAACGAGCGGATCATTCAGCAAGCCACCAACCTTGCGTTGCAGTGCGATGCCGAGTTGCACCTGCTGTATGCCTGTGATCTTTCGGGGATCTATCTGTCGGACATGGGAGGGCTGGCGCTTCCAGACATCACCAAAGAGTTGCGCACAACCGAGGAACAATCGTTCATCAAATTGGCCAATCGGTACGGCGTACCCTCTGATCGCCGGCATTTTATTCTCGGTCACCCGGTCTCGGCGCTGAGCGATTTTGCCAGCGAGCAGCAGGTGGATGTGATCGTGATGGGCAGAGTCCAGTACCACGGCCTGGAGAAGCTGCTGGGCAGCACTACCGAACATATTCTGTACCAGGTGCCCTGCAGCGTTCTGGCGGTCTAGATCGGGCAAGGCCAGTTGTAACGAAACGACAGGCGTCATCGCCTGAGGAGGTTTTTCATGAGTCAAAGCCCCTCATTGCAAACCACGTTGAAGGACCGGGTAGAAGCCGGCCAGCGTCTGGTGGAACCGTTGCTCAAATATGCACATCGACCCGATGTCATCATCCTCGCCTTGCCCCGTGGCGGCGTTCCCGTCGCTTATGAAGTGGCCAAGGCCCTGGACGTGCGCCTGGACCTGATGCTGGTCCGCAAGCTGGGCGTTCCATCCCACCCGGAGTTCGCCATGGGCGCCATTGCCAGTGGCGGTATCCAAATCATCAATAACGACGCATTGCAGGCAAACCCGATTACTCCGGCCGCGTTCGATGCCGTGCTCGCGCGCGAAACACAGGAACTGTTGCGTCGTGAGCAGGTGTACCGCGGAACCCGCCCACCCGTGCGATTGAAGGATCAGGTGGTGATCCTGATCGACGACGGCCTGGCAACCGGGGCCTCGATGATGGCGGCAATCCACGCGGCGCGAAAGCAAGCACCGGCTCGCATCGTCGTCGCCGTGCCGGTGGCGCCGCTGGAAACCGTGGAGGCGCTGCGCAGTGAAGTCAATGAAGTCATCTGCCCACTCATTCCCGAATGGATGATGTCGATCGGATACTGGTACCTGAGCTTCCCCCAGACTTCAGACGAAGAGGTTATTGATTTGTTGACGCGGTCCTGGCGGCGAGAGTCTGCTGCCAGTGCCTCGGCTCAGGAGAGCGTCGATGATTGAGGTGCACTATCGGCAGCTGGACGTGAAGGACGTTGAGTTATCAGCCGATTTGCGCCTGCCGGTCAACGCCAGCGCGCTGGTGGTCTTCGTCCATGGCAGCGGCAGCGGTCGTACAAGTCCGCGTAATCAATATGTTGCAGAGTCGCTGGCCAGACGGGGGCTGGCGTCGCTGCTGTTCGACCTGCTCACGGAGCCGGAGCAACGCCTGGACAACCTCACCGGTGAACTTCGTTTCGATATCGCCTTGCTTGCCAGGCGGCTGGTGGAGGTCATCGACTGGGTCAGTCGGGACGCGGAATTGCACGCGCTACGAATCGGTCTGTTTGGCGCGAGCACCGGTGCTGCGGCGGCCTTGTTGGCCGCGGCCTTGCGGCCGGAGGTGGTGCATGCGGTGGTCAGCCGGGGCGGGCGCACCGATCTGGCGGGTGCGGCATTGACCCAGGTGAGGGCACCCACTTTGCAGATCGTTGGCGCCCGGGACCCGATGGTGCTTGAGCTGAATGAGCAAAGCAGTCGTGCCTTGCGGTGTGAACAACAGCTGGAAATCGTGGCGGGCGCTACCCATCTTTTCGAGGAGCCCGGGGCCCTTGAGGACGTCGCCAGACTTGCTGGCGACTGGTTCGAGCACCATCTGCACGGCCCCGACTGACAACTCTGGATCGGTGTCACACGCCAAACGGATAGGTTTCATCTTCCGGTTCGAGTTCCTGGCTTTTTGGCAGCGCCAGTGCTGTCACGGGTTGGGTCTGTTCAATCCAGATCATGGCGTCGAACTGTTCGGCCAACATCGCTTCGAAGTAATGACTGCCACGCTCGGTTTCGGGGCGGTAAATCACCCCGATGGCCCGTTCCAGCAACGGTTTGGACAACACCCGGCGCAGCTCTTTGCGCGTTGGGTCTCGCCAGTCGGTCAATGACGCCGGTACACCCGCCTTGAGGAACTGATGCTCCCAACTGTCCGGGCGAGAGGGCAGGACGTCCTTGATGAGCATGTCGCCGTCCCAGTCATCGGCCGCGGTCACCTTGCCACGGTCGGTGCTCATACCGATCAGCACGGCATCGCGCCCATAGGCACTGCGGCACAGCTGACCGATGTTGAACTGACCCTTCCAGCCCATCTCCGTCGCGGCCGCGTTGCCGATATGAGAATTGTGCGCCCAGACCACGGCTTTGGCTTGCGGGCCCCGGTGCTCAAGCAGTGCACGAAGTGTGTCGAACATGTGCCGGTCACGCAGGTTCCACGAGGCGGTCGACCCTCGATAAATCGCACGGTAATACTGTTCCGCTGCCTGAACCACCCGAGCGTTCTGCGCCGCATTGAAGAACGCCTCGTCGTTCTGGATGAGCCCGGCCAGTTGTTCGGCCAGCATGGCATTGAGCTGGTCGACCACCGGCTGCTCACAGGGCATCAAGCCGCCACGTTCGACGAAGTGGCCATACAACGCGGGATCATCCTGCCATGGGGTCAGACAGCCATAGCGCCGCCGGGCTTCGTGGGCCAGCTTTGGGTCGATCCGGTCCAGATAACTCAGCACCTCATGAATGGAGTTGCGCAGGCTGTAAACGTCCAGCCCACGGAACTCGACACGACGTTCAGAGGCGAGGGTCTGGTTGTATTGATGCAGCCAGTGGGCGAATGCTCTCACGTCGGTGTTGCGCCACATCCAGGTCGGGAATCGGCTGAAGATGTGACGTTTCCACGCCGAGGGCGCCAATCCCCGGACATACTGGTCGACATGACCCGCGTCCGGCCAGTCCGCTTCAACGGCCACGATGTTGAACCCATGCTGCTCAATCAGCCTTTGGGTGATCGCTGCCCGGGTTCGATAAAAATCGCTGGTGCCATGACTGGCTTCGCCGATCATCACCACCCGCGCATCCGCATAGCGATCGAACATTTCACCAAAGGCGGAGGAATCCAGTGCCGGCAGAGGCTCGGCGTATTGGCGCAGAAGAGGTGCGATGGCGGCCTGGTCAATGCGCCGATGTGAGCCATACAGGTTATCCAGCATGTCTTGGGAGGGTGTGTTCATGACTGTCGTTCCCGCAAAGGTGGGTTACTGCCAGCGGTATTGCGCTTGCGCTCAACCGCCCGAAATCAGTCCGCAGGTCCTCGACACATTGTGTTTAAACGCAAGCTTTTGTGTCGCTTCATCACCTGTTTGATTATTCCTACACCTTGATCCAGATGAACAATTGAGTTTCGTCAATAAAGGCTGCAAAGCCTTGAGAGAAGCTGTCTGCATCAAGTATTCGTTGGCTGCCGACTATGATCTGACGCGATGGGTGTTATTCCGAAAGCAGGAATGGAAGGCTCATTTCCCTCTGACCTTGTAAATGGTCGGCGTCTGGCTAGGCTCCAGCCTAGGGCTGTCTTCGGGAGAGGGAATTGAACGGTAGGTGAAGGATGGTATTCATCCGCTAAAAGCAGGGGCGTAGATCATGGAAGCATTGGGTACGACGAGTATTTTCAACCGCTCACGTCTGACGCTTGCCCTCTGCGTAGGTGCGCTCATGGGCTGCACCAGCACGAGTGAAGAGACATCGCAAACCACGTCGGCCATGTCCGGTATCGCCATGGCGGACCAGGTTTGCGCCCAATGCCATGGACTGACGGGAGAGTCCTTCTCGCCAACATTCCCCAAGTTGGCCGGGCAGCAAAAAGAGTACCTGAAGTTGCAGCTGGCTGACTTCAAGGACCATGCACGCAGTGATAAAGCCGGGACTCAGTACATGTGGGGCTTTAACCATCTGACGCAGACCCAGATAGCCGAACTGGCCGACTATTTTTCGAGTCAGAGCCCCATGAAGGCGGATGCAGACACGCCCGATGCCCGCGGTGAATTGATCTTTCGCCAGGGCTTGCCTGAGGCGGGCGTCGCGCAGTGCAGTTCGTGCCACGGTGCCGGCGGTCAGGGAGGTGGCCAGATTCCCCGCGTGGCGGGTCAACATGCCGCTTATGTGAGTCGCCAGATCAAGGTGCTTCAACAGACCGAACTGCGGCCCCGGGACGCCCTGATGAAGAAAAATCACTCACTGTCTGAGGCGGATGCCGAATCTGTCGCCCATTACATGGCAACGCTGGGGGCAAAAAAATAATGGCTTTTCGCCGACAGCGCTCAAGTCGTTTTACAGGTACAGGCAGTGAATCACTTGGCGGGTATCGAAGGGATCGTCGCGCGTTTCGAAGCCAAGGGATCTGGCCAGGTCGCGCATCGGCGCATTGCTGGAGGCGTCGACCGCATATATCTGGTGAAAACCGTTCTTGCGCGCGGCCGTGATCAAATGTTCCATCAGTAACGTGCCCAGCCCCAGATGCTGCCATTGATCGGCAACTGTCACCATACACTCACACTTATATTCGCCCGTGGTGGCATAACGGCTGACGCCGATCTCGATCAATCGGCCATTTTCGTGGACCAGCGCGATGTATGCCAGGCACTGCTTGTTACCGGGTTCGTTGACCTGCGCGAGAAAGCGCATGTGCCGGGACTCAGGGCATAGGTGTTTGATGAAGCTGTACTCACGCTCGCGGTCTTTTTCCGTCAGTTGCCGGATCAACACGTGACGACCATCCTTGAGCGCTTCGATCCAGTATTTTCCGGTGACTTTGGCATAGGCTTCGGAAGATCGATCATTATGGTCTTTGACAGTGAGCATGATGCGATCCCTCCCGCCGTCTTCAAAGGTCGGCGCGCAGTGACAAACCACGCGATTCACTTCTTTCTACACCCCTGGCTGCGCCTGAATATGATCTGGATCAGACTCTTATGACAGTGCGCTCAATTGCCTGGATTTGATGTAAATCAAACAGGCAGAGGGCGCAACGAGCGCAGTCTCTGAACATGGCCACGCAATGGGCCGGTGTATAGACGAGGTGTGTCATGGCCCACTATCAACGATTGCTGCTGATCGCCAACCCGAACCTGAAAGAGGCCCCAGCCTTGCTGCGTGCCATCGCCCTGGTCAGGGCCAGTGGAGCCAGGCTGGATGTGCGAGCCTTTATCGAACCGGCGCCCATGGAGCATCCGTGGGAAGAGAACAGAGACGAGGAGGGTGATCAGCGATATCAGCGTCATTATCTCCACTGGAAGGACCAAACACTTCAGCGCCTCAATGCCCAGGGATTGGAGGTGAACGTGCAAGTTGTCTTCACCTGCGATCCACTGCTCGACATCTTGAAATGTGTCGAGGCGCTCAAGCCCGACCTGGTCATCAAGGATGTCACACTGGACCCGGTACTTGGACGGGCGTTCGTCACACCTCTGGATTACCATTTGCTGCGCGGATGTCCCGTTGCGTTACACCTGGTCAACCAGGTCCGTCATGAGTTGCCTCGTCGGATCGTCGCCGCTGTGGACCCGTTCGATACGGTCACACAAATCCATGATGTGAACGATGCCATTATTCAGGCGGCTCATATGCTGGCCGCGCAATGCCACGCATCGCTGCACCTGCTTTACGCCTATGACTTATCGCCTGCATTCAATGGCGATACGCCGCTGATCAGCGGCTGTTGGAACATGGCCTTCATGGATGAGTTGCGAGAGTCCCTTCATCAGGCGTTCAACACCCTGGCTGAGCGCTATGGAATTGCTCCAGAGCACCGGCATTTTTTCATGGGTCTGCCGACGCCGGTAATCAGTGCATTTGTCGATGAATACCAGGCAGACGTCGTGGTGATGGGCACCGTGCATCGTGTGGGCACTCATCGATTCATCGGCAGCACTATGGAGCGCGCGCTGTATTCGTTGCAGGGCAGCATTCTGGCGGTCAGACAATCAGACTCGTACGTCGAAGAGAACAAGTGATCGCGGCGTTGACCCGCGCCTTGCTTCAGCCTTTTGAAATGAACAAAAAAACCCCCGCCGGTTTCCCGGCAGGGGCAGGGCAGCCTGGGATTCACTCGCCTTTGATTGGCACGACTTTATCCGCTTTCATGGCTTCGGGCTTTTTCGGCAGCGAGATGCTCAGCACGCCTTTGCTGAAACTCGCGTCGATCTTCTCGGCATCGACACCTTTGGGCAAGTTGAACACCCGCTCGAAGGAGCCATAGTGACGCTCGCTGAGGTGATAGCCCTTCCTTTTTTCTTCCTTGTCCTCTTTCTTTTCGCCTTTGATGATCAGGCTGCCGTTGGACAGTTTGATCTCAATGTTTTTCTGATCCATACCGGGAAGCTCAGCTGTGATTTCGTAGCTTTTGTCTTTCTCGGAGATGTCCACGGCAGGCAGACCGTGACCGATCAGTTCGCGCCGCCAGAGCGGCTCGACATCGAACAACCCGCGACCGAATGGCGACAGTCCCGAGCCGCGATTGAAGTCTTCGAACAGGTGATCAACCTGCTGCCGGAGCTTTTCCAGAGGGCGCCAGAGGTCTGTTGTCACGGGATGCTGACTGGCTTTGTCGTCGGTATGAACCGGCACTTTTTTTTCACTGTTGCTCATTTTGAATTCCTCCTCTTGGGTAATAGAGGTGGATCGCAAACCGTTTGGCGGTCCACCACGACAGAACAAGCACGCAACACCGGGCCCTACAAGGTCAGTGTCCCGGACCACAGCATCCAGCCGGCAAAGGCTGCAGCCGTCCAGATAATGATTAACAGCCCCGTCTCGGGACCGCTGAGCGGTTGTCCCTGGCGAGCCTTCATGGTGGCCAGGTAAATCAACGAACCGGGGGCGTAGAGCAAAGCGCTGAGCAACATGTATTTAGGCCCGGCGGCATACAGCAGCCACACGCAATACAGCGTCGCGACCAAGGCAATGGCCATGTCGCGTAGTTGCTGGCCTCGGTGGCCGGCGTAGGTCTCGCCCTGCCAGGTCAGTTTCAGCGCGTACAGACCGCTGAACAGGTACGGCAGCAGAATCATCGAGGTGGCCAGGGAAATCAGCGCGAGGTAACTGGCGCTCGAGTACAGCGTCAGCAACAGGAACAGTTGAATGCAGCCGTTGGTGATCCACAGCGCATTGGCTGGCACACCCTGGGTGTTTTCCACGGCGAATGGCCCCGGCATGACCTTTTCCTTGGCCGGTGTGAACACCGATTCCGCTGCCAGCAATGTCCAGGCGAGCAGGGCGCCACCCACCGAAATGATCAAGCCGATGCTGATCAGCACCGCGCCCCACGGTCCGGCGACCGCCTGAAGCACGCCCGCCATCGAGGGGTTTTTCAAGGCGGCCAGTTCCGGTTGTTTGAGAATGCCCAGCGACAGCAGTGACACCGCAATCAGCAGCAACAGGGTGATGACAAAACCGATGACCGTGGCGCGACCGACATTGGCCCGTTCTGCCGCACGGGCGGAGAACACGTTGGCGCCTTCGATCCCGATGAACACCCAGACGGTCACCAGCATGGTGCTTTTGACTTGATCGAGGGTGCTGCCCAGTGCGGGCGAGCCCCAGAAATCGACGTTGAAGGTTTCACGTTGGAAAGCGGCGATCACCAGGCCGATAAACAGCAGCAACGGAACGATCTTGGCTACCGTGGTCAACGCGTTGGCCCGGGCCGCGGTGCGCATCCCTCTGAGGATCATCCAGTGCAACGACCACAGCACCACGGACGCGCCGGCAATCGCCGCTTTGTTGTTGCCTTCACCGAACAGCGGGAAGAAGTAACTCAGCGCCGCGAACAAAATCACCAGGTAGCTGACGTTGCCGATCCAGGCGCTGATCCAGTAGCCCCAGGCGGAGTTGAAGCCGAGGAACTCGCCGCCTAATGCGCGGGCGTAGGCGAATACACCGTTGTCCAGGGCAGGTTGGCGGTTGGACAGGGTTTGGTAGACCAAAGCGAGCGACAGCATGCCGACGCCCGTGATCAGCCAGCCAATCAGGATCGCCCCGGCCCCCGCACTGGCCGCCATGTTCTGCGGCAGGCTGAAAATGCCGCTGCCAATCATCGAACCGACCACCAGGGCAATCAGCAGGCTCAAAGACAGGCGCTTGGGTTCCACCTTTCGCAAACTGCCTGCAAGGGGTTGTGTGGCAGTCGGCGGAATGACCGGTTGGGTGCCTTGCAGATGCGTAGCCATGGGAGCCTCCACGAAACGAAAGTTTCTGCACACATCGAATGCGATGGTGCGAATGCTGACTCTAATTTCTACGTGTCCGTCCAAGGCGTGTTTGATTTAGATCAGTAAGACGGCATACGCCTGGTTTGTGCGGGTACAACCAGCACTTAGGGTGTGTCCGCCGCCGAAATTCAGGCGCCCCGGGGACACGAAAGACATTCGCGTCCTAAGCTCTACCTCGATGCCAGATATTTTTACAGCGAGGCCTGCAAATCGCTTTCGAGGAACTCACTTCGATGCTCAGTAAGTGGCTGGACCCCGTTCTGTTGCTGCTCACCGCACTGACGCTGCTGGCCGGCGGCATTGCGTATGTTGCGCAAGAACCTGATTGGGCATCGAGGTGCTGGGCCGCAGGAAGCCTGGTGATGGCTGCGGTACTGCTCGTTGAAATCGCCAGGCGCCTGGCCCGGCGCGAGGCCGGTGTCGACCTGATCGCACTGCTGTCGATCACTGCCGCCCTGGTCTTTGAGCAGACACTGGTGGCGGCGGTGATTGCCTTGATGCTGGCGACCGGACGGACCCTGGAGTTTTTCACCAGGCAACGCGCTGACCGTGAGCTGCGCGCGCTCATCGACCGGGCGCCACGCTTTGCCTGGCTGCAGGAGGAAGGCGGCTTGCGTGAGGTCCCCGTTGAGCAGGTCCAGCCGCATCAAACATTGCTGGTGCGGCTGGGGGAGGTGATACCAGTCGACGGTCGGCTGCTAAGTCCTGCGGCGATTCTGGACGAATCGGCGCTCAGTGGTGAGTCGCTGCCCGTCACCCGTCGAGAAGGTGAGCAACTGCCCAGCGGCGTTTCCAACGTCGGTGCGCCCATCCTGCTGATCGCCACCCGAACAGCCGCACAGAGTACCTACGCCGGTATCGTGCGGCTGGCCGAGGAGGCACGTCGTTCGCGCGCACCTTTCGTGCGACTGGCCGACCGCTATGCCTTTTTCTTCATCCCGCTGACATTGCTGATTGCCGGATTGGCCTGGCAGTTGAGCGGCGACCCTTTGCGAGCGTTGGCGGTTCTGGTGGTGGCCACGCCTTGTCCTTTGATTCTGGCGGTGCCGATTGCCTTCATGTCAGGTATTTCGAGGGCGGCGCGGCGCGGGATCCTGATCAAGGACGGCGCGACCCTGGAAGCGCTGGCCGGGGTCAAGCAGGTGTTTCTCGACAAGACCGGCACGCTGACCAGCGGCCATGCCCGCCTGCAGTCGATAGAGGTCAACGGGTTGGGCGATCCGCAACGCCTGCTCGGCCTGGCCGCTTCGCTGGCGCAAGCCTCGACGCATCCTGTTTGCCAGGCAATTGTTGAAGCGGCGCATCAGCGTCAATTGTCGCTCAGTGTCCCGCAGGCGGTAGAAGAAAGCCCAGGCTCCGGGCTTTGTGGGCGCGTCGATGGCGTGCAGGTGCGTTTCGGCACGTTGCCTTTTGCTCACAAAGACGCCGCTGCAACCGACTGGGTCGCCGCGATGCTGCGCCACATGGATTACCTGGCATGCAGCGGAAGCTTCATCGACGTGGACGGGGAACTCGCGGGCCTGCTGGTATTCTCGGACAAGGTTCGGCGCGAAACGCCGCAGACGCTGCGTCGACTGCGCAATAGAGGCATCGAAAAGATCGTCATGCTCACCGGGGATCGCCTGGAAACTGCGGAGATGATTGCGCTGTCTGCCGGGATTGACGAGTTGCGTGCCGGGTTGACCCCTGAGGAAAAAGTGCGAGCTGTACAGCAAGGTTGCCTGCACACCAGCACACTGATGGTCGGCGATGGCATCAACGATGCTCCCGCGCTGGCGGCGGCCAACGTCGGCGTGGCCATGGGAGCGGGCGGTGCCACGGCTTCTGCGCAAGCCGCTGGCGTTGTGCTGTTGGTGGATCGCCTGGATCGCTTGGTCGAGGCGTTGGACATTGCCCGACGAACCCGCTACATCGCACGCCAAGGCGTGCTGGTCGGGATGGGGATGTCATTGCTGGCCATGGCAGCGGCAGCCCTCGGCTATCTGCCGCCGCTGATTGGCGCCGTGGTGCAGGAGGGCATTGACGTGGTGATCATCATTAACGCCTTGCGGGCATTGGGGCCGTCGTGGGAGCTGAGGAAACGAAAGCTTGCCGCAGAGCATATCGATCGCCTGCAAGATGAACACCAGCAACTCGCCGCCGTACTGAGCGATCTGCACCAACTGGCCAATGACTTTGCCCAGCGCCCACTTGCGCAAGCACAGACCGACCTGATGCAATTGGTCGACAAGTTGCAAACATCACTGGCGGAGCATGAACGCGAAGATGAAAACACACTGTACCCGCTGTTGACGCGAAGCATGCCGGGCGAGGATCCGATGTCGGCGATGAGCCACGCACACCGGGAGATTTTTCGCCTTATCCACTTACTGGCGCGCATGAGCAGCGACTTCAGTTCCGCCCCCGCAACGGCATCAGCTGATGAGATTCAGCATCAGCTGATTCGCCTGGATACCCTCGTGCGACTGCACTTTGATCAGGAGGAGGAACTGTTTCGTTATCTGGACTGGCGCTAGACAGGCGAGTCAGGCACAAAACACCCGACTCGTCCCCTGACGTTTCGAACGTCCAGATCGGGTTTTATTCCTCAATCAATTCCTGTGGCGAAACCACCCAGACGCTACACGGCATCTTGTACAGCAGATGTTCCACTGTACTGCCGACCAACCTGTCCATGACACGATGCCCGGCCCGGCCCATGACAATCATGTCGATGTCATAAGCGGTTGCGTAGCTGCCAAGCACTTTGGCCGGGTTGCCCATGATCATGTGCTGGCGCTCCGGCGGGATGCCGTTGCGCTCCGACAGTTCGCGGAAGGCATCAGCCTGTGCATCGAACAGGGTTTTGGCTTTGCTGGAAGAGAAAAACGTCGAGCCATCGCGGAAACCGAATTCATCCGCACTGATGGATGAAAGATCATGGGCATAGATGACGTCGAGTTCTGCATGACAGGTGCTCGCCAGTTTTGCGGCATCTTGCAGAATCCTGTCATTGAAACCCTCGTACTGCCCATCGCGATGGAAAGGGTCGACGGCTGCGACGATCTTGCGCGGCAAGGCGTGGCGCATATTGCTGACAAAATGCAAAGGCACCGGGCATTCGCGCAGCAGATGAATATCCAGCGGAGTAAACATCAGGCGTGACAGGAGCGATTCGTGTTCCAGCCCCTTGATCAGCGCCGCCATGGGCTGTTCTTTGAGATGGATGAGGATTTCCTGCAAGGGTCTTTCCACCCAGACCACTTCAGTGGTGACGTGTACGCCGATTTTGCGCAACGGACGAGCCTGGTCTTCCAGCCATTGGCGATGGCGTTCAACGTAGCCCAGTCGCATCTGTTCCAGCGCTTGTTCATTGACCATTCCGGCGGTCGCCAGCCCTTCGAGATAGTCGAACGCCACGATGTGCAATGACGCGTCCGACGCTTTGGCCAGCGCGGCGGCCCGGTCGAAAGCGGGGCTGTTTTCCATCAAGGGCGAGGCGACCAACATGAAACGCGTTTGATCAGGCATGACCATTCTCCCGTGGATAATCGTGCAAGTGCTTGCCAATGCAGCGATGCAATTGGGAAGTGAAGCTTTGCGATGATCATGCGGCCGGTCGGGGAAGGGGGGATTGATCTTTGTCAAACGCGAGGGGCAATGACCCTGTCGCCCGACGTACGGTTATCCGCTGCGTTCAGAGACCAAATTGTTGACCATTGTCAACCTGTCGTCTGGCATCCCGGCGCAGTCTTGGCGGCGTGCTGAACGCTTGCGCACGCAGAACGAAAGAGGGATCACCATGGCGACCATGAAAGCGGCAGTTTTCGTTGAAAAAAACCGGATCGTGCTGCAGGACAAGCCCGTCCCCGAGGTCGGGCCGCTGGATGCACTGGTCCGTATCACCACCACGACCCTTTGCGGTACCGATGTGCACATCTTGCGCGGCGAATACCCGGTGGCCAAAGGGCTGACCGTGGGTCATGAGCCGGTGGGTGTCATCGAACGGCTGGGCTCCCAGGTGCGCGGCTTTGTCGAGGGGCAGCGAGTCATTGCCGGCGCCATCACGCCCAGCGGGCAGAGTTACGCGTGCCTGTGCGGCTGTGCCTCGCAGGATGGCCCTGACACCCGTCATGGCTTTCGCGCCACGGGTGGCTGGAAATTCGGCAACATCATTGATGGCTGCCAGGCCGAGTACGTGCTGGTGCCGGACGCAGTAGCCAATTTATGTCCGATTCCCGACGGCCTCAGCGATGAGCAGGTGCTGATGTGCCCGGACATCATGTCCACCGGTTTTTCCGGGGCGGAGCGCGGCGAGGTGAGCATCGGCGATACCGTTGCCGTTTTTGCCCTCGGGCCGATTGGCCTCTGCGCAGTGGCCGGCGCGCGTCTGAAGGGCGCGACGACCATCATTGGCGTCGATGCCGTGGCCGAGCGCATGAGCGTTGCGCGGCAGTTGGGCGCGACCCATGTGGTCAATTTCAAGGACGGCAACGTCGTCGAGCAAATCATGGCCCTGACCGATGGCCGTGGCGTCGATGTGTCCATTGAGGCGCTGGGCACCCAAGGGACGTTCGAGTCTGCACTGCGGGTGTTGCGTCCGGGTGGCCGGCTGTCGAGCCTCGGGGTTTATTCCAGTGACCTGCGCATTCCCCTCGATGCCTTCGCCGCAGGACTGGGGGACTTGAGCATCGTCACCACCCTGTGTCCCGGCGGCAAAGAACGCATGCGTCGCTTGATGGCGGTGGTGAACAGCGGCGGTGTCGACCTGTCTCCCCTGGTGACTCACCGTTTCAAACTCGACGACATTGAAGCGGCTTATGAGTTGTTCGCTCACCAGCGGGACGGTGTGATGAAGGTGGCGATTACGCCGTGAGGAAGGTGATTCCGGCCAGGAAGGCAACGCCTGCGCAGATGACCAACCCATGAATGAAACCCTCGGCATGACGGGAGCAGCGGCGGCGCTGGGAATCGGCATGCTCGTTGGTCTTGAGCGCGAGCGGCACAAAGGACAAGGAGAAAGCCGTGCCTGTGCCGGGTTGCGCACCTTCGCGATTACCGCGCTGTTGGGCTATGTGGCGATGCAGGTCGGCGGCGGTCTGCTGGTAGGCATCGTGGCGGTCACGCTGGGCTTGCTGGTCACCGTGGCGTACTGGCGCAGCCTGAGCGATGACCCGGGCGTGACCAGCGAAGTCGCATTGCTCACCGTGTTGGTCCTGGGGGCACTGTGTAGCACCAGGCTCGAACTGGCCATTGCCATTGCCGTGGTGGTGACGGGGTTGTTGACGTATCGACAGAAGCTGCACCACTTTGCCCGTAGCCAGTTGACTGATGCGGAGATGCGCGACGGTCTGGTCCTGCTGACTGCCGCACTGGTGGTGCTGCCACTGGTGCCTGATCGCTTCATTGGCCCCTATGCCGCCATCAATCTGCGCACCATTTGCACCCTGACGGTGTTGCTCATGGTGGTGGGCGCGGTGGGGCATGTTGCTGTTCGTACGTTGGGTACCCGTTATGGCTATGCGATCAGCGCCATTGCCTCCGGATTTGCCTCGAGCACCGTGACCATCGCCGCTATGGGCCACATTGCCGCCAAGGAGCCGGACAACATCAAGGTCTTGAGCGCAGCGGCGATATTCTCCAACCTCGCGACCTTCATCCAGGTCGGCCTGATCCTGGGCACGGTCGACACCGATCTGTTACGTCATATCTGGGCCCCGTTAATGTGCGGTGCCGCCGCCACGGCGCTGTATGGCCTGTGCTTGATGTTTCCCCGGCCTGCGACCGGCGTGAGCCAACCGATCAAGGTCGGCGGTGCGTTTAATCTCAAGCTGGCCTTGCTCGTCACATTGACCATGACCGGCATCGCTTTCCTGTCGTCGGTGATGCTCAGCCTCTACGGCGAAGTGGGCGTGATGCTGACGGCGACCTTGACCGGCTTTGCCGATGCCCACTCCTCGACAGCGTCGATTGCCACATTAGCCAAGTCGGGCCAGATGCCGTTCGACGCCATTGCCGTCCCGACGTTAATCGCCGTCAGCAGTAACTCCCTGAGCAAATGCCTGGTGGCGTGGGTCAGTGGCGGTCGACCGTTCGCCGCTTATCTCATCCCGGGGCAGGTATTGCTGACGCTGGCGATGTGGGCCGGAATCTTGCTGCTCTGAAGGTACATCTCGCGTTGGGCTGATAAAGATCAAGTTGACTGAATCGGGACCGCTCAATCTGTATGCCTACGCAATCCAGAAGGCCGTATGCCGAGGTGTCCAATGTCGCAGACTCAGCGTTTATTGTTAATAGCTCCTTCAGCCATGACCCGTACACCGGCGTTCGACCGGGCCGCGGCGTTGGCTCGGGCGATGCAAATGCCGTTGCACATCGTGGCATTTGATTACTCGCAGGCACTGGCGGTGGCTGGCCTGTTTGCGCCTGAACAAATGAACCGTGCACGTGACGGCTATCTGCAGACCCACCGGCAGTGGCTCACGGAACAGGCCGGGTTGATGAGCAGGCACGGTGTGGAAGTCACCAGCGAAGTGGTGTGGGTGCAGCACCCGTATGAGGAAATCATGCAATTCGTCAACGAGATGCCGTTGGCACTGATCATCAAGGATGCGCAGGAAGAGTCGGCGCTCAAGCGTGTGTTTTTCACGCCGCTGGATTGGCAACTGTTGCGCGATTGCCCGGTACCTGTGCATCTGGTGACCAACGCCCTCAATCCGCGCCCGCACAGCGTATTGGCCATCGTCGATGTGCTGCGCAGCGAAGACCAGGACCTGGTGTTCAACGACCAGATCATTGATGCCGCCACCAAACTGGCCGAGGTGTGTGATGCCCGCCTGGAGCTGTTGCACGCCTACGACTGGACCGCCGTGTATGCCCAGGACATTGGTTTTGGGGCGCTGCCATTGGCCGTCGGCATCTATGAAACCCTGGGCTCGGCGCAGCACGAAGCGTTTGCGGCATTGGCCGAACGCCATGGCGTACCACCGGAATGTCGGCACTTCATCGAGGGAATCCCGGTGAACAGTATTTGTGAGTTCGCCGCCGACCATCACACCGATGTCATCGTGATGGGGACGGTGCAACACAAGGGACTTAACAAACTATTGGGAACCACGGCCGAGCAACTGTTACAGCGGGCGCCGTGCAGTGTGTTGGCGATCAAGCCGGGCCGGATGCTGCAGTCCTGAGAATGGATCGCCCCGCGATGAAACGTTGGCCGTAACATCGCGGGGCGAGGGTTTACAGGGAAAGACGATGAATGACCTGGCGGCTGTCATCGGGGTCATTGTGTGTTTCGAAGCCCAGGGCTTTGGCCAGGTCGCGCATCGGCGTATTGCTGGAGGCGTCCACTGAATACATCTGGCGAAAACCGTTCTGGCGCGCGGCTTTGATCAAATGCTCCATCAGGAGTGTACCCAGGCCCAGGTGCATCAATTCATCTGCGACCGTCACGGCGCATTCACATTCAAGTCCGCCGGTGGCGGCATACCGGCTGACGCCGATCTCGACCAGTTTGCCGTTGTCATGGACCAGGGCGATAAAGGCCAGGCGTTTGTCGTTGTCGGTATCCATCAACTGATCGAGCAAAGCGCCGGTGGGCTCGTTGATCTGCGCCAGAAAACGCATGTGGCGAGACTCGGGAGAGAGCCGTTTGATAAAGTCGTATTCGCGCTCGCGGTCTTTTTCCGCCAGCGGCCGGATCAATACGTGGCGGCCATCCTTGAGTTCTTCGATCCAGTACCTTCCGGTGACTGCAGCATAGGCAGCCGCCGCCCGGTCATTGTGGTCTTTGACGGTGAGCATGGGGTCGTCCTCCAACGGGTTTGAAAAGGGGCGCGCGGTGATGAACCGCACCGTTCGTTCCTTTCTACGCCGCTGTCGGCGCTTGAATCTGATCTGGATCAGAGACTCGTGATCGAGCGCATTCATTTGTACCTGGTTGACGTAAATCAACCTGGGGCAGGGGGCAGCGGGTGCAGTCTGGGATACCTGCCGGCCCTTGCGAGCCGGTGTCGAATCGAGGTGTGTGATGGGTCAATATCAACGATTGTTGCTGATCGCCGACCAAACCTTGCATCAATCCCCGGCGCTGTTACGTGCTGTCGCCCTGGCCAAGGAAAGCGGGGCGGCCTTGGCCGTGCGAGCCTTTGTCGAACCGGCGCCGGTGGTGCATTTGTGGGAAGAGAAAGTCGATGACGCGAGGTATCAGGGCTATTTGCGCCGCTATCGTCGCTGGGCGGCCGACGAGATGGACCGGCTCAATGACGCGGGGCTGGAGGTGACCGTCGAAGTGGTGTTCACCACCCATCCGCTGCTGGACATCCTCAAGACCGTCGAAGACCTCAAACCCGACTTGCTGATCAAGGACGTCACCCTTGAACCGCTGCTCAAGCGGGTGTTCATTACCCCGCTCGATTGCCACTTGCTGCGCGAATGCCCGGTTCCGGTTCATCTGGTCAACCAGGCACGCTACAGCTTGCCGCACCGCATCGTGGCGGCGGTGGACCCGTTCGATCCCTCAACCCAGATCAGCGGCCTCAATGACAGCATCATCCAGGCCGCCAACGCGTTAGCCCTGCAATGTGACGCGCCGCTGCACCTGCTTTACGCCTATGACTTGTCGTCAGCCTTCAATGGCGACACGCCGCTGGCGGGCGGTGGCTGGGGCGTGGACTATATCGAAGAGCTGCGCGAGTCGTTGCACCGGGCCTTTGTCACCCTGGCGGATCGCTACGGTGTGCCACCCGAGCGTCGGCATTTCGTCATGGGGTTGCCGGTGCCGGTGATCAGCGAATTCGTCGAGCAATACCTGGTGGATGTGGTGGTGATGGGGACTGTGCACCGGGTGGGCATCGACCGAATGATCGGCAGTAACACCGAGCGGGCGCTGTACTCGGTGCCAGGGAGCATTCTGGCCGTGGGGCAGGGCGTCAAGGCGTGAGGACGATGGCACCGTTGAACTGACCCGCCCTTAAACAGGCCAGGGCCTCATTGGCGTCGTCGAGGGCGAACCGGGTGACGTCGCATTGCACGGGCGTGTGTTGCAGCTCCGCGAAAAACGCGGTGCCGTCTTCTCGCGTCAGGTTGGCCACCGAGCGGACGCTGCGCTCGCCCCACAGCAGCCGATAGGGAAACGCCGGAATGTCACTCATGTGAATACCGGCGCACACCACACAGCCGCCCTTGGCAGTCACCGCCAGCGCCGCCGGCACCAGCGCGCCGACGGGGGCGAAAATCAGGCTGGCGTCGAGCAGGTGCGGCGGCGATTGATCCGAAGGACCGGCCCATGTGGCGCCCAGTGTGCGTGCATAGGTCTGGCTTGCCAGGTCGTCCGGTCGGGTGAAGGCGTACACCTGCTGGCCCCGGCCCTGCGCCACCTGAATGGCCAAATGAGCGGCAGCGCCGAAACCATAGAGCCCGAGGTGGCGTGCATCCTTGACCATTTGCAAGGCCCTGAAGCCGATCAGCCCGGCACACAGCAGCGGCGCCGCTTGCAGGTCCGACAGTGCCGGCGGAATGTGAAAACAGAAACGTGGGTCGGCTACGGTGTATTCCGCATAGCCACCGTCCAGGTGACAACCGGTGAACTGCGCCTGATCGCAAAGATTCTCCCGGCCCGAGCGGCAAAACCCGCATTCACCGCACGTCCAGCCCAGCCAGGGAACGCCCACTCGCTGGCCAATCCAGGCGGGGTCGACGCCAGCGCCTACCGCCGTGACTTCGCCGACGATTTCATGCCCCGGCACTCGCGGCAGCACCGCTTGTGGCAACTCGCCGTCTACCAGGTGCAGGTCGGTGCGGCATACGCCACAAGCCAGGACTTTGATTAATAGTTGGTGTGCGCCAGGTGTCGGGACAGGGCGCTCTTCCCGTTGCAGCGGCTGGCCGGGAACATGCAGAACCATGGCACGCATGACGATTCTCCAGACGTGCAGGTGTTAGCGAGGGGAGCGATGACAGCCTGCGACCAGCTGCTTGAGCCCTTCCATGTTCTGGATTTTGACGTCTCGGCCCGATATTTCTACCAGCCCCTGATCCCGCAGGTGCGCAATGCCCCGGCAGATGGTTTCCAGCCGCAGCCCCAGGTAGGAGCCGATTTCTTCGCGACGCATTTTCAGCACGAAGTCCCTGGAGGAATAGCCACGGATACTGAAACGTTGCGACAGGTTCAGCAGAAAAGCCGCCAGCCGCTCATCCGAGTTCATATTGCCCATCAGCATCAACATGCTGTGATCACGCACGATTTCACGGCTCAGGAGCCGGTTGAGGTTGTGCTGCAGCGACGGCAGGTTGTGGGCGAGCTTCTCCAGTTGCGCGAAGTGGATGGGGCAGACTTCGCTGTCCTCGAGGGCAAACGCATTGCAGGCGTGCTCATCGGCGCTGATGGCGTCCAGACCGAGCATCTCGCCGGGTATGTGAAACCCCGTGACCTGTTCACGACCGTCGACGGATAACACGCTGGTCTTGAACGAGCCGATACGAACCGCGTATAGCGAACGCAGTGGATCACCCGTGCGGTACAACGCGGCACCCTTTTTAACCTTGAAGCGCTGCACGATCAGCGTATCCAGCCGCTCGACTTCCGCGCCGCTCAAGCCAATCGGCAGGCACAACTCCAATACGCTGCAGTTGGAACAGGCGGCCTTTAGGTAATGAACTTGAAGTGGACGAGTTTCAGGCATGAGGGGAGACGCCATCTAGGAGTTTTCTAAGCATAGATGGTGAGTCTTCGAGCGCGAACCTCATTGGGGTGATCGCCGAGGTAATCGACGAACGGGGAGGAATCCACGTCCTGCGTGCCAATGTTCAGAGCGTTCCCACGCCATTGAGCTTGATCGTCGGCGATGAGAATTGATGTAAATCAAGTCTTGGGCGTTTCAGGCACCCAGAATCCATGAATGGCGATGGGTAGGCCGGGCCGTTGGCGGAGAACTTCATGAGCGATTTTCTGAGTGACGAGCAACTGGAAGGGCTGGATGCCTATTGGCGGGCCTCCAATTATCTGGCTGTCGGGCAGATCTACCTCAAAGACAACCCTTTGCTGAAGGTGCCCCTGACCCTGGCACATGTCAAACCCCGGCTGCTGGGCCATTGGGGCACGACGCCGGGGCTGAACCTGATCTACACCCACCTCAATCGGTTGATCAAACAGTACGACCTGAACATGCTCTTCGTTGCCGGCCCCGGTCATGGTGGGCCAGCGGTTGTGGCACAGACTTATCTGGAAGGGACGTATACCGAGTTTTATCCTTCGGTGGAGTGCAATGCCAACGGTCTGGTTCGCTTGTTTCGGCAGTTTTCATGGCCTTACGGAATATCCAGCCATGTCTCGGCGCAGATTCCGGGGTCGATCCATGAAGGCGGCGAACTGGGCTATAGCCTGGCCCATGCCTATGGTGCCGCGTTTGATAACCCTGACTTGATCGTCGCTTGCGTGATTGGTGATGGTGAGGCCGAAACCGGTACGCTGGCGGCCAGTTGGCACTCCAACAAGTTCCTCAACCCCGCGCGTGACGGGGCGGTGTTGCCGATCCTGCACCTCAACGGCTACAAAATTGCCAATCCCACCGTGCTGGCCAGAATCAGTGAGGATGAGCTGTCGGCCTTGATGTATGGCTATGGCTACGATCCGTATTTCGTTGAAGGCGATGATCCGGCGCACGTGCATCAGGCCCTGGCCCGGACGCTGGATACGATCGTGCTGAAAATCCGCGAGATTCAGCGCGAAGCGCGTCAGCCTCGGCAGTCCGCAGCGCCGGAACGGCCGCTGTGGCCCATGCTGGTGTTGCGCACGCCCAAAGGCTGGACCGGCCCGAAATTCGTCGATGGCCACCGCGTTGAAGGCACCTGGCGCGCGCATCAGGTGCCCCTGGCCGATTTTCAGCAGGCGATTCATCTGCGCCAACTGGAGGAGTGGCTCAACAGTTATCGTCCCGATGAGCTGTTTGATGCCAATGGTGCCTTGCTGCCCGAAATCGCTGCACTGGCACCGACCGGGCACCGGCGCATGAGTGCCAATCCCCATGCCAACGGTGGCGAGCTGTTGCGGGCGCTGGACCTGCCCCCGTTCATCGACTATGCGGTGAAACTCGAGGTTCCTGGCAGCCTGCGAGCAGAGGCCACGCGGGTGCTGGGCACGTTTTTGCGCGATGTAATGAAAAACAGTCTGCTATCGAAAAACTTCCGTCTGTTCGGACCCGATGAAACGGCGTCGAATCGACTGGATGCGGTCTACGAGGTCAGCGCCAAAGCATGGATGGAGCCGCTGGAGCCAGACGATGTGAACCTGGCGGCCGACGGTCGGGTCATGGAAATCCTCAGTGAACAGGTGTGCGAAGGCTGGCTGGAAGGCTATTTGCTGACCGGACGCCATGGTTTGCTGTCCTGTTATGAGGCGTTCATCCATATCGTCGACTCCATGGTCAATCAACACGCCAAATGGCTGAAAACAGCTGCCGAGGTACCGTGGCGTAAACCCGTTGCTTCGCTCAATTACTTGCTGACATCCCACGTCTGGCGCCAGGACCACAACGGTTTCTCCCACCAGGACCCGGGGTTCATCGACTTGGTGGCCAACAAAAAGTCGGACGTGGTGCGGATCTATCTACCCCCCGATGCCAATTGCCTGCTGTCGGTGGCTGACCACTGCCTGAGAAGCCGCGATTACATCAACGTCATCGTCGCCGGCAAGCAACCGGAATGGCAGTGGCTGGATATCGATGCAGCCATCCGGCATTGCCAGGCGGGTATCGGTCGATGGGACTGGGCGTGTTGCGAGGAGGGTGATCCGGATGTGGTGATGGCCTGCGCCGGTGACGTGCCAACCCTGGAAACCCTGGCGGCGGTGACTTTGTTACGCGAGTACGTACCGGATGTGCGGGTGAGGGTGATCAACGTCGTGGATTTGATGGTATTGCAGCCGTCGTATCAGCACCCCCACGGTTTATCGGACAGCGCGTTCGATGAGTTGTTTACAGTGGACAAACCGGTGATTTTTGCCTTTCACGGCTACCCGGCGCTCATCCACCGGCTGCTGTACAAGCGCACCAGCCATGAGAATTTCCACGTGCGCGGTTTCAAGGAGGAGGGCGCGACCACGACACCGTTCGACATGGCGGTGATCAACAATCTGGATCGTTATCGGTTGGCGCTGGACGTCATCGAGCGGGTGCCCCGGCTGCACGATCACGTGCAAACCGCGCAATCGCGCTACTGGTCCACCATGGAAAAACACAAGCTCTATCTCATCGAGCACGGGCTGGACATGCCCGAGGTGCTGAACTGGCAATGGACGCCCATGGCAGGTCACTGAATCCGGCGCCCCAGGCAGCCGCTGCAACCGAACACTCACCTGAGTAGAGGTAGATCATGAGCCAGTATCAAAAGTTATTACTCATCATCAACCCGGCCTTGCGCCAGTCCCCCGCGATCAATCATGCGGCTGCGCTGGCCAAGGCCAGCGGCGCAAGTTTGCATATCGCGGCGCTCCTGAAATCGCTGGATCGCCTGTCGTTTCTTGAACAGGGAAATCGGGAACAGGCGCGGGAGAGCTACCTGCAGGAACACCGCGACTGGCTCAAGGCTCAGGCAAGTAATCTGCGTGGCCGTGGGCTCGAAGTCACCACCGAAGTGGCCTGGGCCGATGACATGGAGCAGGACATCCTCGCTCATGTCATGGAAATGCAGCCCGACCTGCTGATCAAGGAAGTCCAGCATGAATCAGTGCTTAAACGTGCCTTTTTCACCCCGCTTGACTGGTACCTGCTGCGGCACTGCCCGATACCGGTATATCTCGTGGGCGGCAGTGGCTTCGGCTTGCCGCGCAAGATTGTGGCGGCGGTCGAAGTGTCGGAGACCGAGTCTCCCGACAACGAACTCAACGAGCGGATTATTCAGCAAGCGACGGGTCTGGCCATGCAGTGTGGAGCTGAATTGCATTTGCTGTACGCCTGCGATATCTCGGCCGGTTTTCTGGCGGACATGGACGGCCTGACCTTGGCTGACCTCACCAAGGCCTTACGCAAAGACCTGGAAAAAAACTTCCTCAAGCTGGCGAGCCGGTATGGCGTATCCGCCGATCATCGACATTTCATTATGGGACACCCCGTTTCGGCCCTGAGCGAGTTCGCCAATGAGCAGAATGTCGATGTCATCGTGATGGGAAAAGTCCAGTCACGCGGAGTGAACAAGCTGTTGGGCAGTACGACTGAACACATTCTGTATCAGGTACCTTGCTGCATTCTGGCGGTATAGCGGGCTGCGAGCAGTGGTAAAGGAAGGGCTCATTTACGCTTCCAGTATTTCTGCATTTCCAGAAACAGAAAGGACGCGGTCCAGGTAATGAGTACCAGGCCGGTCAGTGCCTGCAGGCCGGTCAGGTACTTGAGATTGCCCACCGGTGAAATGTCGCCGAAGCCGATGGTCGTGTAGGTGGTAAAGGAAAAGTACACACAGTCCATCAGCGAACCATCGAAATTACCGGTCAGGCTGCCCCAATCGCCGGAGCGCACCATCAGGTAATAGACCAGTGCGAAGCACCAGACTTCAAGCGCATGGGCTACCAGCGCTCCGAATACCCCGACGACAATCCTGAAACGGCTCCACAGCTTCAGCCGCGGCAGCCAATCGTTCAGGCGCAGCAGGCATTCGTAGTGGATCACCACGACGACGATGACCACCAGTGTATTGATCAACGTGACGGCCAGCATGGTGAACCTCCGGCGATAGCGGATGCATGGCGGTCCGCAATAAGCGGTGTCGACAAGACCGGGGCCTCAGGGTGATGTCACGTTCAGACGGGCGAGTTGCGGGGCGGGTTTGACCGGCATCAGCGCTGGAAACTCTTCGGGCGTCAGTGTCTCCTTTTCCAGCAGCAGATGCGCGCCGGCGTCCAGATCGGCTCGACGACTGTTGAGCAAGGCTTTGGCCCGCCCATAGGCTTCATCCAGCAGGGCACGAATGCCCAGGTCGATTTCCCTGGCCGTTTGTTCCGAATAGTCTTTCTCGCCAACACCTCGCAACTGTTCACCCAGGTAGGTCGCGTTTTGTCGCTCCAGTACCGATTGGCCGAGCTCGCTACTCATGCCAAAGCGTGTGATCAATTGTCGGGCGATATCCGTGGCGCGGGCCAGGTCATCGGCGGCCCCGGTGGAAATTTGGCCATAGGCGAGGTATTCGGCAGCGCGCCCGGCCATCAGCACGACAATCCGGTCCTTGAGCATCTGGCAACTGATGAGGAAGTGATCTTCGGTCGGTCGCTGCAGCGTATAGCCCAGCGAGCCAATGGCGCGGGGCACAATCGAGACTTTGTGGACGGGGTCCATGGCAGGCAGGCTGCTGGCGGCCAGGGCATGCCCCATCTCGTGATAGGCCACCACCTGACGCTCGTCAGGGCGCAGCAGGCTGCTCTTGCGTTCAACCCCCGCAACGATGCGCTCCACGGCGGCCGTGAAATCGTTGAGGCTGACGGCTTCGGCACCACGACGAGTGGCCACGATGGCGGCTTCGTTGACCAGGTTGGCCAGGTCTGCACCGGTGAAGCCGGTGGTGATGTCGGCGATACGCTCGCCATCGAGGTCGGGCTCAATTTTGATTTTCTGGAGATGGACCTTGAGGATCGCCTGCCGGCCTTTGCGGTCGGGACGATCGACCAGGATCTGCCGGTCGATTCGCCCGGCTCTCAGTAGCGCCGGGTCGAGCACCTCCGGACGGTTGGTTGCGGCCAGCAATACCACGCCTTCACGGGGATCGAATCCGTCCAGTTCTGCCAATAACTGGTTGAGGGTCTGTTCTTTTTCATCATTGCCGCCAAACGCGCCGACGCCGCGCGTTTTGCCCAGTGCATCCAGTTCATCGATGAAGATGATGCAGGGCGCCGCCTGCCGCGCTTGCTCGAACAAATCGTGCACGCGGGCGGCACCGACCCCGACGAACATTTCGACAAATTCCGACCCCGAGATCGAGAAAAACGGCACACCGGCTTCACCGGCGATGGCCTTGGCTACCAGGGTCTTGCCTGTGCCCGGCGGGCCGACCAGCAATGTTCCCTTGGGAATGTGCGCGCCCAGACGCCCGTATTTGGCTTTGTCCTTGAGGAACGAAACGATTTCCACCAGTTCGGCTTTGGCTTCATCGATGCCCGCCACATCGGCAAAGGTCACCCCGGTATCGCGCTGGACGAATACCTTGGCCCGGGATTTACCGATACTCATCAGCCCACCGATGCCTTGTTTTTCCGCCATGCTGCGAAACAGGAAATGCCAGATCACCATGATCAGGACAAAGGGCAGCAACCAGCCCAGCAGACCGCTCAGGAAGGTGTTTTCATTGACCCCGGTAAACCCGACTCCTGAGTGAGCAAGGTCGGTTGCCAATGCCGGATCCACGCGCACCGTCGTAAACAGGTTGTGCCCGTCGATGGGATCCTGCAGTTTGCCGCTGATCTGATCCTTCTCGATTCGCAAATCGCTGACTTTTTGCTCGTTCAGCAGTTGCAGGAATTGACTGTATGGAATGCTTTGCACAATACGACGTTCGACAAACAGAAATTGCACGAGGGTGAGCACGACAAACGCAATCGCGAAGTAAGACAAGTTCCATTGGTGGTTCTTTTTCATGGCCTTCGCTCAGAAAGGAGGCAAACGGGCAGATCGCAGGTTCCCGGGGTGACCGGCTCAGGCAAGACGCAAATGATCGTTCACCTCCCTCACGCCTGGCACGGACCAGGCCGCCCGTTCGGCTATTCGACGCTGGCGCCACAAATGAACGTTGCCTTCCAGACTCACAACATCCCCATCGACCTTGACGTGAATCTCCTTGGCGTCGACTTCGGCGTTGCGCTTGAGCGCTTCTTCAATGCGGTGCTGGATATCGACCACATCCACCCGGGGGACGAGGGTGAGACGATTGTCCACGCCAACCACGCCGGACAACTTGCGCACGGCTCGCTCGACGATTTCTTTCTGGTACTGCCAGTCCACTTCACCCTCAAGGGTGATCCAGCCATTCTGCACGATGACTTTAATGTCACCGTCGGGTAGGTCGGCACTCCAGCTGATGATGTTCAAGGCACGGTTCGCGATGGTGTCGTCCGCTGTACCGGCGCCTTTGTCCAGCCTGACCTGGATTTCTTCGGCAACAGCGCGTACCCCTTTGATGCCTTTTACCGCACGTTCTGCACTGACTTTCTGAGCATAGCTGTTGACGTGCCCGGAGAGCGTGACGATGCCATTGTCCACGGCAACGCCAATGCTCGCGGCGTCGATTTCCGGCTTGAATTCAAGTTCTTCCAAAATGGCTTTACGCAGGCTCAGGTCATTCATGACGGTGTCCTCTGTTGATAAGGTTTGACGGGGCGCACGTGCCCGGTTGGTTTTTTTTACGCCTGAGCGGTGCAAAGACATTGAGCTAAATCAACAAGGCTTCAGTGAGTGCCTCACTCATCGCCAGCGAGCCATTAGTTGACAAAAATCAGAGTGCGCAGGCGATGGCGTCTGATACTTGGGGCAGTTATCTGAAGGTTTCCAGTCGCGATAAACCGAGGCAAAGTCATGAACAAGCGCGTGTCTTTTGTATTGCTGAGCATTCTGTTGGCAACGGCGGCCGGTTGTAGTAGTCAGCACACCCAGGAAATCGACGCACGATTGGAGTCCGCGGAAAATAACGCCGCGACTGCACGGCTGCGGGCCGATGAGGCGTACCTGAAGGCACAGTTGGCTATCGAGATAGCCAGTCAGGCGCAACGCACGGCCGATGAGGCCAATGTGCGTGCCAGCCGGATGGCCGGCAAGGTGCCACGCCAGTGAGTAGCGATGACAGGAAGCGCCGAAGAGGTATGTGATGTTGAAGCTCAAACGTATCCTGTTGATTGCCCCCGCCGAAATGACCCGCACGCCGGCGTTTGAGCGGGCGCAGGCACTGGCCTGTGCAACCGGTGCGTTGTTGCACATCGTTGCGTTCGACTATGTCCAGGCGCTGGCGGTAGCCGGGCTGTTTGACCATGATGCGATGGCCCAGGCACGGGAGGGCTATTTGCAGGTGCATCGACACTGGCTGGAGCAGCAAGCCAGGTTTCAACGGTGCGGGGGGTTGCAGGTGACCACGGAGGTGGTCTGGGCGAAATCGAGCCCGGCGCACCTGCTTGAGTACGTAAATGACTTCCATGCGGACCTGGTGATCAAGGACACCCATTATGTGCCAGCACTCGACCGGGCTTTTCACCAACCCCTCGACTGGCGGTTGCTGCGTGATTGTCCGGCTCACTTGCATCTGGTGACTGAGGCCAGGAATCCCAAACCGCTCAAAATACTTTGCACAGTCGATCTGTCTCATCTGGAGGATATGACTCAAGGGCTGAACGACCGGGTGCTCGATCTGGGCTCGACGCTGGCAGCATCCTGCGGTGCCGCCTTGTCTCTGCTGAGCGTTAACAGTTGGTCCGTGGTGGGCGATTCAGCGGTAAGCGTGCCGACCGTGACGCTGGCTCACAGTTTGAGAGACGCGGTCAACGATGCGCAGCAGGAGGCTTTTGAGGCGCTTGCCGATCGTTACGGTATTCAAGCAACACACCGACATCTCCTGACGGGTATCCCGCACACAGTCATTACACAGTTCGCCCGGCAGAATGCCTTTGACATGGTGGTGCTTGGCGCGGTCTATCAACACGGCATCGACAGGTTCGTCGGCAGTACCGCCGAGAGCGTGCTGAACCGGGCGCCCTGCAGTTTGACCATCGTCAAACCCTTGCCCAGGCTCGACGGATTCAGCGACCGGTAACGCTCGCCGTTGATAAAAATCAACTGCACCTGACCCCTGAAGAGCGATCAATGGTGCTCCCCTGAATGTTCATGGAGACGGCCATGCGAATGACATTTCTCGGTGCGGCAGGCACGGTCACCGGCAGCAAATACCTGCTGGAACATCGCGACCAACATGTACTGATCGATTGCGGCCTGTTCCAGGGCTATAAACAGCTTCGGTTGCATAACTGGGACCCATTCCAGCTCCCGGTTGGCGACCTCGGCGCCATCGTGCTGACCCATGCCCACCTGGATCACAGCGGCTACCTGCCCGTATTGGTGCGCAATGGTTATCGCGGGCCGGTGTATGCCACACCCGCCACCTGTGAACTGGTGAGAATCCTGCTATTGGACAGTGGCCGCCTGCAGGAAGAGGCCGCCGAGTTCGCCAATCGGCATGGTTTCTCCCGGCACAACCCGGCATTGCCGCTGTATACCGAGCAAGATGCCGAGCGGGCACTGAAACTGTTACACCCCGTGGAGTTACATCACCGGGTCAACATTGTCCCGGGCATGAGCATTCAGTTTCGTTGTGCCGGGCATATATTGGGCGCGGCAACGGTGGAGGTGATCGCCGACGGCATCACGCTGGTGTGCTCAGGCGATCTGGGGCGGCCAGATGATCCATTGATGTTCGCGCCTGAAACGGTCGAGCAGGCTGATTACTTGCTGGTGGAGTCGACCTACGGCGATCGCAAGCATCCGGTCGAGCCGCCGGAGGCGCAATTGGCCGAAGTCATCACCCGCACCGCGCTGCGCCATGGCATCACCTTGGTACCATCGTTCGCCGTGGGCCGCGCCCAGCTGCTGATGTACCACCTGTATCGGCTGAAACAGCGACACGCGATTCCCGATGTGCCGATCTATCTAAACAGCCCGATGGCCACGGACGTCACCAGTTTGTACCAGCGTTTTCGCAGCGAGCACCGGTTATCCCTCGAGGAATGCGAAGGCATGTGTCATATCGCCAAGTTCGTGCGCAGCACCAAGGATTCGATCGAGCTGGATCGCCAGCGCACGCCGGCGGTGATTATCGCTGCCAGTGGCATGGCCACGGGGGGACGGGTGATCCACCACCTCAAGGCGCTGGCCCCCAACCCGATCAACACGCTGCTGATGCCGGGTTTCCAGGCCGGCGGTACCCGTGGCGCGCAAATTGTCGCGGGCGCTCCTTCGGTGCGCATCCATGGCAAGGATGTGCCGATCAGGGCCGAGGTGGTGCCGATACAAACCCTGTCCGCGCATGCTGACGCCGATGAAATCATGCAGTGGCTGCGCGGGTTCAAGCGACCGCCCAGACACACCTATGTCGTGCACGGAGAACCCAATGCCTCGGATGTACTGCGCCGACGTATCAGCCTGGAACTGGGGTGGTCGGTTTCGGTGCCGGAATATCGCGACAGTGTTGAACTGGCTCCCTGAGCCGGCTCGGGTAAAGGGTGTGACGAAAATAGAAAAACCCCGGCCGCTTTCACGGCCGGGGTGTTGTAAAACGATGCCTTGCGAAGGTCAATTGACCAGGCATTGGCGCTAGGGCAGGAAGCGTTTGGGCAGCATGCGTGTAAGGGTGTTGTCACGCACCCAGTAGTGATGGAAAACGCCTGCGCAAGCATGCAAGCCAATCAGCCAGTACCCGGCGGTACCTACCCACTCATGCCAGTGTTTCAACTGCTTCGCCATATCGGGGTCGACTGCGATGGGCGAGGGCAGTGTGAAATCAAAATACGGTATCGGTTTTCCGGCAGCACTGAGCATCAGCCAGCCGAGCAGGGGTGTCGCGATCATCAGTGCATAAAGCGCAAGATGGGTCAGGTGCGCCATCGCGGTCTGCCAGGCCGGAGGGCGGGGCGAGATGGGCGGGCGTTTTTGCAAACGAGCGAGTAACCGGACCCATACCAAGGAGAAGATTGCCAGTCCAAACAATGCATGGGTGCCCAGCAATGGGCTCCTCAATGGATGCTGGCGGGGGAGCAAGCCTTTGAGCTCGATACAGGCATAGACGCCGACAAACAGTCCGAGCATCAGCCAGTGCAAGGTGATTGAAAGTGCTGCATACCGCTGTGGTTCTGAGTGTCTTGTCATATAGGGCCTCTTGCGGGTTTGTCCTGGCTGCCGAGTCATTCACGCAGCCAGCAACGGGTTTGGCTGCTGAATCGAGTGGCGAGAACTCTGCCTGCCCAGTCTTAAGGCAATCTGAAGACAGCTTTTGCACTGACATGAGTCCACCTTCAGATTCCGTTAAGAAATGCCTTGGATACTTCTCCCACACTTAACCCGGGAGGCGTCTTCCAATGCCCGATTTTGAATGGAATATTCCTCTACCCCTGCGCTTCGGCCACGCCGAAACGCCGACGATGAGTCTGGCCAGAGCGTTGCCTGACACCCTCGAGCGCCCAGTCTTCGAAGCCTTCATTCAGCAACGCTTTCGTAAGGCACACGGCGCCGATATACGTCACTTCATGCCCGAGCTGTTCGGCATGAGCGATGCAACAGGCACGCTCTGCGCGGTTGCCGGTGTGCGCCGGGCCAACGACGAATCGTTGTTTCTGGAACGTTACCTGGACGAGTCGATCGAGCCGCTGATCAGTGCCACTGCCGACCGCCCTGTGGATCGCAGCGGCATCGTCGAGGTCGGCAACCTGGCTGCCAGCGACACCGGCAGTGCGCGAATGAGCATCATCGCCATCACGTACCTGCTGGCTTTGGGCGGCCTGGAATGGGTGGCGTTCACCGGCAATATCGGCCTGGTGAACAGCTTTCATCGCCTGGGTCTGAAGCCCGTAACCCTCTGCGCTGCCGATCCCTCGCGGCTGGGCGATGACCGTCACAGCTGGGGCAGTTACTACGAGAGCAAACCCTGGGTGCACGTCGGCAACATACGCGCCGGCTTCATCCATTTGCGCAACATTGGCATGTTCAATCGCCTGGGGTTGCCATTGTCCATCGAGGAATCCAGCCATGTCGCCTGAACTGCAGCGGTTCAAGCAAACCCTGCGCAGCCATGCCGAGCGCAAGTCCAACGCCATCGCCTTGTGGGGCGATCACCTGAAAGTGGATTACGCCACGTTGTATGCCGAAGTGGTGTATCGCCAGCAGCGCTTGCGCGATGAAAACATCAAGGTGGTTGCCCTGGCGCTGGACAATGGCGTCGACGCCATGCTCTGGGACCTGGCCGCGCTGTTCGAAGGCCTGACCTGCCTGACGTTGCCCCCTTTTTTCAGCCCGGCTCAACGCATCCATTGCCTGGAACAGAGCCAGGCCGGGCTGGTGATTGCCGAGCCGGAACTGGCGGACGAACTGCAAAGCGCCGGGTACGAGAAAAACGGCGAGTTCTGGCGCCGCACCTTCAACGGCCCGAACCGGATGCCGGAAGGGACCGCCAAACTGACGTTCACCTCCGGTACCACCGGTACACCCAAAGGCGTGTGCCTCAGCGCCGAGAGCCTGTTAACGGTCGCACGCGAACTGGATCAAGCGAGCAAACCCGCTGACCCGCAACATCACCTGGCCCTGTTGCCCTTGGCGATCCTGCTGGAAAACCTCGGCTGCTATGCCGCGCTGTATGCCGGCGCCACCTTGAGCGTACCGAGCCAGAAAACCCTGGGCATTCAGGGGGCCAGAGGTGTGGATGTGCCACGCCTGCTCGGTTGCCTGGCCACACGTGCCCCCGAAAGCCTGATCCTGGTGCCGCAACTGCTGTTGATGCTGGTCAGCGCCGCCGAACAAAAAGCCTTCAATCCTTATCCATTGCGTTTTGCCGCGGTGGGTGGGGCACGGGTCAGCGAAGAATTACTGCACCGTGCGCAACGGATCGGTCTGCCGGTGTACGAAGGCTACGGGCTGTCGGAGTGTGCCTCGGTGGTCTGCCTCAATCGGCCCGAGGCCCGACGTCCCGGCAGTGTCGGCCAGCCACTTCCCCACGTAGAGATTCGCCTGGCACAGGATGGCGAGGTGCTGGTCAAGGGCGCGACGCTGCTCGGTTACCTGGGTGAGGCGCCGCACACCGATGAGTGGTGGCCGACCGGGGATCTTGGTGAATTCGACCCTGACGGTTTTCTCTACCTGAAAGGGCGCAAGAAACATCAATTCGTCACCAGTTTCGGACGCAACGTCAATCCGGAATGGGTTGAGGCCGAATTGACCCAGCGCCGCCATATCGCCCAGGCCTTCGTGTACGGCGAAGCCATGCCGCGAAACCATGCGTTGCTCTGGCCCCATCGACCGGATTGCACGGACGAAGAACTGGCCGCTGCCGTCGCACAGGCCAACGAAGCCTTGCCCGATTACGCCCAGGTCCATCACTGGACCCGTCTTGATCAACCCTTCACTCCCGCCAATGGCCTGCTCACCGCCAATGGCCGCCCACGCCGTGACGCCATCGTCGAGCGTTACCGGGCGCAACTGACTGAATCAGCACTTTCCGAGGTATCCGCATCATGAGTTTTTTCGACACGCTGCAAGAAGCCACGCAACAAGAACGCCATACATTGTTCAATCTGCCGATCATCCGCGACGCGCTTGAGGGCAAGGTCAGCCTGGAAAGCTATCGCGCGTTCCTGGCGCAAGCCTATTACCACGTGCGCCACACCGTGCCGTTGATGATGGCCTGCGGCGCCCGTCTGCCGACACGCCTGGAATGGCTGCGTAAAGCGGTGTGCGAGTACATCGAGGACGAATACGGTCACGAACAATGGATATTGGACGATATCGAAGCCTGCGGCGGCGACAGGAACGCGGTGCGCGACGGTCGTCCATCCATGCCGATTGAATTGATGGTCAGCTTTCTCTACGACCTGATTGCTCGCGACAACCCGGTCGGCCTGTTCGGCATGGTCAACGTGCTGGAAGGCACCAGCATCGCCCTGGCCACCCACGCTGCCGGCAGCATTCGCGATCGACTGGGCTTGCCGGAGAGCGCCTTCAGCTACCTCAGCTCCCATGGCTCCCTGGACATCGAACACATGCAGACCTATCGCCGGCTGATGAACACCCTCGACGATCCGGCGGATCAGGCGGCCGTGATCCACGCCTCCAAAGTGGTGTACACGCTCTACACCGATATGTTCCGTGGTTTGCCGCGCGACGGGGAGAACCTGCATGCGCCTGTCTGAAGCTCGCGTGGTGCTGACCGGCGCCAGCGGTGGCATTGGCCTGGCGATCGCGTCTGCCTTGTGTGCCAGCGGTGCACACGTATTGGCGGTGACCCGGCATCGCGAATCCCTGGAACCGTTGCTGGCTCGCTATCCGCAGCACTTGTACTGGATCGGCGCGGACCTGACCGTTCTGTCCGACCGGCGCAAGGTGTTGACCGCGGCGGAGTCTATTGGCGGAATCAATCTGCTGATCAACGCCGCCGGGGTCAACCACTTCGCCATGCTTGAGCAACTGGAGGACAGCGACATCCACGCCATGCTGGCGGTGAACATCAGCGCGCCGATCTGCCTGACCAAGTTGCTGTTGCCGCTGCTCAAGAAAGCCGAGAGCGCGATGGTGGTGAACGTCGGTTCGACCTATGGATCGATCGGTTACCCCGGCTACGCCAGCTATTGCGCCACCAAGTTCGCCTTGCGCGGCTTTTCCGAAGCCCTGCGCCGTGAACTGGCGGACACCCGGGTCGGCGTTCTCTACGTCGCGCCACGCGCCACCCGCACGAGCATGAACAGCCCGGCGGCGCAGGCCTTGAATGACGCTCTGAAATCCAATGTCGATGCTCCCCAGACGGTCGCCTCGGCGGTGATCCACGCGATTGCCGGCGACCGTCGGGATTTGTACCTGGGCTGGCCGGAGCGCTTTTTCGTGCGCCTGAACAGCCTGCTGCCCAATTTGGTGGACCGAGGCTTGCGCAAGCAATTGCCGCTGATCCGTCGCCTGAGTCAGAAGCCCGATAACGAGAACCTCAAACCATGAAAAAATTCACCGTTTGCCTGCTGCTCACCGCCCTGAGCCAAAGCGTCTGGGCGCTGGACACCGCTGACCAGCAACGCCTGACCGGCATCCAGCAAAGTTGGGCGCACATTCAATACGAAATGCCGGCCGACCAACGCACCGCAGCGTTTGAAAAGCTCGCGGGCCAGGCGGCTGCGTTTACCCGGGAGCGCCAATCGGTGGCCGAAGCCTGGATCTGGTCCGGTATAGTCAGCAGCAGTTGGGCCGGAGCCCAAGGCGGATTGGGTGCGTTGAGCAAGGTCAAGGACGCGAAGGTCGATCTGGAGAAAGCGCTGGCGCTGGACCCCAAAGCGCTGCAAGGCTCGGCCTATACCAGCCTTGGCGCCCTGTATGACCGCGTTCCCGGCTGGCCCATCGGTTTTGGTGATTCGGACAAGGCCGAGCAGCTTCTCAAACAGGCCTTGCAACTTAACCCGAACGGCATCGATAGTCTGTACTTCTGGGGTGATCACCTCTACCGTCAAAAACGCTACGGCGAAGCCAGAAGCGCGCTGCAAAAAGCCCTGCAAGCGGAGCCAAGGCCGGGCCGGGAAACCGCCGATGCCGGACGCCGCAAGGAAATCGAAGCGTTGCTGGTGGACGTGAACAAGAAACTCGACTGACAGGAGTTCGTGTGCGCTTATTACTGATCGAGGATGACGTAGCGTTGGGCGAAGGCATCCATCAGGCTCTGGGGCGAGAAGGTTACACCGTTGACTGGGTGCAGGACGGCAGCAGTGCCTTGCACTCGCTGCTCAGTGAAACCTTCGATCTTGCGGTGCTCGACCTTGGCTTGCCGCGTATGGACGGCCTCGAGGTACTGCGGCGTTTGCGTGACAGCGGCTCGAATTTGCCGGTGCTGATCCTTACCGCGCGCGATGCCACCGAAGACCGTATCGCCGGACTGGATGCCGGCGCTGACGATTACCTGATCAAACCCTTCGACCTGGCCGAGCTGAAGGCGCGCCTGCGAGCGTTGCTGCGGCGCAGCGCCGGTCGCGCCCAGGTGTTGATCGAACACGCCGGCATCAGCCTTAATCCTGGCACCCAGCAAGTCAGCTACCAGGGAGAACCGGTGGCACTGACGCCAAAGGAATATCAACTGCTCCACGAATTGCTATCGCCACCGGGCCGAGTCATGACCCGCGATCATCTGATGCAGCTGCTGTATGGCTGGAACGAAGAAGCCGAGAGCAACACCCTGGAAGTGCATATCCATCACTTGCGAAAGAAATTCTCAACCGACCTGATTCGCACCATCCGCGGTGTCGGATATCTGGTGGAGGAGCGCCGATGACCTCGATCAGGCGTCGCACCCTGACGCTGATCATCGGTCTGTTGCTTGCTGGTATTACGATGATGAGCGTGCTCAACCTGCACGACAGCAATCACGAAATCGCCGAAGTCTATGATGCTCAGCTGGCTCAGAATGCGCGACTGCTGCAAGGGGTCATGCGTATGCCCATGGCCAGCAGGGAACACTCCGATCTGTATCAGGCCTTCAACAAGGCCTTGAGTGAAGCGGAACCGAGAGTCGACGGTCATCCCTATGAAACCAAGATTGCCTTCCAGGTCTGGAATCCCAAGGGCGAAGTGCTGGTGCATACCGCCAGCGCGCCGTCTTTCGGCACACCCCCGGGGACGCCAGGATTCAGTGATGTGGTGGATCTGAACCACCGTCACTGGCGTGCGTTCATGCTCGAAGACAAACAGAACGGCCTGCGCATCTGGGTTGGCGAGCGAGACGATGTGCGTTCGGACCTGGTGGACCGGATCGTACGCCATACGCTGGGGCCCAATATCCTGGGCAGTTTGCTGTTGGCGTCGATGATCTGGCTGGCGATCGGCTGGGGTTTGAAACCGTTGGTCGATATGGCCGCGACATTGCGTGCGCGGCATCCAGGCTCACTGGAACCCTTGCAACTGATGCCGTTACCTACCGAGCTTGAGCCCATGCAGGCGGCCCTCAACCGCATGCTCGCGCAGATTCAGGAAGTCATGGGGCGGGAGCGGCGCTTTATCGCTGACGCCGCCCATGAAATGCGCACGCCATTAGCGGTGCTCAGGGTCCATGCACAGAACCTGATGGAGGCGGGCAGTGAGGAGGAACGTTGCGAGTCCCTCGAACATTTGATCGCCGGCGTCGACCGTGCCAGCCGACTGGTCAACCAATTACTGACCATGGCTCGACTTGAACCGCAATCAGCGATTCGTATACCCCCCACCATTGATCTGGTCGCCACCGTGCGCGCTAGCCTGGTTCAGATGACCCCCTGGTTGTTGAACAAGGGGCTCGAGCTGGCTTTCGATGTCAGCGACGAAATCGGCCCGGTCAGAGTTGATTCCGCAGCCATCGATATCGCCTTGAACAATTTGGTGACCAACGCTGCAAACTTTTCCCCGGAGCACGGCTTGATCACGGTAAGGCTGAATAAAAAGGCAGATCACTATGAACTGTCTGTCGAGGACGAGGGACCGGGGATTAACGAGGAAGATCGTGATCGGCTTTTCGAGCGTTTCTACAGCCGTGGCAATGATCAGGGGGCGGGCTTGGGTTTGAATATCGTTCAGGCGATCGCCGATCGCCTGGGAGGACAGATTCGGTTAGAAAATCGCGCCTCGAAAGGGTTGTGCGCCACGTTGGAATTCCACTGTTTTTGACGCCGCTGCTTTAGCGCGCGTCTGCGAGTCAGCCCTTGGGACTGGAGCGTCAGAGCCTGTCACTCAGGACCTTCGATGTCCTGTTTCCCGCGCCGCTCGATGCCGGTAGGGCTTCCGGAGTCAACGAGCCTTCTCTCCAGCAGAATATTCTGCAGTGCCTGGCGATCTGCCGGCTCCAGCTGATGCGCTCTTTCCTTAAGCTCCAGCAAGATCGGGCTGGAATAGGTGCGGTAGGTTTTCTCCGCCGTACGAATCGGTGTCATTTAATCCCTCCTTGATCACCTGCACACTCAGGTTGGCGCGTTGCGATGCGTTAGAAATCCTAGTTGAGGAAACGGTTTATCGCCAAAAAAGGATCGCACCAAAAAGGGGGGGATTCTGGCAAACCTTGAGCCCTGGCGGAGCGGTGGTCGTTAAAATCGCGGATTACCCGGAAGCAAAGGGGATTTGGAAGGTGGCTGGAGACGTGATCTGCGTGACGTATAAAAAGTTTGGGAAAGAATGAAACACCGTATGCAGCGACGGTGTTTCAGTTTGTTTGATCGATGAACAAAAGGACCACTGATAATAAATTCAGTGTGCATTAACCGATGCACACCAATTCACCTCATGGTCGCGCGGAGCGCTTCAATATCACTCTTCGCTTGCCCAGACACCTGTGGCGGCAGTGCGTCGAACATAGTCGCTGAAGTCCCGTGCCGGGCGACCCAGCGCACGCTGTACGCCATCGGCCACAGGTGTATTGCGGCCGTCGAGTATGGTTGTGAAGAGATAAAGCACCAGATCGATCAGTTCGGCGGGTACCTGCGCCTGTTCCAACGCCTGCCGATAGGCGTCCGGCGGTACCGCAACGTACGCAATGCCCCGTTCCGTCTCACGGGCAATTTCAGCGACAGCCTCCGTGAAGGTCAATGCTCGCGGACCCGTCAGTTCATACAGTTGGCCTGCGTGTCCCGGCTTGGTCAGTGCTACGACCGCGATCTCGGCGATGTCTTCCACGTCGACAAAGGGCTCGGCGATGTTGCCGACGGGGAGGGCCAGTTCTCCTTGCAAAATCGGCTCGAGAAAATGGGCTTCGCTGAAGTTCTGAAAAAACCAGCTGGCTCGCAGGATGGTCCAGTCGGCCCCGCTGTTTTGAACGACGCGTTCGGCTTGTTCCGCTTCAATTTCGCCACGCCCCGACAGCAGCACCAGTTTACGCACGCCGCTCTTGACCGCTTGATCGGTGAATGCCTGCACCGTCTCAACGGCACCGGGGACTGCGAGGTCCGGTTGGAACGAGAGGTAGACGGCGCGAACGCCATCGATCGCGGCGGCCCACGTGCTTCGATCCTCCCAGTCGAAAGCGGGACTGGCCCTTCGGGAGCCCAAGCGGACAGACACTCCCTGCGCTTGCAATCGCTGAACAATTCGCCGCCCTGTCTTGCCCGTAGCACCGGTAATCAGGATGGTTTCCTGGGAGGTTGTCATCGCGCTCATCTCCATTGATTTAATGTGAGTGTTACTCATGTTTTAAAGATGATAAACCCTCACGTTTTATCGTCAACCGGCAGAATCGCTGAAACCGACGTACGGGCAGTGCTAAGGTGAGGCTATGTCATGTTATTGATCGGGAGCGCACCAGTGCCCAAGAAAGCCACCGAAATCGTCGAACAGCCTGCCTCCGAGCCGGCCCGGCGTAATCCCACGCAACAACGCAGTCGCGAGCGCCAGGAGCGAATCCTCGCGGCGGCGACACAATTGACTGCGAGCAAGGGCAGCGATCAACTCAAAATGAGTGAGATAGCTGAATGCTGCGGGATTTCCATCGGCTCGCTTTATCAGTACTTTCCGGACAAAAGTTCGGTCATACAGACCCTGGCAGAGCGCTACAACGCCGAAAGCCGTCGCTGTATCGAAGCGGCGCTGGCGGCGGTTGAAGATGCGCAAGGGCTGAGCGCAGCCTTTTCAGCGCTGCTCGACGAGTATTACGAGATCGTCCTGGCAACACCGGCGATGCGCGACATCTGGTCGGGCATGCAGGCAGACAAACACCTCATGGCGCTGGAGTTGCAGGAAAGCCGGATTGCCGGTGGGCTGTTGGCTGAGGTGATGATGCGGGTGTATCCAGGCAGTGACGCGGGGCAGGTCCAGGCCTCGGCATTTTTGATCTGGCACCTGGGCGAAGCGACCATGCGTCTGGCCATCTCATGTGCGCCCGAAGAGGGGCGCGGACTGGTCGAAGCGTTCAAGCGAATGGCTTTGCGTGAAATCACCGGGTTGACGGCTGGGACGAAGGGCGTCGCAACCGCCAGACCTGCCTGTTAAACGAAAGGTTGACCAGTAAAGCCCCGAGGCAATCGTTGCCGCCCGTCCATCGCGGTAAGCCGCTCGACCCATTCCACGCGCCAGTCATTGGCGGTGTGAGTGACTTTGGCTTTGCGTGCGGCGCGGCGAGCAGCGTTACGCTGGTCTTTGCGCGCATCCTTGAACGCATCGGTGCTTCGGCAGCTTCTGCATTTCACCCGGGTCAGTTCAGTCGTTGAGGTGAGTTTGCTTCCTTTGTGACCGCAGGCCAGATGCCCGCCAACTTTGAAGTGAGTAACCATCAGACGCCTCCTTGGTGACGTGTAACTGTTGGACCTCCAGCAAGTAATGTCGTTCGGCACGCAAAAAAATGGCCCGCATGCGGGCGGGCCAAGGGGTTCATCAGAAGGAGTAGGTTCACTGTACGGCTTGTTTTGTGAACACTTTGTGAAATGGCCGGGCAAAAAAATCCCGGCGCCAGGCCGGGTGGGTTCAGCAGTAATGATCAGCCAAGCGCGAGCACGGTGACGAAAATGTCGCCGTTCATGGGCTCTGAATCAGGTCGTGTACGCGTTGTCCGGTGTCCAGATCGAATCATCTGAACCTTGGCAGCGGCGGTTCGACAGGCTTGAGCGAGGACAACGTGCTGCGGATCAGTGGCGCATCCTTCTCGATGTCGTTCAGACGATCACGAATTCTGAGGGCGGTCGGGTGCCCCCCTTGATGATCGACCCAGTCGGCGATTTCCTTGCACGCCGCGGCCAAGCGAGCCTGGCGGGAATCAAGCAGGGTGAGCAGGGTGGTGATGGACTCTTTTTCGGACATGACAAACACCTCCGTTCAAGAAACCTGGCAATTGGCAACAAAAAGCCCGCTGGGAGCGAGCTTTCTGCCGATGGGGTCGCTGGTCCCTCAGCCATTTCAGTATAGACCCGGACTTCAGCCTTGTCGGGCCGTCACCTGCGATCGGGCGTTGTATAGACGGCAGGCGCGACGGGCATCTTCTTCAGTATCAAAGCCGTCGCCAATGAAGCCACGGGTGCGGGTATCAATGATGCGATACCAGACTTTAGCGTCGGGTGGTGGATGACCGACTTCCCCGGCGCGGCGACCATGAATGATGATCTTGTTGCAGCGCTGCACAACGAAAATGTCTTCCATGGCGTCACCGGAGCTAATTTCTGTCACATCTACTATAGAAGCCATTCGCGATCGTGCAAAAAATGGACAGGTCAGTTCGTCGGTTGAGACGCCTCGATCATCCGTTCCAGGTACATCGCCAGCCCGACTTCTTCGGCCCTGAGGCCTTTACGGGTTCTGGGTCGCGGTAACTCGGCCAATGCCCCCAGCAGAAAGCCGTCGAGCACCGCCGGGTGGATATAGCACTTGCGACAGACCGCCGGGGTGTTGCCGAGTTGCCTGGCGACGTTCTTGACCATTTCCACTACATGGCGCTTGGCATCAGACTCCGGCTCCCACTGCAACTCGCGCAGCACGGCCAATGCCAGCGCGCTGCCGGCCCAGGTGCGGTAATCCTTGGCGGTGAAGTCAGCGCCGGTCAGCGTTTGCAGATAGGCATTTACGTCGGAGGAACTGACGGTGTGCCGTTCACCGTTTTCATCCAGATACTGAAACAGGTTTTGCCCGGGAATTTCCTGGCAGCGTTTGATGATTCGCGCCAGACGCCGGTCTTTCACGGTGATCTGGTGTTCGACACCGCTCTTGCCACGGAACTGGAACCGGATCGCACTGCCGTTGACCTCGACGTGACGGTTGCGCAGGGTGGTCAACCCATAGGAGCGATTGTCCCGCGCGTACTGCGTATTGCCGACCCGGATCAGGGTCGCATCCAGCAAGGTAATGACCGTGGCCATGACTTTGTCGCGGCTGAAACCCGGCGCCTCCAACAGTGTTTCAAGCTGTTTGCGCAGCTTCGGCAGGGCCAGCCCGAAGTCCCGCAACCGCGAGTATTTATCGGCATCGCGTACTTCCCGCCAGCGCGGGTGGTAACGGTATTGTTTGCGCCCCCGGGCATCGCGGCCGGTGGCTTGCAGGTGCCCGCGCGGGTCGGCGCAGATCCATACGTCGGTGTAGGCCGGAGGGACGGCGAGGGCGTTGATGCGCTTGATCTCGTCCGGATCAGTGATGCGCTGACCCGTGGGTTCGAAGTAGCAAAACTTGCCGCGCAGTTTCTTGCGAGTGATGCCGGGCTGGGTGTCGTCGACGTAGTGCAGGTCGGGCGGCAGCACGTCGGGCAATGCGGAATCGGGCATGGCGGTAATCCTTGGCAACGAATCAGGGGCCGTTACAGCCATTGACCGCACGCCTTTGCAGACGTGCCAGCGGATTTACGCCAGCACCGCCACCGCCTTGATCTGCGCCCAGAGTTGCTGGCCGGGGTGCACGTTCAATTGATCCCGGGAGTAGCGGGTGATCCGTGCCAGCAGCGGCGTGCCGGCCGCGTCCAGCCGAATCAGCACGTGGGCGGCGTTGTCCGCGCCCATTTCACTGACCACCGTCACCGGCAGACGATTGAGAATGCTGCTGTGATCGACGCTTTGCAGGCTGAGACTGACATCGCGCGCCTGAACCTTGCAGCGAAGTGCCTGGCCGGCGTCCATCGGTGTGTGTGTCACGCGAATGTTCAGCGCGGCGCCCGGTAATTGCAGGGTCAGCAATTGATAGTCCGCGTCATACGTACTGACATGGCCCTCGATCACGACGCCAGCGTCATCGCCCAACGCCAATGGCAGGTCGAGACGGGCCAGGGTTTCACCGATAGGGCCGCTGGCCAGTGCCTTGCCGTGGCTGAGCAGGACGATGTGGTCAGCCAGCCGAGCCACCTCATCCTGGGAATGACTGACGTACAGCACCGGGATGTCCAGTTCATCGTGCAACCGTTGCAGGTACGGCAGGATTTCGCTTTTGCGTTGCGAATCCAGTGCCGCCAGCGGTTCGTCCATCAGCAACAGCTTCGGGCTGGTCAGCAGGGCGCGGGCGATGCCAATGCGCTGCCGTTCACCGCCGGAGAGGTTTTGTGGGTGACGATCCAGCAGATGGCCGATGCCCAGCAGTTCAGTCGCGTGAGCCATGTCGACCCGGCGCAGTTGTTGCGGGATTCGCCTGAGACCGAATTGCAGGTTCGCCAGCACCGACAGATGCGGAAACAGACTGGCTTCCTGAAAGACATAACCGAGCGCGCGCTTGTGCGGCGCGACGAAAATCTTCCTGTCGCTGTCCTGCCAGACTTCATCGTTGACCTGGATAAAACCCTGTTCTGCCCGTTCAAGGCCTGCAATGCAGCGCAGGCAGGTGGTTTTGCCTGAGCCGGAGTGACCGTACAGCGCGGTGACGCCACGGCCCGGCAGGTGCAAATCCACATCCAGGGCGAACCCCGAGTAGTTCAGTTTCAGACGTGTTTTGATCATCAATCAGCTCCAGCCTGCTCTGGTTTTGCGACTGGAGTAGAGCGCCAGCAACACTGCGAAAGAGAACACTAACATCGCCCCGGCCAGCCAGTGGGCCTGGGCATATTCCATGGCCTCGACGTGATCGTAGATTTGCACCGAGACCACGCGGGTCTTGTCGGGAATGTTGCCGCCGATCATCAGCACCACACCAAATTCGCCAACGGTATGGGCGAAACCGAGAATCGCCGCCGTGATGAAACCCGGTCGGGCCAGCGGCAGGATCACACTGAAAAAGGTGTCCCAGGGATTGGCGCGCAAGGTCGCGGCCACTTCCAGCGGACGGCTGCCGATGGCAGAGAAAGCATTCTGCAGCGGCTGCACCACGAACGGCATCGAGTAGAGCACCGAACCGATCACCAACCCGGCAAAACTGAAGGTCAGGGTGCCGAGCCCCAGTGACTGGGTGAAGTGGCCGACAAAACCGTTAGGACCCAACGCCAGCAAAAGATAAAAGCCAATCACCGTGGGTGGCAACACCAGGGGCAGGGCGACGATCGCCCCGATCGGGCCGCGCAACCAGGACTGGGTGCGCGACAGCCACAACGCAATCGGAGTGCCGATGATCAGCAGGATAACCGTCGTCAGGGAGGCGAGTTTCAGGGTCAGCCAGATCGCGGAAAAGTCGGCGCTCGATAGAGTCATTTAGAGTTGGTAACCGTAGGACTTGATGACAGCGGCGGCTTTCGGCCCCTTGAGGTAGTCAACCAGCGCCTTGGCAGCCGGGTTGTCCTTGCCTTTGTTGAGGATCACCGCATCTTGTTTGATCGGTTCGTGCAGGCTGGCGGGAACGATCCACGCCGAACCGCTGGTCACTTTGCCGTCTTTGTAGATCTGCGACAAGGCGACGAAGCCCAGTTCTGCGTTGCCGGTGGAAACGAACTGGTAAGCCTGGGTGATGTTCTGGCCTTCAACGATTTTGTCTCTGACCTTGTCGGTCAGGCCCAGCCTGGCCAGTACCTGGGTGGCGGCGAGGCCGTAAGGCGCGGTTTTCGGGTTGGCGATCGACAGATGCTGGTATCGATTGTCACTCAACGTTTTGCCCTTGGCATCGACGTAACCTTCCTTGGCCGACCAAAGCGCGAGGGTGCCGACGGCGTAGGTGAAGCGCGAACCCTTGACCGTCTCACCTTCGGCTTCGAGTTTTAGCGCGGTGGTGTCGTCCGCTGAGAGGAACACTTCGAACGGCGCGCCATTCTTGATCTGGGTGTAGAACTGGCCGGTTGCACCAAAGGAGGTGACCAGTTTATGCCCGGTGTCTTTCTCGAAGTCGGCAGCGATGGCCTGGATCGGCGCGGTGAAGTTGGCCGCGACAGCGACCTGGACTTCATCGGCCTGGGCAGCGCCGATGGCGAACACTGCGAGCAGGCTCGCCAGGCAGTTTGGGGCAAAACGTGAGGCACGAATGGTCATGAAACGGCTCCGTGGCAGGCAAGTATGGCGAGGAGGTACAACGCTATATAGTCAAATATATAGCGTATTGCCTGCAAACGGAATGTGCTGGAACTGGATTACATGGGTGACGAATAAATCTCTGTGGCGAGGGAGCTTGCTCCCGCTCGGCTGCGAAGCGGCCGCAAAAATTTTAGGGCCGCTGCGCGCCCCAGCGGGAGCAAGCTCCCTCGCCACAGGTTTTGTGTCTACACGCGCAGCAGTTTCGCCAACCCTTCCTCTGCCAAGCGCCGCGTCAGCTCCGCCGTCGTCATCTCTACCCCCAACGTAAATGCCTGCCCGGCCCAAAGGTTGCTGAAATCCGCTTCCCCCTTCGCCCGCAATGGCATCAACGCTCCACCCGCCAATGGAAAGGCCGGTGCCTTGTCGCTCATCGGCCCGAGTTCACGCATGACCCGATTCAGAATTCCCCGCGCCGGGCGGCCGGTGAAAATATTAGTGACAGCAGTCTCGCTTTCCTTTGCCGTGCGCAATGCCTTGTGATGGGAGGCGCTGACTTTGGCTTCCGGTGTGAACAGATACGCCGTACCCACCTGCACCGCTGAAGCGCCCAACATAAATGCCGCCGCGACGCCTCGTGCATCGGCAATACCGCCGGCAGCAATCACCGGCACTTTCACCGCGTCGACGATTTGCGGCACCAGCGCGAAGACACCCACCTGGCTGCTCAGATCATCGCTGAGGAACATGCCCCGATGGCCTCCGGCTTCATAACCCATGGCGATGATTGCGTCACAACCGTTTTGCTCAAGCCAGATCGCTTCTTCGACGGTCGTTGCTGACGACAGCACCTTTGCGCCGGTGGCCTTGACGCGATCCAGCAGGGATTTTTCGGGCAGGCCGAAGTGAAAGCTCACCACGTCGGGGCGACATTCTTCGATCACTTCGCAGGTTGCGTGATCGAACGGTGCGCGATTGGACACCGGCGTCGGCGCGTCGAAGTCCACGCCCAGTTCCCGGTAGTAAGGTTCCAGCAGATACTTCCAGTCTCGAGCGCGTTGCTCGTCGGCTGCCGGTGGTTGGTGACAGAAGAAATTGACATTGAAAGGGCGCTGAGTGTGTTGGCGGATCGTTTTCAGTTCTTCGCGCAACTGCTCGGTGCTGAGCATCGCCGCAGGCATCGAGCCCAGGCCACCAGCGTTGCTCGCCGCGATCACCATGGCCGACCCGGTGGCGCCAGCCATCGGCGCCTGGATGATGGGCAGTTCGATCCCCAGCAGATCAAGAATTCGGGTGTCTGGCCATTGGCTCATTTGCAAGGTTCTCCGGTGTCACAACAGGAACGGGTTTTGTACCAGCAATACCGGGCTCACGACCAATCGATTTTTGCATGGGGGGCAATCGCACGGTGATGGGAACACTCGGATTGGCATAAAGTCGGGTACGACAAAATGGTGCAGTGTGATATTTCAACTGCACCACAATGGTGTGATTCGATTAGGAGACGACGATGTTCCAAGGCATTTTGATCGACAAAGACGACAGCGGTTACCGGGCCACACTGCAAGAGATCAATGACGATCAACTGCCCGAGGGCGATGTGACCGTGCGAGTGGCGTACAGCACGCTGAATTTCAAGGACGCTCTGGCAATCACCGGCAGCAGCCCGGTGGTGCGAAAATTCCCGATGGTGCCGGGCATCGATCTGGCGGGGACTGTCGAAGTCAGTGGGCATCCGGACTACAAGGTCGGTGATCAGGTCGTACTCAATGGCTGGGGTGTAGGCGAAGGGCATTGGGGCGGATTGGCGCAGAAGGCGCGCTTGAATGGCGACTGGCTGATTCCATTGCCCCCGGAATTCACCCCTGCCCAGGCAATGGCCATCGGCACGGCCGGCTACACGGCGATGCTGAGCATTCTGGCGCTGGAGCATAACGGCGTGACGCCAGAGCAGGGCGATGTCCTGGTCACGGGCGCCAACGGCGGTGTAGGCAGTTTCGCCATCGCGTTGCTGAGCAAGCTCGGTTACCGGGTGGTTGCGTCCACTGGCCGTACCTCCGAGCACGACTACCTCAAGCAGTTGGGGGCCAGCGAAATCATCGACCGCGCTACGCTGTCGGAACCGGGCAAGCCGCTGGCCAAGGAGCGTTGGGCGGCTGTGATCGACTCGGTCGGCAGTCACACCCTGGCCAACGCCTGTGCCAGCACGAAGGCCAACGGCACTGTCGCTGCATGTGGCCTGGCGCAAGGCATGGATTTTCCAGCCTCCGTTGCCCCGTTTATTTTGCGTGGCGTGACACTGGCCGGGATCAACAGCGTGACCCAGCCCAAAGCCAAACGAGTGCTCGCCTGGAATCGCCTGGCCAAGGATCTGGACTTCGCTTTGCTGCCGCTGATCAGTCACGAAATCGGTTTGAGTGAAGCAATAGAAGCCGCGCCACGATTACTTGCGGGTCAGCTGCGCGGTCGAGTGGTGGTGGATGTGAATCGCTAAAAGATTTGATCTTTTAGCCCTTCACGTTCCAGCAACTGCCGCTTGCGCTCCACCCCCCAGCGATAGCCCGACAGGTTGCCGTCGCTGCGCACCACGCGGTGGCACGGGATCGCTACCGCCAGACTGTTCGCGCCGCAGGCCTGGGCCACGGCGCGCACCGCTTTCGGTGCACCGATGCGCTGGGCGATATCCGCGTAACTGGCAGTGCTGCCTGCAGGAATCTCCCGCAACGCCTGCCAGACGCGCTCCTGAAATGCCGTGCCTTGAACGTCCAGCGGTAAATCCAGGCCAATGGCCGGGGCTTCGATAAAACCGACGACCTTGGCGATCAGTTGCTCGAACTCATGATCGGCGCCAATCAGGTTGGCTCGCCGAAACTTGTCTTGCAGGTCGCACACCAGTTGGTGCGGGTCATCACCCAGTAGAATCGCGCAAACACCGCGTACGCTCTGCGCCACCAGAATCGCCCCCAGTGAACACTGGCCAACGGCGAATCGAATGTCATTGTTCTGGCCTTCCGCGCGGTAATCACCGGGTTTCATGCCCAGCAGCTGATCCGCCGCCTCATAAAAACGGCTGTTGGAGTTGAAACCGGCGTCATACAAAGCCTCGGTCACCGAACCTCCACCGCTTAGCCGTTGACGAACCTTGCGTGAACGGTGGGCTGTGGCGTAGCCCTTGGGTGTCAGTCCGGTAACGGCTTTAAACAAACGGTGAAAGTGAAAACTGCTCAGGCCCGCGACGTCGGCCAGTTCACTCAGCGCCGGCAGATGCTCGGCTGTTTCGATCTGACGACAAGCAGCGGCGACGGTCGCGGCATGTTGCGCGGCGACATCACTTTGATCCTTCGCCGCTCGTTTGCTTGGGCGGTAACCCGCTGCCTGGGCCTGTTCGGCCGTGTCAAAGAATTCGACATTCTGCGGCTTCGGCAAACGCGCCAGGCTGCTGGGGCGGCAGTAGATGCCGGTGGTTTTCACCGCGTACACAAACTGCCCGTCAGCGCGGGGATCCCGGGCGACGACGGCGGCCCAGCGGGGATCGTTCTCGGTGGTTGTCATGGCTTCATGTCCGTTGACCCGTTTGATTCAGAGTAATCAGCCGGCAGGGTCGTTGCACTCCGGGTCTTGCGGTCAAATTCGCGGGCTTATTGTGCGGTACGAAACGTAAAGTTGATCCGTTGCTCGCCCATGCGCCGATGCTGGCCCTCCTTGATCGGCAAGACCCCGTGATAACGCAGGCGATCGGCGCCACCCCAGACCACGATATCGCCATGGAACACCGGCACCCGCTGACTTTTGTCGCTGCGTTCAAAACCCCCGAACAGGAACATCGCCGGCAGGCCCAGCGACACCGAAACGATCGGCGCTGCGTAGGACGCTTCGTCCTTGTCCTGGTGCAATGACATCTTCGCGCCAGGGATATAGCGGTTGATCAGGCAAGAATCCGGCATGAAATCGGCAAAACCGGCTTCGAGCGCCGCGGCCTGTGCGAGCTCAAGAAAGACCGGCGGCATTTCCGGCCAGGGGGCGTCGGTCCTTGGATCATGACGGGAATAGCGATAACCGCTGCGGTCGGTGGTCCATCCCCATGTGCCGCAACTGCTCATGGCCGCTGACATGGTAAAGCCGCCGGGCGTGACCATGTGCCGAAACGGCGATGCTGCCAGAACCGCTTCGAGCGCAGACAGTAATTGCTCCAGCCAAGGCAGGGCAAAGCCTCTCAAGACGTAGGACTGTTCGCCAATTTGCTCGCGCCGAGGTTGCTGTTCGGGCTCTGGGTCGGCAAACAGATCGAGAGTGATCGGGTTCATAAGGTCATAACGCGTCGTGAAAGATGATGCCAAGGGTATGCCGTTTTCCACTGTGCAGGCGACTCACTCCGTGGCGCAGGGTGACCCGGTAATAGCCGCGAACGCCTTTGACCGGTCGCTGGTTGACGGCAAAGATCACCGCGTCACCTTTTTTCAATCCAATGACCTGGGGGCGCGACTGCATCCGTGGGCGTTGTTCGGTCAGGACAAACTCTCCGCCGGTGAAATCTTCGTCCGGCTCTGACAGAAGAATCGCCACTTGCAGCGGAAAAACGTGTTCGCCGTACAGATCCTGATGCAGGCAGTTGTAGTCCTGTGGCCCATATTGCAGCAACAGCGGCGTTGGACGCACCTGATCGGCGGCGTGGCAGCGTTCAAGGAACGCCGCATGCTTATCAGGGAAACGGACCGGCAAGTCCATTTGCTCGTACCAGCGGTTGGCGATCGGCACCAGCCGAGGGTAGAGCGATTGGCGCAATGTGGCGATGATCTCTGGCAACGGATAGCGGAAGTATTTGTACTCGCCACGGCCGAAGCCGTGACGAGCCATCATGACGTGCGAGCGGAACGGTTCGGATCGGGCGTACAGCGCGCTGATGTCATCGCACGTCTCGCTGCTGATCAGCGAGCGGATGATCGCGCAACCATCCTGATCCAGTTGTTGCTCCAGTGTTGCCCAATCGAGTGCATCCAGAAAGTGCTCGATCATTGCTGCGCCTCGCGTTCCAACAGTTGCCGCTTGCGCTCCAGGCCCCAGCGGTAACCGCCGAGGCTGCCATCCTGGCGCAGTACCCGATGGCAGGGCACGATGATTGCCAGCGGGTTCGCGCCGCAGGCATTGGCCACGGCCCGGAACGCTTTGGGTTGTCCCAGTTGCCGGGCGATCTGCTGGTAACTGACGGTTTGGCCGAGCGGGATTTGGCGCAAAGCTTCCCAGACGCGCTGCTGGAAAACGCTACCCGACAGGTCAAGTGGCAAATCGAGCACTGTCAGAGGGTTGTCGAGATAGCGGAGGGTGTGTTCCAACGCAGGCATCAAGCCTTCATCACGTTGGGGCTGGCCGGGAAATCGCCGTGCAAGGTCGCGTTCCAGCGTCTCCAGGTCATCGCCGAGCAGCAACGCGCACAATCCCTGCGCGCTGGCGGCCAGCAGCAGGATGCCAAGGCTTGAAGTGCCGCTGATGAAACGAATCGGGGAAGTAGACATGTTCTGACTCCTTAACCAAAGGTCGAGGTGGCCAGTCTAGGGAGCGCTGCCGGGGTGAACACTCCGGGGCTTGCGGTCGAATTCAACGGATGGAGCAGACATCCACATTGTCGCTCCGAATCCCGTTACAGCGCTTTGCTGACGCTGATCTCGCTGATGACGTCTTCGCTCTGGCCATGAATCGCGTCCAGCGCGGCCCTGGCTTCGGCTTCGGTGCCGTTTTCCAGTTGGGCGAATTCGAAACGGCGTTCGCCGTTGAGTTTGTATTTGATGACGTACTTGGTCGTTTGGGCCACGGTCATACCTGCTTGATAGTCGTGTCGGGCGTCGCTCAGCTCAGTTTCGAGGTGGAGCGGCGGATGATCTTGATCGAGTGAGTCAGGGTCGGTTTGCGGGTTACGCTGATCGGCCGACGGTTGACGGTGTCGATGGTGATGTTCCAGAAACCGGTACTTGGTGCAGTAATGCGGGCCGGGAAGGTGTCGAAAGCACCGCCATGGTAAGTGTGACGGCCGCCATTCTTGAAGCTGCGGAAATTGGCGTCGTTCATCAAGCGGATGTTGCACATTTGGGAGCACTGGATGACGACGATGTCGTCTTCATTGAGGTGCTCGCGCTGGTGGATAAATTTCATGAGGCGCCTCCAGAAGGGCTTTTTCTACAAAATCAAAACGATAGCATGGTCGATTGGCGCAGTTTATCAGCCCGAACAGGTTATTATCCGGTCGTCGGGGTGTGCTTTGACAATTAAAAACAGTTATTCGGAATTCCATGAGCGATAAAAGCAGTGAGCCTCGGAGAAAACCAGCATTTGTGCTGTCGGAGGGTCTTTATCGGAGGTTTTGTATGAAGTGGGGTGCATGGGTCTTGCCGTTTGCATTGGCGATGAGTGGTTGTGCAAGTGTCTCGGAAATCAACGAGTCGCTGCCCACCATGAATGTGATTTCCGGCAAGAAGCCCAATGAATACGCGCAGTGCCTGACCGAAAAACTGGCCAGCAGTCGCGGGGCCCTGCAAGTCGAGCCGCAGGAGAAAGAAGGCGTGCGGGTCATCGTGCCGCAGAAGTTCTCCTCGGGCCCGGCGGCCGTATTCGATATTGAAGAGCGTTCCAGCGGCAGCAGCATCAAGCTGCACGAACGCATTTCCAATGTGCCGTTACGCCCGATGGATGTGCGCAATGCTGCCACAGCGTGTATCTCCGGCTGATAAACTAGCGACAGTCAGCACCGATGCCGCCAAAGCAGCGCTTTGGCGGCATTGTCATTTCTGGAGTCGAGCATGAAGCGAGAGCAGGTACGGGAGCGGCATGCAGAGGGTCAAATCTCTGCTACCCATGTGATTCAGAATCCGGCGGACCCGGGGGAATGGATCGTGTTTTTCAAGAAAAGCGCCGGGCGCAGTTATTTTCTGGTGGATGACAACGATGAAGTCGAATCCTTCGGTCGCCTTGACGACCTGATCGAGACCGTACGCGGTCTCGGGATCAAATTCGCTGAAATTCACATGTAGGGCACAAGCGCCTTACTTGCAGACCACCACCACGCTGCGGTTTTTGTAATTGCCGACATCGACGCCCAGGGTCTTGTCACTTTCCTTGGTTGAAGGTGTGCCGTCAGTGCCAACGATTCGATAGCCGGTGCCGGCGCATGAAGCATCGGCTTTTTCATAGCAGGTGGCCCAGGAGTTGGCTTCTCCCGAGCAATCGATGGTCAGGCCTTGCTGGCCGTTGTTCAAGTAGGTGGTTTCGGAAGTTGCGCAGCCGCTCAGGGCCAATACGGCAAACAGGGGCAAGAATTTAGTCATGTTGTGGTCGTCGTCAGGATAATGGGGCTAAGCCTGTGACAGCGCCGGAATCAAAAGGTTATAGCGAAAGGCCACTTCTTTGCAGGCAAACGCAAAAAAAGCCCTGCGTGAGGCAGGGCTTGGGTTAAGTCAGGTGCTTCTCAGGACTTGTCTTTACCGCGACGCTTAGGGGCCGGGTGTTCGAGCTCCAATACGGACGCCACTTCAATCGCCAACGCTTCGGTCGGGAATGGCCCGGCGATATTCTCGCCGCTGGCGCTGTCTACCCACCACTGGCCGTCTTTCGCCTGATTGATCAGGAACCCGTTGATACTTTTTGCTACCGACATCTATCTGCCTCGTTGGCTGGTTCAATTGCGCAATGATAGCGCCAATTGGACGCAACGGGTGCTGATGGGCGTATGGTGGCGAGAATCTGCGCGCGGCAAATTCGTCGGCGCCGGTCGGAATCTCTGCTATCTATAAAGGGCACTGGAGCGATCTGCGGAACTATCCGCGAGAATATTTCTCTATGATGGCATCGGTTAGCCAGCGCGAGGCATTGTAAGGTGCTCGCGGCCTGATTAGACTGCGCCGAAACTCGAACACACAGCCCTTTCAAGGACTTATATGATCAAGAAATGCTTGTTCCCAGCAGCCGGTTACGGTACTCGCTTCCTGCCAGCGACTAAAGCCATGCCCAAGGAAATGCTGCCGGTGGTAAACAAGCCACTGATCCAGTACGGCGTCGAAGAAGCTCTGGACGCCGGTTTGACCGAAATCTCCATCGTCACCGGTCGCGGCAAACGCGCCCTGGAAGACCACTTCGACATCAGCTACGAGCTGGAAAACCAGATCAAGGGCACCGACAAGGAAAAATACCTGGTTGGCATCCGCAAGCTGCTGGACGAGTGCTCGTTCTCCTACACCCGTCAAACCGAAATGAAAGGCCTTGGCCACGCGATCCTGACCGGCCGCCCGCTGATCGGTGACGAGCCGTTCGCCGTGGTGCTGGCGGACGACCTGTGCGTCAACCTGGAAGGCGACGGCGTGCTGACCCAGATGGTCAAGCTGTACGAGCAGTATCGCTGCACCATCGTCGCGATCCAGGAAGTGGATCCGCTGGAAACCAACAAGTACGGTGTGATCGCTGGCGAGTTGATCGCTGACGACCTGTACCGCGTTCGTAACATGGTCGAAAAACCGGCCCCGGAAGACGCTCCGTCGAACCTGGCGATCATCGGTCGTTACATCCTGACTCCGGACATTTTCGAACTGATCAAGCAAACCGAGCCAGGCAAAGGTGGCGAGATCCAGATCACCGATGCCCTGATGAAGCAGGCGAAGAACGGTTGCGTGATTGCCTACAAGTTCAAGGGCAAGCGTTTCGACTGCGGTGGCGCTGAAGGCTACATCGAAGCGACCAACTTCTGCTTCGAGAACTTCTACAAGACGGGCAAGGCTTACTGATAGCGTTTGACCTGCCTGTATTGAAAAGCCACCTTCGGGTGGCTTTTTCATTTTCCGACCCCATATCGTTTGCAGCGCTTGCCCAACGGACGTCTGCGGGTATGCTGTTTGCCTGCCGAGGAGATTGAAAATGGCCTACGATTTTGACCTTTATGTGATTGGCGCCGGTTCCGGCGGTGTGCGGGCTGCGCGTTTTGCGGCCGGGTTTGGCGCGAAAGTGGCCGTGGCCGAGAGTCGCTACCTGGGTGGCACCTGTGTGAACGTCGGTTGCGTGCCGAAGAAATTGCTGGTCTACGGCGCGCACTTCGCCGAAGACTTCGAGCAATCTTCGGGTTTTGGCTGGACGCCGGGGGAGGCGAAGTTCGATTGGGCAACGCTGATCGCCAACAAGGATCGCGAGATCAATCGCCTGAACGGCATCTATCGCAACCTGCTGGTGAACAGTGGTGTGACCCTGCATGAGGGCCACGCCAAAATCGTCGACCCCCATACCGTCGAGATCAATGGCGAACGTTTCACCGCCAAGAACATCCTGATCGCTACTGGCGGCTGGCCGCAAATCCCGGAGATTCCGGGGCACGAGCATGCGATCAGCTCCAACCAGGCGTTTTTCCTCAAAGAGTTGCCAAAACGCGTGCTGGTCGTGGGGGGTGGTTACATCGCCGTCGAGTTTGCCGGGATCTTCCACGGCCTGGGCGCCCAGACCACGTTGTTGTATCGCGGTGACCTGTTCCTGCGCGGCTTTGACGGCGCGGTGCGCAAGCACTTGCAGGAAGAGCTGACCAAGCGTGGCATGGACCTGCAATTCAATGCCGACATCGAGCGCATTGAAAAACTGACCGGAGGCAGTCTGAAAGTGACGCTCAAGGACGGTCGCCAGCTGGAAGCCGATTGCGTGTTCTACGCCACCGGCCGCCGCCCGATGCTGGACAACCTTGGGCTGGAAAACACTGGCGTCAAACTCGACAAGAAAGGTTTCGTCGAGGTCGATGAGCGATACCAGACCGCCGAGCCGTCGATCCTTGCCCTTGGCGATGTGATTGGTCGGGTCCAGCTCACGCCGGTTGCACTGGCCGAAGGCATGGCCGTGGCGCGACGCTTGTTCAAGCCTGAGCAATATCGTCCGGTGGATTACAAGATGATCCCGACCGCGGTGTTCAGCTTGCCGAACATCGGCACCGTTGGCCTGACCGAAGAAGAGGCTCGCGAAGCCGGCCACGACGTGGTGACCTTCGAAAGCCGTTTCCGCCCGATGAAGCTGACCCTGACTGAGTGCCAGGAGCGCACGCTGATGAAGCTCGTGGTGGACGGCAAGACCGACAAGGTGCTTGGCTGTCACATGGTCGGGCCGGATGCCGGCGAAATCGTCCAAGGGCTGGCAATCGCCCTGAAGGCGGGCGCCACCAAGCGCGACTTCGACGAAACCATCGGCGTACACCCGACGGCCGCCGAAGAGTTCGTTACGATGCGTACGCCGGTCGCAGGTTAATCGGCCTTGGCTGCGTCTGGCGCTGTCGCAACGACAGCCGCCAGGCGCACGCTTTCATCGAGGCTCGCCTGAGTCTTGAGCAGTTCAACTTCCAGCGTTTTGTTTACCTGCGACTGCTCCTCGACGCTCTGTTTCAACGACTGGCTTTCCAGCAGGGCTGCGCGCAGGCGTTCCTGGAGGAGGGTGCGTTCGCTGTCGATGCGGTTGACCTGTTCCAGCAATTGATCCTGGCGGGTGTGGGTTTGCTTGAGCTGTTCCTGCATCAGGCTCAATTCCCTTAGCGTGCCACGGTTTTCAGTCAACAAGCGCTCGTTGTCACGGTGCAGTTGGGTGATTTCATCCTGGCGTACGAGGGCGCTTTGCTGGGCCTGGCGCAATTCCATCTGGATTTGCTGCACCTGGCCTTCGTGGCGTCGTTGCTCCTGTTCGCGCTGCTCTTTGACGGCATTGCGATAGTGCTCAAGCGCATCGCGGGCGTGCAGGTGCTTTTCCTCAAGAGAGCGGATCTGCTCGTCCTTGTCCTGCAAGCGCAACTCGAAGTCCGCCAGCGCCTGGTTCAGCCCGGCGTTGCGGGTTTGCTCGGTCTGCAGCATGGACAGGGTGTTTTGCAGAGTGTCGGATTCCTGCGTCAGCGCCAGGGTTTGAAGCTCGTACTGCTGCTGTAATTCGCCGTTGGCTTCTTGCGCGTCAGCCAGCTGGATTTCCAGCGCTTTTCGTTGTTGCTCGAACTTCTCGCGAGCCTGATCGATGGGCGCCTGCGCCTGTTCCTTGAGGCGTTGCGCGAGGCGCGAGACCAGCCCTGTCAGTTCGTCATCGATGGGTTCAGAGGAGGGTGCGGCGGGCTCGACGCCATCGTCCAGTTCCTTCAAATACCGGTGAATGGTGGTTTTTGAGCCCGTGTTACCCATCTCGATACGTACAGCGTCGATGCTCGGGTGTTCTCCGCGGGCGAGGATAGCCAGACGTGCCGTTTGAACCACTGCTTTGTTTATACCGCCACGAGCCATGTGTTCTCCTACGATTTCGTACTGTGGTACATACCACTAAAACGACAGTGTACCATGCATGGTAAAAACTCAAAGAATGTAAATTATTGATACGGGATATACTGGTATTACCCAATGTGATGCGCTTTGGAACAGCTTTAGCGCCGCAAAAGCCGTACGACTTCGAGACGTGAGCCCATGACCGATCTGGATCGCTACCTGCAAGCCGCCACGCGTGACAACACCCGCCGTAGCTATCGAGCGGCCATCGAGCATTTCGAAGTGAGTTGGGGCGGTTTCCTGCCGGCCACTGCTGACAGCGTCGCGCGCTATCTGGTGGCGTACGCCGGGGAGCTGTCGATCAACACGTTGAAGCTGCGCCTGTCGGCGCTCGCTCAGTGGCACAACAGTCAGGGCTTTGCCGATCCCACCAAGGCGCCGGTTGTGCGCCAGGTCTTCAAAGGCATTCGCGCACTGCACCCGGCCCAGGAGAAACAGGCCGAGCCATTGCAGCTGCAGCATCTGGAGCAAGTGGTTGCCTGGTTGGAGCAGGAAGCACAAACCGCGAAATCACAACATGATCAACCGGCCCTGTTGAGAGCCCGGCGCGATAGTGCGCTGATCCTGTTGGGCTTCTGGCGCGGTTTTCGCAGCGATGAGTTGTGCCGCGTGCAAATCGAACACGTGCAGGCCAGCGCGGGCTCCGGCATCACCCTCTATTTGCCGCGGAGCAAGAGCGACCGCGAAAACCTCGGCAAGACCTACCAGACGCCGGCATTGCAGCGTCTGTGTCCGGTGCAGGCATATATCGCCTGGATCAGCGAAGCGGCGCTGGTGCGCGGGCCGGTATTCCGTGGCATCGATCGTTGGGGGCATTTGAGCGAGGAGGGGTTGCACGCCAACAGCGTCATTCCGTTATTGCGCCAGGCGCTGGAACGCGCCGGTATCCCGGCCGAGCAGTACACCAGTCACTCCCTGCGACGCGGCTTCGCCACCTGGGCGCACCAAAGTGGCTGGGACTTGAAATCGCTGATGAGCTACGTGGGCTGGAAGGACATGAAGTCGGCGATGCGTTACGTGGAAGCCAATCCGTTTCTGGGGATGGCGCGGATTTCTGAAAAGCCCTCGGCGGCCTAGATATCGTTTTCTTCTATTAATACTGCTGGCTAATAGCGAAAACCCATCAGCAGCATCAAGTTTGCCAATGAGCCATCCGTGCGTCGAGTGGGTAGAGTTCACTCCATCAACTTCTTAACCCATGACGGAGAGTCACCGATGCCTATCATCAACAGCCAAGTTAAACCGTTCAAAGCTGACGCCTTCAAAAATGGCGACTTCGTAAAAGTCTCGGACGCTGACCTGAAAGGCAAGTGGTCTGTGGTTTTCTTCTACCCAGCCGACTTCACCTTCGTTTGCCCGACCGAACTGGAAGACCTGGCTGACAACTACGACGAGTTCCAGAAACTGGGCGTCGAAATCTACAGCGTTTCCACTGACACCCACTTTGCTCACGCTGCCTGGCACAACACTTCGCCAGCCATCGGCAAAATCCAGTACACCATGATCGGCGACCCGACCCACGCTATCTCCCGCAACTTCGACGTGCTGATCGAAGAAGCCGGTCTGGCTGACCGTGGCACCTTCGTGATCAACCCGGAAGGCCAGATCAAAATCGTTGAACTGAACGATGGCGGCGTTGGCCGTGACGCTTCCGAGCTGCTGCGCAAAATCAAGGCTGCCCAGTACGTCGCTGCTCACCCAGGCCAGGTTTGCCCAGCCAAGTGGAAAGAAGGCGAGGCCACTCTGGCTCCGTCCCTGGACCTGGTCGGCAAGATCTAAGTCTGTGAAAGCATCATCAGGGCGGGTTTCCGCACCTAAGTAAGCTGCAACCGCCCAATAAAAACGCCCGGGCGAGATTCGCTCGGGCGTTTTTTTTCGACACGAATAAAGGAAATCGCCCGTATGTTGGACGCCAATCTTAAAGCCCAGTTGAAATCGTACCTGGAACGGGTCACCCAGCCGATCGAGATCGTTGCATCCCTCGACGACGGTGCGAAATCCCAGGAAATGCTCGAACTGCTGAAAGACGTTGCCAGTCTTTCCACCCAGATTACCCTGCTCGACAACGGTGACGACGCACGCAAGCCATCGTTCTCGATCAACCGTCCCGGTGCCGATATCAGCCTGAGTTTCGCCGGCATTCCGATGGGCCACGAATTCACCTCGTTGGTGCTGGCCTTGCTGCAAGTCGGCGGCCACCCGTCAAAAGCCAGCGCGGAAGTGATCGAACAGATCCGCTCGCTCAAAGGCGAGTTCAGCTTCGAGACTTACTTCTCGCTGTCCTGCCAGAACTGCCCGGACGTGGTCCAGGCGCTGAACCTGATGGCGGTACTGAACCCGAACATTCGCCACGTCGCTATCGATGGCGCGCTGTTCCAGGCCGAAGTCGATGATCGCAAGATCATGGCCGTGCCAAGCATTTACCTGAACGGGGAGATTTTCGGCCAGGGTCGTATGGGCCTGGAAGAAATCCTCGCCAAGATCGACACCAGTGGTGCCGAACGCCAAGCCGAGAAGATCAGCGCCAAGGAAGCCTTTGACGTGCTGGTGGTCGGCGGTGGCCCGGCCGGTGCATCGGCGGCGATCTACGCCGCCCGTAAAGGCATTCGCACTGGTGTGGCGGCTGAGCGTTTTGGTGGGCAGGTGCTCGACACCATGGCCATCGAGAACTTCATTTCCGTACAGGAAACCGAAGGGCCGAAGCTGGCCAGCGCGCTCGAAGAACACGTCAAGCAGTACGACGTCGACATCATGAACCTGCAACGGGCGACCGCGCTGATCCCGGCGAAAAACCCTGGCGAGTTGCATGAAGTCCGCTTCGAAAGCGGTGCCAGCCTGAAAACCAAAGCGCTGATCCTTGCCACAGGCGCGCGCTGGCGTGAAATGGGCGTGCCGGGGGAGCAGGAATACAAAGCCAAAGGCGTGTGTTTCTGCCCGCACTGTGACGGCCCGCTGTTCAAAGGCAAGCGCGTCGCGGTGATCGGCGGCGGGAACTCCGGTGTTGAAGCCGCGATCGATCTGGCTGGTATTGTCAGCCACGTCACGCTGCTGGAGTTTGACAGCAAGCTGCGCGCCGATGCCGTGCTGCAACGCAAGTTGTTCAGCCTCCCGAACGTCAATGTGATCACCAGCGCACTGACCAGTGAAGTGAAGGGCGACGGCCAGAAAGTGACCGGCCTGGTCTACAAGGATCGCGATTCGGGTGAGTTCAACACGGTCAACCTCGAAGGCATCTTCGTGCAGATCGGTTTGCTGCCGAACACCGACTGGCTCAAAGGCACCGTCGAGCTGTCGCCGCGTGGCGAGATCATCGTCGATGCGCGTGGCGAGACATCGCTGCCAGGTGTGTTTGCTGCCGGTGACGTGACGACCGTGCCGTACAAGCAGATCGTGATTGCCGTGGGCGAGGGCGCCAAGGCTTCTCTGAGCGCCTTCGATCACCTGATCAGGACTTCCGCGCCGGCATAAACCGGATGCCGAAAACACAAAACCCCATGAGTGATCATGGGGTTTTTTGTGTCTGTCGAAAAGATCGCAGCCTGCGGCAGCTCCTGCAAGAGCCAAGTCGTGCGTGATTCTGTAGGAGCTGGCGAAGCCTGCGATCTTTGACTTTGCTTTACATCGGCGCGGGCTGGATGATCTCGACCCAGTAGGCATCCGGGTCCTTGATGAACGCCAGGCTCTTCATGCGGCCATCGTTCAGGCGCTTCTGGAAATCGCAGCCCAACGCTTCGAAACGCTCGCACGCAGCGACGATGTCCGGCACCGAGATGCAGATGTGGCCGAAGCCGCGTGGGTCGGTGTTGCCGTTGTGGTAGGCAAAATCCGCGTCGTTTTCGGTGCCGTGGTTGTGGGTCAGCTCGAGAATGCCGGGAATCGACTTCATCCACTCGGTACGGGCGGCGGCATCGGCCGGGATCTGGTCTTTATCGACCAGCGCCAGGAAATAGAGGCTGAACTCGGCTTCCGGAAAGTCGCGTTTTTCCACCAGCGAGAAACCGAGGATGCGCGTGTAGAAATCCAGGGACTTGGTGATGTCCTTGACCCGCAGCATGGTGTGGTTGAAGACGAACTTCTGGGTGGCGGTATCAGGTTGGGCGGTCACACCCGGGAAAGTGTTCAATTCGTGCAGGCTCATGGGCCCTCCGGACAATAAGTGGGGCTAACGATGGCGATAATGATACGCAAGGGCGCAGGCATCACCAAACCCAAACCGTCGGCTATTGCCTGACAGCCGGGCGAGGCTCAGACTTTGCGGCTCAATCCGTGAGTATTCCTTGCAATGATCCGATTCTGTAAATCGCTGTTCGTTCTGATTGGCCTGCTGTCAGGCATGGCTTGCGCTCATGCGGAGGCGCCGATTGTGACGTGGCCAGATGGCTGGGAAGTTGAAGCGATCCCGCAGGATGATGCCAAGCCTCAGGTCTCCCGCCAGCGCGCAGTGAAGAATGATCAGGGTGGCACGCCGGTGATGGTGATGGAGTTGACCATGACGACAGTGGAAAGCGGTCATCAGGTGAATCTGGAAGGCGTGTTGCTGGAGATGCGCAAGTCGGTGCAGAAGGATTTTCTCCAGGGCGGCTATCAAAGCGTCTGCAACAAAATCCATGCGGCAACCTTGAGTCGGCTATCGGCACTGGAAACTACCTGTACGATCACCCAAAACGGTCGACATGTCCTGTCGCAAACATTGGTCGCCGCAGTGGATGCCGATAAGGCCTATGTTCTTTCGTACGCGGGGCAGGCCGAGGCTTATAAGGCAAGCCTGGATGAAATAGAGGTTGCTCGTAACAGCTTGAAACTTTAGTTAAAGGTTTGCGCGGTCGTGCATTTCGCAATCTTTAGATACCCGAAGGGATTAAGCCCAAAGTTAATCGGCAAGTAGCGAGTTTATCGATTCCAATCGTTGCATCTGGAAGGCGTCCATGAAAAAAGCCCTGCGCAAGGCAGGGCTTTTTTTCACCGCGAGTGCTTAGCCGCGCAGCCAGGAATCAACGGTGGCAGCACCGTATTGTTCCTTCCAGGCTTTCAGGCCGCGGTGGTTGCCGCCCTTGGTTTCAATCAGTTCACCGGTGTGCGGGTTCTGATAAACCTTGACCACGCGGGCGCGGCGGGTTTTAGGCGCAGCGGCCTGTTGCAGGCCGGATTTGGCCGGGTTCGGATCGAGAATGGCGATGATGTCGCGCAGGCTCTTGCCATAGGTTTTCATCAGCCCCTGGAGCTTTTCTTCGAATTCGATTTCTTTCTTGAGCCCGGCATCGTTCTTCAGGGATTCCAGCTGCTTGAGCTGTTCTTGAAGGGCCTTTTCAGCTGCACGAAATTCAGCGAGTCTGGACAATATCTTTACTCCAATAGTGTGTTTGGCTGATACCAACCGCAAACAAAGCTATAAGCCAAGAGCCTTGAAGCGACTCGGTGATAAATGGCTCGCCTGCCAATCTAGCGCAGGTACGAAAAATTGTAGTAGTTAATGGGCAAAGAGTAAATCCTGACTTTTTCTTCATGTAACAACAGTAGTTTTTTGATTCAAATCGGTGCGCGACCTCGTTTTCTTGACGCATAACGACGCTAGTTAATGGTGACTTAATGCATCAATGAAGTCGGCGCCGGGCATCGGCCGTCCGAACAGATAACCTTGCAAGAAGTTCACACCATGAGCCGTGAGGTAAGCACTTTGCTCTTCGGTTTCCACGCCTTCGGCAACGATGCCCAGATCGAGCTTGGCCGAGAGTTCGATGATGCTGTCCAGAATGTGCCGGGAAAGGGCGTCAGCGCCGATCATGGCGACAAAGCTCTGGTCGATTTTCAGGAAGTCGACGTTGAACTGGCGCAAGTAACCCAGGCTTGAGTGACCGGTGCCAAAGTCGTCGATGGCGATCATCACACCCAGCGCGTGAAGCTGCTCGAACAACTGCAACGTGATAGCGGTGGGCTCGATCAGTTCGCGCTCGGTCAGTTCCAGCACCAGGTGGACGGAGCCCGGCGTAAAGGCACCGAGAAACTCCGTGCAATCCTTGACCAGTTCCAGGTCCTTGCAGTGGCTGGCCGTAATGTTGATGCCGATGTGAAACGGCTCCTCGAACGTGGAAGAGACAGGCCCCAGCCATTGCGCCGTTTGCTGCATCAGTGAGCGAGTCATCGGTACGATCAGGCCGGAGTGCTCGGCAAACGGGATGAACAGGTCAGGGCGCACCAGGCCTTCCTTCGGATGATTCCAGCGCATCAACACTTCGGTGCCGGACCACTTCTTGTTCGTGCCATGCACCACCGGCTGAAAATACGGAACGAACTCCGCCGCCTCCAGTGCACGCTGCAGTTCATGACTGGGTGAAGTCGAACGCTTTTGCACAACATGCCCAATCAGGCCGGACACGACGCCAAAAAAGATCAGCAAGCTGAACAGCGGCGGATACTCGCTGCTCATGTAGCGCCAGGTCTCGCCCTCAGGGAAACCCGCCGCGACAGTGAAGGCGTAACGCGAGGACATCATTTTGCTTTCAGCGACGGGCAGGGCGGGCGGGGCGTCTTCGTGAACCTTGCCGTCAGCCGACAACCAGCTTGGACCGACTTGCAGCATCAGCAATGTCTTACGACCAATCAGGCGCAAGACGTTACTCAAGTGATAACCGTCCAGCGTGCTCAGCGCTCCCTGTTTTCCTTCGCTGAGCCGGTACACCAGCAACGCGGTATTGGGCGTGACGGGGTTGCCGTTCATGAGCCATAACCTGCCTTGGGCGTAGTCCCCGGCGTTGACCTTTTCCTGATAGTCACCAAACAACGAACTGCAATAGAGGTTGTCGTCCCAGACCAGATTCGTCGAGCGCACGAACGGACGGCGGGTGACCTGTTCGCGCAAGGCCAGTTTGACGTCGTTGCAGGATTGGCCGGCCAGCGGCAATAACTCGCGAGCGGCCTGGGCGGTGTTGTCGAGCATCAGCTCGAATTGGCGGATGGCTTCTTCGGCGGTCAGTTGGGCGTTTTGCGAAAGTGCACGTTCAGCCTGCCAGTAAAGAATGGCGACCCCCAGCAGTATCGGGAGCAAACCGCTCAATACCGTCACGACAATCCGGGTGCCACGTTTGCGGCGAGTTTTGACAGTCAGTGGCATTCGCGAAACCTGTAACGATGAAATAGGGCTCTCAAATGCTGGCAGGACAACGGCATGCCTCCCATGAAGAGTTCGGTCAGAGGCCATGATAGTTGGCCTTCAAGGCTTGTGCCGTTCAACGCAAGTCCAGACTTGTAGCCAGTTTGATAAAGGCCAGCGCTGCCGGTGAAGACTGGCGCCGGTCGAGCACCGCCAGACCCACCTGGCGAGCGACCGCTGGCAACAGCGGTTTCTTGACGTAGCGATCATCGTGGTGATCGGGCAGTGAACCTTCAGCGACCACCGTCAAGGCATCCCCTCGAGCCACAGTGTCCAGCGTGCTCAGCAGTTGCGAGCAGCGAAAGCGAATGTTAGGTGTCAGTCGCGCGGCACTGAATAACCGCGATACCAGTTCCGAAGAACCGGCTTCGGTCAGCACGAAGGGGTCGTGGCACAAATCGTCCAGGCTCACGCTTTCGCGATCCGCCAGCGGATGATCGGCGGGCAGTAACGCGACCATTTGGTCTTCGATCAGTGCGAAGGTGTCGAAGCGCTCCTGGGGCAACACCACAAAGCCGATGTCGATGCGTCGTTCTTCCAGCCACTGGATCACCTGGCGGTCGGGACCTTCATCAATGTGGACCTCGATGCCAGGGTGAGCGGCGCGGTAGTGCTGCAGGATCTTTGGCAACAACTTGATCGACGAGGTCGGACCGAACGAGCCGATGCGCAGCGTGCCGCGTTTCATGCCGCGGGCATCGGCCGCTTCCTGCCGCAAGGTGTTGGCCAGCCCGAGCATCGCTCGAGCGCGCAGCAACAGCTGTTGGCCGATGTCGCTGAGTTCGACCCGGGATTGATGCCGCCGCAGCAGTTCGACGCCCAACTCCTGCTCCAGAGACTTGAGGGCGTGAGACACCGCAGATTGCGAAATTCCCAGACGATGGGCTGCCGCCGTGAAGCCGTGAAGTTCGGCCACCAGCGAGAAGATCTCCAGTTGGGTGAGGGTCATGAGTGTTTACTCATTTTACGATGATCAAGTATTAGATAAATGATACGTCATCTGTTCGACTTCTCAATCCGGGGACTTATGACTGCGTATGAACACAGGGTGCCGGAGCACTCCGAGGTGGCGGTGTATTTCAAACTCGCTGCCGTCACCATGATCTGGGGCGGCACCTTCGTCGCCGGGCGTTTTCTGGCGGACAGCCTTAGCCCGTTGTTCGCCGCCAGCCTGCGATTCCTGCTGGCGAGCGGGGCGCTGCTGCTGTTTTTGCTGGTGGCCCGCGTGCCGCTGGCGCGCCCCAGCCCCAGGCAGTGGCTGCAACTGTCGCTGCTGGGGTTATTTGGCATCTTCTTCTACAACCTGTGCTTCTTTTATGGGCTGCATTACATCAATGCCTCCCGGGCGTCGTTGATCGTGGCGCTGAACCCGGCGGTCATCGGATTGGCCTCGTGGCTGCTGTTCAAGGAGCGCTTGAGTCGGGTAAAGGTCGCCGGAATCGCGATCTGCATCGTCGGTGCGAGCCTGGTGATCATCAGTCGCAACCCGCAATTGCTGGCCGGCCATGCCGATGCGTGGATCGGTGATCTGCTGATTTTTGGCTGCGTACTGAGCTGGGGAGTTTATTCGCTGTGCGCCAAAGGCCTGAATCAGACCTTGGGGCCGATGCAAACCGTGACGTATTCGATCCTGCTCGGCACGGTGATGCTCTGGGTCGTCAGTGCCGTCAGGGGCGAGGTGAGCATCGCGGCGTTGCTCAGCCTGGGGGCGCAGCAATGGTTGAGCCTGATGTACCTGGGTGTTTTGGGCTCGGCACTGGCGTACATCGGCTATTACGATGGCATCCGAAAAATCGGCGCGACCCGTGCCGGCGTGTTCATTGCGTTGAACCCGCTGACCGCAGTCATCCTCGGTGCATTGCTGTTGGGTGAGCAACTGACCCTGGTGATGTGTCTGGGCGGCGGCTTGATCCTGGCGGGGATTTTCCTGTGCAACAAACCCCTTGCGCGAGCAGGGAGAAAGGGGATTTGATACAGAAGACGGACAAATCTGTTTACGCTGTGTAGAATCCGGTTACGCATATAAGAATAATCGTCTTCTGGCAGCAGAAGCCTCGCCCGTATCAGCCTTGGGTCGACAATGAAAAGTTTCGGGTTTCAATTGATCTACGGTGATTTCCTCGCCCGCAGCGTGCGGGGCATCTCCTGTGCGCCACCCGTCGGCTTCAGCATTTCTTGAAACTAACGTTACGTTAATTCTAAAAAATGATGAGGCGCCAAAATGGCAGATTTATACGAAAACCCAATGGGCCTGATGGGCTTTGAATTCATCGAATTCGCATCGCCAACCCCGAACACGCTGGAGCCGATCTTCGAGATCATGGGCTTCACCAAAGTGGCGACCCACCGCTCCAAGGACGTGCACCTGTATCGCCAGGGCGCGATCAACCTGATCCTCAATAACGAACCCCACAGCGTCGCTTCTTACTTCGCAGCCGAGCACGGCCCGTCGGTGTGCGGCATGGCGTTCCGCGTCAAGGATTCGCAACTGGCCTACAAACGCGCGCTGGAAATCGGCGCCCAGCCGATCCACATCGAAACCGGCCCGATGGAACTGAACCTCCCAGCGATCAAAGGCATCGGCGGCGCGCCGCTGTACCTGATCGACCGTTTTGGTGAAGGCAGCTCGATCTACGACATCGACTTCGTGTTTATCGAAGGCGTTGATCGCAACCCGGTTGGCGCTGGCCTGAAGATCATCGACCACCTGACCCACAACGTATATCGCGGTCGCATGGCGTACTGGGCGAACTTCTACGAGAAGCTGTTCAACTTCCGTGAAATCCGCTACTTCGACATCAAGGGTGAATATACCGGCCTGACCTCCAAGGCGATGACCGCGCCGGACGGCATGATCCGCATTCCGTTGAACGAAGAGTCGTCCAAGGGTGCCGGGCAGATCGAAGAGTTCCTGATGCAGTTCAACGGCGAGGGCATCCAGCACGTTGCCTTCCTCAGCGATGACCTGATCAAGACCTGGGATCATCTGAAAAGCATCGGCATGCGCTTCATGACCGCGCCACCGGCAACCTATTACGAAATGCTCGAAGGGCGTTTGCCGAACCACGGCGAGCCGGTTGATCAACTGCAAGCGCGGGGCATTCTGCTGGACGGTTCGTCCGAGTCGGGCGACAAGCGTCTGCTGTTGCAGATCTTCTCTGAAACCCTGATGGGCCCGGTGTTCTTCGAGTTCATCCAGCGTAAAGGCGACGATGGCTTCGGCGAAGGCAACTTCAAGGCGTTGTTCGAATCGATCGAGCGAGATCAGGTTCGTCGTGGTGTATTGTCCACCGACTAAGTTGATTCACTGATAAAACTGTGGGAGCGAGCTTGCTCGCGATAGCGCCAGATCAGTCAACAGAGATGTTGAATGTCAGGCCCTCATCGCGAGCAGGCTCGCTCCCACATTTGTTTTGTATGTACTTAAGGCCTGCGCTGTCGCATCAGGTGTTTGAACCCTTCAAACACCAACACCAGCACCGCCAACCAGATTGGTATATAGGTCAGCCATTCCCCCGCCTTGATGCTTTCCCCGAGCAGCAACGCAACGCCCAGCAACAGCACCGGCTCGACATAGCTCAACAGCCCGAACAGGCTGAACGGCAGCAGTCGGCTGGCGATGATGTAGATCACCAGTGCCGAGGCACTGATCACACCGAGAATCGGGATCAGCAGTGACAGCCACGGGTGCTGGTCAAACACACTGAAACCTTGCTCGCCGGTCTGTACGAACCAGAAGGCCACGGGCAGCGTGAGTGCCATGTCCAGCCATAAGCCGCCCAGGTTGTCCGTCGCCAGACGCTTGCGCAGGATGAAGTAGGTCGGATAGCCGACGCACACCAGCAAGGTCGCCCAGGAAAAACCTCCGACCTGGTACACCTCGTTGATCACCCCGAGGCAGGCGAAAAATACCGCAATCTTTTGCAGATAGGACAGGCGCTCCCCGTAGACCAGTCGGCCGGTCAGGACCATGGTCAATGGCAGCAGGAAATAGCCCAGCGACACATCGAGGCTGTAGCCGTTGAGCGGCGCCCACATGAACAGCCAGAGCTGCACGCCGAGCAGGGCAGAAGAGGCGATCAGGCCTGCGATCAGTTTCGGCTGGGCGGCGGCTCGCCGGACAATCTCGACCACGCGCTTCCATTCCCCGGACACCACCATGAACACGGTCATGCACGGCACCGTCAGCAACATACGCCAACCGAAAATTTCCACACCGCTCAATGGGGTGAGCAGAGAGGTGTAGTAGTACATGACGGCAAACAGCACCGAGGCCGAAACCGATAGAGCGATACCTTTAGACAAACTGTCCTCGCGAAGTCGAAGGTGAAACGGGGGGCGGAGGATACGTGGTTTTACGGTCGAATATTGTCCGATCGATCAACACCGATCCATTGTGGGAGCGAGCCTGCTCGCGATGAGTGCCTGACATTCAACATCCCGGTTGATTGATCTGGCGCTATCGCGAGGAGGCTCGCTACCACATTAGGTCTGTGTTGCTTCAGGTATTGCAGGGCTTACGGCCGGATACGAAATGACTCACATCATTGAACCCCGGCGTCGACGCATGCCCCGGCGTCACCAGCGAGTCGATAAACGCTTCGTCCTCCGCCGTGATCTTCACCGCCTGCGCCTTAGTGTAGGCGTCCCATTGTTCTTCGGTGCGCGGCCCGACAATGGCGGAGGTGACGGCGCTGTTGTTCAGCACCCAGGCAATCGCGAACTCGACGATGCCCACGCCACGACCTTGCGTGTACTGCTGGATCTGCTGGGCGATGCGCAGGGATTCCACGCGCCATTCCGTTTCCAGAATACGTTTGTCGGCGCGTCCGGCGCGGCTGTTGGCATCCGGTGTCACATCCGGCGCGTATTTGCCGCTGAGCACGCCGCGCGCCAGCGGGCTGTAGGGCACAACGCCCAGGCCATAGGTTTGCGCGGCGGTGATCTGTTCGGTTTCGGCCTGGCGGTTGACGATGTTGTACAACGGCTGGCTGATGACGGGGCGGTCAACACCCAGCTTGTCGGCAATGCGGATCACCTCGGCGATGCGCCAGCCTCGGTAGTTCGACAAGCCCCAATAGCGGATTTTGCCCTGGCGAATCAGATCGCCGATGGCCGACACCGTGACGTCCAGCGGCGTGTTGTGGTCTTCGCGGTGCAGGTAATAGATGTCGAGGTAGTCGGTGCCGAGGCGCGTCAGGCTGGCATCGATGCCGTTGAAGATGTGCTTGCGGCTCAGGCCGCTGCGGTTTGGCACGCCGTCCACCGGGCCGAAACCGACCTTGGTGGCGAGCACCCATTCATGGCGGTTGCCGGCAATCGCTTCGCCGACGATTTCCTCGGAACGGCCGCCGGTGTAGACGTCGGCAGTGTCGATGAAATTGATGCCCTGGTCCCAGGCCTTGTCGATGATCCGCAGGGAATCTTCGGTGCTGGTCTGTTCGCCGAACATCATGGTGCCCAGGGTCAGGGTGGACACCTGCAAACCCGAATGACCCAGCGTGCGATAGCTCATGACGAAATCCTTTTACCGGTGGGAAAGGCTCAATCAAATACCAGAACAACCGCGAGGATCAAAGTGAATTATCGAACATTCCCGAATCAAAAATGTGGGAGCGGGCTTGCTCGCGAAAGCGGTGTGTCAGTCAATATTGAGTTGCCTGATACGACGCCTTCGCGAGCAAGCCCGCTCCCACGCTGGATCTGCGTCTATCAGACGCGCAAGGTGCGTGTCATGCGCAATGCCAGCAAACTACCGCAGACAATCACGCCTGCCAGCAGGTACAGCGCGGCGTCGGTCGAGCCGGTGCTGTCCTTGACCCAACCCACCAGGTACGGGCTAAGGAAACCCGCCATCTGGCCCATGGAATTGATCAATGCCAACCCACCCGCCGCAGCGCCGGCGCTCAGCAGTGCGGTCGGCACCGGCCAGAACATCGGCAGGCCGGTGAGGGCGCCCATGGTGGCGATGGTCAGGCCGAGAATCGCAATGGCTGGCGTGGTGGCGAAGTTCACCGCGATCAGCAGGCCGACAGCGCCCATCAGCATCGGCACCACCAAATGCCAGCGACGTTCTTTGCGCAAGTCCGCCGAGCGGCCGACCATCAGCATGAACAGCGCCGCCAGCAGATACGGAATGGCACTCAACCAGCCAATCACCAGGTTATCGCTGAAACCCAGGTTCTTGATGATCGACGGCAGCCAGAAGTTGATCGCGTACACGCCGCTCTGGATGCAGAAGTAGATCAAGCCAAAGGCCCAGATCGCCGGGTTCTTGAACACCGCCAGCAGCGAGTCGGTGGTGGTTTTCGGTTTGTTGGCCAGGTCTTCGGCGTGGTCGGCTTCCAGCACCGAGCGCTCGAACGGCGTGAGCCACTTGGCGTTGGCGTAACTGTCGCTGAGCAGGAAGTAGGCGAGGGCGCCGAGGATCACGGTCGGAATGCCTTGCAGCAGGAACATCCACTGCCAGCCGGCCAAACCACCCTGGCCTGCGGCGAAGTGGTTGAGGATCCAGCCGGAAAACGGGCTGCCGAGCAGGCCGGAGACCGGGATTGCCGACATGAACAGCGCCATGATGCGACCACGACGGAAGGTCGGGAACCACTGCGAGAGGTACAGCACCACGCCCGGAAAGAACCCGGCTTCGGCCGCGCCGGTGAACAGGCGCAAGGTGTAGAACTCGGTCGGGGTGGTGACGAACAGCAGGCAGGTCGACAGCGTGCCCCAGACGATCATCATCAGCGCGATCCAGCGGCGCGGGCCGAATCTGGTCAACGCCAGATTGCTTGGCACGCCGCACAGCACGTAGCCGATAAAGAAGATGCCGGCCCCGAGGCCATACACGGTTTCGCTGAATTTCAGTGCGTCGAGCATCTGCAGCTTGGCAAATCCAACGTTCACCCGGTCGAGGTAGTTGAACAGGTAGCAGATGAAAATGAAGGGGATCAAACGCAGGGTAATGCGTTTGTAGACGGCATTTTTTTCGTCAACGATGGCCTGGGTAGCGGCGGCGCTCTGTGACATGGCGGGCTCTCTCTTTATTATGATTTTTTGCGATGCAAAGGGTAACGTTGATCGCCCTGAGAGTCTCGGCCACCCTTATGGTTGCTGTCTTTGTGCCTGAGCACAGGGTTTGTCATCCAGCCCTGTGCGGGTGAACAACCCTGATCCATTACGCCTCCAAGGATTACGCCTATGTTCGAACTCGATCACGACCTGGCCCAGGACATCGTCGACCGGGCGATGGCCATCCTGCCGTACAACGTCAACGTCATGGACAGCCAGGGGTTGATTCTCGGCAGCGGTGAACCCGAGCGGGTCAACACCCGGCACGAAGGCGCACAACTGGTGCTGGCCAACGGGCGCGTGGTGGAAATCGATGCGCAAACGGCGGTCCATCTCAAAGGTGTGCAGCCGGGGATCAACCTGCCGCTGTTGCTCGACCAACGCTTGATCGGCGTGTTGGGCATCACCGGTGAGCCTGAGCATTTGCGCACCTATGCCGAACTGGTGCGCATGACCGCCGAGATGCTGGTAGGCCAGCGCAACCAGCAAGCCGAGCAACAATGGCGGCGCCAGCGTTGCGACGACCTGCTGGCGCTGCTGCTGAGCGAGGCGGGGGAGTCGCCGCGGCTGATCGATGAAGCGCAGCAGCTTGGGCTCAAACCGCAGATGACACGGGTTCCGTATCTGTTCGAGCTGGGGACGGAACACGGACCGGGGCAAACCGTCGAGGCACTCAGCGCCTGGCTGACCTCGCGTTACCCGGACAGTTGGTGCGTGAGTTCGGCCAAGTCTTCGTTGCTGTGGTGCCGACCGGCGAGCCAGGCAATCGAAAACGACCGGCTGCTGGAAAAGCTCGACGGCCTTGGCTGGAATATCTTGCGCATCGCCGTGGGCGGGCAGGCGGATGGTTTGTCGGGCTTGCGCCGTTGCTATCGGCGGGTCGGTGACTTGCTGGCCTACGGGCGTGATGTCCTGCCACATTCGCGCTTGCTGACACTGACCCGTTATCGCCTGCCGGTGATGCTCTGGCGGCACCGCAACGACGATGCGCTGGACGAACTGCTCAAACCTCTGCGCAAAGTCATCGCCAAGGACGGTAATGGTCAACTGCTGGCGACCCTGCGCAGCTGGTGCGATCACGACGGCCAGAGCCAGGCCTGTGCCGATGCGTTGGGGATTCATCGCAACAGTTTGCGTTATCGCATGGAGCGGATTGCCGAGCTTAGTGGCGTGGATCCGTTGAGACTCGATGGCATGCTCGCCCTTTACCTCGGCGTACAACTGCTCCCACAAACGGACGCGCCGCACGTGACGTAGGCGCAAGCGTCGATGACGATCTCAAGAACACCTTCGCCTCCAGCATCAATGCTGACTGGATCACTGGTTTTGTAGAAATGAACAATAATCCTCCCTGGCGCTTGTGCAGCGGACCGGCGTTATTGTTCTGGCCTGCTGGCAGCATGAGGGCCTTGGAACTGGAGAACTCGCATGAAGATCGTCATCGCCCCCGATTCGTTCAAGGACAGCCTGAGTGCCCAGGGTGTGGCCGATGCCATTGCCCTCGGGTTGGGGCAAGTATGGCCCGATGCGCAGTTGGTCAAATGCCCGATGGCCGACGGCGGGGAAGGGACGGTCGAGTCGGTTCTGGCGGCCTGTGATGGCCAACTGCGTCGTACCAACGTCCGAGGCCCGTTGGGCACAACGGTCGACGCTGCGTGGGGCTGGCTGCCACAGAGCCTGACCGCAATCATCGAAATGGCCGAGGCCAGTGGTTTGCAACTCGTTCCACCCGCGCAGCGTGATGCGTGCATCAGCAGCACGTTCGGCACCGGCGAGCTGATTTGCGCCGCGCTCGATGCCGGCGCGCAACGAGTGATCCTCGCGATTGGTGGTAGCGCCACCAACGACGGCGGTTCCGGGGCGATGCAAGCCCTGGGCGTGAAGTGGCTGGATGCCCAGGGCGAACCCCTGGCGCCGGGCGGTCTGGCGCTGGCGCAACTGGCCCGCATCGATCTGAGTGACATTGATCCGCGTCTGGCCCGAGTGCGCTTCGATATCGCCGCCGACGTCAACAATCCGCTGTGCGGCCCTCATGGCGCCTCTGCGATTTTCGGCCCACAAAAAGGCGCAACGCCGGAGCAGGTCGAACAACTGGATCGTGCACTCGGACACTTTGCCGAGCTGTGCGCCCAAGTCCTCAACAAAGACGTACGCGACGAACCCGGTAGCGGCGCAGCGGGCGGTCTGGGGTTTGGCGCCAAGGCGTTTCTCGGCGCGCAGTTCAAGGCCGGCGTTGAAGTGGTCGCCGAACTGGTTGGCCTGGCCGAGGCGGTGAAGGACGCCGACCTGGTGATCACCGGCGAAGGCCGTTTCGATGCGCAAACCTTGCGCGGCAAGACACCGTTTGGTGTGGCGCGAATCGCTCGGCAACACGGTGTGCCGGTGATCGTCATCGCCGGCACGTTGGGTGAGGGCTATCAGGCCTTGTACGAGCATGGCATCGATGCCGCGTTTGCCTTGGCGAGCGGGCCGATGACGCTGGAACAAGCGTGCACCGAGGCTCCCCGGTTGTTGTGTGAACGGGCGAGCGATATTGCGCGCGTCTGGCAAATTGCTGCACGCAAAACCTGACCCTGTCATCCAGCCTGGCACCTCTTTGTGGCGAGGGAGCTTGCTCCCGCTGGGCTGCGAAGCGGCCCCAAAAACGGCGGCTGCTCCGCACCCGAGCGGGAGCAAGCTCCCTCGCCACAATGTTCTGATCGCCATGTGTTTCATCGGTGAAACACTTGTGCCCCTTGAAAAATATTTCGCAAATCCGCGCAAAAATCCTCAACCCCAGCCGATACAGCTATCAGGCGCACACAAACCTATTACAACAGTGGCGCCAGCCTGAACGGTGCGCTTCTATGCCCGCCCGCCAGTGATCACGGCAAGGATGCTCGAAGCCTCTATCCCCCGAGTATCGTCCTATGTCCTTGCGTAATCTGAATATCGCGCCTCGAGCTTTCCTGGGTTTCGCCTTCATTGCCTTGCTGGTGATTGTGCTGGGTGTGTTTGCGGTCAACCGCATGTCGATCATCCGCCAGTCCTCGATCGACATGGGTAGCACCCAACTGCCCAGCGTCGGCTTCCTGGGCAATGTCACCGAAAATATCCTGCGCATGCGCATTCTGTCGTTCCGCATCCTGGTCAACCGCGAGCCGGCCAGTTTGCAGGAAGCTGAAACCCGTATCGGCGTGTTGACCGACAAGGCACTCAAGGCTCAGGCCAGCTACGCCGCATTGCCGATGGGCCCGGACGAAGCGGCGCTGTACAAGGAGTTCAGCGCAACCCTGGATAAATACATGCAAGCCCAGCGCGAAATGTTGGACCTGTCGCGCCAGAACAGACTTGACGAGATGCGCACCCTGATCAATACACGGATCAAGGACGGCACGGACAAAATGGGCGAACAGCTCAATCGATTGGTGACTTACAACACCGAGGGCGCCAAAGCAGCAGGGCTCGTCGCCGAAGACAACTACAACACCGCCGTGAACGGAATCATCGGGGTGTCCGTGGTGGCGGCGCTCATGACAGTGCTGCTGGCCTGGCTGCTGACCCGCAGCATCGTCACGCCGTTGAACCGTGCGGTGCAGGCAGCGGAAACCATCGCCGGCGGTAACCTGACCAAAGCCATTGAAATCGATGGCAAGGACGAGCCGGCCCGGTTGCTCGGCGCCTTGTCCACCATGCAAGGCAACCTGCGCAAAACCATCGAGCAGATCGCCGGCTCCGCCACGCAACTGGGCGCTGCCGCCGAAGAACTCAGCGCCGTGACCGAAGAAGCGTCCCGCGGCCTGCAACAGCAAAACAACGAAATCGAACAGGCCGCTACCGCCGTCAACGAAATGACTGCGGCCGTGGAAGAAGTGGCGCGCAACGCCGTATCGACCTCGGAAGCCTCGAACCAGTCGACCCAGGCCGCCCGCGAAGGTCGAGACCGCGTGGTGGAAACCGTCGACGCCATCCAGACCATGACCCACGACGTGCAAAACACCTCGCTGATGATCGAAGGCCTGGCGACGCAAGGCCGGGATATCGGCAAGGTGCTGGACGTGATCCGTGCCATCGCCGAACAGACCAACCTGCTGGCCCTGAACGCGGCGATCGAAGCGGCCCGCGCCGGTGAAGCCGGGCGTGGTTTTGCGGTGGTGGCGGACGAGGTCCGGGCGTTGGCGCATCGCACTGCGCAATCGACTCAGGAAATCGAGAAGATGGTCGCCGGCATTCAGAACGGCACCGGCGAGGCGGTGTCGTCGATGCAGCAAAGCAATCAGCGCACCCAAAGCACCCTGGAAATGGCCCGTGCCGCCGGTATTGCGCTGGAGCAGATCACCCAGTCGATCCACTTGATCAACGAACGCAACCTGGTCATTGCCAGCGCGTCCGAAGAGCAGGCGCAGGTGTCCCGTGAAGTCGATCGCAACCTGGTGAACATCCGCGACCTCGCCACCCAGTCCGCTGCCGGGGCCAATCAGACCAGTGCCGCAACCCACGAACTGTCGCGCCTGGCCGTTGATTTGAATGCAATGGTGGCGCGTTTCGTGATTTGAGATAGGGTTGAGGCTAGGAACACGCGCGACTGGAGAAATACATGCGCTACTCAGCCTTGACCCAACGAATCGCCGGCGACGGCGCTGCGGCCTGGCAAATTCATTACCGAGCATTGGAGTTACGAGAGCAAGGCGTCGATGTGTTGCTGCTGTCGGTGGGTGATCCGGACTTCGATACGCCGCGACCCATCGTTCAGGCGTGCATCGACAGCCTGTTGGCCGGCGATACCCATTACGCAGAAGTACGCGGCAGTCGCGGGCTGCGCGACAGCATCGTCAGCCGTCATCGGCGGCGCAGTGGGCAGACGGTGGATGTCGATGAAGTGATCGTGATGCCCGGCGCGCAATGCGGGGTGTATTCGGTCGTGCAATGCCTGCTCGATCCTGGCGACGAAGTGATCGTCGCCGAACCCATGTACGTGACCTATGAAGGCGTGTTCGGCGCATGCGGCGCCCGGGTGGTGCCGGTGCCGGTGCGTCCGGAGAACGGCTTTCGGGTTGATCCGGCGGATGTCGCGGCGCTGATTACGCCGAAAACCCGTGCCATGTTGCTCAACAGTCCCAACAACCCTTCCGGCGCCAGCTTGCCGCTGATGATCTGGCAGGAACTGGCGTCGCTCTGTGTTCGGCACAACCTGTGGTTGATCAGTGACGAGGTCTACAGCGATCTGTTGTACGAAGGCGAGCACATCAGCCCGGCCAGTCTGCCGGGCATGGCCGAGCGGACCGCGACGATCGACAGCCTGTCCAAATCCCACGCCATGAGCGGCTGGCGAGTGGGCTGGGTGATCGGGCCGAAAACCTTGATCGACCATCTGGAACACCTGTCGTTGTGCATGCTGTTTGGCATCCCGGATTTTGTGCAGAACGCGGCGCAAGTCGCGCTGGACGGGAATCTGCCGGAAGTGGCAATGATGCGGGAGGAATACCGTCAGCGTCGCGACCTGGTGTGCGCGAGCCTGAACGCGTGCCCGGGTTTGCGGGCGGTACGGCCGGATGGCGGGATGTTCGTGATGGTCGATGTGCGCCAGACCGGGCTGACTGCCCAGCACTTCGCCGAGCGGCTGCTGGAGGGCTATGGTGTGTCAGTGCTGGCCGGCGAAGCGTTCGGGCCAAGCGCGGCGGGACATATCCGGATCGGGCTGGTGGTCGATCGGCAGAAACTGGCGGATGCGTGTCGGCGGATTGCGTTGTGTGCGGCGGATCTTCTTGAGGCGCGGCGGGCCTGAGACATTTGCGTTGTCTGTGCGGGCCTCATCGCGGGCAAGCCCGCTCCCACAAGGTTTTGTGAACGCCACAGATCCAATGTGGGAGTTAGCCTGCCAGCGATAGCTATCTGACAAACTCCAAGTCCCTCAGCCCTGCCACACCCGCTCATTCACCAGATTCTTCGGCCGCCCACCCGCCAGCGCCGTCAACAGGTTGTCTACCGCACACGTGGCCATCGCTTCCCGCGTTTCATGGGTCGCCGAGCCAATGTGCGGCGTCGCCACCACGTTGTTCAACTGCAACAGCGGCGAGTCTGGATTCAACGGTTCACGCTCGAAAACATCCAGCCCCGCCGCGCGAATCTGCCCCGAACGCAATGCCTCGATCAGCGCTGCTTCGTCCACGACTTTGCCCCGTGAAATATTGATGAAGATGGTTTCCGGACGCATCAGCGCAAATTGCTCGGCGCCGATCAATCCTTCGGTTTCAGCGGTCAGTGGCAAGGTCAGGCAAACGAAATCGGCCTGTTGCAACAGCTCCGGAAGGCTGCGGTACTGCGCCTTGAAGCGCTGCTCAATTGCCGGTTTCGGCGAGTGGCTGTGATAGATCACCGGCATGCCGAAACCGAAATGCCCGCGCTGGGCCAGCGCTTCGCCAATCCGGCCCATGCCGATGATGCCCAGGGTTTTACCGTGCACATCAGTGCCGAACTGTGCAGGGCCGATGTTGCGTTTCCACTGGCCGGCGCGAACCATGTTCGCCAGTTCCACCACGCGCCGGGCCGTCGCCAGGATCAGCGCGAAACCGGTGTCGGCGGTGGTTTCGGTGAGCACATCCGGGGTGTTGCTCAGCAGGATGCGCCGCTCGGTCAGGTAGTCGATGTCGTAGTTGTCGACACCCACCGAGACGCTGGCGATGGCTTGCAGATCTGGCGCAAGGTCGAGCAACCCAGCGTCCAGTTTCAGGCTGGCACCGAGCAAGCCTTCGGCGCGGGGCAGGGCCTCACGCAGTTGCGCGAGCCCGTCGGCGTCGAGATTGTCGATCAGCGTCACCTCCGTCTGCTCATGCAGGCGAGCCATCAGCAGCGGCGAAAGTTTCTTGTACAACACAACCTGCTTTTTCATCGTATTCATCTCTGCATCAATTCAAGGATGGGCGGCGGTAGGGCGCGTTACCGCAACCGAGGGACGCTCCCGGTCACTTGCACCGGGCTTGAGGAAAATCGTCAGCACCACCGAAAGCATCAGTGCGCCGCTCATCAGCAGGTATGACGCGCCGGGTGAACCGGTGGAGCTGTTCAGGTAACCGACCAGATAGGAACCGCCAAACGAACCCAGCGCGCCCATGCTGTTGATCAACGCCATCGCACCGCCTGCCACGTTGGCCGGGAGGATTTCCGGAATGATCGCGAAGAACGGTCCGTACGGTGCGTACATGCAGGCGCCGGCAATCACCAGCAGGGTGTACGACCACCAGAAGTGTTCGGCGCCCAGCGCGTACGATCCGTAGAAGGCAATCGAGGCGATCAGCAGCGGCGGCCAGACAAAGCGTTTACGCTTTTGCAGTTTGTCCGAACCCCAGGACACCAGCAGCATGCCGATGACCGCCGCCAGGTACGGCAGCGCGGAGAGCCAGCCGGCTTCGACCATGTCCATTTGCGCGCCGGCCTTGAGGATCGACGGCAGCCACAGCACGAAACCGTAGACGCCGATGCTCCAGCAGAAAAACTGCAAGGCCAGGATGATCACTTTCGGTGAGCGGAAGGCTTCGGCGTAGTTCTTCACGGCTTTGATGCCGACCTGTTCGGCGGCGAGGGCGCTTTCCAGATCCTGCTTTTCCTGGTCGCTGAGCCACTTGGCCTCGGCCGGACGATCATCGGCCAGACGCCACCAGATAAATGCCCAGAGCACGGCCGGCAAGCCTTCAATGATGAACATCCAGCGCCAGCTGAAATGCTGCACCAGATAACCCGACACCACCGACATCCAGAGCATGGTTACCGGGTTGCCGAGAATCAGGAAGGTGTTGGCCCGGGAGCGTTCGGCGCGGGTGAACCAGTGGCACAGGTAAATCAGCATCGCCGGCATCACGGCGGCTTCGACCACCCCGAGCATGAAGCGAATGACGATCAGCCAGTAGGCGTTGGAGACGATCCCGGTCAAGGTGGCCAGGCTGCCCCAGAGGATCAGGCTGACGAAGATCAGCTTCTTCACGCTGTGCTTTTGCGCGTAGATCGCCCCCGGCACCTGGAAGAAAAAGTAACCGAGGAAGAACAGCGCGCCGAGCATCGACGACAGGCCGGGCGTGATCATCAGGTCGGCGGCCATCCCGGAGGCGGCCGCGAAGCCGTAGTTGGCGCGGTCCAGGTACGCCAGGCTGTAGGTGATGAAGACGATGGGCATGATGTACCACCAGCGGCGGGCGGCAAGCGTTGCGGTTTTCATGATGGTGCTCCTGAGCTTGTTGTTTTTGTCGCAGCAGGTAACGGGTTCAAATCTTCGGTGATTGAGCGGGCCTCATCGCTAGCAGGCTAGCTCCCACACTGGATCTGTAGGCGACACAAATCCCCTGTGGGAGCCAGCCTGCTGGCGAGAGCGGTTTCGAATTCGGCGGACATTTCGGAACGGGTCGGCAACCCCTCCATATCCCCCCGACTCTGCACCGCCCGGCTGCCGATCCAGTTGGCGCGCTTCACGGCGTCGGCAAAGCTGTGGTTTTCCAGCAGCGCGCTGATCATGCCGACGGCAAAACCATCACCGGCACCGACGGTGTCGACCACGGTCTCCACGGGCACGCCCGCCACGAAACCTTCATCCAGATGCGTGCGGTAATAAGCGCCGTGGGGGCCGAGCTTGATCGCTACGGCTTCGGCGCCCCGGTCGAGGTAAAACGCCGCGATGTCGGCAGGGTCTTCGAAGCCGGTCAGCAATCGGCCTTCGCTCAAACCCGGCAGCACCCAGTCGGCGAGGGCGGCGAGGCGGTTGATCTCGGTAATCATCTGTTGCGTGCTGGCCCACAGGCTCGGACGCAGGTTTGGATCGAAAGACACACTGCGCCCGGCCTCGCGCATGCGCGTCATCAGTTCGAACGACATCTGCCGCGCCGTTTCCGATAGCGCCGCAGGAATGCCGGTGGCGTGCAAGTGCCGCGCCTTGAGCAACTCGGGGAGGATGGACTGCGGCGACAAGTGACTCGCCGCCGATCCGCGCCGGAAATACTCGACCATCGGGTCGTCGCCATCGTCGGTGCGCGACTTGAGCTGAAACCCGGTCGGGTGTTCAGCATCGATCGCAACGTTGCTGCAATCGATGCCTTCCTTTCTCAGCGTGTCGATCACGAACCGACCCAGCGAATCGTCGCCGACCCGGCTCAGCCATGCCACGTTGAATCCTAGTCGCGACAAGCCAATGGCGACGTTGCTGTCGGCCCCGGCAATGCGCTTGTGGAAGTGGTCGACGTTCGCCAGGTCGCCGTTGTGATCAGCGACGAACATGGCCATGGTTTCGCCGAACGACAGAATATCGATCTCAGGCATGAGCGCTCTCCACGCAAGGTTGGCCGAGGCGGGCGAGGGCGGCGACATGCTCGGTGGTGAGCTGCACCAGGTCGTCGCCTTGCAGTGGATATTCCGCGGCCCGCATTACGCCTTGGGCCATGTGCCGCAACAGTTGTTCCCACAGATGCAGGTCGCTGGCGGCAGGCGGTATGGCAACCAGTTTGCCGTCGGCCCGACGCGAGACGGCTTTGCAGTGCACGTAGCCGACATGCCGACCGAGCAGGCGCGCGGCGCTGCTGGCGGACTGGTCTTGCCAGTGCCAGTTGCCGATGTCGAAGGTCATGTTGATCGGCAGATGGTGTTGCTCGACCGCCGCGAAAAAGCGCTGGAAAGGTTCGATGCGTCCACCGTGCAAGGTCTGATCGTTTTCCACCAGCAACTGCACGGCGCTTTTGCCGAGGATCTGAGCGAGGGTCCTGAGGTCGCAGGTATCCGTGAAGTAACCGAGGGACACCTTCAGCCATTTGGCACCGAAAGCCTGGGCGCGTTGCAGGGCGGTGATCAATTGGGGATTGGGTTTCGACTGCCCGGCCAGCCACAGTTCCATCGGCGAGGAATACACGCTTTCGAGGCCCTTGGCCTGTGCGGCATCGGCCAGTTGTGCGGGGTCTTCGATCGTCAGCAACTCTTCGCGCCATTCGATGCAATGGGCACCGGCGGCGTACAGGATATCGACGAAACTGCCTTGGCCGCGTTGGCGAACCAGATCGGCGCCGTAGCTGGAGAGGCTGATGGAAACGGGTGGTTTATGCATTGTTCTAGACCTCTGAAACCGGTTTCATTTTTGTTCAAAAAAAAGGATGAAGGTGGTGTGGTGATCTTTCGGGCCTCATCGCTGGCAGCTAGCTCCCACAGTGGATCTGCGAACACGGGCCACTGTGGGAGCTAGCCTGCTAGCGATGTGGCCGGTCCATTCACCGACAGTTTCCAAGGGTCGACCCCCGTTCAATCAACCGCGCCGATAAATCCAGGGTCCGCACCGGCCCTTCATCCCCACGCAAACGCTTGAGCAAGCACTCAAACGCGCTCGCGCCAATCTCGGCCGTCGGTTGGGCGAGGGCGGTGATGCCGCTGCCCACCAGCGGATACCAATCCAGGTCGTCGAGGGCAATCAGACCGATCTCTTCAAACAGGTTGCACTTCAACTCGCGCAACGCATGGGTGGCGGCCAGCGCCGCAATCCCGTTCGCGCAGAACAGCGCCTTCGGGCCGGGGCCGGGTGTATCGAGAAAGGTTTTGAGGTGTGCCGTGAGCTCACTGCCGGTTTCGATCAGCGTCCCGCGCAGCGCCGAACGCTGGGCGATCTGCGCCTTGAAGCTGACGCTGCGTTCGATCCGCGAACTGGTGCCGTCATACGGTTCGCTCACCATCAGTACATCGCGATAACCGCGATCTTCAAGGTGGGCCATGGCGATCTCGACCGCTTGCGGGTTGTCCAGCCCGACCATGTCGCTTTCAAGGTGCTCGACCTTGCGGTCCACCAGCACCAGGGGCATTTCCCGATGCAGTTCCTGCAAGGCGTCGCGGTGGTGGCCGAGGGTGTTCACGATCAGCCCTTCGATGTTGTAGGAGCGCAGCAGGGCCAGGTGCTGGCATTCCTGCTCGTCATCGCGGTCGGTGTTGCACACCACCAGGCTGTAGCCGTGCTGACGGCAGGCGGTTTCCACCCCGTGCATCACGGCAATCGAATAGGGGTTGCGAATGTCGGCGACCAGCATGCCGATCAGGCGGGTCCGCCCGCGTTTCAGGCCGCGAGCCATCTGGTTCGGCTGATAGCCCAATTCGGCAATCGCCTGTTCGATGCGCAAGGCCGTCGCATCGGACAGCAAGGCGCGATCATCGCCGATGAACCGCGACACGCTGGCCTTGGAGACTTTGGCGTGCTCGGCAACATCAAGCATGGTGACGCGGCTGCGTTGGGCGGCGGAGAAATCGTTCACGGGCTGAAACCTTCTTATTGGAGTTATAAGGTTCGTGCGATCGGGATGGCACTGAAACCGGTTTCAGAAGACAGCAAAAGCCAATTCACTGTCAAGTCCTGCATCGTCGATTGTCCGACAATGGCCGACGAATGGGATTCAGGCCCAAAGACTCAACCAGGCCGAACCCAACAGCAACAGAGCCATGCAGCGATTGAAACGTTGCATCGCCCGGGGCGAGCGCAACCACTGCGCAGACCCCGCGCCGAGCAATGCCCAGACCCCAAGGCACGGCAGGGATATCAGGAAAAACGCGAGGGACAAATACATCACGTGAACCAGGCGCTGTTCACCGCCCCCGGCAAAGACACTGACCACGGCCAGCGCCATCATCCAGGTTTTCGGGTTGATCAATTGCAGGCCGGCGGCGCCCACCCACCCGAGTCGGGCATCGGTGTCCCGCGCGGTCACGGCTTCGGCCGGGGCGTTGAAGATCTGCCAGGACAGGTAACTCAGCCAGGCCACGCCGATCCACTGCATCGCGGTTTGCACCGAGGGCAACGCGGTCAGCGAGGAGCCGGCGCCACTTCCGACCAACAACACAATGGTCGCAGCACTGGCACAGGCGCCGAAAATGATCGGCACGGCAGCGGCCAGCCCGTAGCGGGCGCTGTTGCTCAACACCAGAATGTTGGTCGGGCCGGGCGTGATCGACGCCACGAATGCAAACAACAGGAAGGGCAGTAACGTCGGGAAAGAGGACAACATTGCAGGCAAACTCCGCTGAAGATCGTTGAAGCCGATCTTCACAACCCCGCGATCAACTGTCTGGAAGATTTGAGCAGCGCTTGCGATACAACGCTGGCGTCAGGCCATAAGCCCGTACAAACCAGCGCCCCAGATGGCTCTGATCGGCAAATCCCAGTGCCATAGCCACCGCCACCGGTTGTTCGCCACGGGCCAGCATTCGCCTCGCCTTGGCCAGGCGCAATTGCACCAGGTACGCGTGGGGTGGCATGCCGTAGGCAGCCTTGAAAGCGCGGGTCAGGCGGAAACGGTCGACGCCTGTTGCGGCGGCGAGTTGATCGAGACCGATGTCCTCGTGAGCATGGGCGTGCAGATACTCCCGAGCCTTGTGCGCCACCAATGGTAAACGCGGGTCCTCGCCGTAACGGGCGCGCCAGTGCAAATGAGTGGTGAGGCGTTCGAGCAAACCGTCGAGGGCGGTCTGGCGGACGATTTTCAGTTCACCCTGATGCAGCGCCTGAAATGCTTGGCTGGTGGCATTGGCCAGACGTATGTCGGTGGCCAGTGTCTTGGCAAAGCTCAACTGACTGTTGTCGGGCGCGTTGTCGAAAACAGCGCTGAGTTCGCGCTGCAACCACTGCGGGTCGAGGTACAGCATGCGGTAGGTGAAACCGTCGACCGTCGGCGCTTCGCCGTCATGAATATCACCCGGCTCAAGCAAGAACACCTTGCCCGGCGTGCTCTGGTGCCTGGCCCGCCGACAGTTGAACTGCTGAACCCCTTGTTCGGTGACCCCCACCAGATAGCTGTCATGCCAGTGCGGATCGTAGGCGTGGCCCTCGAAATGCGCGCGCAGCGTCTCGATGCCGGTGTCGGCGTCCTGGGCCAGGTCGATCCAGTTGTGAGTGGTCATGCTGCACCTGTGAGACGGATTGCCGACTTATTTAACGCCCGTGGCGAGGGCGATGCCTAGAACGTTTGTGCACGAATCAGTTGAACAGGCCTGCGGCGATGTTGATCGAAAAGCCGAGGATCGCCGTGTTGAACAGAAAACCGATCAGCGATTGCGCCAGCACAATCTTGCGCAGATCGCGGGTTGCCACGCCGACATCGGAAGTCTGCACCGCCGCGCTGATGGTGAACGAGAAATACAGGAAGTCCCAGTAATTGGGGGTGGTCAGGCCTTCGGCAAAACGCAGTGCCGGGTCTTTTCCATCCCAGGTGTAGAACAGACGGGCGTAATGCACGCTGAAAATAACCCCGATCAGCAGCCATGAACCGATCACGGTCAGCGCGGTGAAACCGTAGTGCAGCAGCTTGCGGGTGGTTTCCAGTTCCCGGCTGCCGGCGAGTTCGACACCAATGGTCGCCAGGCTCGCAATCGCAGCGATGCACACCACGAACAGCACCATTCCAGCGTTTTCATCTTCGACCTCGGCGATGCGCTTCACGTCCGGCGCTTTGGAGCGTGCAGTGAGCCAGAGCATCAGCAGGAGGTAGGTCCAGACACCGGCGTTCCAGCCGAAGAGAATTTTGCTGATGATCGAGTCGGCCGGAGCCAGAATGCCCACCGCGACGCCGAGCGTGACGGCAGCGGACAGGCGAGGGTGGGTGCGGGGGAGGAGGGGCATTGGAGTTCACAGAGGCAGAAGTCTGCCCACCATAGCCCAGGTAAACACGCTTTTGTAGGCGCTGCCGAAGGCTGCGATCTTTTGAGGTTGCAGAAGACTGCCGAAAGGCAAGATCAAAGGATCGCAGCCTTCGGCAGCTCCTACAGGGGATGAGCCATGTTGGTTAGCGATCTTTATGCCGCTTGCGCACCAGTTTCATCACCACCACAAAAAACACCGGCACAAACACCACCGCCAGTGTCGCGGTGATCATCCCGCCAATCACCCCGGTGCCGATGGCCTGCTGGCTCGCCGAGCTGGCACCGGTCGCGATCGCCAGCGGCACTACGCCGAGGATGAACGCCAGGGACGTCATGACGATCGGCCGCAGGCGCAGGCGCGCGGCTTGCAGCGTGGCGTCGATCAGGTCGTGGCCTTCGTCGTACAGGCTCTTGGCGAATTCGATGATCAGGATCGCGTTCTTCGCCGACAGGCCGATGATGGTGATCAGCCCGACCTTGAAGAACACGTCGTTGGGCATTCCGCGCAAGGTTACTGCCAGCACCGCACCGAGTACGCCGAGCGGCACCACCAGCAGCACCGAGGTCGGAATCGACCAGCTTTCATACAACGCCGCCAGGCACAGGAACACGATCAGCAACGACAAGCCGAGCAGAATCGGTGCCTGACTGCCGGACAGCCGTTCCTGCAACGACAACCCGGTCCATTCCTGACCCAACCCTGCAGGCCCTTGCGCGACCAGCCGTTCGATTTCCGCCATGGCTTCACCGGTGCTGTGACCCGGTTTCGGTTCGCCGGAAATACTGATCGCCGGGTAGCCGTTGTAACGGGTCAATTGCGCCGGTCCCTGGGTCCATTTGGCCTGGACGAAGGCCGAGAGCGGTACCATTTTCCCGCTGCTGTTGCGCACATGGATCTTCAGCAGATCGGCGACCTGACTGCGCTGATCGCCTTCAGCCTGAACCACCACCCGTTGCATCCGCCCCTGATTGGGGAAGTCGTTGATGTAGGCCGAACCGACAGCAGTGGACAGCACGCTGCCGACATCGGCGAACGAAACCCCCAACGCATTCGCCTGTTTGCGGTCCACGATCAGTTGCACCTGCGGCGCTTCGGCCAGCGCGCTTTCGCGCACGTTCATCAGGATCGGGCTTTTCTCGGCAGCCGCCAGCAACTGGGTGCGCGCCTGCATCAGCGTGGCATGGCCGAGGCCGCCACGGTCCTGCAAGCGGAACTCGAAACCGCTGGAGGTGCCGAGGCCGTCCACCGGTGGCGGCAGGACCGAGAACGCCATAGCGTCCTTGATCTGGCTGAACGCGATGTTGGCGCGGTCGGCAATCGAACTCGCCGAGTCGTCGTTGCCGCGATCCGACCAGTCTTTCAACGTGGTAAAAGCCAGCGCCGCGTTCTGCCCGCTGCCGGAGAAGCTGAAGCCGAGGATCACCGTGCTGTCGCCAACGCCGGGTTCCTTGGCGTTGTGGGCTTCGATCTGCTCGACCACCTGCACCGTGCGATTCTTGCTCGCGCCGGGCGGCAATTGAATGTCGGTGATGGTGTAACCCTGATCCTCCACCGGCAGGAACGAAGAGGGCAGACGACTGAAACACAAGCCCAGGCCGATCAGCAATACGCCATAGATCAGCAGGTAGCGGCCGCTGCGTTTCAGCGCATAGGCGACCCAGCCCTGATAACGCTCGGTCAGTTGCTCGAAGCGCTTGTTGAACCAGCCGAAGAAACCGCCCTTGGCGTGATGGTCGCCCTTGGCAATCGGCTTGAGCAGCGTTGCGCAGAGCGCCGGGGTCAAGGTCAGGGCGAGGAACGCCGAGAACAGAATCGAGGTGGCCATCGACAACGAGAACTGCCGGTAAATCACCCCGACCGAACCCTGCATGAACGCCATCGGAATGAACACCGCCACCAGCACCAGGGTAATGCCGATGATCGCGCCGGTGATCTGCTTCATCGCCTTGCGGGTCGCCTCTTTCGGCGACAGGCCTTCGGTGACCATGATCCGCTCGACGTTCTCCACCACGACGATGGCGTCGTCCACCAGAATGCCAATGGCCAGCACCATGCCGAACATGGTCAGCACGTTGATCGAGAACCCCAGCGCGAGCATGGTCGCAAAAGTGCCCATCAATGCCACCGGCACCACCAGGGTCGGGATCAGCGTGTAGCGGATGTTTTGCAGAAACAGGAACATCACCGCGAACACCAGCACCATCGCCTCGACCAGGGTGTAAACCACTTTGGTGATCGAGACTTTGACGAAGGGCGACGTGTCGTAGGGGATCTTGTATTCGACGTTGGCCGGGAAGTAGCGCGCCAGTTCATCCATCTTCGCCCGCACCAGCGTCGCGGTGCTCAGGGCATTGGCGCCGGGCGACAACTGCACGCCGACGGCGGTGGACGGCTTGCCGTTCAGGCGCGTGCCGAACTGATATTCCTGGCTGCCGATCTCGACCCGCGCCACATCGCCGATGCGCACCGTCGAACCGTCAGCATTGGCCTTGAGCACGATGTCGGAAAATTCTTCCGGGGTCGACAGCTGGCCTTTCACCAGAATGGTCGCGGTGATTTCCTGTGTGGTGCGGGTCGGCAGATCGCCGATGCTGCCAGCCGAGACCTGCGCGTTCTGCGCGACGATGGCCGCGTTGACGTCGGCCGGTGTCAGGTTGAAACCAATCAGCTTCTGCGGGTCGATCCAGATCCGCATCGCCCGTTCGGCACCGTACAGCTGAGCCTTGCCGACACCGTCCAGACGCTTGATCTCGTTCATCACGTTGCGCGCCAGGTAATCGCTGAGCGCCACGTCGTCGAGCTTGCCGTCAGTGGAGGTCAGGGTAATCAGCAGGAGGAAGCCTGCGGAGACTTTCTCCACTTGCAAGCCTTGCTGATTGACCGCTTGCGGCAGGCGTGACTCCACGACTTTCAGGCGGTTCTGCACATCCACCTGGGCCATTTCCGGGTTGGTGCCCGGCTGGAAGGTCGCCTTGATCGTGGCGCTGCCGAGACTGCTTTGGGACTCGAAATACAACAGATGATCGGCGCCGTTGAGCTCTTCCTCGATCAGGCTGACCACGCTTTCGTCCACGGTTTGCGCCGAGGCGCCGGGGTACACGGCATTGATTTCGATCTGCGGCGGCGCGACATCGGGGTACTGCGCTACCGGCAACTGTGGAATGGCCAAGGCGCCAGCCAGCAGGATGAACAGGGCAACCACCCAGGCGAACACCGGGCGATCGATAAAGAACTGCGGCATAAAAAAGCGTCCTGCTTACTGACCAGTGGCCTGGGCAAGTGGAAGAGGGGAATCGTCGATCTGCACTTTCTCGCCGGGCTTGGCGTGTTGCAGGCCTTCGATGACGATGCGGTCGCCGGGCTTGAGGCCTGCGGTGACGATCCAGCGATCGTTTTGCACGGCGCCCAGCTCGACCGGTTGCTGGCCGACCCGTTGATCCGCGTCGAGCAACAGCACCTGAGCAATACCGGCGCTGTCACGCTGGATGGCCCGTTGCGGCACGCTGATGCCTTGCTGATTCACCGCTTGCTCCAGCCGCACCCGCACAAAGCTGCCGGGCAGCAAGTCGAGGTCCGGGTTGGGGAACTCGCTGCGCAGGATGATCTGGCCGGTGCCCGGGTCGACAGTGATGTCGGTGAACAGCAGCTTGCCCGGCAACGGATAAAGGCTGCCGTCGTCCTGGATCAGCGTGGCTTTGGCCTGGCCCTGACCCACTTCCTGCAACTGACCGGAACGGAAGGCACGACGCAGGTCGTTGAGTTCACGGGTCGATTGAGTCAGGTCGGCATGAATCGGGTTCAGCTGCTGAATCAATGCCAGTGGCGTGGTTTCGTTTTGCCCGACCAACGCACCTTCGGTGACCAGTGCACGGCCGATGCGCCCGGAAATCGGCGCGGTGACGGTGGCGTAGCCGAGGTTGAGTTTCGCCCGCTCCACGGCGGCCTTGTTGGCGGCGACCTCGGCGGCGGTTTGCCGCACGGCGGAACGCGCGTTGTCGTAGTCCTGGCCGCTGATGGCGTTGCCTTCGATCAACTGGGCATAACGCTGCTCTTGCAGGCGCGCCTGAAAGGCATTGGCCTCGGCTTTTCGCAGTTCCGCTTCGGCACTGTCCAGGTCAGCCTTGAAGGGGGCAGGGTCGATGCGAAACAGCACGTCGCCTTTCTTCACATCGCTGCCTTCGTGGAAGACCCGTTGCAAAACGACGCCGGCGACACGGGCGCGAACTTCGGCGATCCGGGGCGCGGCAATCCGCCCGCTCAGCTCGCTGGTGATCGACAGAGGCCGGGCGTCGAGGGTTTCGACGCGCACGGTGGCCAATGGCGCCTGTTCTTCGGCGTTGGAGGACTTGTCACAAGCGCTCAGCGTCATCGCCAGTGCCAGCAGGCTGAGCTTGGCAAGCAGGTTCTTTGACATGTAAATACCCCAATAATGAACTCCCGCATCCTACGGGGAGGCGACGAGGGTAGCGGTGAAGCTTTGTTGGTGCTGTGTGAAATTGTGTAAGGGTTTTACTCAGGCAGGGGTGAGGGCGTATATCCTTCGTGGCTTGATTCTTTCAGCGCTTGTCATGCTGCCATCGCTAGCAGGCTATCTCCCACAGGGGTTGATGTGAGCACAGGTTTTGTGAACATCCCCTATCAACTGTGGGAGCTAGCCTGCTAGCGATGCCGGCACAACAGGCGCCACTGCACTTTCTGGAAACACCCATGCCCAACATCCTCCTGGTCGAAGACGACACCGCGCTCTCCGAACTGATTGCCAGCTACCTGGAACGCAACGGTTATTCCGTCAGTGTGATCAGCCGAGGCGATCACGTGCGCGAGCGCGCGCGGATCAATCCGCCGGACCTGGTGATCCTCGACCTGATGTTGCCGGGCCTCGACGGCCTGCAAGTCTGTCGCTTGCTGCGAGCGGACTCGGCCACGCTGCCGATCCTGATGCTGACCGCCCGGGACGACAGCCACGATCAGGTGCTGGGCCTGGAAATGGGCGCCGATGACTACGTCACCAAACCTTGCGAACCCCGTGTGTTGCTGGCCCGCGTCCGTACGTTGTTGCGCCGCAGCAGCCTTAGCGAGCCGCAGACCGCCAACGACCGCATTCTCATGGGCAATCTGTGCATCGACCTGTCCGAGCGCACCGTGACCTGGCGCGAACAACTGGTCGAACTGTCCAGCGGCGAATACAACCTACTGGTGGTGCTGGCCCGACATGCCGGTGAAGTGCTGAGTCGCGACCAGATCCTGCAACGCCTGCGCGGTATCGAATTCAACGGCACCGACCGTTCGGTGGACGTGGCGATCTCCAAGTTGCGGCGCAAATTCGACGATAACGCTGGCGAAGCGCGCAAGATCAAGACCGTGTGGGGCAAGGGTTATCTGTTCAGCCGCTCCGAATGGGAATGCTGAGGCGATGTTCAGAATCCTGTTTCGCCTGTATCTGGTGACGATCGTCTCCTACAGCGCGGCGATTTATCTGGTGCCGGACGTGGTGATTAAGGTCTTCCAGGAGCGCTTCGTCACCTACAACCTCGATTATTCCCGCGGGCTGCAAACCCTCATCGTCAAGCAGTTCCACGCCGTGCCCGAGGCACAATGGCCGGCGTTGGCGAGCGAAATGGACAAGGAATTCAACCCGCTGCGCATCGTGCTGACCGGCAGTGACGATCCTGGCTTGACCCCGGCAGAGCAGCAGCGTCTGCAGCGTGGCGAAAGCGTGGTGCGCATTGGCGACTGGGGCTGGCGCACCTTGGCGGTGACACCGTTGAACCCACAAACGGTGGTGCAAATGGTCGTGCCGCCGGACCCGCTGGACGTCAACCTGTTGTACTGGAGCATCAACGTGCTGATCGGTGCGACGATGCTGGCGTGTCTGCTGGCCTGGCTGCGCCCGCACTGGCGCGATCTGGAACGCCTCAAAGGCACCGCCGAGCGCTTCGGTAAGGGGCACTTGAGTGAGCGCACGAAGATTTCCGCCAGCTCCAACATCGGTAGCCTGGCCCACGTGTTCGACACCATGGCGGGCGACATTGAAAACCTGCTCAACCAGCAGCGGGATTTACTCGACGCGGTCTCCCACGAGCTGCGCACGCCGCTGACACGGCTGGACTTTGGCCTGGCCCTGGCGCTGTCCGACGACTTGCCGGCCGCCAGCCGCGAGCGTTTGCAAGGCCTGGTTGCGCACATCCGCGAACTCGACGAACTGGTGCTGGAGCTGCTCTCCTACAGCCGCCTGCAAAACCCGGCACGTTTGCCGGAACAGGTCGAAGTGTCGCTGGACGAATTCATCGACAGCATTCTGGGCAGTGTCGACGAAGAACTGGATTCTCCGGAAATCGTGATTGACGTGCTGCTTCACGGCCAGCTCGAACGCTTCAGTCTCGACCCGCGCCTCACCGCTCGCGCCATTCAGAACCTGCTGCGCAACGCGATGCGGTATTGCGAGAAGCGCATTCAGATTGGTGTGAAGGTCTGCGCAAAGGGGTGTGAAATCTGGGTCGATGACGACGGGATCGGCATTCCCGATGACGAACGTGAGCGGATTTTTGAGCCGTTCTACCGCCTGGACCGCAGTCGGGACAGAGCGACGGGCGGGTTTGGATTGGGGCTGGCGATCAGCCGAAGGGCGCTGGAGGCGCAGGGCGGTACACTCACGGTCGAGCCTTCACCGCTGGGGGGCGCGCGGTTTCGGTCGTGGCTTCCCACCCCAGCATGAATCAGCGCAATTCCTGAGGCGAGGCGCGACCTGTTTGATCAAGCGCTCAACCGGCCGCGCAGCACCTTCGCCATCTCTTCCAGTTCCGACGCCGGGTTATGTCCGATCAGCATCCACGCATGCTCCATATCGGCCCAATACACCACGTTCATCCCGTGCCGACGCTCGTGTGCGAAGTGTCGGCTGCCGCTGTTGGAGCGGGTGACGCACAGCGCCATGGGGCCATGCGCCGGGTCCAGATAAGTAATCTGGGCGATGGGCATGCCGTCGTACTCGAGGATTTGCGCGCGCTTGAGTTCGGCGCGTGGCAGGGCCAGTGCCCCTGGTAAAAGGCTCAGCCCCAGGCGAGCGTCGATGGTGCGCAGTTGCGCACGTTGCGTGGCTTCGTCGTTGGGCAGGTGTTCCAGGGTTTGTGGCACATAAAGCACCATGTAGTCCGCCACCAGACCACGCCAGTTGTTCTTCTGCTGACTCGCCTGCCAGCCCAGGAACAACCGGTCCGCCAGCACACCGCTCACCACCAGGCCGGCCGCGGCGGCAAGAAACCAGCGTCGACTCATCGCCGGCGGGGCTGGCGAGGGCAAGGTGTCGAGCATGGCGTGCAAGCGGTCCAACGGTGCCTGTTGTGTCACTTTCTCGTAGGCCTCCCGGAATGGCAGGCTGCTGCGGGCCAGCCATTGCAGGCGCAGGTTGAGCGTCGAATCTTCGGCGATGGCCGCGTCGATACGGCTGCGCTGGTCGCTATCGAGCTGGTCGTCAAGGTAAGCCACCAGTTGCTCATCCGACGGTTTCGCGTGATCGTTCATCGACGTTCTCCGGTGGTGGGGTTCGGCACGGCGTGCAACGGCGGATACTCGGCCAGTTTCGCCCGTGCAGCGGCCAGTCGGCTCATGACCGTGCCGATGGGCACGTCCAGCACTTCAGCGACTTCGCGATAGGACAAGCCTTCGACATAGGCCAGAAAAACGGTTTCGCGCTGGGCTTCGGGCAGTGCATCGACGCGCCGGATCACCTGCGTCGCGAGCACGTGGGTTTGCGCGACATGCTCACCGTCGAACGACAAGGCGTTGTCGGCATCCACCAGCCCCTGGCCCTGACGCACCCGCCGCGAGCGCACTTCGTTGAGCCAGATCGAATGCAGGATGCTCAGCAGCCAGCGGTCCATGCGGGTGCCGGGGACAAATTGCCCGGCTCGTTCAAGCGCCCGCACGCAGGTGGCCTGCACCAGGTCTTCGGCGACATGCCGTTGCCGGGACAGCAGCAGGCCGTAGCGCCATAAACGCGCCAGGTGCTGGCCCAGCTCTGCCCGTATTGCCTGATCGCTGGCGATGGCGACCTCCGTCCCGTCAGGTTTTCGATGAATCGTGGATGGCTTCGGCCAGGTCCTGGTATTCCTCACAGGTGTTGCCGCAAATCGATTTGATCTGCTGCAACTGCTCTTGTGCAAGGTCCAGGCGGCCTTTGATCACATAAGCTTCGCCGAGGTACTCGCGGACTTGCGCGTACTGTGGATCGAGTTCGACCGATTTCAGGTAATAACCAATGCCCTCTTCGGTGCGCCCCAGTTTACGCGTGGCATAGCCGCGGTAGTTAAGCGCCTTGGCGGTGTTCGGGTTTTTCAGCGTATCGAGCAAGGCCAGGGCTTCTTCATAACGCCCGTCCTTGGCCAGGCGGTAGGCGTAGTCGGTGCGATCGGCATCCGGTACGAGGCTACTGGTCTGCATCACGCATTTCTGCGATTTGCTGTCCCAGACCTGGCCTTTGGGGCAATTGGGTTTGGCGGGTTCTTCGTCATCGCCATTGGCCAGTGCCAGGGAGCTGGACAATGCAACGGCGAGCAGCAGTGGGGCACTAAAAACAGCAAAACGGCTATTCATGGCGAAGCTCCAGAGATTATTCGTATCAGTCCAAACCACGGCCCGGCAACATGCGGCGCAACGTGTTATCACGCAAGCCGTAATGGTGAACCAGAGCCATGAGCGCATGCAGCCCGGCCAGTATCACAATGGCCCACGCCACCTGTTCATGCAGACCGCCGAACACCGATTTCATGCTTTTATCGAAGGTGATCAAGGTTGGGACATCGAACAGGCCAAAAAAGTTGAACGGTTCTGCCTGGGCCCAGCGAAACAGGAAACCCAGCACGATTTGACTCAGCAACAACGCATAGAGCGCCAGGTGCGCGGTCTTCGCCAGACTATTCATGACGCCCCGATTGGCGGGCGGCAAGCGCCGGCCCCGGGACAGGCGCCAGAGCAGTCGGCTGAGAACGATCACCGCGAGCAGGAGGCCGCAGGAAATGTGCAATGCCTGCAGTTCCTTGCGCAGTGGCGTGCCCTTGGCCAGTTGTTCCCAGACCTGGGCACTGGCGAACAGGCCAATCACCAGCACGGCGGTCAGCCAGTGCAGCATCATGGTCAGGCGGTCGTAGCGTATCGGCGAATCCGGGTTCAGGTTGTTCACGGGCGATCCTCATGGGTGATGCCAAGTGAACACCGCAGGGTGAACAATTATTCATTTCTTTCTGGCGGTCTTTTCAAGGAAAGCGCAAATCGAGGCGCTATGCTCGACAGCGTTCGAAGTCGTAGTGGAGCGTTGTCATGAAACAGGTCCATCACTCAGCGGCCGCCGGTTACAAAACGGCTGCCGACACCTACGTTCGCGGTCGTCCGGATTATCCGCCGCAAGTGGCCGATTGGCTGACAGACACGCTGGGTTTGAATGCGGATAAATCCGTGGTCGATCTGGGCGCCGGGACTGGCAAGTTCACCGGTCGGCTGGTGGCGACCGGGGCGCTGGTGATTGCCGTGGAGCCGGTGCCGCAGATGCTCGAAAAACTGTCTGAAGCCTGGCCTGATGTTTTGGCGGTAAGCGGCACGGCCACGGACCTGCCGCTGCCGGACGCATCGGTGGATGTGGTGATCTGCGCCCAGGCCTTTCACTGGTTTGCCAGCGGCGAAGCCCTGACTGAAATTGCCCGGGTGCTCAAACCCGGCGGCAAGCTGGGGCTGGTGTGGAACCTGCGCGACACGCGCGTGAGCTGGGTGCCCAAACTGGATGCGATCGTCAATGCGCTGGAGGGCGATACCCCGCGTTTCTACACCGGAGCCTGGCGTCGGGCTTTTCCGCATGCCGCGTTCGGACCGCTGCAAGAGCGGCAATTCAGCCATGGGCATACGGGCGCGCCGGAAGATGTGATTTTCAACCGAGTGCGCTCCACCAGTTTCGTCTCGGCATTGCCGGCAGCGGAGCGGGCGAAAGTGGATGAGCAGATGCGGGTGTTGGTGGATGCCGAGCCTGAACTGCGGGGCAAGGACGTGGTGACGGTGCCGTATGTGACGGCGGCGTTTGTGGCGGTGAAAGTCAGTTAGATCGGTGGTGCGGCCATCGCTAGCAGGCTAGCTCCCACACTGGATCTGCGTGCACAGGACCTCTGTGGGAGCTAGCCTGCTAGCGATGAACGATGACGCGGTATCAGCTTAGAAGGCGGATCGGGGTTCCAGCAGACCAGGCCTGAATATCCTCGATCATCTGCGAAAAGAACTGATGGTAATTCTGCTGGCTGACATACCCGACATGCGGCGTCGCCAGCACATTCTCCAATGTCCTGAACGGGTGATGAGCCGGTAAGGGCTCCAGCTCGAACACATCCAGCGCTGCCCCGGCCAGGCGCTGTTTCTGCAACGCCTTGATCAGCGCTGCTTCATCGACAATCGGCCCGCGTGCGGTGTTGACCAGCAGCGCCGTAGGTTTCATCCAGTCCAGCGCCTGTGCGTCGACCAATCCACGGCTGCGGTCGCTGAGCACCAGATGCACGGAGAGCACGTCGGCCTGTTCGAACAGTTCCTGTTTGCTCACATAGGTCACGCCCACTTCGGCGGCGCGTTCGGCGGTCAGGTTCTCGCTCCAGGCGATCACTCGCATACCGAACACCTGGCCGAACTGCGCGACCCGCTGGCCGATGCTGCCCAGGCCGAGAATCGCCAGGGTCTTGCCGTACAGGTCGCCCCCCAGGCCCTGTTGCCATTTTCCGGCGCGCAGGGCATTGGCTTCCACGACAAGGTTGCGGGTCGCAGCCATGATCAGCGCCCAGGTCAGTTCCGGCGCGGCGTGTTTGTAGCTGTCGGTGCCACTGACCTGAATGCCGAGAGCGGTTGCAGCTTTGAGGTCGAGCGCAGCGTTGCGCATGCCGCCGGTAACCAGCAGTTTGAGTTTCGGCAGACGCCGCAGCAGATCCTGGTCGAACCGGGTGCGCTCGCGCATCACGCAGATCACTTCGAACTCACCCAGGCGTGCTGCCAGCGTCTCGTTGTCGGCCGGGTAATCATGGATAAAATCAACCTGGCCGATGGCGTCCAGCGCCGACCAGTCCACGACAGTGCGCGCCACATCCTGCCAGTCATCGATCACCGCAATCTGCACAGCCATCAGCCTTACCTCATCAACGAACGGGGTTGGTTTTGTTCAGCCAGGCGAGCAAGGCCTGGTGGAATTTCTGCGGTTCTTCCATCTGCGGCGCGTGGCCCATGCCGGGGAATTCCACCAGCGTCGACTGGGGAACCAGCTTCGCGACTTGTTTGCCGAGCACGTCGTAGTGACCGAGTTTTGCCTTGACCTCGGGCGGCGCGATGTCGCTGCCGATGGCCGTGGTGTCGGACGTACCGATCAGCAACAGCGTCGGCATCTTCAGGTCCTTGAACTCGTAGTACACCGGCTGGGTGAAGATCATGTCGTAGATCAGCGCCGAATTCCACGCCACTTGTTTATGCCCCGGCCCTTTATTCAGACCGGCGAGCATGTCCACCCAGCGATCGAATTCGGGTTTCCAGCGGCCGCCGTAATAGGTGTTGCGTTCATAGGTGCGGATGCCATCGGCGGTCAGTTTCAGCTCACGTTCGTACCATTGATCCAACGTGCGATAGGGCACGCCGAGGGCTTTCCAGTCTTCCAGGCCGATAGGGTTGACGAGGGCGAGTTGTTCAACCTGCTCGGGATATTGCAGTGCGTAACGGGTAGCGAGCATGCCGCCGGTGGAATGCCCGAGCAGGGTCGCTTTCTGGATACCGAGGGCTTTGAGCAGTTGCTGGGTGTTGGTTGCCAGTTGCTGGAAGCTGTACTGGTAGTTGTCCGGTTTGCTGGAGGTGCAGAAGCCGATCTGGTCCGGTGCGATGACGCGGTAGCCGGCGTCACTCAAGGCCTTGATCGAAGTGTCCCAGGTTGCGCCGCAGAAATTCTTGCCGTGCATGAGCACGATGCTGCGTCCGTTGGCCTTGCCATGGGCGGCTACGTCCATGTAGCCCATTTGCAGGGATTTGCCCTGGGACTCAAAGGCGAAATGTTTGATCGTGTAGGGATACTCGAAGCCTTGCAGCTCCGGCCCGTACTCCGGACCTTCGGCAGCGATGACGGGCAGTGCGGCGGTCAGCAGCAGGCTGGGTAGCCAACGGAAGCGGGCGAGGGGCATGGGTAAACTCCACAGGAAATCGGCCGATGCTGGATCGGCATGATTAGGGCGACATTAAACACAGGCAATCGCGGCGAATGATCGTTCAACTCATCCAGCCCAGGGTCGCCAGGGCCAGTACGCCATAGCGGGCGCCTTTGGCAATCGTCACGATCACAAGGAAGCGCCCGAGCGGCTCGCGCATCACCCCGGCGACCAGGGTCAGCGGATCACCAATAACGGGTACCCAACTCAGCAACAGTGACCAATGGCCGTAGCGCTGATAATGAACCCGGGCCTTTTCCAGATGCAGCGGGCTGACCGGAAACCAGCGCCGGTCGCGAAACCGCTCGATACCTCGCCCCAGCCACCAGTTGAACAGCGAGCCGAGGACATTGCCCAGGGTCGCGACCGCCAGCAGCGACCAGAGCCAATACTGCTTGTTGAGCAACAACCCCACCAGCAGTGCTTCGGACTGCAACGGCAACAGGGTCGCCGCACCGAATGCGGCGAGGAACAGGCCGATGTACGCACCGAACATCAATGGGCAGCGTAGTCCGCCACCACCACATCAGTGCCGTCCTTTTTCAGGCCGATGACCTGATAAGCATCGCTCATGCCGTCCATTTCCATGCCCGGCGAACCCATCGGCATGCCCGGGGCCGCCACACCTAACAGGTCATCGCGCTTGCCCAAGGCCAGCACCTGATCGGCCGGGACATGCCCTTCGACGAATTTGCCATTGATCAAAGCGGTGTGGCAGGACGCCAGGCGCGGTGGCACGCCGTGCTGTTGCTTGAATTCGCTCATGTTGGCTTCAACGTGATCCTCGACCTTGAAGCCGTTGGCCTCCAGATGGCTGATCCATTTTTTGCAGCAGCCGCAGTTGGCGTCGCGATGGACTTCGATCGGGATCAGGTCGGCGGCCTGGGCCAGGGAGGAAATGAACAGGGCGCTCAGGGCGACCAGACGCAGGTGGGTTCGCATGGGCAATATCTCGACTCGGAGGATGGTCAAAAAAAGAGGCATTTTGACTGCTTTAGCCAGTAACGAGGCAAGAGATTGTTTCGAAGTGATACCGCCAGGCGGGCTTTTGTGGCGAGGGAGCTTGCTCCCGCTCGCCTGCGCAGCAGGCGCAAACCAGGTTGCGCGATTTAACTGCTAGCACCGCGTTGAATGCCAAGGCGGCCGCTTCGCAGCCCAGCGGGAGCAAGCTCCCTCGCCACAGGGAGCTGCGTTCACCCATCAGCGGACTTTGAACCGCCCCATAATCGCACTCACGCGACTATTGGCCTCCAGCAACTGCCGGGTATTGAGCTCACTCGCCTGACCGCTTTTCACCAATTCATCCACCATGTGGCGGATTTGCACCATGCTGCGGTTGATCTCTTCGGTCACGGCACTCTGCTGTTCTGCGGCGGTGGCGATCTGGGTGCTGAGGCTGTTGATGTGGCTGACAGAACCGGCCATTTCATCCAGCCCGGTGTTGACGCGAGCCGTCGCATCGGCCGCCGACTGGCAGCTGGCCTGAGTGTTTTCCATGGCACTGACCGACGAGCTCACGCCTTGGGTCAGGCGGGTGAGCATCTCGTTGATTTCCGACGTGCTGGCCTGGGTGCGAGCGGCGAGGGCGCGAACTTCATCGGCCACCACCGCAAAACCGCGTCCCTGCTCACCGGCGCGAGCGGCTTCGATGGCGGCGTTGAGGGCCAGCAGGTTGGTTTGCCCGGCGATGGCGCCGATCACCCCGAGAATCTCGGTGATGCGCTGGGCGTCCTGTTGCATGCTTTCGACTTTATGCGTGGCGCTGGCCACTTCGTCGATCAGCGCGATCACACTGCTGGAGGCTTCGCCCACGACCACCCGTGAACGGTCGGCGTTTTCGTTGGCGCGTTGGGTGAACGCAGCGGTTTCAGCCGCATTCTGCGCCACGCTTTCGGCAGTGGAACTCATCTCGGTGATGGCGGTGACAGTCTGGTCGGTTTCCGACGCGTGGCGCACCAGGATCTGGCTGGTGTGCGCGGACGTGCGTTGCAGGTTATCGAGGCTGGACGCCATGGCGCCGGTGGCCTGGGTGACTTCGCCGATCATGTTTTGCAGGTACGCGATGAAGGCATTGACCGAGTGGCCGATGGCGCCCAGTTCATCTTCGGCGCGGATGGTGATGCGTTTGGTCAGGTCGGCGTCACCGGCCGACAGCGCGTCGATATTGGCCTTCAGCGCTTTCATGCGCTGGATCAACTGGCGGATCGCGTAGATTTGCAGCAACACCAGCAGGATCACCATCGGGATTTGCAGCAGGCTTAGCGTGCTGAGCACGTCGTCGCGCTGGGCGGTGATCAGTTTGGTCGGCAGGGCGGTGGCAAGGAACCACGGCGTGCCTTCGATCGGGCGCATGAAGAAGGTGCTGGCTTCGCCGTTGTTGTCGAACTCGACGCGCTGCGATCGATCACGGTTTTGCAGGCCGGCCTTCACTTGGCTGGCGAAGGGCGAGTTACCGGCCAGTTCGCTGATGTTCTTCAGCACGATCGGCCCGCTGATGCGCGAGCTGTTGCTGATGATCTTGCCGTCGGACTCGACGATCAGCATTTCCGCGCCCAGGTCTTTTTCCTTGCGTGCCACCAGGTCATTGAAGAAACCGAGGGTCACGTCAATGGTTGATACGCCATACGCCGCGCCGTTTTTCTGAATGGCCATGGCGCAGTTGGTGCGCGGCTCGGCGCTGGCATCATCCTTATAGGCCGCGGCCCAGGCGCATTGTCCGCGCGGGGTCTGCATGCCGCCCTTGTACCAGGTCTGGTCGTAATAGTTGGGCGCCGCGTCACTGTTCCAGAAGGTGTTCACCGCCAGCTTGCCCGAGGCATCGCGGTGCCAGAAGGTGCTGAATTTGTTGCGCCCGGCTTCACGCTGGCCGGGCAGGGGCCAGATGCCGCCGCCGAAGACTTTCAGCTCCCCGTATTGATCGACCAGGCCCGGCAGAACGGTGTCGATGGCGGCGCTGTCGAGCAGAGGAATGGTCTGGGTAATGCTGCGCTGCTGCGCCTGAACCTTGTTCAGTTCGCCCTGGATTTGCTCGGCGACTTCAGCGATGCGATTGAGGGCCACTTGTTCTTCGGTGTGGCGAAGTTTCGGCGCTACCAATTGGCTGATGCCGACTACGGTGAGAATAGACAGCAGCAAAATGAACAGGACCAGAAACAGTGTGTAGCGAGCCTGAATGGTGCGGAATGCGGGCATGGAGCCGGGTCCTTTTTAGCAGCGTTCTTATTGGGAAATTTCGGCGCTTCAAAGGGCTATCGGCCTGCATATGCGGAGCTTTAGGTACGATCGTGCAAGCTAGGGGCGAGGTGACGGGCGGTGGAGTGACTGGCCCGTTCAGGCAACCGAACGGGCCAGGTGCAGATCAACGGTCCAGCAACTTCATGACTTCTTCGGGATAACGCAAACCGGCCGTGGCATTCGCCGGGAAGATGGCTTCCAGCGCGTGCAACTCTTCGCGGCTCAGTTTGACCTCCAGCGCCGCCACGTTCTCCTCCAGGTACTTACGTTGTTTGGTCCCCGGAATCGGGATCAGGTAATCCCCCTGAGCCAGCACCCACGCCAACGCGAGTTGACCCGCCGTCACGCCTTTTTCCGCCGCCAGGTCCTGAACCTGCTGCACCAGCAATAGATTTTTCGCAAAGTTGTCGCCCTGGAACCGTGGACTGAAACGACGGTAGTCGTCTGCCGCGAAATCATCCGGGCTTTTCAGTGCGCCAGTCAGAAAACCGCGGCCCAACGGGCTGTACGGGACAAAGGCGATGCCCAGCCGCTGACACGTGGCCAGACAGCCGTTTTCTTCCTGGTCGCGGCTCCACAACGAGTACTCGCTTTGCAGTGCACTGATCGGATGGACCTTGTTCGCCCGTTCCAGTGTCGCCGCCGAGGCCTCGCTCAATCCCAGGTAACGCACCTTGCCGGCCTTTACCAGTTCGGCCATGGCACCGACCGTTTCCTCGATAGCCACTTGCGGGTCGATACGGTGCTGGTAATACAAGTCCAGGGTCTCGACACCGAGGCGCTTGAGGGTGCCGTCGATTGAGGAGCGAATGTAGTCCGGACGGCCGTTGACCCCGCGGGCGCTCGGATTCGCCGGGTCGCGCACGATGCCGAACTTGCTCGCCAGGAACACGTGATCGCGCTTGCCGACGATGGCTTTGCCGATCAGTTCCTCATTGGTATGCGGGCCGTACATGTCGGCGGTGTCGAGCAGATTGATGCCCAGTTCCAGCGCCCGGTGCAGGGTGGCCGTGGCCTCGCGGGTGTCGACGCCCGTCGTGTAGAAATCGGTCATGCCCATGCAGCCCAGGCCGATGGCACTGACCTGTGGACCGTTCTTGCCCAGTTGACGTGTTTGCATGAAATCAGCTCCCTGTGAATGTGACGTCCATTGTCGACCTCGACAGAAACGAGATAAACCGGCTAAAACTGCTATCACTATTCATGATTTCTAAATAATCAGTCGGTGCAAACAACAATGGATCGTTTCAACGCCATGCGCGTGTTCACCCGAATCGTCGAACTGGGGGGCTTTGCCAAAGCGGCGGACAGCCTGCAAATTCCCCGTGCCTCGGTGACCGTTCTGATCAAGCAACTGGAAAGCCATCTGGGGGTGCAACTGCTGCAACGCACCACGCGGCAGATCAGCCTGACGCTCGACGGTGCCGCCTATTACCCGCGTTGCGTGCGGTTGCTGGCAGACCTTGAGGAAACCGAAGCGGTGTTCTCCGCCGCGCGGCACAACCCCAAAGGTCTGTTGCGCGTGGACATGCCCGGGGGCATCGGGCGGTTGGTGGTGATCCCGGCATTGCCGCAGTTCACCGCCCGCTATCCCTTGATCGAACTGGAGATCGGTTTGAATGACCGGCCTGTCGACCTGATTCGCGAAGGTGTCGATTGCGTATTGCGCGGCGGCGCGTCGCTCGATGATTCACTGGTGGCGCGGCCGCTGGTCATGCTGGACCAGGTCACCTGCGCCAGCCCCGATTACTTGCAGCGTCATGGCACGCCACAGGGTTTGGCCGATCTGGCGGGGCATCAGATGGTGGAGTACGTCGCCAGCAACGGCAAACGCTATGGGCTGGAATTTGTCGTCGATGGGCAGGTACAACCGGTCAGTCTGCCCAGGCAGGTCTCGGTCAACAGTGCCGATGGTTACCTGGCGGCGTGCGAGGCCGGATATGGGCTGGTGCAGGCGCCGTACTATCACGTGGCCCGGCGTATCAAGGAAGGTGGTTTGATCGAGGTGCTGAGGGAAGTGCCGCCACCGGGGATGCCGCTGACGGCGCTTTATCCTCCCCACCGTCAGTTGTCGCGGCGGGTAAGGGTGTTCGTTGACTGGATGATCGAGCTTTGCGCGCAGCCGGGAAATGACTTTTTCAGCCATCCATCAGCTCGCTGAAAATCCTCAGCGATGCTGGTAGTACCCCGGTCCGCCACGGCCGTCGTAATGGTGGCCGCCGTGCCAGCCGCCGTGGGGGAAAATAATGCAGCCGCTCAGGGAAAGCAGGGCAAGCAGGGGAATCAGCAGTGTGATTCGACGGAACATTTCGAAATCCTCATGGTTATCGCCGCTATGAAGCCAAAAGGCTTCATCGGCTGTAACATGAGACCCCGTTTGCAGCGCCGCATCCCCGAAAAACGGTAGGGGCTTGGCATGCATCCGGATACAAACCGGATACATTTTCAGGTTCACGTTCAGGCTTATGTTTAAGCTTTTTGTTAAAGGAAAAGGGCAATGACCCAGTCGCAACGTTTGAAATACTCGATTCTGATCTCCCTGGTGGTGCTGGGGATCATGTTTGGCCTTTCGTATTTGCAGAATGCCGGCGTCATCAGCGAAAAGCTGTTTCAGTACATCGCCATTGGCGTGGCGGTGATCGTGGTGGTGATCAATGGCGTGATGCGCCGCAAGGTCAAACCCTGAGCGACGCCCGCCGAAACGATTATTCGCCGTGCAGAGCGGCGGCAGCCTGTGGATGCAGGCTGTAGCTCTTGTCCGCGTTCAGCGTAATCACGCCTTCGCTGCACAAGCGCTTCAACACTTCGCGGACACTGAGAAAGGACAGGGGAATATCCAGCTCCAGCAAGTGGCTGTGTACACCGCGCACCCCCAGGCTGCGGTCGCTGTCGGCGGCGGACAGCAAGGCATCGATGACTTTCAGGCGGATCAGGCTGGTGCGCAGGCCAAAGCTCTTGAGCAGAACCCGGATCCGTTCGTTGCCGTGACGTTCGGTACGCTGAGTGAACAGGCTCGAGCCCATGGAAGTGCCCATTGGTGCAGTGCTACCGTCCGTTGGCAGTTGCGAGTTGTACATGCAAAAACTCCTTTTCAGAGCCTGAACCGGAAAGATGTGTTGGGTGCTCTTACTCAATAAGACGTACGAGCTACGCAAATCATGAAGGCTCGAATGTAGAAATTTTGTCGCCATCACGTCAGAAGCCTGTAAAGCCCTGCAGAAACACCCTCCAGCGCTCTAAATTTTTGTCCTGAATTTCGTTCCTGTAAACAGGCCTATCGCGTGTGACACGCTGGGTGTGACCTTCGTTTATTCGATCAGGAGCGAGCGTGATTATTACCAGGCAATTAACCCGATTGAGCCTTGCCGGTGTGTTGGTGGGCTTGAGTCTTGCGGCAAACGCACGCAGCCAGCCGGACCAGGCGACGGCCGAAATCCGCCGGACGAGCTTCGGCGTGCCGCACATTCGCGCTGAAAACGAACGTGGCCTGGGCTACGGCATCGGCTATGCCTACGCTCAGGATAATCTGTGCCTGTTGGCCAATGAGATCACCACGGTGAACGGCGAGCGTTCACGGTATTTCGGCCCGGAGCAGTTCACGGTCGAAGAGCGCGAAAACCAGGTCAGCGATGTCTTTTTCAACTGGCTTAATACGCCGCAGGCCGTCTCCGCGTTCTGGCAGGCACAAACGCCGGAAGTCCGCGACCTCATGGAAGGGTACGTGGCGGGCTACAACCGCTCGCTGGCGGAGCGTCGCGCGCAAGGTTTGCCGCAGCAATGCCAGGGTGAGTGGGTGCGGGACATTACCGCGCAAGACCTGGTCAAGTTGACCCGTCGCCTGCTGGTCGAAGGGGGCGTCGGGCAATTTGCCGAAGCACTGGCCGGCGCCATGCCTCCCAAAGCCGTCGCTCGCAACGCAAACGCGCCCGCGTCGTTCCAGGTCGCCGATGCACGCCGGCAGCGCTTCGCCCTCGATCGCGGCAGCAACGCCGTCGCGGTGGGCAGCGATCGCTCGTTCAATGGCCGCGGCATGTTGCTGGCCAACCCGCATTTTCCTTGGGTCGGCGGGATGCGTTTCTATCAAATGCATCTCACCATTCCCGGCAAACTGGACGTGATGGGCGCCGCGTTGCCCGGCCTGCCGATGATCAACATTGGCTTCAACCAACACCTGGCCTGGACCCACACCGTGGATTCATCCAAGCATTTCACCCTGTATCGCCTGCAACTCGATCCGAAGGATCCGACCCGCTACCTGCTCGACGGCAAGTCGTTGCCGATGAAGCAGCAGACCGTGACTGTGAACGTGAAACAACCTGGCGGGCAGACCCGTGCGGTTTCGCACGTGGTCTACAGCTCCCGGTTCGGCCCGATTGTGCAATGGCCTGGAAAACTGGATTGGGACAATCAGTTTGCCTACAGCCTGCGCGACGCCAACCTCGATAACGACCGCGTGCTGCAGCAGTGGTACGCGATGAACCGCGCGGTCAGCCTCGAGGAATTGCAGGCGTCGGTCCACAAGATCCAGGGCATCCCGTGGGTCAACACCCTGGCGGCGGACGATCAGGGCCAGACGCTGTACATGAACCTGTCGGTGGTGCCGAACGTCAATGCCGACAAACTGGCCAAGTGCAGTGATCCGCGAGCCGGACTGGAACTGATCGTGCTCGACGGTTCCAACAGTGCCTGTGCCTGGGACATCGACCCGACGGCGGCACAAAAAGGCATCTATGCGTCGGACAAGTTGCCGCAACTGTTGCGCAAGGACTTCGTGCAGCACTCCAACGATTCGGCATGGATGGCCAACCCGGCGCAGCCGCTCACCGGTTTCTCGCCGTTGATCAGCCAGGACGGTCAGCCGTTGGGCCTGCGTTCACGCTTTGCCCTGGATCGCCTCGGCACGTTGAACAAGGCCGGCCCGATTGCGGCAGCGGATCTGCAACGGATGGTGATGGACGATCAGGTGTATCAGGCGGCGCAAGTCATGCCGGACCTGTTGCAATTCTGCGCGCAGGACCTTGGCGCCGATGCGCCGCTGCTGACTCCGCTGTGTGCGAGCCTGAAGGCCTGGGATCGCAGTGCGAATCTGGACAGCGGTCTTGGTTTTGTCCATTTCCAGAACGTCATGGAATCAGTGCAGGACACGCCGGATGTCTGGCGCGTCGCGTTCGATCCGAAAGATCCGCAACACACCCCGCGCGGCCTGGCGGTTGATCGCCCGGCGGTTGCGAAGGCCTTGCGCGAAGCGATGCTGGCTTCGGCGGAAGTGGTCAGCAGGTCGGGGCTCAGGACCGACAGCCATTGGGGCGATATCCAGGTGGTGAGCAGCGGCGGCCAGCAGACGCCGATTCATGGCGGTCCAGGCACACTGGGCGTTTACAACGCCATTCAGAGCGTGCCGAGAACCGATGGCAAACGTGAAGTGGTCAGCGGCACCAGCTATTTGCAGGTCGTGACTTTCGATGACAAGGGGCCTCAGGCCAAAGGGCTGCTGGCGTTTTCGCTGTCCAGCGACCCGGCGTCGAAACATGCCAATGACCAGACCGTGGCGTTCTCGAAGAAACAGTTGAGTGTGTTGCCGTTCACCGAACAGCAGATCACTTCGGACCCGCAGTATCAGGCGCAGACGATCCGTGAACAGGATGAAAAAGCCGGGAAGGTGGCCAAAAAGTAAAACGCTGCTTGAGCGATGAAGAAAGGCCGCACCCCGCAAGGGTGGCGGCCTTTCAGCTTTTCGGGGGTTGTTGCGGAATGGAGTTGAGGACCGGATTGCCTTCCTTGTTTCGAGTCAGGTAGACCGGCAACACCCTGGGCAGCGTCGCCACCAGGTTGTGGAGTTCCTTGATGTTGTAGATGCCGCCGAGGCGGATCGCGCCGGTGCTGTTGTCAGCCACCATCACGGGGTTTTCCAGATAGCGATTGATCAGGGGCAGGGCTTCGGATAACGCCAGGTCATCGAGCACCAGTTTGCCGTGGCGCCAGGCCAGTGACGTGTCATTGGCGTAGGTCTGGCTGATTTGCGGCGTGAAGTCGCCGTGTTTATAGCGCGCCTGCATGGATGGCTCCAGACGCAAACCATCGCCCGGCAGGTCATCGTTGCTGCTGACCAGTACCGAACCTTCGATCAGATTCACGCGCACCTGATCCTCATACATCCAGACGTTGAATTTGGTCCCGGTGACCCGAATCCTGCCGTCCGCCGCCTTGACGACAAAGGGGTGGCTGGCGTCATGGCTGACACTGAAAAACGCTTCGCCCTTATCCAGCGAGACCCGGCGCTGGTCCTTGTAATTGCTGAAGGTCAGTTCAGTGCCCAGGTTCAACTCGACTTGGCTGCCATCGCTCAGGGTGACCTGGCGGATCGCATTGCTGGCTTCGAAATGCTGGTACGAATTGGGCAGCAAGCCCAGATTCCAGCCACTGTACGCTGCCAGTGGCAACGCCAGGGCACAAACGGCCGCGGCAATGCCGACGGTGCGCCAGGGCGTTACACGCTTGGCCCGAGTGATGGGCACGACAGTCTCGAGGCGCGGCAAATCTTCCGCGACTTCCCAAATCTCCAGCATCGCCTCGTATTCGAACGCATGCAGCGGATGAGCATCGCGCCACTGCTCGAAGGCTTGACGCTCCTCGGCCGTGCAGTCGCTGGCGTGCAGACGCATGCACCAATGCGCAGCGGCATCGGTGACAGCGTCATAGTCGGCTTGTGAGAAAGGGCTGTCGGTCATTGACTCATCCTGATTTCCTGCATTCTAACCTTGAGGGCAGTCTGCGAGAACAGGCGTCATGGCATTTACCCATCAAACGTCTGTTTATTTTCCGCCATCAAGGTGTATTGACGTGTAACTGGCGGCCGAGATGACTGATTAACCAGGCCACGCTGTCGGCATTGCCGAGTTGCACCGCCAGGCGAGTCAGGGAATCTTTTTTAAAGGTTTCGCGAGCACCGCTCAGGTTTTCTGCGCCGGTCAACGTCAAAATATGCGCTTTCACCCGATCCGTATTTTCATAAGTGGAATTTCCCGGATCTTCCCACACCCCGGTGTCTGGATCCCGGGTCATGAACAGTTGTGTGTAAGGGGTCTTGATCGACAGTGCGGTGTCCTGGATGTGGGTCAATGCATTTTTGAGGTCGGTGGCTGTCACGCTGGTTGTGCCAATCAGGTCGGCAAAGGGCCTGCCAGGGTCCAGGTAGGAAATGTCCTCGGTTTTACAGACAAGGTGCGAAAGCTCATGCAAAAGGGTCACCGCCCGAGCATGCGTGTTGATCGGGAATGCTGTATCGGAAAGATGTTGGCGGTATAGGTCGAAACCCGGATTGAAGAACCTTTCCGCCAGATAAATCTTCCGCTTGGCGTCATTCGGGACGATAAAGGCGAATGTGCTGTAGGCATCCTCGATTACCCGGCCGACGACAAAACGATTGGACTTGGTCTTTCTGAGTGTAGGGTCCAATAACGCGGTAAACAGGTCGCCCACGATTTTTTCCAGTTTCTCGACATGCGCGGGCAGCACTTGCGGCACATCGATGAAACGTTTGATGAGTCGATGCACGGGGGTTTCCGCGTCATCGGACGCCTTCAGCAACTGCAGGTTTCGAAAGCTGTTCCAGGCATAGGTCGTTGCCTGGTCCAGCGCTTCGTCGATCTGACGAACCTTCTGTGGGAAACACCGGCGTATCTGCGGCATCCCATGGGCATCGATGTTCATGCCACCCCAGGCCGCTGCCGCCGCATCCAGCCGATCCATGAGGCCGAATTGCGGAGGCGGTGCATTCCGGTCGATTACCCATTGATTCGATGCGTTTTGTCGCAGATAAGGGCCGAGGGTCTGTGTATCTGCGATGCGCCAGCGGCTGCCGCGTTTTGTCACCGGAAAAACTTTGCCTTCAACCGGCCCGTAAAGCTGTTTCGTCGTGGGGTGCGCGTAGAGCCCGGGCGTCGAGTCGGGCTTCAGCGCGTTCAGGTGGACATGGCGGCTTTCATGACGCTTCAAGGCTGTGCGCTCGGGGGCGGTGACCTTGATGTCCTGCCATTTGCAGGCGGCATCGGAGTTTGCTGGTGCCGGTGCGACTGGCGTAGCCGTCGGTGGCGCGTGGGTGTCCAACGACTGGCGCAGCGAAGCGAGCTGTGCGATCCCGCTGATGAATGCCCTGATGGCCGCGCCCCATTTGTGCGTCTGCAGGTCTTCGGCGGATTGCTTGATGTCACGGTAACTGTTCCACACCGTGACGGGGTAAGCGAGTTTACCCATGAAAAACGAGTACGCCTCGTGCAGGTCTTCACCCAGTACGTGCTTGATGGTTGCCCACTCACTCTGCTTCTTGTCATCGGACTGACAACCGAGCAATCGGCCGAGCAACGCGGCATTGTCGTTGAACAAGTGCCCGAACAGGTGACCCTTGATGGGATTCGACGCCAGGGTAACTTCCTCCTCGGGGGCGCCAGGAGTCTCCGGCGTGGCTCTCGCGACCCGGCTCGGGGGCGTCGCCATTCGGGTCTCCAGCAGGATCCGTTCAGGGTTCTCCAGGTTCATGAGGACCCAGTCGAGCAGTCCGCCCTGGGTCTTCAGTTCTGCTAGCAACTGAGTTTCGCTTTCGTATTCTTTTATCCCGTGCCTGGGGCTGTGCGGTGCGAGCAGCACCTGCGGTGCCGTGCTATCGGCCGATGAGCCGATCAGATAGACGCCAGGCACTTTGACGGTTTGCCCGCTCCTGATACCGAGGAACTCCAGGGGGCGGATGATCCCATGGGCACCTTCGACTGCCGCACGGGCGATGGCGTCGGGCATGTCCATGACCTGGCGGATCAGATCAAACCCGGTTTCGCTGAGGCGTTCCTGCAGTTTTTCTGCGTGGGCGTGGTGCATCAGTTGCCAGGGCAACTGTGTGTAAAAAAGCTTCCTGCGTTCCGCGTTCACCGAGGTGTCTGCCAGGGCGTCGCTGACTATTTGCTGTTGATGCACACCCGGTTTCAGGTCGCGTATCAGGTCTTTGATATAGCGTTCGTCCATGCCCTCTGGAATGGCTGTGTTATCCAGGGACGTCAGTTTGAGGAAGACGGCGTCCAGGTCCTTGAGGTGAGTCAAGGCAAAGTCGGTCAGGGTTTGGGTGCTGGACGCAGACCTCGGGCTCGCGCTGATCTCGACCCGGACCTTGTCCGGATCAATGTTGAAGTCGTCTGCCTTGAGTTGTTTTTCCAGCTCATGGTGCGCGGTGCGCTGCAATGAGCGGATGCCGGTGAGGTAATCCTGGTCGTCTTTGACGTTATGAAGGTATTGCTGAAGCAGTTCGCCATGCAGGATCAGGTCTTTGATTGGCGCCTTGGCCAGCCAGGCCGGGAGCTTTTGCTGGGTGGTCAGGGATTCGGCAATATCGGTTGCACGGCGCAGCCCGGTCATCGGTTCGCGCAGGGCCACCAGATTCAGCAGGCTGGCCAGCGGTGCGGGAGAGAGCGGGGTGGTCAACGCTTGGGTGACGCAGGTCTGGTCGAGATCGACAAAGGGCTTTTGCAGATAATCGAGGAAGTGCCCATGGACCCGTTGCAGTGGCGCCAGGGTGTAAGCCTTGCCTGGCGACCGCTCGCTGCGGCCGAGGTTTTCCAAGAGCATTGATCGATGATTCTCGTCCTTGAGGCGTCGCTCGAGTTGCTCCAGTAGCGGCGTCAGTGTGTTGAAGGCTTCAAATCCCAGTGCCGGCGTCCACAGAATGGCTTTGCCCGAGTGCACCGGATCCAGGCCTCCCCGTTCAGTGAGGACAAAGCAACTGGCCAGTTTCAACGGGGGCGCGGTGGCGCCGGTCTTCAATGCCAGGGAAAAGACCTCCGGAAAAAAACCGTTCAATGCCGCCCGTTGCAGGTGTATCGGGGTATCGAGCACGGTTTTGATAATTGCCTGTTCCGTTGCACCCAGGGTGCGCGAGACGGAGCGAAGCTTCAATTCACTGCGCAGTGCCGTTGACAGGGTATGGGTAAAACTCGATTGCAAATTCGCCAGGGATATACTGACGAGGCTGTGCGCATCGGTGAATGTGCGGGTTTTGATGGGAATGACCGGGTGTTTTTCAAGGAGTTGATCGAGCGCCTGTTCGACCGAGTTCAGCAGCGACAGCTCCTGTCTGGCCGACTCGGCACGCACGGTGGCCGGTCTCGCGCTGACGCGGCGGTCCGGGCGCGTGCTCCAGCGTCCTGCGGCCTCAGCCAGGAGCAGGCGGTTATCGATCAATCCCCGGACGTCCAGGGCATTGTCGAGCAAGGCGTGAGGGTCCAGCGTACCTTCGCTTTCACGGTAGCGGCTCAAGGCATGGCTGAGGTTTTGCCGTTGTTTCTCCACGATGTCGACCATCATCCGTTCAAACGCCGGGCCGATGACCGGCTCTCCCACAACGACTCGATCGTCCGGTTCCAGCCCAAGAAAAGTACCGCGTTCGTCCAGCGACATGAAATTGAGCAGTGTGTCTTCATGCCCCTCGCTTTTGAGCATGTGCAGCGCGATTTTTTTCACCGCGGGCAGGTTGCTTGTGGCCTCGATGCCTCGGGTCGGGTTGTACAGAAAACTCAGGGTGCTGGTGCCCCCGATCATCAAGGTCGAGGCAAGCTCCGCAAAATGTTTGAACGGGGCGGTGACCCGCACTTTTTCGATGCGAAGGGGATTGTTTGGGGCAGGCGCGAGGCTGACATTCATCAGTTGCAGATATTCCTGCGTCGTTAAAGTGCCCTGCTGGCGTTGATGTAAAAGCCGCGTGTGAAACGTGTCGCGCATGCAGTCGCTGAAAAAACTCAGGCGCGACAGGCCATTGCTCATGGGCGTGTTCCAGAACGTCTCAAGCAGGCTTTGCAGGTGAGGCGTAAAACTCTGCGCGATCTCCTTTATGGCGCTTTCCCATGCCTGGTTGTCGATATCGCTGCTGACGCTGTGCTCGGGATGGGTAAACACCCTGGAATCGCCTGTCGGCCACTGGTTCGTCAGGTAAAAATGCAGGAGGGCCTCGCTCAGTGACATCGAGGAAATCGTGTGCGCCTTATCACGGTCATCGAACGCGGAGCCTGTACTGACAAAACTCTTCAGCCGAGTCAGGCGCTGGTCGAGTGTGGGGAATGGCTTGAGCAGCGCATGCTTGAGGGTATCGTCGAGCATCGATTGCAAGGTGGGTATCTTGACCAGCTCACCCGCCATCGCCTGGATGTTTTCTTCTTGCTGTTGCTGAAGGACGAGTTCCTGGTCTTCGAACACCGCACCTTCGATGTCGCTGGTGGCAATGTCGAGTGCAGGGGCGGCGGCCAGGGGCAGGCGTTGTTCGATGGAGACGAAACGCAACAGTTCACGTTTTCCGCTGGCGTGCGCCAACCACTCTTTGAGCTTGCTTTTGAGGTCGTCCATGTCCGCGAATTTGATCAAGCCCTTCCACGGCGTGTAGAGCGTGACCTCGCCATCGTTGGGCCGACTCATGGCAAAAGCGCCGGCCAACGGGATGCCGGTCTCGCCCGGCAAGGACAACAGGAGCCGGTAGGCGTGCATCGGTTTTACATGCGTTTTACGGGCTGACTGGGTGGGTCGATAAACCGTCTTCAGCCAGTTCAGATCGTCCAGGCTAAAGCTCAGCGCGTTTTCCCGTTCGCCGGGTTGCCTGGCGGCGGATGCGCGTTCTGCTTCGTCAAAAAAATACGGCAGTGCAGGCGTCGTCATGATGTTTCCTCGATGGGCTGCGACGGTGTTCAGTGCAGGTCGTTGGGTCGAGGGGCAACAATAGAGGCCGGAAAAAGGCGGGGTGCGGTACATATTGCTTGCGCGAGAGACTTGACAGGACGCCGGTAAGAAAGCGCTTAATCGACCTGTCGCCCGTCTCTAAAAATAACACTGGAGCTTCAGATGACCGCTTCGCCTGAAATGGCAGTCAGTTCGGCCAACTCAACCCTGGATTTTGATTCTCTCGTCCTGTTGCTCGAACGCATTTTCGTTCGCCATGGCACCTCCGCCGAGGTCGCCAGGACACTGGCTCTCAACTGCGCGGGCGCCGAACGCGATGGCGCCCACAGTCACGGCGTATTTCGCATTCCCGGTTACGTCTCGACGTTGAAGAGCGGCTGGGTCAATGGCCAGGCCGTGCCGGTGGTAGAAGACGTGGCGTCGGGTTTTGTCCGGGTCGACGCCGGCAACGGTTTCGCTCAACCGGCGCTCGCCGCTGCCCGCGCCTTGCTGGTGGAGAAGGCCCGCAGTGCCGGTATCGCGGTGCTGGCGATTCGCAATTCCCATCACTTCGCGGCGTTGTGGCCCGACGTCGAACCGTTCGCCTATGAAGGATTGGTGGCGTTGAGCGTGGTCAACAGCATGACCTGCGTGGTGCCGCATGGCGCCGATCGCCCGCTGTTCGGTACCAACCCAATTGCTTTCGCCGCCCCGCGCGCGGACGGTGATCCGATAGTCTTTGACCTGGCCACCAGTGCCATCGCCCATGGCGATGTGCAGATCGCTGCACGCAAGGGTGAGCGTTTGCCGGCGGGCATGGGCGTGGATAGCCTCGGTCAGCCGACCCAAGACCCGAAAGCGATTCTTGAAGGCGGGGCGTTGCTGCCGTTTGGCGGGCATAAAGGTTCGGCGCTGTCGATGATGGTGGAGCTGTTGGCGGCGGCGTTGACCGGCGGCAACTTCTCGTTCGAGTTCGACTGGAAGAACCACCCCGGTGCCAAAACACCATGGACCGGACAGTTGTTGATCGTGATCGATCCGAGCAAGGCCGCCGGACAGAATTTTGCCGAGCGCAGCCAGGAACTGGTGCGGCAGATGCACGGTGTGGGGCTTAAGCGATTGCCGGGTGATCGTCGTCACCATCAGCGGGCCAAATCCAGCGTGGGTGGCATTCAGCTGGATGCGGACACGCTGGCGAATTTGCGGGAGTTGGCCGGCGCCTAAAAATTGGAACGCAGACCTGTGGGAGCGAGCAAGCTCGCCCCACAGGGATTTCATTTCACTAATGAATTATTGATAGGCGGGCTTAACGGCGGCCCAGCAACAACCCGACAACCAAACCAAAACCGGCGGAAATGGCCACGGTTTGCCATGGATGCCCGCCAATGTAGGTTTCAGTGGCTTCGACCGCCGGGAGGGTGCGGTCGCGAACGCTGGTGACCGAGTCCCGTGCCTGCTGGAGTTTCTGGGCGATCTGTCCGCGAAGCGTGTCTGCTTCTTCACCGACCAGCGACGCGCTGCTTTTCAGCAGTTTTTCCGACTCTTCGATCAGCGCCTGTAGATCGCTGAAAGCCTGGTCCTTGATTTGGTCTTCAGCGACTTGTGCGGCAGTTTTCCGGGCCATTGAGGTACTCCTTGCAAGTGAATAGGCAGTGAACAATGGAGTCTGCCACGACGGAAAAAGTTGCAGTGATTTTGCGCGGCACCGTCATCCTGTAGAAAAATCCAGCGCAGGACATTTCTTCCTACAGTGTAAGATGTCGCCTATTTACGCAGCAGGTAACTCCCCATGAGCTTCAATCTGGCCGACAAACCCCTTGCCGAGCGCGCGGCGCTTGAAGACGAGAAATCCCGTCTGTTCGAACTCTGGCAAAACAACCTGGGCAAAGCCAAGGGCGAAGCCGCACGGTTGTTCGGCGAGCGTGCCAAGCGCAAAGGCAAATGGGCCGAATGGGTCCGTTCCGAACTCGACGGCATGTCGCCTCCGGAGTTCGCGAACATGGTGCGCAGTGAAGTCAATCGCTTGATGGCGGCCAAGTAAACCCCTGCCTGACACTACCCGAGTAGGCGCTGCCTGCGGCAGCTCCTACGGGCTTGCAAAAATCGCGACAATTGCCTCACGCACTTTCAACACCACCGGATCGAGCTGAGTGCTGGTGCGCCAGCCCAGTTCGATCGGGTAACGCGGCAACGCCAAAGGGCAGGGCAGTAGCGCCAGCCCGGTGAGCGCTGCAAGGCTTCGAGCGGCATGCGCCGGAATGGTCGCCACCGCCTGACTGCCCTTGAGCAAATGCGGTAGCGCCGCGAAATGTGTGGTCGAAGCGCATACTCGCCGGCTCAGGCCCAACGCGGCCAATCCTTCGTCGGTGATCCCGATAAAGCCACCCGATGACACCAGAATATGTTCACGGGTGACGAATTCCTCAAGGTCGATGGCCTGCTGTCCCGCGACCAGGCTGATCGGGTCTACCAGACACAAATAATCACCTTCGCCCAGCACCTGACGACTCAGCAATCGCTCGGCGAACCCGCCGGCCGTGATCGCCAGATCGATGCTGCGCTCCATCAACGCCTGCGCGACGATCTGACTGTGAGTCTGGCGGAAGATCAGCCGCAGCTTCGGCGCGCAGCGGGCGATTTCCTCGATCAAGCGACGGCCGTAGGCGATTTCGAAATCATCTGACAAACCGACCGTGACCGAGCGGCCATCGTAGTGATTGGCGGTCGGATCGACCATCGCCAGGCTTTGGCGGCATTTGTTCAATGCGTCGCTGACCACCGGTTTCAACTGATTGGCCTTGAGCGTGGGTGCGAGGCCTCGTCCCGTGCGTACGAACAATTGATCGCCGTAGACCTCGCGCAGCCGGCGCAATGCCGCGCTGACCGCCGACTGCGTGACGCCCAGGCGCAACGCCGCACGGCTGGCGCTGGACTCTTCATGCAAGGCTTCGAACACTTTGAGCAGGTTGAGATCGACGGTGGCGATATTCATTTGGTTCATATCATTCAGCAGTGGATGGGGCTTTATTGATGATCCCGTGACGCCTGAGAATGAGCAACACCTGATGTGAACGGAGTGACCGCGATGCCCAAGTCAATCGTAGCTGCACTGCAAATCGGCGCCTTGCCCGGCGGCAAGGCCGAGACCCTGGAACAGATTCTCTCGTTCGAAAGCGCCATCCTTGAAGCCCGCGCGGCGCTGGTGGTCATGCCCGAAGCGCTGCTGGGCGGATACCCCAAAGGTGAAGGTTTTGGCACCCAACTGGGTTATCGGCTGCCGGAAGGTCGTGAAGCCTTTGCCCGTTATTTCGCCAATGCCATCGATGTGCCTGGGGCGGAAACCGAAGCGCTGGCTGGGCTGTCGGCGCGTACGGGGGCGAACCTGGTGATCGGTGTGATTGAGCGCGCTGGCAGCACGTTGTATTGCACCGCGCTGTATTTCGATCCGCAGGCCGGGCTGGTGGCGAAGCACCGCAAGCTGATGCCGACCGGTACTGAACGGCTGATCTGGGGCAAGGGCGATGGCTCGACGCTGCCGGTGATCGACAGCCAGGTCGGGCGGATCGGCGCGGTGGTGTGCTGGGAAAACATGATGCCGCTGCTGCGCACCGCGATGTACGCCAAAGGCGTGGAGGTGTGGTGCGCGCCAACGGTGGATGAACGGGAGATGTGGCAGGTCAGCATGCGCCATATCGCCCATGAAGGCCGCTGCTTTGTGGTCAGTGCCTGTCAGGTTCAGGATTCGCCGCAAGCCTTGGGCGTGGAAATCGCCAACTGGCCGGCGGACCGGCCGTTGATTGCGGGGGGCAGTGTGATCGTAGGGCCGATGGGCGACGTACTGGCGGGGCCGCTGCGGGGAGGGCGCGGTTTGCTCAGCGCTGAAATCGACACTGACGACCTGATCCGCGCGCGTTACGACTACGATGTCGTCGGCCACTATGCGCGCCCGGATGTGTTCGAGTTGAGCGTGGATGAACGCGCCAAACCGGGCGTGCGGTTCAACACATAAGCAAAACTGTGTGTGAGTTTTTGTGGCGAGGGAGCTTGCTCCCGCTCGGCTGCGAAGCAGTCGTAAAGCTTTTGGGGCCGCTTCGCGCCCCAGCGGGAGCAAGCGCCCTCGCCACAAAAGCTCGCTCTCACATTGGATTATCAGCGTTGGTGCATTTACCAGGTGCCGACTGTCGATCCCGGCAAACTGAGCTTGCCGCTGTCTGTAAATCGCATCGTGCCGAACAAACCGCCCGCCAGTTTGCCGCGCAAGACATAAGGCAGGTTGTTCAACGTTTGGGTCTGGCTCAGGCCCAAAGTCTGGCGCAGCACCGAGAACGCCGAAACGCTCACCGGCACGCTCAGCACTGTCTCGGAAAAGCGCCCGATCGAGCCCGACTGATCACTGACGCCGGAGGCGAGGGGCTGGCCGTTGACTGACAGGTCCAGCGCCACGCCGTTGTAGTCGATCGCGGTTTCATTGGGATTCTGTACGCGGATTTTCACTGCGAAACGCACTTCCATGTCCTGGCTTTGCAACGGCTCGAAACCGACCACATTGATGTTCAGCGGGTCGCGATTGGGAAACAGGGCGCAGGCGCTCAGGGACAATAAAAGGAGGCAAAGGACAACGGCGTGGACACTGCGCATGGACATGCTCTCTTGAAGAAAAGGCCGAACCGCCCTTGGCTCGGCCTTGAGCGTGCCTAGCGGTTCAACTGTGCGACAACCGCAGGCGAGGCGGGTTCACCTTTGGCCGGCACATCCGGGTTTTCCATGACCTGGAGTATCGAGGCTTCCGGATCGAAATCGTCTTCTTCCAGCTCGATGAATTCTTCGGGCAGGAAGATATTCAGCACGATAGCGCACAACGCGCCGACGGTGATCGGCGATTCAAAGATGTTGTGCAGCGCTTTCGGCAACTCGCGCAGCACCTCCGGCACAGCCGCCACACCAAGACCCATGCCGAGGGAAATCGCCACGATCAGCATGTTGCGCCGGTGCAGGCCGGCTTCGGCGAGGATCTTGATGCCGGCCACCGCCACGGTGCCGAACATCACCAGTTCAGCGCCACCGAGTACCGGTTTGGGCATCAGTTGCAGCACGGCGCCGATCATCGGGAACAACCCCAGCACCACCAGCAGACCGGCAATGAAAAAAGCCACGTAACGGCTGGCCACGCCGGTCAGTTGAATCACGCCGTTGTTCTGCGCGAAGGTCACCATCGGCATGCTGTTGAACACGGCTGCCATGGCCGAGTTGAGACCGTCGGCGAGCAGGCCGGACTTGATCCGGCGGAGGTAGATCGGGCCTTTGACCGGCTGCCGGGAAATCATCGAGTTGGCGGTGAGATCGCCGGCGGCCTCCAGCGGCGACACCAGGAAAATCACCGCCACCGGCACGAACGCCACCCAGTCGAAGTTGAACCCATACTTGAACGGCACCGGCACGCTCATCAGCGGCACGTCGGGCATGCTGCTGAAATCCATGTGGCCCATGAGCCAGGCGACGACATAACCGAAGGTCAGGCCGATCACGATCGCCCCGAGACGCAGGAACGGCACATCCACCCGGTTCAACACCACGATGGTGCCGAGCACCAGCGCTGCCAACCCCAGATGGCTGGCGGCACCGAGGTCGGTCGCGCCGAAGCCGCCGGCGATGTCGGTCATGGCGACTTTGATCAGCGACAGGCCCATCAGCGTGATGATCGTCCCGGTCACTACCGGCGTGATCAGCATCCGCAGTTTGCCGATGAACTGGCTCAACACCACCTCAATGAACGCGGCGAAAAAACACACGCCAAAGATCGTCGAAAGAATTTCATCGGTGCCGCCGCCGCGCGCCTTGACCATGAAACCGGCGCTGAGGATCACGCTGATGAACGAAAAACTGGTGCCTTGCAGGCACAGCAAACCGGAACCGATCGGGCCGAATCGGCGTGCCTGGACAAAGGTGCCCAGGCCTGAGACAAACAGCGCCATGCTGATCAGATAGGGAATTTCGCTTTGCAGGCCGAGGGCGCTGCCCATGATCAGGGTCGGGGTAATGATGCCGACGAAACTGGCGAGTACGTGTTGCAGGGCGGCGAAGACCGTGGCGGTCAAATGCGGGCGGTCGTCGAGGCCGTAGATCAGGTCGCTGTGGCGCGGGGCAGGGGCTTTTTCAGAGGCGGTCATGGTGGTTTGCGTGCCGAAAGGCGGGCCGGGGCAGAAAATGGAGGCGCAGGATGCCAGAAAGACAGGTATGTCGAAACATTAACTCGGGTTTACACCGGGGGATTCAGGCAAACGCTGCCAGTAGATCCTCTTCAAACGCTTTCTGTGCATCCCCCGGCACCTGCGCCCGATGGCGGGCAAGATGGAAGGCCACGTCGAAACTCATATCGCTTTGGCGCACGGCCTTGAGCAACCCTTTGTCTTCCCAGCTGCGGGCGAAATGACTGGGCAGATAGCCGACATGCTTACCGGACAGAATGAAAGCGAGGGTGCCCTCGACCTGTTCCGAGCGCGCCGAGCACCGCTTGCCCTGGAAGGGCTCATCGCTGCGTAGAAAGCGGTAAGGGTGATCCACCCGGTCGCAGGCCTGCAACGCCTGATCGTCTGGCGCATCGTCAGTGAACAGCGGATGGCCGGGGGCGCAATACAAATGCTGGGTTTCGCTGAACAGTTCGCGGTAGTCAAACGCACTCTGCACCTGTGAGAAATAACCGATCGCCAGGTCCAGCCGTTGTTGCAGCAGCAAGCGCTCCATCTCGCCGGGCATGGCGCTGATCAACTCGATGCGCACCGACTCATCGCGCTCGCGAAAGCGGCGGATCGCCTCGGCCACCCGCTGCAGCACCGATTGATCCACGGCTTCGGACAGCCCCAGACGCACCTCGCCGATCAGCCGGCCGGCCACGCCATTGGATTGATGACGGAACGTTTCGATCGACTCGAACAGCCCCCGCGTCGCGATCAGCAGTTGTTCGCCTTTAGGTGTGATCCTGAATCCGCCCTTGCCGCGACTGCACAGCCGATAACCGAGCCGGGTTTCGAGCCTGGCCATTTGCTGGCTGATGCTCGATTGACTCAGGCCCAGTTCTCCCTGGGCCGCACTGAAACCGCCACATTCCACCACGCTGACAAACAGACGCAGCAATTGCAGATCCACATCGTGAAGCTGGCCGAGCATCAAACATTACTCCGCAATAAAGTCAGGATAATTGACTTGGTATTTTTTCAATGTATCCGACGACGCATGCTGCAGCCACTTCCTCTGGTCAGGTGTTCGTCATGGGTCCTTCATTCAAGCTGTGTTTACCCGCACTGTTCCTTTCCATGGCGGTTTCGGCTCAGGCCGAGGAAAACGTCGTCAATCTCTACAGCTGGGCCGATTACGTCGCGCCGGACACCCTGCAGCGCTTCGAGCAGGAAACCGGCATTCATGTGCGCTACGACACCTTCGACTCCTCGGAAGTGCTGGAAACCAAGCTGCTCACCGGCGGCAGTGGTTATGACGTGGTGGTGCCGTCGTCCAGCGTGCTGGCGCGCGGGTTGGCGGCCGGCGCGTTGAAGGCGATTCCCCACGAAGGCCTCAAGGGCTACGCCAATCTCGATCCGGACTTGCTGGAAAAACTCGCCGCGGTCGATCCCGGCAACCGCTACGGCGTGCCCTATACCTGGGGCACTTTGGGGCTTGGGATGAATGTCGAAGCGGTGAAAAAGCGTTTGCCTAATGTGCCGCTCAACAGCCTCGATCTGTTGTTCAAACCCGAATACGCCAGCCTGTTGAAAGACTGTGGCATTGCCATTCTCGATTCGCCACAAGAGGTGATCGGCCTGGCGCTGCACTATCTGGGTAAAGATCCCTACAGCACCGACAAGTCTGATCTGTCAGCGGCCGAGGCCTTGTTGCATCAGCTTCAGCCGAATGTGCTGTACGTCGCCACCGGGCGGCAGATCAGCGATCTGGCCAATGGCAGCGTTTGTCTGGCGTTGACCTACAACGGTGACGCCAGCATGGCTGCCGATCAGGCGCGCAAAGCCGGCAAGCCCTACGAAGTGGCGTACCGGATTCCCAGGGAGGGCACGCTGGTCTGGCAGGACAACCTGGCGATTCCCAAGGATGCACCGCACCCCGAAGCTGCCCGTGCCTTCATCGAGTTCATGTTGCGCCCCGAGTCCGTCGCGGCGCTGACCAACACGCTGTTCTTCGCCACGGCCAACCAGGCCGCCACGCCGCTGGTGGATGAAGCGGTGCGCACCGATCCGGACATTTACCCGCTCGCCGATGTGCGCGAACGGCTGTACGCCGACCGCAGCATGAGCCTCAAGGACATGCGTCAGCGCACCCGTTTGTGGACCACTTTCCGTAGCCGCCAATAACTAAAACAAGGAGAAACCGATGGACGTCCCAGTGCAAAACGATCAGGCCATGACCCGCGACAGCCTTTACGGGACTGCCGCCGAAAGTACCTACGCCGGCATCACCAGTTTCATGCGTCGTCGCTACAGCCGTGACTTGCGCGGTGTTGACGTTGCCGTCAGCGGCGTGCCGTTCGATACCGCCACCAGCAACCGTCCCGGTGCGCGTTTCGGACCCCGTGGCATTCGCGCTGCATCCACCGGGATTGCCTGGGAACGCCACTGGCCGTGGGCGTTCGATCCGTTCGATCACCTCGCCGTGATCGACTACGGTGATTGCGACTTCGATTACGGCTCGCCTCATTCGGTACCGGAAAGCATTGAAGCCCACGCCGAACGCATTCTGAATGCCGGTTGCGCGATGCTGACCTTCGGCGGCGATCACTTCATCAGTTACCCGCTGCTCAAGGCCCACGCCCGTAAACATGGGGCGCTTTCGCTGATCCATTTTGACGCGCACAGCGACACCTGGCCGGACGAAGAGGGCAAGCGCGTCGATCACGGCACGATGTTCTGGCATGCGGCCAAGGAAGGTTTGGTGGACCCGTCGCGCTCGGTACAGATCGGCTTGCGCACCACCAATGACGATCATCAGGGCTTCCAGGTACTGGATGCGCGGCAAGTGCATCGCCGTGGAGTCGAGGCGATTGCCGAAGCCATTCGGGCACGGGTCGGCGGCAACCCGGTGTACCTGACATTCGACATCGATTGCCTCGACCCCGCCTTCGCCCCCGGCACCGGAACGCCGGTGTGCGGCGGTTTGAGCACGGTGCAGGCGCTGGAAATCCTCGGCGGGTTGCGCGGGATCAATCTGGTGGGAATGGATGTGGTAGAGGTGGCGCCGGCCTACGACAGTGCGGACATTACCTCACTGGCGGCGGCGACGTTGGCGATGGAGATGCTGTGTTTGTATGCGGCTAAACATAAGGTGGATCGATAGTCCGTGATCAAAATGCGGGAGCAAACCTCCGTGGCGAGGGAGCTTGCTCCCGCTGGGTCGCGAAGCGGCCCCAAAGCCTTGCGACTGCTTCGCAGCCGAGCGGGAGCAAGCTCCCTCGCCACGGAGGTTCTTTCCTGCAATCTGGTGGGTGTCAGGCGACCGGAATTATCGGCGGATCCAGGGTTTCACTCCCGCCAAACCGTGCAACAGAACCGGCAATGGACTCATGTGGCACACCCATCGCCACGGCGCTGACCCCATCCAGCCGCGCCAACTGTTCCGCGCTCACCTGCACATTCAACGCGCCCAACGTCGCATCCAGCTGCTCACGCGTACGCGAACCCAGAATCGGAATCAGCGCGGTCGTCGAGCGCTTGGCTTTTTCCCGCAGCCAGGCAATGGCTACGTGCGTCGGGCTGGCGCACAGTTCTGCCGCGACGGCGAGCAAGGTGTCGAGCAGGGCGGTTTCGCGGGCGCTTTTCTCGGCGTGCACCAGCATGCCCAGTTTAGCGGCGCGGTTGTTCTCGTCGCTGGAACGGTATTTGCCAGTCAGGAACCCGCCACCCAAGGGCGACCATAAGGTCGCGGCCAGCCCCAACGCTTCGGCCATCGGCAGTTGTTCGCGTTCGGCCGTGCGTTCGGCGAGGCTGTACTCGACCTGAATGGCGGCAATCGGCGCAAAACCGCGGACTTCGGCCAGCAGGTCGGCCCGGGCGATGCGCCACGCCGGGAAGTTCGACAGGCCGGCGTAGTGAATCTTGCCGGCGCGCACCAGATCATCGAAACCCCGCAGGATCTCTTCCATGGGTGTGACACCGTCACTCATGTGCGCCCAGAAGAGGTCGATGTGGTCGGTCTTGAGCCGTGCCAGGCTTTCTTCCACGGCGCGAACCATGTTCTTGCGGTTGTTGCCGGTGTGGGAAATGCCCGCGGCCGGCGTAGTTCCCAAGGTGTATTTGGTGGCGATGACCAGGCGATCACGCTCCGGGGCGATGAACTCGCTGAGCATGGCTTCCGACTGGCCACCCTGATAACCGTTGGCGGTGTCGATGAAATTGCCGCCGGCCTCCAGGTAGCCATCAAATATGCGTTGGGCTTCATCGCGTTCGGCGCCATGGCCCCAACCCGTACCAAAGTTACCCGCGCCCAACGCCAGTTCCGAAACACGCAAGCCGGTTTTTCGGCCGAACACTTTGTAATGCATGGGATCACTCCTGGAGGGAATAGTCGGTGACTGATTATAAATGTCGTATGACATGTATTAAAGATGATAGCTGTCATGTATTTCGTCAAGGAGCTTTTTCAAACGCGGCAATAAGGCCGGCCACCGAGCGTTTCGCTACTGCCACTTTCTGACAGGACCCTCTGCTAAGCTCCGATCACTTTTCCGGAAAGAGCTCGCCAATCGTGTCTCGCACCACGCGTTTACTGACCCTGTTGCAAGTGCTGCGCGGCAAGAGTCGCCCGGTCACGGCGGCGACCCTTGCCGGTGAACTGGAGATTTCCGAGCGCACGCTATACCGCGATATCGCTGAACTGACCGCGCTGGGTGCGCCGATTTACGGCGAGGCGGGCATCGGTTACGTGCTGCGCAGCGGTTTGTTTCTGCCGCCTTTGATGCTCAACGCCGACGAAACCGAAGCCATCGTGCTGGGGCTGCGCTACGTGGATCAGCGCGGTGATGAGGTGTTGAGCAAGGCGGCAGCCGATGCGCTGGCCAAGATTGCTGCGGTGCTGGCGCCCGAGGCGCTGGACGCCTTACGCAACCCGACGGTACTGCCGGGCCCGCCTGGTTATGGCTTCGCAGCCAATGCCGTGGCGTTGAATGTGTTTCGCCAGGCGATCCGCAATCAGGCCAAGTTGCACATCGACTATGCGGACGCCCAACAGGTGCCGAGCCAGCGGTTGATCTGGCCTTTGGCGCTGGGGTTTCTCAACGAAGTGCGAATCATCGTCGCATGGTGTGAACTCCGCGGCGCCTATCGGACGTTTCGCACCGACCGGATTTCGGCGGCAGACGAGCAGGGCGAGCGTTATCCGGGGCGCCGTGGTGACCTGTTGCGCACCTGGCGCAAGCAGATGCAACTGGATGAGGCGGGGCGTTTCACTCCTGACAAGAACTGACACAGGCATGTTTTAGCATGGCTCCAGAATCAACCAACAAGGAGTTATAAACATGTCCAGTTCCGCCTCTTCGCTGGCGCCCGCCATCGCCGCTTACCTGGCTGCCGCCAATGCCCGCGACACCTCGAGGGTCGCCAGTTTCTTCGCTGAGGATGCCAATGTGTTCGACGAAGGCCGGCATCAGATCGGCGCCCAGGCCATCGCCCAGTGGATGCAGGACACTGCCCGGCGTTATCAGCCAAAAGTCGAAGTGCTCGACGTGCAACTGCGCACGGGCAAGGTACTGGTGCATAACCGGGTGTCCGGCACGTTTCCCGGCAGCCCGCTGGAATTGCGCTACATGTTCCGTCTGAACGAGCAGGGCAAGATCGCTCGACTGGACATTTCACTGTAGAGACCGCGCCGCGATGGCATACTGCCGCGCATGAATGTCGACTCCCCGTTAAGCGCCTGGCAACACGCCATCGAACAGAAGGGCTTCGTCCAGGACGAAGCCCAGGAGCATGCTGTCTGGGCGTTGCAAAAATGCTACGAAGCGCTGCATGAAGGTCGCGCGCAGGTGATGGGCGTTTACCTCTGGGGCCCGGTCGGGCGCGGCAAGACCTGGTTGATGGACCAGTTCTACCAAAGCTTGCAGGTCCCGGCCCGACGCCAGCACTTTCATCACTTCATGGGCTGGGTGCATCAGCGCTCGTTTCAGCTGACCGGCACTGCCGACCCGCTGAAAGCGCTGGCCCGGGAATTGAGCGAAGAAGTGCGCGTGCTGTGTTTCGATGAGCTGTTCGTCAATGACATCGGCGACGCGATCATTCTCGGGCGCTTGTTTCAAGTGATGTTCGACCAGGGCGTGGTGGTGGTCTGCACCTCCAATCAGCCGCCGGATCTGTTGTACGCCGATGGCTTCAACCGTGACCGCTTCGTGCCGGCGATCGAGGCGATCAAGCGCCATATGCAGGTGATTGCAGTGGATGGCGGCGAAGACCATCGCTTGCATCCCGGCGCAGGTTTGCAACGCTATTGGGTCGCCGCGCCCGGTCAGTCTGGCGCGCTGGGCGATGTGTTCAAGGCGTTGACCGCCGGCCAGTCGGTTTTCGTCGAGCCGGTCAAGGTCGGCTACCGTTCGCTGAAGGTGGTGCAGGCCAGTGAAACCGTGCTCTGGTGCCGTTACGCCGACCTCTGCGAACAACCCTTTGCCGCCATGGATTTCATGGCCCTGTGCGACACCTACAAGGCTATTCTGTTGAGTGAAGTGCCCAACCTCAGCGCGCAAAAGCGCGAAGGGCGCATCGCCCGTGGTACCGAAGACGGTGTCGAGCGGGTGGTGGCGGGCGATCGCGAATTGCCGCAATTGTCGGTACACGACGATGGTGTGCGGCGTTTCATCGCGTTGGTGGACGAATGCTACGACCGCAAAGTGCCGCTGTACCTTGAGGCGCAGGTGCCGATGGAATCGCTCTACACCGAAGGCTATCTGGAATTCCCGTTCCGTCGCACTCTCAGCCGCTTACAGGAAATGCAGCTGCAACGTTTCGCCGACGCTTGAACCCAAGGAGCCGCGAACATGAATCAGCCCTTGTCCCATCATTTGCTGACCATGGCCTATCAGAACGCCTGGGCCAATCATCGACTGGCCAAGGCCTGGGGGCAGTTGAGTCCGCAGGACCTGGTGGCGCCGCGAGTCAGTTTCTTCCCCAGCCTGCGGGCGACCCTCAATCACATCCTGACCTGCGACTGGTTTTATTTGGATGCGCTGGAACGGGAGTTGCGCGGGGATGCGCCGCACCCGGATTGCTACGTGTTTTTCACTGACGACGAGCCGTTCACCGCCGCTGCGGACCTCAAGCGCGAACAGGCCCAGGTGGATCGTCGGTTGATCGCTTACTGCGAACAGATGCGCGACGCGGACCTGGGCAAGATCGTGACCATCGCCCGGGACACGCCGCAACACGAGAGTCGGCTGCGCATGCTGTCGCACCTGTTCGAGCACCAGATTCATCACCGTGGGCAGATTCACGCGATGCTCAGTGGAACGTCGATCGCACCACCGCAGCTGGACGAGTTTTTCTGTGTCGGTGAGTCGGGCCTTCGGGCCGCGGACTTCGCCGAACTGGGCTGGACCGAAGCGCTGATCTGGGGCACTTCCGGTTAAAGATTGCAGGATGAGCAGCACTCGCGATAGGGTCGCTGGACCTTGCGGTGCGGTCTGCGCGCCGGGGCTTTTTATGTGTGATCGAGGATGGAAATGGAATCCGCAGAAATTCTTGTGCTTCAGGCCAGCTACACCAACCCGGTGCATGCCGAGGCTGTACGCCTTGTGTTGAATCATTACGCCGAAGATCCGATGGGTGGCGGTCATTCATTGCCCGCCGAGGTGCTGGAGCACCTGCCGGAAGAACTGGCCAAGCGTCCCCATGCGTTCAGCGTGCTGGCTTTTGTCGGTGGAGAACCGGCCGGGCTGGTCAATTGCTTTGAAGGCTTTTCGACGTTCGCCTGTCGTCCGTTGGTCAACGTGCACGACGTCGTCGTGATGAAGGCGTTTCGTGGATTGGGCCTGAGCCAGAAGATGCTGCAGAAGGTCGAGGAAATCGCCCGTCAGCGTGGCTGCTGCAAAATCACCCTGGAAGTGCTGGAAGGTAATGCCGTGGCCCAGTCGTCCTACGCCAAATTCGGCTTCAGCGCCGGCATGTTCGATCCGGCGCACGGCCGGATGCTGTTCTGGACCAAGGCTCTGTAGCATCGCGCTCTGCTTTTTGCGGGAGCCGGCTTGCTGGCGGTTGCGATCTTCAAAACGCCGTCGCCAGCAAGCCGGCACCTACGCCTCCGAGTCTTGCCTCGCTCGGTTCATTGTTTGTAATGCTCCGTCACCTGCGCCGTCTGATCGTCCGGAACCCGGACTTGAGCGGTTTGCTGGCTCTGATTCTCCTGCTGGCTCAGCCGCAGGCTCTCGTAGTAATAGCGCATGCGTTCCGCGCCGCCTTCAGCAAATGCGCTGGCCGAAACGAACGTCATCAGGCCGGCAACGATCAAGGGTGTACGTTTCATGGTTCGCCTCCCACATCGGATATCGGGTGCCTTTCTTCCATGAAGCAATGTCGCGCGACCATTATCTGCCGATTTCGTTAATTGGGAATTAACTGCACATGGGCTTCCCCGTCCCGGTTTGGGACGGGCAAGAAAAAGGGGCCGGAAACGGCCCCTGAAAGGTTTACTGCAAAACGACGTTCGCGGGGTTTGGTTTCGCCTTCGGTTTGATCAGGCTGAAGTCGATCAATGCCTTCTGCTCGCGCTCATAGGGATTGCCGATCATCAGTGGGCGTGGTTTGAAACTGTCGCTGACCAGGCTCTTGCTGCGATCGAGCTCATCGAAATTCAACCCCGCCAGATCGGCCCAGGTATGGATCAGGTGCGAGCTGCTGTACGGCCGCCCGAGGTCTTCGGCGAAGCGCCAGTCATGGCTTTCGCGCCACTTCGGCGAAGCCCAGGCCATGAACGGAATGGTGTACATCGGCGCCGTCGGCTTGGCCTCGTTGCGACCCAGTGTGCTGTGGCCGGGCGAGTCGAAAACGTCTTCACCGTGGTCGGAGAGGTACAGCAGGAAACCGTTCGGATCGGACTTGGCATAGTCCTTGATCAGGCTCGAGACCACGAAGTCGTTGTACAGCACCGCGTTGTCATAGCTGTTGTAGGTCGGCAGTTGATCGTCACGCACGCCGGCGGGCACGCCATTGCGGTCCTTGAACTTGTCGAATGTCGACGGATAGCGGTACTGGTAGCTCATGTGGGTGCCGAGCAGATGCACGACGATCAACTTGCGTGGCGCCGCATCAGCCAGGGCCTTGTTGAACGGTTCGATCACATCGCCGTCGTACTGGGCGGCGTTCTGGTTACGGTTGTTGTTCAGGTACACCTGCTCGTCGGCCTGCTCGGAGAAGGTCGTGAGCATGGTGTTGCGTTTGGTCATGGTCTGCTGGTTGGTGATCCAGAACGTTTTGTAGCCGGCCTGTTTCATCATGCTGACCAATGACGGGGTGGACAGGTACAGGTCCGGGTTTTCTTCGTCGGCGAAGGTCAGCACCTGCTGCAGCGCCTCGATGGTGTAGGGGCGTGGGGTGATGACGTTATCGAAGACCGCCAGCTGATCCTTGAGCTTGTCCAGTTCCGGCGTGGTTTCACGCGGATAGCCATAGAGGCTCATGCGCTGACGGTTGGTGGATTCACCGATCACCAGCACCAGCGTGGCCGGCTGGTTGGCCGTGGCATCCTTGAGGTTGTGCAGCGGAGGAATCTTGCTCGCACTGGCGAGCATGTCCTGCATGCCGGCGAGGGTGTCGAGGTAACGGTGATAAGCCACTGCCATCTGCCATGGCACTGCCGGTTCGATACGGGTTTCGAATTTTTCGAAACCGCCGGCGAGGCTGCCGGTGCGGGCGGTCTGTTTGATCATCGGATAGCCGACCACAGCCACCAGAATGGCCGTCGCCGCCACCACCGCGCGACCGCGGGGCATGTATACCGGGCGCAACCGTGTCCACAGGAAATACGCAAAAAGGGTGTGGGCGAGGAACGCTACAATCATCCACCAGGCGAAATACTGGGTCATGTACTCGCCAGCTTCAGAGATGTTCGACTCGAACATGATGAAGATGACGCTCTGGGAAAATTCCTGCTGATAGATGAAGAAATAACCCAGGCTGGCCATGGAACAGGCCCATAGCACCACGCCTATCAGTGCGGCCAACACACGGGTTTGCCGGGGAAACATCAGCATCGGGGCCAGCCAGATGGCGCTCATCACAAAGGCCTGGCGGAATCCGCTGAATCCGGAAGTGCCCGTCAACTGGATCAGCAGCTGGGTGATGCCGGAAAAATACCAGAAGAACACAAACAGCCACAGAATCCCTGCCCAATCGAATCCTTTCGCAGACAAACTGCTGCTGCGTTGAAACAAAGCCATTGCGCGCTCCAGCCAGAATCACTTTTCACCGCCGGGACTAAAAAGTCGCCGACGAACGGGGGCCGCGCGGACACCGAGCGGCCATATTGGGGCCGGAGTATCAACAAGGGGGTGTGAAAGTTTTGTGAGCTGGGAACGCTGGCGAATCGAAAAGACATATCGGAAACAGCGCAGGGCTGCTTCCGAATCAGGCGAGGGTCAGGCGTGGGGAGCTCGCAACGTGACAGGCTTCGGCTGAGCCTGGATGCCTTGAGTCAGCAGGCGCAATTGCTCGACTTCCTGCTTCAGTTGGTCGCGCTCGTCTTTCAACTGGCGCAATTCATCGCGACGGATCGTGACGTAAAGGGTTTGTGCTGGCCGTGCTGCTTGTACTGTGCCCATTGCTCACCTCGCAAATGGCTGTCTCAACTGTAAATCCGCCCCGACATCGGTGCTTATTTACTATCGGCACCGATTTTGATTTCTTTTGCCCCGCAAGGGAACTTTTTTATTTTTCATGGTCGTTGTGTCTTTGGCACGATTCCAGACGTTATCAGTCTGGATCGGGCACAATGCCCGGAAACTTCACGCCAACGCTCTGGACTAACCCTCATTAGTCGCGTTGGGCTATAACCTTTGACACACATTTATTTGTAGTAGGGAGCATCAGCACATGCAACTCGGGATTATTGGACTGGGCCGCATGGGCGGCAATATTGCGCGGCGCCTGATGCTCAACGGGCACACCACCGTTGTTTACGACCGCAATACCGCCTTCGTCGACACCCTGGCTGCCGAAGGCGCCAAAGGCGTCATCGACCTGCCGGCCCTGGTCGCTGGCCTGGCCAAGCCACGAGCGGTCTGGGTCATGCTGCCGGCCGGCGCACCGACTGAAGACACCATTGACACCCTGAGCACCTTGCTCGAACCCGGTGACACCATCATCGACGGCGGCAACACCTTCTATAAGGACGACATCCGCCGGGCGAAAACCCTGTCGGAAAAAGGCCTGCACTACGTCGACGTCGGCACCTCCGGCGGCGTCTGGGGCCTGGACCGCGGTTACTGCATGATGATCGGCGGCGAAGCCGAAGTGGTGAAACGCCTTGATCCGCTGTTCGACAGCCTGGCGCCGGGCATGGGTGATATCCCGCGCACCAAGGATCGCAAGTCGGACGACGATCGTGCCGAACGCGGTTACATCCACGCCGGTCCCGCAGGCTCTGGCCATTTCGTGAAGATGATCCACAACGGCATCGAATACGGAATGATGCAGGCCTTCGCCGAGGGCTTCGACATTCTCAAGACCAAGGCCAGCACCAACCTGCCGGAAGATCAGCGTTTTGATCTCAATGTCGCCGACATCGCCGAAGTCTGGCGCCGCGGCAGCGTCGTGTCGTCCTGGCTGCTCGACCTGACGGCTGACGCCCTCGCCAGCGATCCGAAACTCGACGGTTACTCAGGCTCGGTGGCTGACAGCGGTGAAGGTCGCTGGACCATCGAAGCCGCCATGGAGCAATCGGTGCCCGTGCCGGTGCTGTCGAACTCGCTGTTCTCCCGCTACCGTTCCCGCGGGCAAGGCACCTTTGGCGACAAGATTCTCTCTGCCCAGCGCTTCGGCTTCGGCGGCCACGTGGAGACTGCGAAAAAATGACCCGCTTGATCCGCAATAAATCCAAGGCAGAACCCGCACCACCGACCACGCTGTTCCTGTTCGGTGCCCACGGAGACCTGGTCAAGCGCTTGCTGATGCCGGCGCTGTACAACCTGAGTCGCGACGGTCTGCTTGGCGATGGACTGCGGATCATTGGCGTTGACCACAACGCCATCACCGATGAGGCCTTTGCGCAGAAGCTCGAAGATTTCATTCGCGCTGAAGTGGCGAGCAAGGTCGGCAAGGGCGATCAAGCCCTTGATCCGCAGCTGTGGGCCAAACTCGCCAAAGGCATCAGCTACGTCCAGGGCGATTTCCTGGACGACAGCACCTATCAGGCGCTGGCGGCGAAAATTGCCGCCAGCGGCACCGGCAACGCGGTGTTCTATCTGGCCACCGCGCCACGTTTCTTCAGCGAAGTGGTGCGTCGCCTCGGCGCCGCCGGTTTGCTGCAAGAGACACCGGAAGCCTTCAGGAGGGTGGTGATCGAAAAACCGTTCGGTTCCGATCTGCACACTGCCGAAGCCTTGAACGCGTGTTTGCTAAGGGTCATGACGGAGAACCAGATCTACCGGATCGATCACTATCTGGGCAAGGAAACCGTGCAGAACATTCTGATCAGCCGGTTCTCCAACAGCCTGTTTGAAGCCTTCTGGAACAACCATTACATCGACCACGTACAAATCACCGCCGCGGAAACCGTCGGTGTGGAAACCCGTGGCAGTTTTTACGAGCACACCGGCGCTCTGCGGGACATGGTGCCCAATCACCTGTTCCAGCTATTGGCGATGGTGGCCATGGAACCGCCGGCCGCCTTTGGCGCCGATGCGGTTCGCGGCGAGAAAGCCAAAGTGGTGGGAGCGATCCGGCCCTGGTCCACCGAAGAGGCGCGAGCCAATTCGGTACGCGGCCAATACACCGCCAGCGAAATCGAGGGCAAGCTGCTGCCAGGTTATCGCCAGGAAAACAACGTAGCGCCCGACAGCACCACCGAAACCTATGTCGCGCTCAAAGTCATGATCGACAACTGGCGTTGGGTCGGCGTGCCGTTCTACCTGCGCACCGGCAAGCGCATGAGCGTGCGCGACACCGAGATCGTCATCTGTTTCAAACCGGCGCCTTATGCGCAGTTCCGTGATACCGAGGTCGATGAGCTGCAACCGACCTACCTGCGGATCCAGATTCAGCCCAATGAAGGCATGTGGTTCGATCTTCTGGCCAAGCGGCCTGGCCCGGCGCTGAAAATGGCCAATATCGAACTGGGTTTTGCCTACAAGGATTTCTTTGAAATGCAGCCGTCCACCGGCTACGAAACCTTGATCTACGATTGCCTGACCGGCGATCAGACGCTGTTCCAGCGCGCTGACAACATCGAAAACGGCTGGCGCGCCGTGCAACCTTTTCTCGACGCCTGGCAGCAGGACCCGAGCCTACAGACCTACGCGGCTGGTGAAGACGGCCCGGCGACGGCAGAAGACCTGCTGGCTCGCGACGGCCGCGTCTGGCATAGCCTCGGATGAGTGGTGAAACGCAACAACTCATTCGCTTTTTGCTCAGTGACATGGACGGCACGTTGTTGCTGCCGGACCACAGCCTAAGCCAGCGCACCATAGAAGCCGTTCGTTCGTTGCGCGACGCGGGTGTTCTGTTCAGCCTGGCCACTGGCCGGCCGCCGAAAGCCATGTTGCAGCAGATCGAAGCGCTGGGCGTGGACTTGCCGACGGCGGCCTTCAATGGCGGCACGATCGTCCATCCCGATGGCAGTTTGCTGGTCGCGCATTATTTGCCGGCCACGGCCGCACTGACCACGCTGACGCTGTTTGCCGATCTGCCGGACATTGAGGTGTGGGTATTCAGTGGCGGCGACTGGCTGGTGAAAGACCCGACCGGGCCGATGGTGCCCCGGGAACAGCATGGCCTGGGCTATCCGCCAGTGGTGGTGGAAAGTTTTGAACCGTATCTGGAACACATCGACAAGATCGTCGCGGCGAGCAATAACGCGCAGCTGTTGATTGAGCTGGAGGCGCAATTGCTGCCCATGGTCGAGGGTCAGGCGCAGGTCTCGCGATCGCAACCGGTTTATCTGGATGTGACCGCGATGCAGGCGAACAAGGGCTCAGCGCTGGCGACACTGGCCGAGTTCCTGGGTGTGCCGATCGAGCAGACGGCGGCCATGGGCGATGGCGGCAATGACCCCGCCATGTTTCACCGCGCAGGCCTGTCGATTGCCATGGGGCAGTCGGAAGAAGCGGTGAAGCGTCAGGCTGACGTGGTGACCGGGGCCAATACCGAAGACGGTGCGGCGCAGGCGATCGAGCGGTATATCCTCCCTCGCTAGCGACACAAAACCAATGTGGGAGCGAGACCGGCTTGCTCCCACATTGTTTATCGGGTGTTTATAGCCAGTAACTCACCGCGTACCACCCGAGACCACCCATCACCACCGTATAAGGCACCGCCATCCACACCATCCGCCCATACGACAGGCGAATCAGTGGTGCAATCGCCGACGTCAGCAGAAACAGAAACGCCGCCTGACCATTGGGCGTCGCCACACTCGGCAGGTTGGTGCCGGTGTTGATCGCAATCGCCAGTGTCTCGAAATGTTCACGGCTCATTTGCCCGGAGATGAAGGCCTGTTTCACTTCGGTGATGTAGATGGTCGCGACAAACACGTTGTCGCTGATGGCCGACAGCAAGCCGTTGGCAATAAACAGCATGCCCGGTTGTTGATCTGCCGGCAGCGCCAGCACCCAACGGATCAACGGGGTGAATAACTGCTGATCGTGAATCACCGCCACCACCGCAAAAAACACCACCAGCAGCGCTGTGAACGGCATGGCGTCCTTGAACGCACTGCCGAGGCGATGCTCGTCCGTAATGCCAGTGAACGCGGTGATCAGTACGATCACCATCAAGCCGATCAGGCCCACTTCAGCCACATGAAAGGCCAGGCAGCCAATCAGAATCAGCGCCGCCAGCCCCTGAACGATCAGCGCCGCGCGTTGGCGCGAGGTGCGTTCGGCGTTGTCTTCGGCGGCATAGTTGGCCAGCACGGCGCGCACGTTGTCCGGCAGGAGTGTGCCGTAACCGAACCAGCGCAATTTCTCCAGCAGCACGCACGTCACCAGGCCTGCCACCAGCACCGGCAGCGAAACCGGGGCGACTTTCAGGAAGAACTCAGCAAAGTGCCAACCCATTTCGTGGCCGATCAGCAGGTTCTGTGGCTCGCCAACCAAGGTACAGACGCCGCCCAGCGCGGTGCCCACGGCGCCGTGCATCAGCAGGCTGCGCAGGAAGGCGCGGAACTGTTCGAGATCTGCGTGATGCAGCTTTGGAAGGTGCTGGTCATCGCCATACTCACTGTCCTGACGCGGATCATTGCCCGAGGCCACGCGGTGATACACCGAGTAGAACCCCACGGCTGCGCTGATGATCACGGCGGTCACGGTCAAGGCATCGAGAAAGGCCGAGAGAAACGCCGACAGGAAGCAGAACATCAACGCCAGCAAGGCCTTGGAGCGAACACCGAGCAGCAGGCGCGAGAACATAAACAGCAGCAGTTCTTTCATGAAGTAGATACCTGCCACCATGAACATCAGCAGCAGGATGACCGGGAAGTTGTGCACCAGTTCGTCATACAGCGCCTGGGGCGTGGTCATCTTCAACAGCAACGCTTCGATCAGCAGCAAGCCACCGGGCATCAGCGGATAGCACTTGAGCGCCATGGCCAGGGTAAAGATGAACTCCAGCACCAGCAGCCAACCGGCGGCCACCGGACCCACGGTCCACAACACCAGGGCGTTGAGAATCAGGAACCCGAGAATACTGGCCTTGTACCAGCGAGGTGAGTGCCCGAGAAAATTATGCGCGAACGCTTGAGCCATTGAGCCAGACATCGGCTGCTCCTTGTATTAAGAAGCGCGCAAGTTGCCGTAAGCCGAAGGGAAGATCAAGCGTCGGATAGGTCGGAGTGCCTATCCCAGATACCGTGCGACGACTGCCCGGTAGTTACCATCCAGCGAATGGCCGCCTACAACGATGTTGCCATTGGACTGCACGGCCAGCGAGGTCGCGGTATCCGGGCCGCGGCTCAAACGGGTGCGGACCCAACCGCTGCCATTGCCAAAGCGCCCATCGAGCTGTCCGCCGGGCAGGTGCCGGGCCAGAATGAAATCAGCTTCGATGCCCCCGGCTGTAGCGCCGACGGTCAGCACGCTGCCGTCCGCCAGAACCTGGGCGGCGGTCCACTGGCAGCCGTTGTGGCCAATTTCCAGTAATTGCGGTTGGCCGCCGTTGCAGTGAATGTCCGGGCGACCATTACTATGGACTTTCAGGACCATGCACTGCATAGGGTCGCGGCTGCTGCCAACACATTGCAGGTCGCCACTGTGTTGCTGGACGATCTGGCTGACCTGAGCATGACGTCCCTGCGCCATGAAACCCATGAAACCATCCACGGCGAAACTTTCGTCGAGGCTGCCGTTGCTGTGATAACGCGCCAGCAGGCCTTCTTCAGGAAAGTTGATCGAGCCGCCGACCAGAATCCGTCCGTCAGGTTGCACCAGCAGGCTACTCAGCCAGGTGTTCATCAGCAGATGCCTGACCAGCACGAAGCCGCGTCCGTTGAAGGTATCGTCCAGTGAGCCGTCGGGGTGAAGCCGTACCAGAACGCCGACATGATCGGCCAGTTCGAAATGGTGATTGGCCAGCAAAAGGATTCGCCCGTTGTCCTGCACGCAGACATCACACGCTTCGGCGCCCGGCACGCCAGGCGGCAACCAGGCATCGCGCACGCCTTGGGAAAGATTGCCCGGCAGGCGCACGATACAGCGTCCGTTGTCGCCGAATGACTGGACCGGTTTACCCTGCTGATTGAAAAGCGCGAAGGCGGGCAGGGTTCGGTGCGCATTCTCATAGTGCAGGCCGGCCAACAGGATGCGCCCATCGGCCAGTAGCAGGACTTTGCCGCCCATGGCTTCAAAGCCGGGTTTGAACTGGCTGATGACACTGCCTTGTTGGCCGAAGGCCAGGTCCGCCGAGCCGTCCTCGAGCAGACGTGCCAGGCCAAAGCGGCTGCCGCCCGGGGTGCCGACTTTTGCGGCTATCAGCAGCCTGCCCGCGGAATCAATCGCGACGCCATTGGCCATGCTGGAGGTGCTGCCAGCGAAATACACTTGGGTTTTGCCGGAGCCGGCAAAGGACTCATCAAGTTTCCCTGCATCGTTCAGCGCTGCGGGTAAGGCTAAAGCGCTCTGGATTGACATGCACGCGTCTCCTTGCGAGTCGTCGTGATCCAGGAATAGGCGGTGGCGACTGGGGAAACATTCAACGCCTGAATGACCGGTTCCACAACTGAGAGAACTAACAAGCGGAGGGTCGCTTTGTGCCAGAACAGTGTCTTTTCGAACCACTGAAAAGCCAGCCAATGAATTGGCCTTGGGAACTTCGAATAAACGGACGTCGAAAGTGTGTTTGGCGCAGAAGGCCAGCAAACTAACGATTGAGGGGTAGGGGCGGATTACCGGAAGTAATCCGCAAAACGCTTTAGTGCGGCATCGACCACGATTGCAGCGCGTAACCTTCCTGGCTCAGCTCTTTACGGGCTTCTTCCAGAAACTGTTCAAGTTGTGCCGGATCGGTATAGGCACTGCTTGGAATCTGTTTGCGGCCAATACGGGTATTGGTGCGGTCGATGACGGTCAGGCTGAGTTCGCCGTTGCCGTCTTGTGGGGCCCAGGCCACGCATTGAAATGGCTGGAATGCGCGGTCGGCAATCAAAAGAGCTTCGTTGATACGGAGCGGGGCGGTCATGGGATCTTCTCTCTGTATGCCCAATCAAGTGATGTGCCGTCGGTTGGGCTTACCGTTCGGCTGGTTACTTGTACTGATGCCCGCAACCGGGGGGTGGGTCACATACAATTAAAAGAAATTTCAACTTTCTTTCTTCGGTTCAAGGTGCTTGCAGGCTTTGAAAGGTAAATGAAAGGTTCGACTCGTTAGGTAACTAACAAAGTTAGTTCTTATAACTGCTTCCGCGACAGTCCTATAGTCAATCGGTACAAGCAAATGTCAAATTATTGCTAATGTTACAGTCAGGTCTGCCAAATGACTGTTTTTAATAATATTTCCTACAATTTGGCGCCAAGGAACAGTCATGATCGAAGCGCCCGCTTTACGACGCCTGTTAGTGGTGGACCCGTGTGACGACTGCCATCGTCTGCTGCCGGGGTTGCGCGCTGTAGGTTGGGACGTTGATAGCTGCACACTGGAAAATGCCGCCGACCGAACCTGCGACGTTGGCCTGTTGCGTCTGCAGCCGTTCCATCTGGAACGCCCAGAGGCCGTCAAGGAGCTGATCAGCCGCAGCGGCACCGAGTGGATCGCCGTGCTCAACCAGGAAGTCCTGCGGCTGCAAAATGTCGGGGACTTTGTCTGCGAATGGTTTTTCGATTTTCACACCTTGCCGTTCGATGTGTCCCGGGTTCAAGTGACACTCGGCCGGGCGTTCGGCATGGCGCGCTTGCGTGGCCAGGGCACGGTTCACATCGATCAGCCGGAACACGAGTTGCTCGGCGACAGCAAGCCGATTCGCGAGCTGCGCAAACTGCTGAGCAAGCTGGCGCCCACTGAGTCTCCGGTGTTGATTCGCGGTGAGAGCGGAACCGGCAAGGAACTGGTCGCCCGGACCCTCCATCGACAATCCCAGCGGCACAGCAAACCCTTTGTCGCAATCAATTGCGGCGCGATTCCGGAACACCTGATCCAGTCCGAACTGTTTGGTCACGAGAAGGGGGCCTTCACCGGCGCCCATCAACGCAAGATCGGACGGATCGAAGCTGCGAACGGCGGAACCCTGTTTCTCGACGAAATCGGTGACCTGCCTCTGGAGCTTCAAGCCAACCTGCTGCGCTTCCTCCAGGAAAAACACATCGAGCGCGTGGGCGGCAGCCAGCCGATTCCTGTGGATGTACGGGTATTGGCGGCGACACACATTGACCTGGAAGCCGCCATCGAGAAGAAGCGCTTCCGCGAAGATTTGTACTACCGCCTCAATGTGCTGCAAGTGGTCACTGCGCCACTGCGTGAACGCCATGGCGATCTGTCGATGCTGGCCAACCACTTCTCCCATTTCTACAGCCATGAAACCGGCCGTCGTCCGCGCAGTTTCAGTGAGGACGCGCTGATTGCCATGGGCAAGCATGACTGGCCGGGCAACGTGCGTGAACTGGCCAACCGGGTGCGCCGGGGGTTGGTCCTGGCCGAGGGGCGGCAGATCGAGGCCCGCGACCTGGGGCTGATCAGCCAGCAGACCATCGCCGCACCGATGGGCACCCTCGAGGACTACAAGACACGCGCCGAACGCCAGGCATTGTGCGATGTATTGAACCGCCACAGTGACAACCTGAGCGTCGCCGCCCGGGTGCTGGGCGTGTCGCGGCCAACCTTTTACCGACTGCTGCACAAGCACCAGATCCGCTAGGGCGGGGCGAAACGAAAAGGCCCGCTGCGATGAACTCGCAGCGGGCCTTTTCCATTCAGGTGAAGCGGTTAGAAGTAGTACGGGAATTTCAGGCTGAAGGAAAAGTCTGGCGCGTCGTCGGTTATGCCGATGGCCAGGTTGGGAACGATCGTCAGGTTATCGGAGGCTGCCAGCGTCATGCCGATGTTGAAGTTGGCCGCGTTGTAATCGCTGTTGGAAATCGATTGCCAATCGCCGCCGTCCGGTTTGATCTTGCTCTTGCGGGCGAACTGATCGGTGAACGAGAACGACATACTCATCTTCTCGTTCAAGGCGAATGCAATGCCTGCGCCGACTTGCCAGGAATCGCCCAGTTTCACGTCCCCTTTCACCTTGGAGCCGACCTGAGGGCTGATGTCGCTGAAAGAATCCTCCATGTTGTAGGTGTAGGCCAGGGAGCCGAACAGCACGGCCGGGTCGAAAGTCTTGACCAGCGAGATACCCGGGGTGATCGACCAGACACCGTTGCCGGTCGGCAAGTCCTCGGGGACCGCGAGGTTATCGTTGTTCGGGTCCTCGATCAGCTTGATGCCGTAAGGATCCTTGCCGGTCGGTGCCTTGATGCGCAAGGTAGCCACCGCGTCGGGCAGGCTGGCCGACTCATCCAGAAACTTGTAAGCCACGCCCACGTTCACATCGCCGATGGTCGGGTCGCGGGTCACGGTTGCGTCCGACGTCACCGGGCCTGCACCACCCGCGCCGCCTGAGGAATACGTTGATTCGCGATAAACCACGGGAACGTTAACGTCGAACTGCCAGCGTTGCGCCACGTTGTAGCGGGCGGTCAGGTCCAGCGTCCAGTTGTCAGCCTTGATTCGGTCGAGGTTGATGTTGCCAAGGAAAATCGAGTCCAGTGCCAGAAAGCCATTGAGCGTCAGCGCACGCGTATCGAAGTGGGTGTAGGTCAGGCCGGTTTCGACACTGAATTTGCCGCCACCGAAGAAACCGCTGGCTTCGTCATACAGGTTTGAAACGCTTTGCGCAGGTTCGGAATCATCCTTGAGCGATTGGCCGTATGAACTGCCGGTGGTTCCCGGCGCACCGGCCGCCACCGCCTGGCCACCCCTGGACGGTTCGGCAGGGGATTTGGTCAGGCGCTTGGGCGCCGGTGTCGCAGGTGTTTCTTCGACCTGGCGAACGCGCTGCTCGAGTACCATCAGCGCGTTCTGTTGTGCTTCGTAACGCTGTTTCAACTCCATGAGTTCTTGTTTTAGTGCTTCAACCTGGGGATCCGGAGCTGCGTACAGCATTGTTCCCGGTGCCAGGCTACTCAAACAAACGATAGCCCTGAGCGTCAACGATCGGTGCATGGTTAGCCGTCCCTTCTGAGTGCATCTGATGAGACTGAGCGTAGATCAGAATCCGAGAGCGCGAAGACCTTTAAGTTGATCCAGGTTGCCATTCAGCGAACTGGTCGACGGCAGGTTATCGCGCAGTACAACGTTGATCGTCATCGCGTTGTTGACCTGGTTGCCACCGCCAAGCAATGTCGCGTTTTGCATAAGCCCACCTTGGGCGAGGCGCTGCGCGATGCTCCCCTGGTTGTTACTGGCCACGATGTTGAGCTGCACGCCCGAGCCGGAAGATGAAATGCTCAGCGCCCCGGCACCATTGGCATGGGTCAGGGTTGAACCCGCGGCCAACACTTGTCCTTGGTTGTCCATCTGTGGCGCCTGGCCACCTTTTTGGACGTTGAGATTAACGTTGTTGTAAGCGCTGTTGTTGTCGCCGGCGGCGCGCACCACTTGAGTGACGCCCTGGGTCGTGCTCAAACCGTTACCGCCGCTGACGGTACCGGTGCCCTGGGAAACCGCCGAGCCATTACCTGTCTGGTCGATCATCGACACATAGAACTGTGGCTTGATGGTTGTTTGCTGAATTTGCATCGAGGACGTTGCCCCGATCACTTGGCCGTTGGCATTTTGCCAAGTGCTGGTCATGACAATCCCGAAACTGACGATCCGTCCAGGCATGACATAGCGGCCTCGCAGGCTCGCCAACTCCTGATCATTCAGTTCGATGGGTTTCAATATCTGTGCCTGGGTTGGCAGGCTGGCGGCCAGGCAGACTACGGCCAGCCAGATTGGAGTCTTCATTGGATGCTCCCGGAGCGTCGTGCTCCATTGTTATTAGAAGAAGTCGCTTCGGATAAATCCGAAGTCCAACAACTCTGCGTCTTGCACCGGGCTGAAGGTGTTGATGCGGTTCTTGGCGGTCAGTGGCAGGGGTGGGTCGAGCAGCGCATTGGCTTTGTCATAGCCCTGGCCAATGACGGCAAAGATGATGCCGTTCCAGCCTTTGACAAAGTCGTCGACTTTGAAACGTTTGTGACCCAGCACCGGATCTCCGATATAGACCCAGCCGTTATGGACTTTTTGCAGCACTACAAAATGTTTGTAGCCACGAATATCCAGGAGTACCACGACCGGAATTTTGATATCGCTCAACGTTTCCGCCGCTACCCGGTAGCCACGGGCCCGCATGCCGATACTTTCCACGTAACGCTTCATGTCGAGCATGGAGAAGCCCTGGACGCGGACAATGTCTTGATCGGCGTGGGCCAGCATGCCTTCGATGATCTGATCTTCATTCACGTCCAGCCAATAGGCCTGGCGCAAGATGGTCGCCAGCGCAGCTGCGCCGCAACTGAAGTCGGTTTTCTGTTGTACCAGGTCGGCAAATTTACGCTCGCGTACGCTCTGGATCGGCTTGTAAATCACCGCGCCGCCCGGCAGGACGGAAAGCGGCAGTTGTGCAGCCTCGATCACACTGGCCACGCAAAGCAAAACTGCCAAGGCGATAATGCGCATGGTGGGACGCCCTCTGGTTGTGTTGAAAAAAGGCCCCCGTGAGGGGGCCTCCAGAGTCAGCCATCAGAACGATTGGTTGGAAATGGCCAGCGAGTTGCTTTGTTGGTTGCCCACACCGGCAGCCACGTTCACGCCGAGGTTGCCACTGCCGCCATTCACCGAACCACTCAGGGTTGCAGTGTTGGTCACAGGGTTTGCCCAGCCATTTGGGGTCAGGATTTGATAGGAGACGGTGTTGCTCAAATCCCAAGTATTGCTTTCGCTGTAGCCCTTAACTTCGTGCTTGGTAGAAGCGGACGATTGCTCGCCTGATTTGTCGTACGAAGAGTCAAACGATTTTGTAAACGAAGAATCGAACGCTTTTTCGAACGAAGAGTCGGTCGAATTGGAGTGCTCTGTATCGACAGATGCATCGAGCGATGCGTTAAGCGATGCGTCGAAAGAAGCGCTGTGAGTGCGATCTCCATGGCCATAATTAACGGTAACGGATTTGGAACCATCCGCCGCTGCTTCCAGGGAAGCGACTATAGAAGCATGGCTGGTAGCGCTGCTATCGGTGCCTTTTGAACCGCTTGCATCGAAGTGACTGGCACCGCTGGCGTCATAACTGCTGGCACCGCTCTTGGCCCAGTTGCTGGAAGCGCTCTTATCAATGTTCAGCTCGGAGTTATGGCTGAAAGAGGCACTGCCGCTTTTGGTTGTGGTCAGCGTCACCGTAGTCAGCGCGACGTTCTGATCCGCCCTGTTGTTCACGACCAGACCAGGACCATTTTGTTCAGCAGAGGCGGTGGCTGTTGCATTGCCAAGCGGAGCATTGGAGTTGGCAATTGCCATGGTGTTTTTCTGTTGGTTGAGGTCGCCACCAGCAATGTTGATCCCCATGTTGCCGTTGCCGCCATTGCCCGACTGGCTCATCACCGCAGAGGCTGTGGTGTTGTAGTTGTCGACCTTGTTGTTGTTGCTGTACTGCTTGACGGATGCAGTGGCAGTGGCAACGCCGAACACGAAGGAGTTATCGAGAGCGGAGGTGGCGCCAGCGTTCGCGATGGCAGCAGCGTTGTCCTGTTGGTTGCCGGCGCCTGCCGCGACGTTGACGCCGACGTTGCCGCTTGCGCCTGTGGCAGAGCCGCTCATCTCGGCGTTGTTCACAGTCCCTTGGTTAAGGATGCGGTTGCCGGTGCTGCTCTGTTTGTCGTTGGCATTGGCAGTCGCGTAGACAGGGATTTTGGTTGGAGGAGGGGTGTGGTGACCGTTGTTATTATGGCCATGGTGGTGGTCATCGTTACGACGATCGTTGCCAGCTTGTACAGCAACAGCCATGAGCGCAGCAATTGCGAAAACCAGAGGCTTGAGTGCCATCGAAGGTTTCATGGTGATTCTCCGTACTTATTTTAGGTTAAGTGTTGTAACTACCTTTTTTGGGTCAGTCCGCGACCCGTACGCTCAGGGTATTGGCCATTCGGTTTCCTACCCCGGCGCTCTGATTCAACTGGATCACCCCACGGCTACCGGTGAAAGCCTGGTCACTGGTAGTGACCTGGCGGAGGCCTGGTGCAGAGGCAGTTGGATCGGAGTTGTTGAGCAGCGCCACGTTCTGTTGCATGAGGACGCTGTCGTCGATACTTTGCGGTTGTTTACTGATGCTTATCCGCAGGGCATTGGCTTGCTGGTTGCTGGCACCCGCGCTCTGGTTTACGCCCAGAACACCGTTGCCATGGCTGAAGGAGTCGCCTTGAATGCTGGCTCGAGCATCCATTCTGGGGTCGACCTGCGTATTCAGCCGTTGGCGAATCTGAGTGGTCGCGCTGGCCGCATCGCCAATGGCGATGGCCCGGGCGTTGGCCTGTTGCTGCTGATCGCCCGCGGCCTGGTTGACCGCGAAGTTGCCTTGGTACTGACTACCGGACCCGTTGATGTCGGCGTTATTGATGATGGGTGGTTGAGCAAAGCTCGACGCACTGCAAAGCATGGCGACAATCAGCAGTTTGCGATTCATCTCATTGGCCTCCCGTGATGATTTTCAGACCGCCCAGGCCTCGCTGAACGCTTGAATTGACCAGGTTGGAGATGCCGTTGCCCGAACTTCCCCGTCCGGCGGGGAGGTTGGAAATCTGATTCTGGGTGGTGATATTGCCGCCCAGATTGGTGTTGTTTAAATTGACCAGGCGTGTGATACCCGCACCACTGGCGACGTTGGCAAAATCGCCGTCGTTCAGCTCGCTCGTCTGATTGAGAATTAGCTTGGAGGGGTTGGCATTGGCGGTCGTGGGGTTAGGGTCGGGAGCTACCGGCGCTTGCACTGCGTTTCGCGTCTGGACATCACGTTTGATAATAATGATGCCGTTGTCCGCCTGAACGGGGCAGACGCTTGAGCCGAGTGCGATCAGCAGGAAGCTATAGATGTTGTTATGAAATTTCCCCACGGCGGCAATTCCTTCTGTAAGAACGCTGGCCCTTGTCAGGGTTGCGAGGAAGAGAGCAGAAGGTGTGCCGGTTTTTGTTTTTCTTTAAAAAACAATTACTTGTATTTAATTGTCGAGGCGGTCAAAAAAAATTTGTAACGCTGCTGAGACACACCCACGCAAAATCACCGTCCATTGCTGGCGCAATTGCTCGTTACGGGGTGTTGTAGGCAATTTGTATCAGTGGCGTAACATTTTCTTGGAGGCGGGCACGGGCAGCTTTAGCCCGCGGGTTTTCGCAGGGGAGAGTGTTTCAGGAATGGACATATATGACGCCTGTCAGGGACTGAGCAAGCGTGTCACAGCCTCGAATACCGCATCCTTGCGTTGATTCCAGTCACCTTGCACAACCTGGTAAGGCTGACGATGCAGCTCAAGCCACTGGTGGCTGGCCTGGAAAAACGCCTTGCGTTCTTCCAGCTGCGGTTGGCAACGCTGGCCATCGTCATGCCAGGGCACCGATTCGGGGCTGAGCAACAAATGCAGGTCGTAGTGCCTGGCCAGCAATGCTCGCTCGACCCACGTCGGGCAAGCGTTAAACAAGGTGCGGCTCCAAAGGATATTGCTCAACAGATGCGTATCGAGAATCAGCAGTCGCGGTTGTTTGGCTCGTGCTTCATCTTCCCAAGTCAGCTGGCCAAGTGCTATTGGCGTAATATCGTCGTAGCAAGTTACACGGGCTTCAGTATCGATGAAATGCCGAACATACTCGCCGACCAAAATGCCGCCAAAGTTGGCGCGAATCTCACTCGAAAGCCAGCTCTTGCCGCTGGATTCGGGCCCGGTCAGTACCAGGACTTTCATGTGCGTAGCGCCGGGTCGGCGCGCCATTCACGCCAGCCTTGCACGGCAATCACGGCGAACAACCCATAGAGCCCGACGGTCAGGTACATGCCCTTATAGATGAAGAGCCCGACGAAAATCACATCGAGGGTGATCCACAGTGGCCAGCATTGAACGCGCTTTTGCGCCATCCACACCTGCGCCACCAGGCTGAAGCCAGTCAACGCCGCATCGAGCCAGGGTTGAGCGGCATCGGTCCAGTGCGCCATGGCCGCGCCGAGCATCAGACTGCCGACGGCACCAATGGCCAGGCCTGACACGACCGATTCTCCCTTGAGCTGGCTAACCCGCCGCCCCTGTCGCGCAGCCCCCGCGCGCGTCCATTGCCACCAGCCATAGAGTTGCAACGCGGCGTAGATCACCTGCAACAGCATGTCCGAATACAGCTTCACTTCAAAAAACACCCAGCTGTAAAGCGACACCATGACCAGGCCAATCGGCCAGCACCAGGGGTTCTGTTTGACCGTCAACCAGACGGCAATCACACCGAGGGAGGCGGCAAACAGTTCAAGCCCGGACATGGAGGTTCCTTGGGGAAATCGTAGAGGGGGGCGGATTGTACCGGGATTGTGGCGAGGAGGCTTCTGTGGCGAGCGAGCTTTTGTGGCGAGGGGACTTGTCCCCGTTGGACCGCGGAGCGGTCCCAAAAGATCGACGACTGCTTCGCAGCCGAACGGGGATAAATCCCCTCGCCACAGAGATTGGTGTCTGGATTACACGCGGAACTGCTTGAGCAAACCGTTCAACTGCTCGCTCAGATCCTTGAGCCGCACGCTCGCCATACTCGACTGTTCCGCCGCCAGCGCCGTGCTGTGGGACAAACCGGCGGCCTGGGTGACGTTCTGGTTGATGTCCTCGACCACGTGGGCCTGTTGCAGGGTGGCGCTGGCGATGGAGGCGTTCAGGCCGTTGAGGTTGCGCAGTGCCTGGCCAATGGCATTCAGGCTCGCACCGGCCAGGCCGGCTTGTTCGATGGTCAGCTGCGATGCGCGACTGCTGTCGCCAATGACCTTGACCGCCGCTTCGGAGTGGCCTTGCAGGCGTTCGATCATCGACTGGATCTCGGCGGTGGACTTCTGCGTGCGCTGGGCCAGCAGACGCACCTCATCCGCCACGACGGCAAACCCGCGACCTTGCTCGCCGGCCCGGGCGGCCTCGATGGCGGCATTGAGGGCGAGCAGGTTGGTTTGCTCGGCGATAGAGCGGATCACTTCCAGCACGCTGCCGATCTGGGTGCTTTCGGTGGCGAGCGTACGGATGACTTCCACAGCCTGATCAATGGTGCCGGACAACGTGTCGATCTGTTGCAGGCTGCTGTCGATGTTGACCTGGCCCTGCTGCGCCTGGGATTCGGCATCGCGCATTTCGCTGGCCGCTTGCTCGGCATTCTTGGCGACATCCTGCACGCCGTACGTCACTTCATTGATGGCCGTGGCCACCAGCTCCATCTGCTGGGATTGCTGCTGACTGCGTTGCTGGGCTTGCGCGGCGTCGTTGCCCAGCTCGCTGGACGACTGGCCCAAAGCGCTGGCGGACACCTGCAATTGACCGATCACCAACCGCAGTTTGGCGGTAAAGGCATTGAAGTGGCGGGCCAATTGCGTCACTTCATCCTGGCCATGGGTATCGAGGCTGCGGGTCAGGTCACTTTCACCGCTGGCAATGTTGGCCATGGCGTTCACGGTTTCCTGGAGCGGGCGCACGATGCTGCGGGCAATCAGGATCACCAGCAGGGCCATGATGGCGGCAATCACCAGCCCGACGACGGTCGCTTTCCAGACCTGGGCCATGAACTCGGCTTGCATGTCATCGATGTACACGCCCGAGCCGATCACCCAGCCCCATGGCTCGAACAGTTTGACATAGGACGTTTTTGCCACCGGCTCGCTGGCGCCCGGTTTCGGCCAGCGATAGTCGATGGCGCCGGCGCCCTTGGCTTTGGCGAGGGCGACCATTTCGTTGAACAGCGCAAACCCGTCCGGGTCGCGAATCGCCGAGAGGTTCTGGCCATCGAGTTTCGGGTTGGCCGGGTGCATGATCATCACCGGCGTCAGGTCGTTGATCCAGAAGTAGTCGTTCTGGTCATACCGCAGGCCGCGAACGGCGGTCATCGCCTGTTTCTGCGCGGCCTCGCGTGTGAGCGTGCCGGCAGTTTCCAGGTCATGGTAATAGGTCAGAATGCCGCTGGCGGTCTGCACCACGTGTTGGGTTTTCTGCGCCTTGGCGTGATAAAGGTCTTCGTGGATCTGCTTGAGCATCAACACGCCTAACGTCAAAAGCATCATGACGGCCACGATCAAAATGAGCCACAAGCGGCGGCTGATCGACATATTTCGCAAGCTGTTCATAACGCTGTCACCCCGGTTTCTTTTTCTTGTAATAAATGATCGCCGGCATCCAACCACACTTTGCCGATCGGGCATATCCGACCCAAGTCCAATAACGTGGCAGCGTTATTCAGCCTTGTCTGATAGGATTTCGGCCCCGCACGGAAAAACCTGAATCCAAGTCGATGTTTCACGGAATTTTTACGGTTCCGTCCGGATTCTGTGCGCGCGGGTCTTTTGGCTACGCTGACTGTTCTTGAAAAAATATTAACGGGGCATGCCGTTGCGCATCGCCTTTTGGGGGATTGATGGATCTTTGGACCGCCTTGCAGGCATTGATACTTGGCGTTGTAGAAGGGTTGACGGAGTTTTTGCCGATTTCCAGTACCGGACACCAGATTATTGTGGCCGACTTGCTCAATTTCGGTGGTGAGCGGGCCATGGCGTTCAACATCATTATTCAGCTCGGCGCGATTCTCGCCGTGGTCTGGGAATTCCGGCGCAAGATTTTTGATGTCGTCATTGGTTTGCCGACGCAGCCAAACGCCCGGCGCTTTACTGCCAACCTGCTGATTGCCTTCCTGCCGGCGGTGGTATTGGGGGTGATCTTTGCCGACCTGATCCACCATTACCTGTTCAACCCGATCACCGTGGCCACGGCATTGGTCGTGGGCGGCATCGTGATGTTGTGGGCCGAGCAGCGTCAGCACGAAGTACACGCCGAAACCGTCGATGAGATCACCTGGAAAGATGCCTTGAAAGTTGGCTTCGCCCAGTGCCTGGCGATGATTCCGGGCACCTCGCGTTCAGGCTCGACGATCATTGGTGGTTTGCTGTTCGGGCTGTCGCGCAAGACCGCCACCGAGTTTTCGTTTTTCCTCGCGATGCCGACCATGGTCGGCGCGGCGGTCTACTCGGGCTACAAGTATCGCGACCTGTTCGTGCCGGCTGATTTTCCGGTGTTCGCCATCGGTTTCATCACCGCGTTCATCTTCGCGATGATTGCCGTCAGAGGCTTGCTCAAGTTCATCGCCAGCCACAGCTACGCGGCGTTCGCCTGGTATCGCATTGCGTTTGGTCTGGTGATCCTGGCCACCTGGCAGTTCGGCTGGGTCGACTGGACTGCGGTCAAGCCATGAATGATGCCGGCAGGAGCAGCAGCCCCGGACGCAATTCCGGAGGGCAGATCCAGAACCCCAGGCTGAAACTGCTGGTGTTCGCGGCCGTGTGCGCGCTGCCGTTGGTGGGCTCGTTGTCGTTCTGGCTGCGCGGGATTTCGCTGGTACCCCTGGCGGCCTACGGCATCGTCAGCGTGTTGGCGTTCTTCCTTTATTGGAGCGACAAGCGCAAGGCCCGCACCGACACCTGGCGTACGCCGGAGAACGTGCTGCATGCAGTTGAACTCGCCGGTGGCTGGCCGGGCGCCTTGGTCGCCCAGCAGGTGTTCCGGCACAAGACGCGTAAAGTGTCGTTTCAACTGCTGTTCTGGATGATCGTGTTGCTGCATCAAGTGTTCTGGATTGATCAGCTGTTCCTGGGGGCAAACCTGTTGGCGCTGTTCTAAAGCAGCAGTCCGACCTGCGTGCGCTTGGGCAGCTTGCTTACCACCAGTTGATGGGAACGTTGCAACAGGCTTTGCAGTTCTTCGGCGCCCAGCGGGTAGGGCGTTTGCATGATGATCCATTGGGCCCGCGCCAGGTACGGCGCCGGGTGAACGCCCGGGCGGTCGCAATGCCCCAGAAACAGGTCCTTGTCGACCTTGAAGGCGAGGGATTCGCCCCGCAGGTTCTGCAGGGCGAACATCTTGTTCCCGGCAATCGAAAACACCCGCACGCCACCCCACTTGTAGTCTTCCCGCGCCCCCGGCAGCGCCAGGCAGAACTGCGCGACATCCTCTTCGCTCATGCGTCCAGCCTTCATATCAATCGGTCCCCACAGGCATTGAATGATTCGATCAAATGGTCGAGCCAGGCGCGCACCGCCGGCATGACCCCGCGTCGGTGAGGGTAGACCGCTTGCAGCCAGCCGCCAGGCAACGACCAGTCAGGGAGCAATTGCACCAGCGCGCCGCTTTGCAGTTCCTGCTCGCAATACATCATCGGCAGCATGGTAAAGCCCTGGCCGGCGAGTGTGCAGGCCTTGCGCACGATGAAGTCGTCGATGCCCAGTCGGGCTTCGAGCGCAAGTTCATGGCTTTTACCCTGTTGATCGAGCATGCGGATATGCACCATGCGGTCGGCTTCAAGGGCGCCAAGCACCGGCAAGCCCTTGAGCTCCTCGGGATGATTGATCGCTCGCCCATGGAGAAAGTCCGGACTGGCCACCATCAGCATCTGCGCCTGACGCAGGCGTCGGGTGACCAGCAACGGGTCTTCATCTCCCAATTCACGCACCCGTAGCGCGACGTCGACGCCCTCGGTCACCAGGTCGACCCGGCGGTTGAGCAGCATCACTTCCAGTTGAACCTGCGGGAATTTTTCGAGAAACCGACTGATCACCGTCGGCAGCATTTCGTGAGCCAACCCGACGGGGCAGGACACCCGCAAGCGTCCGCGGGGTTCGCTGGACATGCTGGCCACGGCTTCATCGGCCATCTCGGCTTCCAGCAGCATGGCCTGGCAGTGCCGCAAATAACGTTCGCCCACGGCGGTCAACTTCAGTTGCCGGGTGGTGCGTTGCAACAGGCGCGCGCCAAGGCGTTCTTCCAGCTCGGCGATCCGCCGCGACAAGCGCGACTTGGGAATCCCCAGCACACGCCCGGCTGCAGCGAAACCGCCGGCTTCGACCACCTTGGCGAAGTAGTAGAGGTCATTGAGGTCTTGCATGGTGTTAACCCGATTGTTCTATCAGTGAGACGAACTATCGCATTGTTGCAGTCTAATCAGCTATTGGTTTCGTCTGTAGGATTGTCTCCATCAGATCGCCCCGTGGCGATCCTCACCTGGAGATCCCACATGAAACTGCTGCATATCGATTCGAGCATTCTTGGTGACAACTCGGCTTCCCGTCAGCTGAGCAGTGAAGTCGTCAAAGCCTGGCAAGCCGCCGAGCCGAGCGCCGTGGTGACTTACCGCGACCTGGCCAGCGATGCCATCAGCCATTTCTCCGCCACGACCCTGGTCGCCGCCGGCACCGCCGCCGAACTGCGCAATGCCGCCCAGCAGCACGAAGCCGAACTGAGCGCCTCGACGCTGGCCGAATTCCTCGCCGCCGATGCCGTAGTCATTGCCGCGCCGATGTACAACTTCACCATTCCGACCCAACTCAAGGCCTGGATCGACCGCATCGCCGTTGCCGGTCAGACCTTCCGCTACACCGAAGCCGGCCCTGAAGGCCTGTGCGGTGGCAAGAAAGTCGTGATCGTGTCGACTTCCGGCGGCTTGCATGCCGGTCAGGCGACTGGCGTGGCTCACGAAGAGTATTTGAAAGTGCTGTTCGGCTTCATCGGCATCACCGACATCGAATTCGTCCGTGCTCACGGCCTGGCTTACGGTGACGAAGTGCGCACCAAAGCCATGAGCGACGCTCACACGCAAATCAGCGAGCAACTGTTCGCTGCCGCGTAAGGCTTGCGTAAAGGTGTAAATCAGCTCGAGCAACACCCCAAAAAACTCTGTATTCTGAACACGCAAGTGTCAGATGCGGAGTTTTTTGTTTCTGACTATTTCTACTGGCTTTTTCTAGTTGTGTCTTCAATCGTTCAAGTTGTGGCCCAGGTTATGCAGTCGAGGGTTGATGTCCCCGTTCTGTCACGACCAGGGTGGCCGCCATTGCTGGTACAAGGCCGCTTCCTCGGTAGTCGATGGAGAACGGGCTTTCCGGTCAAGTAACAAAGGTGGGGCATCCCATGGTGCGTCTTTGTGCAACGTTACTGATTTGCCTGCTCAGCAGCCTGAATTCAGTGCACGCCGCGCCTGCGCCACATCCTCACTGGAGCGTCGGCTTCCATGAGATGAGTTTTCTCGACCCGCTGGACCTGCAACCGATGCGCGCCATCGCGTTCTACCCCTCCAGCGACCGGGAACACACCAGCCAACTCGAGGGCTACACGGTCGAAGCGGGCGAAGACACCCGCGTCGCCATCGGCCGTTTCCCGATGCTGATGCTGTCCCACGGCAACACCGGCACGCCGCTGGCCCTGCATGACCTCGCCACGTCGCTGGCGCGCAAGGGTTTCGTGGTGGTGGCGGTGATTCATCCCGGCGACAACTCCAAAGACCACAGCCGCCTCGGCACCTTGAGCAACCTGTACGGTCGGCCGATCCAGATTTCCGAAGCCATTACCGCCACCCTGGGCGACCGCATGCTCGCGCCGTTCGTCAATGCCGACCAGGTCGGGGTGATCGGTTACTCGGCGGGCGGGGAGACGGCGCTGATTCTGTCCGGAGCGACGCCTGATCTGGACCGGTTGCGTCGCTACTGCCAGGAACGCCCGGACGACCGCGATGCCTGCAACACCCAAGGCGAGTTGATCGTCGACCGCGATGACCTGCAACCGGTGGCGGACCCTCGGGTTCACGCGCTGCTGCTGATGGCGCCGCTGAGCCTGAAGTTCGGCCGTCACACCCTGGCCGACGTGCATGTGCCGGTGCTGCTTTACAGCGGCGACGGCGACAAACTGGTGGCCTTCGACAAAAACGCCGCGGCGCTGGCGCGCAAACTGCCGATCGCGCCTGACTTCAAGTTATTGGCCGGGGCAGGGCACTTCGTGTTCATGGCGCCGTGCAACGAAGAACAGATCGCCGCCATGCCGGCGCTGTGCACCGATGCCGACGGCGTTGACCGCGAAGACATTCACCGAAACATGATTTCCGAAGCGGGACGGTTCTTCTCCCATGCGCTGGGCGTGCCGACCCGTGCGGGGATGCAAACTGCTGATCAATGATCTACCCAGTGGGAACCAGCCCCTGTGGCGAGGAAGCTTGCTCCCGCTGGGTCGCGAAGCGGCCCCAAAAGCTTTGCGACGGCTTCGCAGCCGAGCGGGAGCAAGCTCCCTCGCCACAGGGGCTGTTCCACACTGATTACGGGTGTCAGGCCATTGCCCGACGTTTCAGCAACAGGGTCAAACCCAGGCCAGTGATCGACAGCAACGCGGCACTGAAGAAAATCCACGAATACCCCAGATTCAACGCCACCGCGCCCATCACCGGTCCGGCAATCGCCAACGCCAGGTCGAAAAACACCGCGTAAGCACTCAACCCCGCACCGCGACTGGAATTGGGCACCTGTTTGATCGCCTCTACCCCGAGCGCCGGATACACCAGCGACAAACCGAACCCGGCCAGGCCGGCACCGACCAGGGCAAAACCGGTCGAAGGCGCGAGCCACAGCAGCACCAGCCCTGCCGTTTCAATGCTCATGCAGGCAATCGCCGAGGTGAATCCACCGAAGCGGCTGATGGCCGAAATAAACAGCAACCGCGCCAGGATGAAGCAGATCCCGAACACCGTCAGGCAGTAGGCGGCGCCAGTCCAGCCACGGCTGAGGTAGTACAGGGTAATGAAGGTGGTCAACGTGCCGTAGCCGATAGACGCCAGGCTCAGGCTCGCGCCGAAGGGCGCAATGCGCCCGAACACCGCCCAGAACGGCAGGCGTTCACCGCGTACCACCGGCACCGACGGTTTGTTGCGGATGAGCACCAGCGCCAGCGCTGCCAGCAAGGACAACGCGATCCCCAGGCTGGCAAAACCATATTCCGCAACCATCACCACGCCCAGCGGCGCGCCAATGGCGATGGCGCCGTAGGACGCGATGCCGTTCCAGGAAATCGAGCGTGCGGTGTGTTCAGCGCCCACTTGGCCCATGCACCAACTGATGGTGCCGACGCCGATCAAGCCCTGTGCGATACCCAACAACAAGCGGCCGGCGATCAGGATCAACAGACTCGTCAGCGGAAAGCTTTGCAACAGCGTCGACACCAACGTCAACACGCCGCTCAACACAATCCCCGACAACCCGTAAACAATCGCTCGCTTGGTGCCGATGTTGTCCGACATGCGCCCGGCCATCGGGCGGCTGAGCAGGGTGGCGAGGTATTGGGAGCCGATGGTCAGCCCGGCCACGACCGCACTGAACCCGAGCTGCTCATGGACATACCCCGGCAACACCGCAATCGGCAGGCCGATGCAGAGGAAGGCAATAAAGGTATAGAAAACGATGGAGACGATCTGCAGGGTGATCGCCATGGAGCTTTGCGGTGGCAGTGGCTGCGCAGACATGGGGGCTCGTTCGCGGGCGGCGGTGGGAGTACAGCATCATGGCGCGGGCTGCGAATAAAAGGAAGCAGGCTAACGATAACATCAAAAGATCGCAGCCTTCGGCAGCTCCTGCATTGGAATACGTCCCCTGCAGGAGCTGCCGAAGGCTGCGATCTTTGATCTTCAGGCAATAAAAAGCCCCGTCACCAGGACAGGGCTTTCCATTGTCAGCCGGTGTTTAGAACACTACACCTTGGCTGCGCAGGTAATCATCATAAGTACCGCTGAAGTCGATCACGCCGCTGGCGCTCAACTCGATGATGCGGGTCGCCAGCGACGACACGAACTCACGGTCGTGGCTGACGAAGATCAATGTGCCCGGATAGTTCTCCAGCGCCAGGTTCAGCGCCTCGATGGATTCCATGTCCAGGTGGTTGGTCGGTTCGTCCATGATCAGCACGTTCGGCTTTTGCAGGATCAGCTTGCCGAACAGCATGCGACCTTGCTCACCACCGGAGATGACCTTGACCGACTTGAGGATCTCGTCGTTGGAGAACAGCATCCGGCCGAGGGTGCCGCGAACGATTTGCTCGCCGCCCTGAGTCCATTGGCCCATCCAGTCGAACAGGTTGCAGTCGTCTTCGAAGTCGTGCGCGTGGTCCTGGGCGTAGTAGCCCAGTTCCGCGGCGTCGGTCCACTTCACGGTGCCGGCGTCCGGGGTCAGTTCGTTGACCAGGGTGCGCAGCAGGGTGGTTTTACCGATACCGTTCGGGCCGATGATCGCCACGCGTTCGCCCGCTTCAACCTGGAAGCTGAAGTCCTTGAACAGTGTCTTGCCGTCGAAGCCTTTGGCCATGCGCTCGACGATGACCGCCTGGCGGTGCAGCTTCTTGGTCTGTTCGAAACGGATGAACGGGCTCACGCGGCTGGAAGGCTTGACCTCGGCCAGCTGGATCTTGTCGATCGCCTTGGCGCGGGAAGTGGCCTGCTTGGCTTTCGAGGCGTTGGCCGAGAAGCGGCTGACGAACGATTGCAGTTCCGAAATCTGTGCCTTCTTCTTGGCGTTGTCCGACAGCAGTTGCTCGCGGGACTGGGTCGCCACGGTCATGTACTCGTCGTAGTTGCCCGGGAACAGGCGCAGCTCGCCGTAATCCAGGTCAGCCATGTGGGTGCACACGCTGTTCAGGAAGTGACGGTCGTGGGAGATGATGATCATCAGGCTGGAGCGCTGGGTCAGAATGTTTTCCAGCCAGCGGATGGTGTTGATGTCCAGGTGGTTGGTCGGTTCGTCGAGCAACAGCACTTCAGGATCGGAGAACAGTGCCTGAGCCAGCAAGACCCGCAGCTTCCAGCCTGGGGAAACCTCGCTCATCGGGCCAAAGTGTTGCTCGATGCCGATACCCAGGCCCAGCAACAGCTCGCCAGCGCGGGATTCGGCGGTGTAACCGTCCATTTCGGCGAATTCGGTTTCCAGCTCTGCCACGGCCATGCCGTCTTCTTCGGTCATTTCCGGCAGCGAGTAGATACGGTCGCGCTCGGCCTTGACCTTCCACAGCTCTTCGTGACCCATGATCACGGTATCGATCACGGTGAATTCTTCGTAGGCGAACTGGTCCTGGCGCAATTTACCCAGGCGCACGTTCGGCTCGAGCATGACCTGGCCGCCGGACGGCTCGAGGTCGCCACCGAGGATTTTCATGAAGGTCGATTTGCCGCAGCCGTTGGCGCCGATCAGGCCATAGCGGTTGCCCGCACCGAATTTGACCGAAACGTTTTCGAATAGCGGCTTGGCGCCGAACTGCATCGTGATGTTAGCTGTAGAGATCAAAGGTTTTTCCTGCGAAGCATTCAGAGTAGCTAGGGTTGCGGCAGTACCGATTCAGTACCCGTTTCCGGTATTCGAACCACAGGAAATGCATCCCGGTCAGAAGCGGAAGGTCCATCTGGCAATAAGTGGACAGCAGCATGTGGAGCGCTTGGCCCGAGTCGAAGTGCGCTGAGACGGGGTTCATTCCCGTCATCAACCAAGGGGGGCGCGTAATGTTTGGCGGCGATTGTACTGGTCTGGCTCTTTAAACGATAGGGCATTGAGGCCGCACGGGTGCTTTGGCGGTACCAGCGGACAGATTTTCACATCTGAACGTTAACTATTGGTTACAAATCGTGGCTAAAATGCCATCTTTCGAACTGATGCCGACAGGCACGGACGCAGTTTGTTCACTTCTGACGTGTGACGATTTCCGTGAAACTCATCATTGCCGCTGTTTATGCTGTATCGATTGCGTACGTGCACCTGCGCGGTCGGGTGCGCCACAAGTTGGGCCGCCAACTGAGCGATCACTCGACGTTTCTGGCGCCGATCAATTGCTTCCTTTATCTGTTCTCGAAAATTCCCAACAAGCCTTACCTCGATCCAGCCGACTTCCCTGACCTGAGCCCGTTGCAGACGCATTGGGAAGAAATCCGCGCCGAAGGCCAGAACCTGCTCCGGGCGGGTGAAATCAAGCGTTCGAACCAGTACGACGACGTCGGCTTCAACTCGTTCTTCAAGACCGGCTGGAAACGCTTTTACCTCAAATGGTATGGCGACAGTCATCCTTCGGCGATGAAACTCTGCCCGCGCACCACAGAGCTGGTGCAGAGCATCGGCTCGATCAAGGCCGCGATGTTCGCCGAGTTGCCACCGGGTTCGAAACTGGTGCGTCACCGCGATCCGTATGCCGGTTCCTACCGTTATCACCTGGGCCTGGAAACGCCGAACGACGCGGGCTGCTACATCAACGTCGATGGCGAGAATTATCACTGGCGCGATGGTGAAGCGGTGATATTCGATGAAACCTTCATCCATTACGCTGAAAACACCACGCAGCAGAACCGCATCATTCTGTTCTGCGACATCGAGCGACCGATGAAGTACCGCTGGGCGGCGGCGTTCAACGGCTGGTTCAGCCGTCACGTGATGTCGGCGGCGGGCGCACCGAACGATGTGGGTGACAAGACCGGCGGGATCAATCGCCTGTTCGCCAGAATCTACAAGATTCGCCTGCGCGGCAAAGCGTTGAAGAAGCGTAACCGCAAGCTGTATTACCTGGAGAAGTGGGCGATTTTTGCCGGGTTGCTGGCGGTTTTTGTCTGGATTTGAATTCAGCGTTGCCGCTCATTACGCCATCGCCAGCAGGCTGGCTCCCACAATGAAATGCGTTCCAACTGCGGGAGCCAGCCTGCTGGCGATGAGGCCGGTAGATTCTCCGAAAAACGCTCAGTCACCCTGTCATCGATCAACCACTTGACCGTTTCGTAGCTTTTTTCGCCGCCGCCGGTTTTTCCGCTGACTTCGATTTGGCAGCCGCTTTTCCACCAGCCTTGCCCCCCAAACTGCGCTTGAGCAACTCGGTCAAATCGATAACATCCGCCGTCTTGCGCTCTTCCTCGCCGGTCGCTGTCTCGACATCCTCGATCTTTCCTTCATTCGCCTTCTTCTCGACCAGCGCCATGATCTTGTCTTCGAAACTGTCGCGATAATCGTCCGGGCTCCAATCGCCGCTCATGTCCTGCACCAACCGTTTGGCCATGTCCAGCTCACCCTTGGCCAATTCCGGTTTGGTCACCTCACTGCCCAGTTCAAGCGTATCGAGGCTGCGTACTTCCGCTGGCCAGCGCAGCATCACCAACACCATCGCCGAGTCCAGCGGCATCAGCGCGGCCAGGTGCTGACGGGTATGCAGAACGACATGGGCGAGGGCGACCTTGTTGGTTTTGCTCAGGGTTTCGCGCAGCAACGCATAGACTTTGCCACCGCGTTTGTCCGGCGCAAGGTAGTAGGGCGTGTCGATGTTTTGCAGGGGAATCTGGTCGGCGTCGACAAAGGAAAAGATATCAATGGTTTGCGTGGATAGCGGATGCGCCGACTTGATCTCTTCCTCACTGAGCACCACATAGCGACCCTTTTCGTACTGCACACCCTTTACGATGTTTTCCTTGGTCACTTCCTTGCCGGTGACCTTGTTCACCCGTTTGTAGCCCACCGGCTCCATGCTGCGGCTGTCGAGCCAGTCGAAATCCACCCCTTGCGAAGACGTCGCCGAGACCAGCGCTACAGGGATATGCACCAGCCCGAAACTGATTGCGCCTTTCCAGATTGCACGTGCCATGGTCGTCTACTCGCGAGTGATGATCAGGTGACCCGTGGCCCGGCTCAAAAGTTTCAGCGGCGAGTGGCCCAGCCCCGCCGGGGAATCAACTTCGTGTTACATCTTGTCGGGGAGGTTTTGGTTAACAAATCCGAACCCTGGGCGTAGCGTGCTATCGAAAGCGCTATCCACGTAGAGAGGCTGCCCATGAACCGATTAGTGCCTGGCATCATCGCGATGGCTTTGAGTGCCGTACTGAGCAACGTGGCCCTGGCTGAGGGTCCGTCGCCTGCATTCCCTTTGCTGTTGGCCCAGAGCCCGACGGGCGCCGCCAGCAATCCTTACAACAGCCCGATCCGCCGGGCCAACCCCAACAGCATGCAAGGCACGCAACCCAGCGCTCCGGTCATTCGCGGGCCCAACACCGTGCCGGTTCCGCGGCCGCCGACTTTGGACAACGGTGGCATCGGCAACCGCTATCCCCAGGATCGCTCGGCGCCTGTCAGCCCACCGAAGTTCATCCCCAATCCGCCGCACCGAGACGCAGACACCAGCAACCGTTGAGCGGCAGGACGTTAATCCTGCCAGCCATCCAGACGACAAAAGGAATCGTGCATGTTGCGAACATCCCTCCTGGCCACAATCTGTGCCAGCGCATTGATCACCGTCGCGGCGCCTGTTTTTGCCGCGTCCGTACAGGAGCTGAAAAGCGAGCAGGGCACCCTTGAGGTGACGACGATCGTCAAGGGGCTGGACCATCCGTGGGCCTTGGCTTTTCTGCCTGACAGACAAGGGATGCTGGTCACCGAACGGCCCGGCAACCTGCGCGTGGTCAGTGCCGATGGCAAACTCTCCGGGCCGCTCAGCGGCGTACCGACCGTCTGGGCCAAGGGCCAGGGCGGTCTGCTGGATGTGGTGCTGTCGCCGGACTTCAAGCAGGACCGCACCGTTTACCTGTCCTATGCCGAAGGCGGGGGTGAGGGCGGCAAGGCCGGTACGGCGGTCGGTCGCGGGCAATTGTCGGAAGACCTGACCGCCCTGAGGAATTTCAAAGTGATCTTCCGTCAGGAGCCGAAACTTTCGGTCGGCAATCACTTCGGCTCGCGCCTGGTGTTCGACCGCGATGGCTATCTGTTCATCACCCTCGGCGAGAACAACGACCGGCCTACGGCCCAGGATCTGGACAAGCTGCAGGGCAAGGTGGTGCGGATCTACCCGGACGGCAAGGTACCCGACGACAACCCCTTTGTCGGGCAATCCGGCGTACGCCCGGAAATCTGGTCCTACGGCCAGCGCAATCCGCAAGGTGCGGCGCTCAATCCCTGGACCGGCGTGCTCTGGGAAAACGAGCACGGGCCGCGAGGGGGCGACGAGGTGAATGTCATCGAGCGCGGCAAGAACTATGGTTGGCCGCTGGCGACCCATGGCATCAACTACTCCGGCCAACCGATTCCGGAAGCCGAGGGCAAGACTGCCGAAGGCACTGTCGCGCCACGGCACGTCTGGGAAAAATCCCCTGGCCTGAGCGGTATGGCGTTTTATGACGCTGACCGCTTCAAACCCTGGCAGCACAACGTGTTTATCGGTGCACTGGTGACACAGGAGCTGATTCGCCTGCAGTTCGACGGCGACAGAGTGGTTCACGAAGAGCGCTTGATGGGCGAGCTCAACAAACGCATTCGTGATGTGCGGCAGGGGCCGGACGGGTATTTGTACGTGCTCACCGATGAGGACGACGGCGTGTTGTACAAAGTCGGATTGAAATAACACACACAACCCCTGTGGCGAGGGAGCTTGCTCCCGCTCGGCTGCGCAGCAGACGCCTGCAAAAGAAAGGGGCGCTTCGCACCCCGGCGGGAGCAAGCTCCCTCACCACAAGGTTACTCTCGGCGATACAGAATCACCGCCGCCCGAAGTTTTCCCCGCCCGAAACTGCTCATCTTCTCGAACTCCCCATGGCTGACCGGCAGATGCTGGCAGTCCATGGGCTGACGATGCTGGCTATGGTCGACATCCGGGTCATGCAGGTAGACAAACTCTTCATCACAATCGGTGACGACCACCCAGTGCGGCGATTTGGAGCGGGTCAGCCGATAACTGCTGATCAGCACCAGCGGCTGCCCGCCATCGGCCAATAATCGCGGCAGGTCCAGCGTCCCGCCGAGCACCTGTTCGACGTCAGTGGCGTCCAACTGTGCCGCGAACTCATCGTGCACCAGGCGCATGACGTCTTTTTTATGCTCATCGCGCACGCCATCGAGAAACAGCGGCCCCGCCATACTCACTTGCAAACGCACGCGAAACCCGCGCCGCGCTGCCGCCAGTGCCAGACCTTGAGGGCTGCAACCGCCGTGGCCCGAGGTCATGAACACGGTGGTCGCCTCGCGCCAGATCTGCAGTTCTTCACGGCGCTCCAGCCCGCGATCGGCGTGCAGGGCGCCCATGGCCATCAGCAGGCACGCCGGGCCGCAGGTGAAGTCGGTGGTCTGCGCATACCACGGCACCTTGATGCTGCGGGCATCGCGATGCTGAAGAATGCGTTTCTCCAGGCGCAACGCATCGGCGTGGTCCTGATAATAGTCGTGGATCAGTGCGAAACGTCGATAACCGTTGCGCTCATACAGGGTAATCGCCGAGGGGTTGTCGATGCGCACTTCCAGTCGCAAGTAAGCGCAATCATGCTCAAGGGCGCACGCCTCGATGCGCTCAAGCAATTGCTTGCCCAGCCCGTTACCGCGAGCCTGTTCAGCAATGGCAATCGAGTAGAGCCGCGCCAGTGACGTGCCTCGGTGAAACAGCACCACCGCGTAACCCAACAGTTGCCCGTCGCGTTCAGCCACCAGCAGCTGTCCGTGAGCCCGCGTGATCATCCACTGAAAACTGCGGCTGGTGAGCTGGTCCGTGGTGAAGCATTGCTGTTCGAGTGCCAGCAATGCAGGTAAGTCTTCAACTACCGCCAAGCGAAAGACAGGGTTCATATGACCGCCGTAAAAGTTGCGTAACGAAACGGGACTTTCGAAAAAGTTCGTGCTTAATAGGAAAGGTCTTGTTCTCCAACGGATCAATCACTATGTCAGCGGTACAGGGTCATTGGCGCGAAGTATCCGAGCAAACTTTGCCGGCGGCAACTTATTTAAATGACACGGTTAGAACTTCCAGCCAGTTGATTATCATCGTCGAACGCAAGGAAGACTGGGCGTCCTACTTTCCCAGCGAAGACATCGTCACGGCTCAGGAATACCTCGAACAGACCCGCGACAGCGAGCAGGGAAAACGGGTCCAGGTGATCAACCTGTGCCGCAGCTACAAGTACCTGGGGCACGGCTATTACTGCTCGCTGCTGGCCGAGGCGCGGGGGCACAAGGTCATTCCGTCGGTGCGGACCATCAGCGAACTGACCAAGAAATCCCTCTACGGCCTGGCCCTCGATGATCTGGACAAACCGCTGGAAAAAGCCCTGAGCAATCATCTTTACAGCGATACCGAAGGCTTCACGCTGACACTTTACTTTGGCCGAACCAATATCGAACCGTTACAGGATCTGGCGCGGCAGTTATTTGAAGTATTTCCGTGCCCGATATTATTGGTGGAGTTCCGTCGAACTAATGGCTGGCACATTGAAGGCGTCAAATCAGGTGCACTGCACAAGTTGCGCGAAGATCAGGAAGATCAGTTTGCCAACTCGCTGGACAGTTTCAGTCGCAAGATCTGGCGCATGCCCCGTTCGCGACGCTTGGCCCGCTATGACCTGGCAATTTTGCACGATCCGCAGGAAGCTCTGCCGCCGTCCAACCCCAAGGCGCTGGACAATTTCGTACGCGTCGGCAAGACATTGGGCATCGACGTTGAGCTGATCGAGCGCAAGGACTACGCGCGCATTGCCGAATACGACGGCCTGCTGATCCGCGAGACGACCAGCGTCGACAACCACACCTACCGCTTCGCCAAGAAAGCCGAGAGCGAAGGGCTGGTGGTCATGGATGATCCCGCGTCGATCCTGCGCTGCACCAACAAGGTCTACCTGACTGACCTGCTCAAAAGCCATCAGCTGGGCATGCCCGCCACCGAAATCCTCTACAAGGAGCGACCGGAAGACTTCGAACGGGTCGGTGAGCGGCTGGGGTTTCCGCTGGTGTTGAAGATTCCCGACGGTTGTTTCTCTCGCGGCGTGATCAAGGTTGAAAGCCAGCAAGCCTTGCTCGAGGCGACAGCCGAGCTGTTCGAACATTCGGTGTTGTTGCTGGCTCAGGAATTTTTCTACACCGAGTACGACTGGCGCATCGGCGTACTCAACCGCAAACCGATCTTTGCCTGCCAGTACTTCATGTCCAAGGGGCATTGGCAGATTTACAACCACAAGGCCAAGGGGCAGGACATCAACGGCGAATGCCGCACCCTGGCAGTCCATGAAGCGCCGCGCGCCGTTGTGGAGCTGGCGGTGAAAACCGCCAACCTCATCGGCGACGGCCTCTACGGCGTCGACCTCAAGCAGTCCGGCGACAAGGTGGTGGTGATCGAGGTCAACGACAACCCGAACATGGACGCCGGCATCGAAGACGCCTACTTGCAGGACGATTTGTACTCGCTGGTACTGGAAGAGTTCGTCCGACGCCTGGAACTGAAACGTCGCGGTCAGGCCTGGTGACCGGCCGATGATCAAGAGCTTTCAACTGACCCACGGTGCGCTGCAGGCGGTCGAACGCCTGGACGCCGAAGTGATGCTGTTCAGCAACCCCGACGCGGCCGAGCGCGACTTGCTGCACAGCCATTTCAAGCTCGATGAACACGCGCTGGCCTCGGCGCTGGACCCGGACGAGGTGTCGCGGATCGAGTTTCACCCCGACAATTTGTTCCTGATCTGGAAGCGTCCGGAAAACTATTCCGGCGCAGGCAGCCTGGCGTTCGAAGTGTCGTCCTGCGGTTTGCTGTTTTGTGACCAGCGTTTGCTGGTGATCGCCACCGACGATTCGCCGCTGCACGGGCTCGGCACCCGGCAGAAGTTGAACACGCCACTGGATGTATTGCTCGACCTGCTGTTCAACAACATCCATCACTACCTGGGCCACCTCAAGGTGATCAAACTGGTCGCGCGGGAGTTGCAGCAAAAATTCAACGCGTCGATGCAAAACCAGCACCTGATCCAGATGTTCAACCTCAGCGAAAGCCTGATCTATTACATCAACGCGATCCACAGCAACGGCGCGGTCCTGACCCGGCTGCGCAACCACGCGGAAAAACAGCGTTTCAGCGCCGAAGCCATCGGCCTGATCGACGACCTGATCATCGAAAACAACCAGTGCTACAAACAGGCGGAAATCTACTCCACGGTGTTCTCCGGGCTGATCGATGCCCGGGGCAACCTGATGAACAACAGCATGAACAACCTGCTGCGCAAACTGACACTGATCAACGTGGTGTTCCTGCCGCTGAACCTGATTGCGAGCATCGGCGGCATGTCCGAGTTCAGCATGATGACGGCGGGCACGCCGTGGTGGGTGTCGTACCCGTTGTTTCTGACGGCGATGATGCTGGGGGCGGGGGTGATGGTGTTGGGGCTCCGGCGGTTGGCGAAATGAACTTGGCGTCAGGGATGCCGCCTTCGCCGGCAAGCCGGTCTCCCACAGTCGTCGGGGTGATAAACACAGATCCCCTGTGGGAGCGAGCCTGCTCGCGATAGCTATTTCATTAACCCCACGAATCCCGAATCAGGCCACTTGTTCGGCGTCGACAGACTTTTTTCTGTCCTGCAACCCACGAACCACGAGATACAACAACGGCCCAACCGACACAAAAACCGCAGTAAGCAAAAGATAGGGAATGACGGACAATGCCGACCGCCCGCGTTTACGCGCATCCGTGTACATCCAAACCCCGGCCAGCGTCGCCAGCAGGTACAGATCAACCACCACCTGCGCCGTATCAGGCCGCGACATCAGGCTGATGCCAAACTCGATCAACGACTGTTCGGCCTGGAGCATCACCGAAACGGTGTAGCCGGCGAAAGCGAGCAGGGCAATCAGGGGCAGGGCGACAGCCTTCATGGTTTCCTTCCTTGGACAATGAGCAGAATCACGAGCCTACAGAAGCCGCAGGAAATTGACCATTGACTTGCCCTCGGCGCCCGGCTAATTTCCAGACATGACTTCCACCGTATTGCGCTGCCAGCCAAGCATTATTACCGCCATTCCTCATTTGGCGGGCTAGCTCACGACTGCAGCACCCAACCCGCCCTAGAGGCGGGTTTTTACTTTCTGTCTCCAGGGTTTTAAACCAACACACGGCGTAGGAGCTGCCGTGTCCAACAGGAGACGACCATGGATAGCACACCCGCCCAGCAAACCCTGCTGGAGCACTACGTCAAAAAGATCCTTGCTGCGCCCGTGTACGAACTGGCGGTGCGCACGCCATTGCAAGCGGCGCCGGCATTGTCGGAAGCCTTGGGCAACCAGATCCTGTTGAAACGCGAGGATCTGCAGCCAACCTTTTCCTTCAAGATCCGTGGCGCCTACAACAAACTGGTGCAACTGAGCGACGCGCAAAAGGCCCGTGGCGTGATCACCGCGTCTGCCGGCAATCATGCACAAGGCGTGGCGCTGGCAGCGCGTGAGTTAGGGATTGCCGCGACCATCGTCATGCCCGCCACAACGCCGGAATTGAAGGTGGTCGGGGTCCGCAGCCGGGGCGCCGATGCCGTGCTGCACGGGGAGAGTTTTCCGTTTGCCTTGGCTTACGCCTTGAACCTGGCAGAGCAGACGGGCCGCACCTTCGTCTCGCCCTTCGACGACCCGGACGTGATCGCCGGGCAGGGCACCGTCGCCATGGAAATCCTGCGCCAGCACCAAGGGCCGCTTGACGCGATCTTCGTGCCGGTGGGCGGTGGCGGTCTGATCGCGGGCATCGCCGCGTACGTCAAATACCTGCGCCCTGAAGTCCGCATCATCGGCGTCGAGTCGGAACATTCCGCGTGTCTGTTGGCCGCCCTACAGGCCGGCGAGCGTATCGTCCTGCCGAACGTAGGCACATTCGCCGATGGCGTCGCCGTGGCGCAGATCGGCGCTCATGGTTTCGAAGTCTGCCGGTTTTGCGTCGACGAGGTGCTGACCGTCAGCAACGACGAACTCTGTACCGCGATCAAGAACATCTACGACGATACCCGCTCGATCACCGAACCTTCCGGCGCGTTGGCCGTGGCGGGCATTAAAAAGTACGTGGCGCAGACGGGCGTGCGTGGTCAAACGTTGGTGGCCATTGATTCCGGCGCCAACATCAACTTCGACAGCTTGCGCCATGTCGCCGAACGCGCCGCATTGAGCGGCGCCCCGGCGTGAGCGGGCGCAGGAGGCCAAGCAATCACCCAATCTCCCACAGGTTTTGCATTTGATGGTTATTCCTGAACAGCCTTTTCGACCTTGCTGGACGCCGACCAGACCCGATAACGAACCTCAACGTCCTTGGGCACATAAAGCACGATCGGCAGCTTACTGTTGTAGCGCAACATGAAGCCGTCGCCGACCACCGGGACGAAGTCCTGTTTGCTTTTGCCATCGGGACAGGCCATCAGCGTACTCATCGGGCCGATCACTTTTTCCAGGCGGTAGAACGGGTAGCCCCATCCCTCGAGGTTTTTCTCATCGAGCATGCCGCCCAGGCGCTGACGATTGCAGTCCACGGTCAAGGTCTTGCCGGCAAGAATCTCGACCTGGTAGTTGCCTTCCTGCTCCTGTGGCGCCAGGTGAATGACTTGCCGTGTAAAGCCGCTTTCGGGCTTGGGGAAGGGGGCAACGTCTTCAAGTTTCGCCGCGTGAGCGACGGTCGATAGTCCGGCAACTATCAGCCCAACGGTAGTGATGCAGGTCAATGAACCCATGATGCCTCCTTGCGTGTGAGTAGGGTCAGCGGATACTGGATAAAACGGCCGCATTTTTACTGTCGTGCGTCGTCAATGCAAACCGGTCCTCGCCAAAATTGCAATTTGCATCGCCCGAAACCGGCTTTCTTGCATATTGCATGAGGCTGTTTGCAGGCGAGTTGGCTAAACCATTGATTTGCCGATGAGCTGCAGGGCGAAATACCAGGCATGTTTTATGCTGTAGCTGTTCCTTAAAGCTGACCGGTTTTTTTACAGAGTCAGTGTTCGCTGTTTGATGGGCTGTCTCACACTCAGGAGAGGGTCACCATGTTTCTTTCTGCCTTGGAACTCCGCAACATCGTAGAAAGCAGTTTTCTGCCGAAACGTTGTCAATGCACGCTCTCGCCGGACCTGAAAATGACCGTCAAGGTGTATTCGGACGGTGAAACCGATCAATTGGAACTACTGAAAACAGGCATCGATGCCAATTCGCTCAATGGATGTCGGGAAATAAAAGACCTGATCAATGAATTGCGCTCCGACATGGAGCATCAGGCCAACACCCAGACGCTGCACCCCGACAGGCAAGCGCTTTAACTCGCCGTCGTCACATTCCGGGTCTGGCAATAACGCCAGACCCGCGCTCGTTGTTTCCGATCAATTCTGATAACTGCACGCATCGGACAGTTTGCGATACGTGATCTCTGCGGGTTTGCCTGCCGCATCGATGTACTTCATGTCCGCCGTGATGACTTTGCATTCCAGGGTAGAAGGTTCGGTCAGCGCAACCACCTTGGTGACGTGCAGCGGCATGCCGTATTCATAGGGCACCGCTTGCGAAGAAGCGGTGGTGTTGGCCTGGGCCAGCCCGGCAAACCCGGTGCAGGCGAGGGCGGCGGTAACCAGCAAAGTGCGCATGTTCATGAGCGATCTCCAGTGCAGACGGAAAGTCAGCTCGACGTAACGGGCGTCGAGCCTGCCGCACTGGGCGTCAGAAGAACCTGAGGGCGTGCGGTCCAGTAAAGTTTTGGACCGCAGCGTTAAGCGATGGTTAACCGGGCTGAAGGCCGTCTGTCGTGTGTAATGCTTTCACTTAAGAAAATTTTCAGGCAGACAAGAAACAGAAAATCTTCAGGCAGGCAAGAAACCTGTGGCGAGGGGATTCAGCGAAACGTCGCACCGCCCCGTTGGGTCGCGAAGCGGCCCCAGCATTCCGGCCAAAAGACTGGATTGTTCGGATTGGCGACTGCTTCGCAGCCGAACGGGGATGAATCCCCTCGCCACAAATGTGGGTACCCGCGCTTGAGTGAACAATTTTATCCGTCCTGTAGGGATATCCTGTCAGGCGATTCGTTGGGGTAAGAATCGTTGATAGCTTCGGCTTCGTCCTACAAGGATGGATGCTTTGTCGACTTTCGGCTCATGGGGCGTTGCGATTACTGTTTGGGCTCGCTGCAAAATCAGCGAACAGGTTTGGTCACCTGATAACACTTGTGCATAGATGTGCGATCATTCGCGCCGCGGACTTTTGAGTCTTGCAGTGCGTTGCAATGGTGGCTGTGTGCAGGACGCCTTCGGGCGAGCCGTTTGAGTGTTACCGGTTGACCAAGCCTGTACACAGCCGCCTCCATCGTTTGGTCACGGTGCTGGCGATTACTAACTAATACTCGAGTAATTACTATGCCAACGATCAATCCTTTCCCCGATCGCTACCGTCCAATCAAAAGCAGCGTCACCGCCTCATCCCCCTTGATCATCGACACCGAAGCCAACCCCCAAGACATCCTCGAAGCCGCCCTCCAGCGCATCCGCGCCTCCAGTGATTTACTGGAAACGCTCCATATCCAGTGTTTCAAAGACGGTGACGTGCAAGACATTCCGCACATCACCCACGCGCTTTATCTGCTGACGCAGGACGGTTGCGATTTACTGAAGGTTGCGCAGCAACGAATGCTGAGCTGGAAGGCGCCTGCCTGACGTCGCACCTGCAAAATGAGCCTGCCTCCTGTGGGCAGGCTTTGAATCTAGATGTCCGACAGCGGCGTAGTCGAAGCAGTGAAGCTCCTGGCGTACTCAACCAGATCCTTGGGATAAACCATGTGATCAATTTTGCTGTCGTCTATGCCGTATAAAAAGGCAATGGCACCGGCCTCGATAGCCCAATATCCAACGTAGTTACCGTCCTCTCCTTGGAGATGGGTGTCGTGCCAAGGTGCTTGCTCGAAGGCTGAGTACCACTGTTCGCAATACTGCTGAAGCAGATTTGATGCCTTTTCTTTATCTTCGATGTAGATCGCCTGAACGAGAGGCGAATATACATCGTGATACCACTGGTCTACATCGTGTCTGTTAGGCAGTATTTTGCAAAGTAAATCTTCATATAACGTGTCGTCGCCCACATAGCCTGCATTGTCGATTAACCTTACGAATCGCTTAAGCAGATCAGCGCGATGTAATAGGGCGCAAAAGCCAATGACTTGTACGCACTCTTCATATTCGTGTGGCCAATCGTCTATGGAGAGTGGCGATATGTCAGGAGATTGTTCAGACTTTGCTAGTTTTGCCTGTCTGATTTCATACTTATCAACTAGGTCCTCAAGCAGAAAGGCTAGAGATGGTATTTCTTCTCCTGCGGTGTATGCCGCCAAAAGCTTGCGAAGAGCTAATCGTTGAAAAAATCTTGAGCGAAGTGTGGCCTCTCCCTCGGGGGAGTCGGATTTAAAAGTTTTAGTCGTGAAAAACTCAGTCGCCTCGTCATGTTCTTTTAAAAAGATTTCGTAACGGTTTTCACTAAAATATCGTTGTCTGGTTTTCATCGTTTCAAGCGTTGATCCATATAAATTGTGTTTCTCTCCTGCCGCAGCGGAGACCATCTGCGCGATGGGCGGCTTTCCGCCCATCTGTCTTAGCTCTACACAAGCGATCGCGAAAATTATTCTTCAGCCGACCAATACCAAATAGTGTCGCCCCAATGGGAGTCACTGAACCCCGGCATTACCTCGCCTTGATTGAAGTAACGGCGAGAATCAGATTTTGCTGGAGTAAACCAATAGCCTGTTTTACTGCACGGTTTTCCCGCTTCGATACGACCAATTTGCGTTGTAGCGGACTGTGAGTTAACCCGGGCATACTCCACCAGATCCTTCGGGTAGACCAAATGATCCAACTTGCTGTCATCAATGCCGTACAAAAAAGCAGCTGCTGCGGCCTCAAAGGCCCAATAGCCGACGTAACTTCCATCGTCGTCTTCAATATCTAAATGACTGTCGTGCCAGCTGGTTTGCAGTTTTGCAAAGGCGGGATACCACTCCTTGCAATATTGCTTTAGTAAGTCGCTGGCCTCTTCTGGGTCGGTTGCGTAGATCGCTCTGATAAGCAGTGTGTAGTGATCGTGATACCACTCGTCTAAATCTGCGCGTCCAGGCAGATGCTTGCGCAGCAGGTCTTCGTAAAGGGTATCTTCCTTGGCATACCCTGCACGGTCTAACAATGCGACAAAGCGAGTCAACAGGTCCGTACGATGCAACAGAATGCAAAGGCTTATTACTTGAACGCACTCTTCATACTGTCCAGGCCAGTCGTCGATGGCCAATGGTGAAATATCCGGTTCACCTTCCTCGTCAGCAAGTGCTTGCTGATAAATTTCGTAGTGTTTTATAAGTTTTTCTAGTCGAGGTATAAGGCTCTCAATGGGTTCTCCAGCGGTATAACTGATCTGTAAAGCGTTAAAGGCTGCATCTTTGAAGTATCCAGTACGTAAGGATTTCTCTTGGGCTGGAGAGTCTGCCTGCATTGTTTTACCAATCCAACGCAACTCAGTCGTATCGTAAAGATTTATAGAATTTTGATAGTAAGAATCAAAAATAAATTTTTGTCGTCTGTTCATGCTGTTCGTTTGGCCTCTTCCTTAAGAATATCCAATTCACCAAATTTCTTTCTGAGCGAAGCCAGCCGCTTGTTGACGGCCACACGTACTTCCTCTTCGTCGTAGTGAAAGCCGGTATGTTCACGGTGTGTTGCTTCTGCTGCACTTGCTAATTGTGCTTGTGCATGTGCTTTCGGACTTAAACTAGAATGATAAAGTGGTGTGAAAAAAAGATGTCGATTGTACGACATCATAATTTCTTCTTTTAAAACAATATCCTTAATTGCAAGCGGCAATTTGTCATTGATCCACACACGACTCATCTGCACAAAATACTTTTTCTTTTTGCCGCTTTTTTTAGCGCCATTCGCGAGGGCTGACGCGGCTTGTGCGGATTCCCAGGCGTAGGTTGAAACGCTTGATTTCCGGCTTCGCGACCGACAAAACTGAGTACCTGAAGGTCAACGGAAACGCCTTCCAGCGTGAGGGAAATATGGGTTGCGTTTGCGTCCAGCATGCCTTGAATTCCGTCCTTTGGATAAGCAAATGCGGATGGTGCAGAATTAGACTGCCACGTTCAAGGCGCAATCCCGTGTACCCAAGCCTCTAATGATCTGACACCGGATCCTGATTTTAAGGCGGAATCGGACGAGGTTCCCCCTTCGCATCCAAGGTACTTAAAGGGCCAGCTCTGACCTACTTCCAAGAGTCGTACGGCACACCAAACTTCTCGACATAGGCTTTGGAAGCCGCTGAAAGGGGCCGGTGGTGACCGCCAGACTTACCTTCATACGGGCCGCGCGGATCAATCACGGCTTTTACCGTAGTTACCTCGATCGGTGTCATGCAAGGGCCGCCTACCCAGACTCTGGCGATACCTCCGGGGACCAGCCTTATGCCGATTGAATCACGATAACCTGTGATCCATTTCCCATCGGCCGCGCAGAACACTTTCTCCCCCTTGCGCATGATCTCTCGAGTGGCTTCGGGGATTTTTATCACCATCAGGTAGGTTTGCGGTTCGACCAGCGATTGCCAGCGGACATAGATCTGTTGGGGCAAGTCCGCCCCTGTCACACGTTTTCCGCCTCCGGCAGGCCCTCTTTTCGGCCAACCACGTGGATTGCCGGCGTTGTTGGGAGGTGCTTGCATTGACGCGATGCCACTCGCCGCACGTTGAAACACATGGTCCTGAATGTCGACGACATCGGCTGTTTCGATCCAGACCTCCATGTAATCAGGAGCCGAGAACCCCAGAGTCCATGCTTTGTAAGGCATTGAACTACTGCTAGCAAATGTACAACCACTGAGCAGAAAAACGACAAGAGCGATACGCATAAAATTACTCATTAGGATGCACCGTGCGCACAGAGTTTTCATCTGGTCGATTAATGAAGACGATATTCAGATCGCTATTATTTCGACTTTTAGCGGCGTTCCAGTTATCGGAGATATGAACGTAGCGTTGGAACAGCAGTTCCTCCTCCTGCGGAGTCAGCCCTGTTGTTTTGCTTTTCCCCTGAGCGTAGTCCATCATTTTTTTGGAGATGGGAACAAGTTCCGCAGGCAGCGCTAGTCGCGGTTCGCCTTCGTCAATCTCGCCAAACGGTACTCCGTTTTCCACAGCCAGTTCGCGCATGATCCGAAAGTAAATCAAGGACAAATCACTGCGGACTTCGCGTTGGCTGCTGACTGCGGCATAAACGTGTTTCATGTTTTTGCGATTGTCTTTGTCGGTGCTACGAAACGGCACCTCCCAAGTCCGGATCTCCAACGAAAGATTATATTGGGCCAGTTGATCTTGAAGCCGACTCAAGTCTCGCTGGGCACGTTTGTAACTGTTGGCTTCAGCGAAAGACGTCCTTTCTTCGACCGCGCTTTGACGCGGTTTACTGAGCAGGATGCGCTCCATCGCTTTGGGTAAATAGCCGCCACCCAGGTCCGAATGCACACCAGGCAGGACAATATCGGCCGACCCAAGACTGTTGAGGGCAAAGTTATAACGCCGTTCATTTCGAGCGACCAATTGAACGACTTTCTTAGCCGCATCTGGCGCCAGATGGATATTGATCCCTGGGTTATAAGCGTTATTACCAGTCCAGTCCCCCACCAGCGGATTGGCAATAGCCGCAACCGTGTCGTAAACGCCAATGAAATTTATGGACACATCAGAATGCGGCGTCCAGGAAAAGCTGTCCGACAATATCGGAGTACCCATCGGCAACACTTTTGCGAGGATACTTTGGTTCCCCTTTAATACCTCATTGGCAAAATCCCTTGCCGCTGCGGAGCCACGGCTGAAGCCGAAAATATCGAATTCGATTTTCGCCACGCGCTTATCGGGATTGTTGTCCTGAAATGTTTGGATAGCCTTGAGAATAAGCGGCGGTGTTTCTTCCACTCGCGCCCGGACGCCCTGCACACCTATACCTGTGCCTTGCGAAAAAGTGGAATCTTCTGCGGTACTGCTGGTACCGATGCCATCCACATAAACTCGCAGGCTGGCCGTCTTGGCATCGATTGGCCTCGCTATGTTCGAGTGGTCTTCATAAAGTTCATAGAGCCGGGCCACGTTGCTGACATCATTGCCATAGCTGTTGTCCGGTGAACTCCCCTTGCCGTCATAACCGTGAGCCGCACAGAACTGACGAATATCTTCAGCTGCTTCCTCCAGGTTCACGTCCGGCGCAAAGCAGCCAAACACACGCTCGCTGTTGTTGCGGTTGTTGCCCGTCCCATCGAAGAACATCCCAACCCGTAAGGTGATGTCTTCCAGCTCGACCTCTTCTTCCTCTTCCTCAAGCTCCTCTTCCACCGCAGGTGGCGCCGAATCAGGGGCGGCGTTAAATTTTCCAACCGGTGGGCTGCTCAATAGTTGCCCCGCAATGGCGGCTGCAGCTGCACCTGGGATAATCGGAGTGAGGATTGCGATCCCGGTCCCCGCACCCGGCGCACCCCCCGAGTTGGCTTTCACCTCAGCCCCGCTGATGGTCACGCCACCCGCATCGACCTTGACGAAACTCCCGCCAGCCTTGGCCGTCAGTTCCATCCCGCCTTCAACCACGACCTTATTGCCGGCGTTATAGTGAATCTCCTGCCCAGCTTCTACGAACTGCGCCGTCCCCACCTTCACATGCTGGGTTACACCAACAGTAAGGTGATCATCCGCCCGCGCTTCGGTCTTGCGATCCAGGTGCGTAATCCGGTGCTCCTCCACCTTGAACTCGCTGAAAACCTTCGCCTCAACCGTGTCATGCCGCTCGTTGCCGATGCGGATTTTCTGGTCGTGCTCTATGTTCTCATCCCAGTCGCGCTGGGCGTGCAGGTAGATCTGTTCCGCGCCTTTTTTGTCTTCGATGCGAAATTCGTTGTAGCCCTTGCCGCCCGGGGAGCTGAGGGTCTTGAAGGTGCTGCGGGTTTTGTTCGCCGGCAGGTCGTAGGGGACGACGTTTTCCTTGTGGTACAGGCAGCCGGTGATCAGCGGTTGGTCGGGGTCGCCTTCGAGGAAGGTGACGAGCACTTCCATGCCTACGCGCGGAATGGCGATGCCGCCGTAGGCGCTGCCGGCCCAGCCGGTGGCGACGCGCAGCCAGCAACTGGTCTTGTCGTCGGCCTGGCCGTCGCGGTCCCAGTGGAATTGCACTTTGACGCGGCCGTACTCGTCGCAGTGGATTTCTTCGCCGGGCGGGCCGGTAACGATGGCGGTCTGGCTGCCGAGGACTTGCGGTTTCGGGTGTTCGAGGGCAGGGCGGTAGTGCGCGTCCCACGGCGTGGCGAGGAAGCGGTTGCGGTAGCCCTGATGGAAATCGTCTTTGTTCTGGGTGACGTCGCTGGTGACGTTTTCGCCCAGCACTTGCGGTTGTTTACCTTCGTGGACCACTTCCAGCAGCAGCCAGAGGTCGTTCCATTCGGCGCGCGGGTGTTCGCTCAGGGCCATGAAGTGGCCGCTGACCAGTGTCGGTTGATCGCCTTTGCCTTCCGCGAGTTTGTAGTCGCTACGGTGGCGCTCAAGGGCGCGGGTTGCCAATTGCTTGCCGCGGGCACGGTCGGTGAAACGGCCGGGGTAGTCGTAGTCTTCCAGGTCCGGGGAGAATGCGCTGGAAGCTGCGCCTTCCGGGAGGATGCGGGGTTTTTCGAAATCGTAATCGCGACGGCTGACGCGGGTGGTGCGGGTTTCCAGGCGCAGGTTGAAGCGCTTGATCACCGGTTTCTCGGCGGCCATGCCCGAGTCTTGCTGATAGGCCACGGGCGCCAGTTTGCGGAACACCGTCTGGTCGTCGCCGAACACCAGTTTGTGGCCGCTGTTGCTGTGCTGGAAATGGAAGTGGATGCCTTCTTCTTCGCACAGGCGCTGGATGAAATGCAGGTCGGATTCGTCGTACTGCACGCAGTAGACGCGCTCCGGGTAGATCGCGCCGAGCTGGAAGCTGTAGGCGTCGGCGAGGATGCCACGGGCTTCGAGCACCTGGGCGATGATCTTCGGCACCGTCAAGTGCTGGAAGATCTGCTGGTCATGGTTATGCCGCAGGTACGCCAGTTGCGGCACCAGGCTGATGCTGTAGCGGGTCAGGCTTTTGCCGGAGTCGCCTTGCTCGATGCGATAGACCAGCCCGTGAATGATGCCTTTGCCGGTGGCGCCGAAGGTCAGGCAGCCGCGCTTGTGCAGCAACTCTTCGAGCTTCAGGTCGGGGCGTGCGCTGACCAGTTCGATGTCAAAACAGAAGGGCTGATTGAGGGCTTCGCGACCGACGAAACTGAGTACCTGAAGGTCAACGGAAACGCCTTCCAGCGTGAGGGAAATATGGGTTGCGTTTGCGTCCAGCATGCCTTGAATTCCGTCCTTTGGATAAGCAGATGCGGATGGTGCAGGATTAAACCTGCTGGTTCAAGGCGCAAATGCCGTAGGCGGTGAGGCAGGGCAGCATCGGGGAAACCCTTAATGGCGCAGTTCAGGCCAATGGAAACGGGCGTTTTCGTTGGCCGGGCGGGCGAACGCTTCTTTGCCGGTGCACGCATTCGTTTTCAGCGCCTGACAGAAAGCCATCGCTAGCAGCTAGCTCCCACAGTAGATCTTCGGTGAACACAGATTTTGTGTTCGGCATCGATTCAATGTGGGAGCTAACCTGCTAGCGATGAGGCCCTCACATTCAGCGCAAATCCAACTGCTGCCGATACGGCAAATCCGGCCCGGTCTTGCTGCACGTCAGCGCCGCTGCCTGCACCGCGAACTTCAACATCCCGTCGATCTGCTCGCGCGCAAGCGATTGCACACCTTCCACCGAATCCAGATGATGCTCGGTCAACCACGTAATCAACGCCGCCTGGAACGTATCGCCAGCCCCCACGGTGTCGGCAATCTTCACCGAACAGGCCGGCACCGACCACGAGCCATGGTGGCGGCTGAACACCGTCGCACCCTCGCCACCACGGGTCAGGAATACCAACTGACAGCGATGCTGCAACCAGCCTTCAATCACTCGCTGCGGATCCTGCTCGGGATATAACAGGCTCAAGTCCTCATCGCTGACTTTGATCAGGTCGGCCAGCACGACCAGCGTGGCCACGCGCGTACGCCAGAGATCGATGTTCGGTTCAGGATTGAGTCGCACGTTGGGATCGAGACTGATCAGACGCTTGCCACTCTCGCGCTGGACCAAGGCCAGCAACGTGTCGGCAATCGGCTGCACCACCAGCGAGAACGAGCCGATGTGCAAGCCGCGCACTTCCGCGCCCAGTTGCGGCAGATGTTCCGGTTTCAACTGTCGGTCCGCGCAGCCTTCGCCACGAAAACTGTAATGCGGCGAGCCATTGGCGCCGACCGCGACCATCGCAAGGGTGGTCGGTGCCGCGAAATTCACCAGGTAATCCGCACGTACACCTTCATCTCGCAGCACTTGCTGCAAACGCCGGCCAAGGTAGTCGGTCGATAACCCGGCAAACAGCGCCGCATCCACGCCAAGGCGGCGCAAACCGACCGCAACGTTGAACGGCGAGCCACCGGCAATCGCCTTGAAATTCACTGTTGAAGCCAGGCCGCTGGCGTCGTCTTCACTGAAGAAATCGAACAGCGCTTCGCCACACACCAGGTACATAGTTGTTCACTCTCTAAAGGGTTGCGACATGCTGTTGATAGCGTTCATAGGCCTGCTGACAGGCTGCCACGTTTGCTGCGATCGGCAAGGTTTCGCTGGCGAGGTCGAGCTTCACGCAACGCTCGCACAGGTCCGCCAGGCTGTCTTCGTGGCCGTTTGCCCAGGATTTGCACCACGCGGCCTGAATCGCCGCGCCGAGGGCGGCGGCTTCGCTTTGTTCGGTGCAGATCACAGGGGTGTTCATGATGTCGGCGACGATCTGCCGCCATACCGGACTTTTCGAGCCGCCGCCGATCAGGCAGATGCGCAGGCTTTGTAAGCCATTCTGGCGCAGCAGGTCCAGCCCGTAACGCAAACCGAACGTCGTGCCTTCGACCACGGCGCGACACAGGTTGGCTTGCGTCAGGTTCGTCATGGTCAAGCCGAGCAAACTGCCGGTGGCATGGGGCAGGGCGGGGACGCGTTCGCCGTTGAGAAACGGCAGCATGCACACGCCTTCGGCGCCGATCGGCGCTTGCGCAACGAGGTGGTTGAATTGCTCGATATCCAGCGCGAACAAATCTCGAATCATCCCGGTGGCGTTGGTCAGGTTCATGGTGCAGATCAGCGGCAACCAGCCACCGCTGGAGGCACAGAACGTCGCGACCGAGGCGTCCGGGCTGACTTTGGGTTGATCAGCATAGGCATACACCGTGCCTGAGGAACCGAGGCTCATGGTGATCGCGCCGGGTCGGATGTTGCCGGTGCCGATGGCGCCCATCATGTTGTCGCCACCGCCGCTGGACACCAGCGCCTCGGGGTTGATGCCCAAGTGTTCGGCGATGTCCGGCAGGAGCGTGCCGACCGCTTGATGGGCGTCGATCAGCTCCGGCAGCGCGGCTTGCAAACGCCCGCTGGGATCGATGTCGCGCAACAGTTGCAAGTCCCACTGGCGAGTGCGCACGTTGAAATAACCGGTGCCCGAGGCGTCGCCGTACTCGCTGCAACTGCGGCCCGTGAGCCAGTGGTTGAGGTAGTCGTGGGGTAACAGGATGCGGGCGATCCGGGAAAAAACCTCCGGGTACTGTTCTTTGGTCCAAAGCAGTTTTGACACCGTGTAACCTGGTGCGATGACCACGCCGAGGCGTTCCAGCGAGCCTTTTTCGCCGCCGAGATGAGCGAGCAGGCGGTCGTTTTCCGCGGTAGTTTCTGTGTCGCACCAGAGTTTGGCGGGGCGTAGCACCTGGCCTTGATCGTCGAGCAGGACCAGACCGTGTTGCTGGCCGGAGACGCCAGTGCCGAGGATCTGCTGGCCGTCGACGTTGGCAGCAAGCAAGGCTCGGCGAGTCGCTGAAGTGAACGCTTCAAGCCATTGCGATGTGTCCTGCTCGCGGCGGCCATTGGTGCCGCTGATCAACGTATGCGCGGCTGCGCCCTGGCCGAGGACCCGACCGCTGACCGCATCGAGGACGATGGCCTTGGTGCCTTGGGTGCCGCAGTCGATGCCGAGGAATAATTGTTGGTTTGCCATGGGCGGTCCTTGCTGTGTCAGTTCGATATCAGCGTATTCAACATGTCGGGGGCTGTCAGGCAGCCATCGAGGGCAGTGGTTTCACCATCAAGCCAGCACCCGCTCCAGCGTCCGCGTCACACCCACCTCTCGCAAGCTATTGCAGCACCATTCAAACGCCGCCACAAACTCGGCTGAATGCGGAATCGCCGAGCCAAAAATTTCCTCCACCGCCAGTAACCGCTGGGTAATCAACGCATCATCCGCCACCAGCGCCTGGCAAAACGCGGCGCGCGGATCGGGAATCGAGTAGGTATCACCATTCTCATCCACCCCCTTCAAATACAACGCCCAGGCCGCCACGACCAACGCCGCACGTTTGGTCTCCCGGCCATCGGCAATCAGTCGGTTGATCGTCGGAATGGTGAACTTCGGAAACTTCGACGAACCGTCCGAACATACCCGCTCCAGCTGATCGGCAATCGCCTGATTGGAGAAACGCTCGACCAGTGTGTTCTTGTACTCGGTCAGGTCGATCCCGGGAACGGACGACAGCTGCGGTGTCACGTCCAGGTCCATGTAGGCGCGCATGTAGCGCACAAACAGGGGGTCGTTCATGGTCTCGTGAACAAAGCGATATCCCTTCAGGAACCCGAGATACGTCAGTGCCAGGTGACTGCCGTTGAGCAGTTTGATTTTCATCTCTTCGTACGGCGTCACATCATCGGTGAATTGCACGCCGACCTTCTCCCAGGCCGGACGCCCGTTGACGAACCTGTCTTCCAGCACCCACTGCACAAACGGCTCGCAGACCACCGGCCAGGCATCGTCGACGGCATGCTTGTCGTGCAATTGCAGCTTGTGTTCGGTGCTGGTCATTGGCGTGATGCGGTCCACCATGGCATTCGGAAAGCTCACGTGCCCGGCGATCCAGTCGCGCAAGTCCGTATCGCGTAAAGCGGCGAAGGCCAGCAGGGCTTTGCGAGTGACCGCGCCGTTGTGCGGCAGGTTATCGCAGGACATCAAGGTGAACGCCGGGATGCTGGCTGCGCGGCGTTTGGCCAACGCGGCACAGAGGAAACCGAACACCGTTTTCGGCGAGTCCGGGTGCGCCAGATCGTGCTGGATCTGCGGCAGGTGGGCCATGAATTCGCCGTTGCTGTCGTCGATGCAGTAACCGCCTTCGGTGATGGTCAGCGAGACGATACGGATCTCGGGACTGGCGAGTTTGTCGATCAGCGCTTGCGCGCCGTCCTCGGCCAGCAGCATGTCGCGGATCGCGCCGATGACCCGGACTTCGGTGTCGTCGGTGTCACCGAGTTCAAACAGGGTGAACAGGTAATCCTGCTCCTTCAGATCATCCCGGGCGCGGCGATCTTCAGCGCGCAGGCCGACGCCGCAAATCGCCCAGTCCAGGCCTTCGCCCGTGTTCATCAAGGCGTCGGTGTAATACGCCTGATGGGCGCGGTGAAAACCGCCGACGCCGATGTGCGCGATGCCTTGGCGGGTGTCGCTCAGGGCGTAGGCGGGCAGGACCACTTCGGGTGCGAGGTGCTGCAGGTTCTGTTTATTGAGTTTCATCACAGGCTCTCTGAAGTCAGGCCGCAGCGCGCAACGGACGGGTCAACGCCACGCCGTCGGCATCGAATAAATGGCAGTGCTCGGCGTCCAGGTGCAGGCTCAGGGTTTCGCCGTAGCGGCTGGCGAGGTCGCCGCGAACGCGCATGGTCAGCGCTTCACCGGACGCGGTCAGCACGTGGCAGAAGGTGTCGCTGCCCAGGCGCTCGCTGACGTCGGCGGTGACTTGCAAGGTACAGTCGCCGGTTTGCGCCAGTTCCAGATGTTCCGGGCGAATGCCCAGGGTCACCGCGCCGCCGACGCTCAGGTTGGCGCCGCTCAATGGCAAGGTGATGCGGGTGCCGGCATCGAGCGCCACTTCGCAGCTATTGCTGTCGACACGGGTGACTTTGCCCTTGAGGAAGCCCATTTTCGGCGTGCCGAGAAAGCCTGCGACAAACAGGTTGGCCGGCTGGTGATACAGATCCAGCGGCGAACCGACCTGTTCGATCTTGCCGCCATTCAACACCACCACTTTGTCGGCCATGGTCATGGCTTCCACCTGGTCGTGGGTCACGTAGATCATCGTGGCTTGCAGCTCCTTGTGCAGGCGCAGCAGTTCCAGACGCATCTGCACGCGCAGGGCAGCATCCAGGTTGGACAGCGGTTCGTCGAACAGGAAGATTTTCGGGTTGCGCACGATGGCGCGGCCGATGGCCACGCGTTGACGCTGGCCGCCCGACAGCTGTTTAGGTTTGCGCTCCAGCATCGGCCCGAGCTCGAGAATACGCGCCGCTTCGCCGACTTTTTTCTCGACTTCGGCTTTGGGTACGCCCGCCAGATCGAGGGCGAACGACATGTTTTTGCGCACGCTCATGTGCGGGTACAGGGCGTAGGTCTGGAACACCATCGCCAGGTCTCGCTTGGCCGGGCTGACTTCGGTGATGTCGCGGCCATCGAGTTCGATGGTGCCGCCGCTGACTTCTTCCAGGCCGGCGATCAACCGCAGCAGCGTGGATTTACCGCAGCCTGACGGGCCGACGAAGACCACGAATTCCTTGTCGTTCACTTCCAGGTCGATGCCTTTGATGATGGAAAAGCCTTCGAAGCCTTTTTGCAGATTCTTGATTTTCAGGTTGGCCATGGTGGTGGGCCTCCGCTTGTTATTTTTAAGATCAAAAGATCGCAGCCTGCGGCAGCTCCTACAGGAGATTTATGCCGATACGACGTCCCGCGCAGGAGCTGCCGAAGGCTGCGATCTTTTGCTTTTCAATGTTCATTTCACTGCACCAAACGACAGGCCGCGGACCAGTTGTTTCTGGCTGATCCAGCCGAAGATCAGGATCGGCGCGCAGGCCAGCGTGGACACCGCCGACAACTTGGCCCAGAACAGGCCTTCGGGACTTGAGTACGAAGCGATCAGCGCGGTCAGTGGTGCGGCTTTCGACGAGGTCAGGTTCAACGACCAGAACGCCTCGTTCCAGCACAGGATCAACGACAGCAGCACTGTGGAAGCCAGACCGCCCTTGGCGATCGGCAACAGCACCCGGACCATTTCCTGCCACAGCGTGGCGCCGTCGAGGCGTGCGGCTTCGAGGATGTCTTTGGGGATGTCCTTGAAGTAGGTGTAAATCATCCAGACCACGATCGGCAGGTTGATCAGCGTGTAGATCACGATCAGCGCGATCCGCGTGTCGAGCAGGCCAAAGCTCTTGGCCAGCAAGTAGATCGGCATCAGCACGCCCACCGGCGGCAGCATCTTGGTGGAGAGCATCCACAGCAGTGTGCCTTTGGTGCGCTGGGTTTCGTAGAACGCCATCGAGTAGGCCGCAGGCACCGCGATCAGCAGGCACAGGGCCGTGGCGCTGAAGGAGATCACCACCGAGTTCCAGGCAAAACTGAAGTAATCGCTGCGCTCGTTGATGTGCAGGTAGTTCTCCAGCGTCGGCGTGAAGATGAACTGCGGTGGCGTGGCGAACGCGTCGATCTCGGTTTTGAAGCTGGTCAGCACCATCCAGAAAATCGGGAAGAAGATCAGGATCGCGATGGCCCAGGCCAGGGTGCCAAGCAGCAGGCTTTGCAGGCGACGGGATTGTTGAAGGGTCATGGCGCAGGCCTCAGGCTTTGTCTGTCAGGTTTTTGCCGATCATCCGCACCAGCACGATGGCCGCGATGTTGGCGATCACCACCGCAATCAAACCGCCGGCGGACGCCATGCCGACGTCGAACTGCACCAGCGCCTGGTTGTAGATCAGGTAGGCGAGGTTGGTCGAGGCATAGCCGGGGCCTCCGTTGGTGGTGGTGAAGATTTCGGCGAACACCGAGAGCAGGAAGATGGTTTCGATCATCACCACCACGGCGATGGGACGCGCCAGGTGTGGCAGGGTCAGGTGCCAGAAGATCGCGATGGGCCCGGCGCCATCGAGGCGCGCGGCTTCTTTCTGTTCCTGGTCGAGAGACTGCATGGCGGTCATCAGAATCAGGATCGCGAAGGGCAGCCATTGCCACGAGACAATGATGATGATCGACAGCAGCGGGTAATGCGCCAGCCAGTCCACCGGTTGTGCACCGAAGAGTTTCCAGACGTAGGCGAGAATCCCCGACACCGGGTGGAAAATCAGGTTTTTCCAGATCAGCGCACCGACGGTGGGCATGATGAAGAACGGCGAGATCAACATCACCCGCACGATGCCGCGACCGAGAAACTCACTGGCCTCCAGCAATGCGCTGATCAATACCCCGAACACCACGCTGATCAACAGCACGCTACCTACCAGCAACAAGGTGTTGGTGGCACCGGGCATGAAACCGGAGTCCGTCAGGAAGTAGGTGAAGTTCTCAAGTCCCACGAACTCGTTTTCACCAGGATTGAGCAGGTTGTAGCGGATCATCGAAAAATACAGCGTCATGCCCAATGGCACGATCATCCACAGCAGCAACAACGCCACCGAGGGGCTGACCAGAAACCAGCCGGGATTGGCCAACCGGCTTTTACGCACCGGCTGGGGAATGTCCATGTGAGCTTTGGCAGTTGAAGTATTCATGGCGTTAAAACCGATTGGGAACAGACGATGAAGATCAACTGTGGGAGCGAGCCTGCTCGCGATAGCGATTTATCAGCCAACACTGATGTTGAATGTCATGGCCTCATCGCGAGCAGGCTCGCTCCCACATTGAAATGGTGGGGTTACTTGGGATAACCCGCGCGCTTCATCTCACGTTCGGTGGTTTGCTGGGCGGCGGTCAGGGCCTGATCGACCGTGGTCTGGCCGATCAGCGCGGCCGAGAACGACTTGCCAACCTGGGTGCCAATGCCCTGGAACTCAGGAATGGTCACCAGTTGAATGCCGATGTACGGCACGGGCTTGAGCGTCGGTTTGCTCGGGTCCGCCGCTTTCAGCGATTCCAGGGTTACCTTGGCGAACGGTGCGGCGCTCATGTAGGCGTCGCTGTAGGTCGAGGTCCGAGTGCCTGGTGGCACGTTGGCGATGCCGTCCTTTGCTGCAACCAGTGCGCCGTATTCCTTGGAAGTCGCCCAGGCGCTGAAGGTTTTTGCCGCGTCCTTGGCCTTGGAGCTGGTCGGAATTGCCAGCGCCCAGGAATAGAGCCAGGCCGAGCCTTTATCGGTGGTCTGGTGCGGCGCGTAGGTGAATCCCACGTGCTCGCTGACTTTGCTCTGGGTCTTGTCGGTGACGAACGAGCCGGCCACGCTGGCATCGACCCAGATCGCGCACTTGCCACTGTTGAACAGCGCCAGGTTTTCGTTGAAGCCGTTGCTCGACGCGCCCGGCGGACCGGAATTCTTCATGGTGTCGACGTAGAAGTTCAGCGCGTTTTTCCACTCGGGGCCGGTGAATTCAGGCTGCCATTTCTCATCGAACCAGCGTGCGCCATAGGCGTTGGCGATAGTGGTGATCAGCGCCATGTTCTCGCCCCAGCCGGCCTTGCCGCGCAGGCAGATGCCGTACTGCTCTTTGTCTTTATGGGTGAGTTTGCCGGCGAATTCGCCGATCTGTTCCCAGGTCGGACGCTCGGGCATGGTCAGCCCGGCTTCCTTGAACAGGTCGGTGCGGTAATAAGTGATGGAGCTTTCGGCGTAGAACGGCAGGGCATACAGCGAACCCTTGACCGACAAACCTTCACGTACCGACGGGAAAACGTCGTCGAGATCGTAAGTGGCGGGCAAATCCTTCATCGGTTCCAGCCAACCCTTGGCGCCCCAGAGTGCCGCTTCGTACATGCCGATGGTCAGCACATCGAACTGCCCGCCCTGAGTGGCGATGTCGGTAGTCAGGCGTTGGCGCAGGACGTTTTCTTCGAGCACCACCCAATTGAGCTTGATGTCCGGGTGCTCGGCTTCGAAGGTCTTCGAGAGCTTTTGCATGCGGATCATGTCGCTGTTGTTGACGGTGGCGATGGTCAGGGTTTGCGCGCCGAGGCTGACGCTGCTGAGGGTCATGCAGGTGAGGGCTAGCAGAGCTTTTACCGAAGGTTGCATCGTGCACTCCTTTTCTGCACCCGGTGGGGACAGAAGGACAGTTATTGTTTTTGTGTCTTCCGAGGCAGGAAGAATGTGCGCTGATTACAGCCTTCAATTGAGGATGAGACAAATCATTCATCGCACTTGAATCGATACTTTTTTGCACTGGCGTTTGCAGAAGCAAACGAAGGGAAGGGCTTTTCAGCGCTCTGGCGCTATCGAATACGTACAGGTTCTGGCTTCAACGCCGCACCCACAGGGTTGCATGTGCTAGCCCAGATTCTGCTCGGTCAACCGCTGCACCGCCAACCGCCGATAGTGCGAGGGCGTCATGCCTTTCAATTGCTGAAAGCGTCGGTTGAAATTGGAAATGTTGTTGAAGCCCGACTCGAAACACACATCGGTCACCGGTTTATCGCCATCGGCCAGCAGCTCGCAGGACTTGCTGATGCGCAGGCGGTTGACGAACTCGATGAAGCAGCGCCCGGTGGCCTGTTTGAACACGCGGCTGAAGTACGTCGGCTTCATGCCCAGGTGCTCGGCGACTTCCTCCAGCGGCAGTTCACGGGCGTAGTGGGCAAAGATGTAATCCACCGCCCGGTTAGTGCGGTCGATGTTGTGTTCGTCCGCCAGTTGCGGGGTTGTCGCACCGGACAGCAGTTGGTAATCGTCGGAAGCGGCGAGCAACTCCAGCAAAATGAAAAAGTGCCCGAGCCGGGTGACGCCCTGGGTGTCGGCAATGCGCTGCATCAAGGTCATGGCCTGGCGGATGGTGCGTTTGCAGCGAAACTCGATGCCGTATTGGGCACGCTCCAGCAAGGGCGCAAGCGACTTGAGCTCGGTAAACACCTGATGGCCACTCTCGAACAACTCGTCGGTGAAATTGACCAGCATGTCGCGCTTGGGCACCACTTCGTCCTCGGCCACCTGGCTGATCCAGTTGTGGGGCAGGTTGGGGCCAGTGAGAAAGAGTGTTTCCGGGTAGAAATTGCCAATGTAGTCGCCAATGAACACCTTGCCGGAACTGGCGACGATCAGGTGCAGTTCGTATTCCTTGTGAAAATGCCAGCGCACCAAGGGGCAGGGGAAGCCGTGCTGGCGATAGATGATCGACAACCCGTTGTGGTCGTCCATCAGTTCGTAGGAAGGATCGGTGACTCTGGCAGTCCGGGTCATATCAGGGCGCTTTTTTTGTTATTGCGCCCTGATCATGCCTCTTTAGGGGCCGACATTACCAGCTTGCGGCATGTTGACCCGTGTCATGCCCCCACGGGCTCATGCAAGGCGCTGCCATAAACCGCCTTCATGCTGGTGGCGCTCCAGCAATAACGCACGATATCTGACTCGTCGAAAAAGTCGGTGCTGATGAGGCTGCAACGCGTCACCCAGTCCCGGGTCGGGTTGAACCAGTCATTGATGTGGTTCTTGATGTCCTGAGGCCCGCCCAGAAAACCGTAACTGGTGGCCGACAACGACCAAAGAAAGGTCTCGAAAGGCGCGTCATGCAGGGTGCTGGAAATGTGGCGTTGCAGTTCCGTTGTGTCAGTGAAGCGATCGCCGCTCCATTTGTGCGGAATGCGCGGCCAGAAGTAATCATCGTCCAGCCCCGTCACTACGTGCGCTGCCAGTACCAGTCTGCGGCGGGTACTGATGTGTTTGAGTTCTCCCACCGTTTTCCTGGCGTCGGAGGGCGGTATGACTCGCTGATGGAGCCGATTCACCAACAGATCATTCAGTTTCCTATGGTCAAAGCGCTTTGTGCCGTCGCCCATTTGGTGAAAGTCGAAGACGATGAACTCATCCGGATTTTGATCAAGGAACGTCAATGTCGCGTCGATCAGCTCATCGAGAACGCGATGGGACTGATAGCCATTGTGATGAAAGTAGAAGATCGATTGATCGTGCCCTTCGGTGTAACCGAGACGGATATCAAATGCCCGTGCCCCGTTGGCCAGCTGCCATGCAAATGAATCGTTTTGACACGTGGTCCAGTTGCCAATCAGAACATCATAGTTGGGGGCTTTTTTGTCCATGCCGCTGTTATGAGTACAGGGCCAGATCAAGTCGGTCAACTTCAGACGGTCAATGTCGAGAACGTTGCTCATCCATTTCTTTTTGTCGAGAATGCCTTGTAAAACTTGGGTCATTGTCTTTCCTGATAGTAACTTCAGCCCGTCCGTGGGATGAAGTGGATATATGTAATTTCAAGCATAGAAGTGCGGTCCGACATTGCCAGTGACGGAAACATTTGCACAAGTTAATGGCTGTAGGCGTTTGCCTTGATCAGGTTGGCCGTCCGGCAATGGCCTACCAGATTCGACGTTTCAAAAAAATCCGCATTGATAATACTGCTCTTCAGAACCCAATCCCTCGCCGCAGGGTCGAACCATTGATCAAGCTGCTCGCGGATGTTCACCGGACCGCCCGCTGCATGGTAACTGGTCGCGGAGAGTGACCACGGCAGATTGCCGGATGGCGGGTATTTCATCACCCGAGTGATATGCGCGTTGAGCTCACTGATGCTGGTCGTCCCGATCCCGCTCCATTCGTGCTGGATGGACCGACTGAACAAGGTTGCATCGAATGCCGGGTGATATTCGGCCGCAACCAGCACACGCTGGGCATGACTGGCCCGTTTCAATTGACCGAGGGTCAGGCTCGCATTTCTGTAAGGAATTATCCGATCACCCAGATGTGTCATCAGCAGGCGGTTGAACTCCTGATAGCCAAGGCGCTGGTCGCCTGTATTCAGCTGATGAAAATCGAGAACGATGAATTCTTCGGGATTTTCCTGCAGAAACCGGATCACGCTCGTGATCAGGTTTTCCAGAGAGCGGGAAGAGCGAAAACCGTTGTGCTGAAACCAGAATGTTCCGACACCATTGCTGCCGATTTCATACTCAAGCCGCAAGTCGAGCGCACGTGCGCCGTGGGTCAATTGATAATAAAACGAATGGGTCTGACAAGCGGCCCAGTGACTGATGCCCGGCGCCGCATAGGAAGCCTTTTTATCCACGCCGGCATTATGGGCGCCGGGCAAAACCAGTTCCGCAAGCGAAAGTGCATCAATAACGGGAAGTTGGGTCATCCAGTTGTGGGCTGTGAAATATTGAGTGTCATAGGGAAAGGCGGGCAGAAGTCGATTCATATCGTTATTCATAGTGCGTCCTTGCACAGTGGGTTAATCGTCAGATGAGACGATTCTAACGATCAAGTGTCTTCTTTAGTTCGATTTTTCGCTTCAATCCATTGCGCCATGTATTGAGTGCTTTTGTGTTGATGGTGACGCAACATGCTGCCGGTAAAGTTGTCCCGTCTAAGTTGCGCCAAATGCTGTTGGCAATACTCGAGTCGTGCAATCAACGCCGAACCGTGAGTGTGTACCTGGTAACGGTCGGCGAGCAGTTCCAGGCCAACAGTCTGGGCGTTCGACCATTGCGCCTGGTCTTTATAGAGTTGCACCGCACAATCAGCGAACTCGCGCGCCGTACGGGTCACCGCGCCCGGCCAAGGGCCGTTGCCATGCATGGCTTCGGCGCCGATCGGTGTGGTGACATTTGGCGTACCGCAGATCATTGCATCGACGATCTTGCCTTTGATACCCGCACCGAAACGCAAAGGTGCCAGGCATACCCGCGCCGCCGACATCACTTGCAACGCATCTTCCGCCCAGTTCATGACATGGAAACCCTGGGCCGCATTATGCAGGGCCGTCGCTTTGGGCGGCGTATAGGCCCCGTAGATGTGCAATTGCGCAGTGGGCAACTGCTCGCGAATCAGCGGCCAGATCGTGGTTTTCAGCCAGAGCACCGCATCCCAGTTGGGCGCATGGCGAAAGTTGCCGATATGGATAAAGTGCCCGCGATCTTCGAACGGTGCGGGCGGGCTGTCGGGTACATCGACCATCAGCGGGCACCAGTGCAACAGGTTGCGTGGCACGTTGAACTGCTCGACCAACAGCTCGATTTCCACTTCGGAAATCATCAGGTTCAGGTCGCAGCGATACAGCGCCGCAATCTCCCGTTTGGCCAGGTCGGTATCGGCCATCAGCTCGAATTCTTCACGCAAGGCCGGCGCGAACAGTTCACTGAAGTCAGTGTCATTGTCACTGGCTTTCAACCGGTCCTTGAGTCGTTGATGCCGCGCATGGCGCAGGCTCTGCAAATCCTGCGTGCCGAGCACACGCAAGGCATCAGGGCAGTGCTTCTCGACACGCCAGCCGAACTGTTCTTCCATCATGAATTGTTCGAACAGCACGATATTCGGTGCCAGTTCGCGGACAAATGTGTCGAAACTGCTGTTGTTCAGTTCGATAGGCACTTCACGAATGCCCAGCGCCGTCAGATCCTCCTGATGCTCGCCAGCACCGGCCGGGCTGCTGAATGTCACGTCCCAGCCTTGTTGCAGGAAAACTCCGAGCAGTTGCATCACATACCCGCCGGCGGCTGAAGAGCGAGGCTCGGGCCAGACGTAGCCGATAACCAGGACTTTGGTGGCGCGGGGGGGAGTCATGAGGGGTGTTCCTTGAGGCAGGTAGAGAGCAAGGTGTACGAGGGGCAGTAATTAAACCATAGGCCATGTGGTTTCGGTGTTTGAAGCGTACTGAATGGGTGGACGCTCCCGAGCAGGAGCGTCGTGCTGGACAATATTGGCAGGATGTTAATTAGCCGTCTTTACGATTACGCGGTTTTCAGCCCGTTGATGGCAGCAGTCCATAGTGGACCCGTTGGGTCCGCCCATCCTGTGTTGGGGGGCGTCACACTGTTGTCGGTAGTGATGATCATCTTACCTTCGTTTGCCCAGGTCGCCATTTGGGCTTTGAGTTGCGTTGTGTAATCACGTGCACGACAACTGATTCCTGCCCATGAATCGGTGATATACGCGTTGTCGAACTCAGGCTCGGTAAAGTGGCGCGTTACAGGAGTAGGCCCCGACGGTCCGCCTACCATTGTGAAGGCATGGCCGTTCATGTGCCAAACTCTGGCGGCCCCGCCATTCCTCTGAATGATCTCCATGGACACTTTGGCCATATGGTCACAGTTTCCGGCACCGGTTTTGAGTAACACCTCAACAGTATCGGGTTTACCCCACCTGGAGTACTCCCATAAAACGACCGGCTGGGTGAGCTCCACCCGCTGTACATCAATGGGATCGCCGGAGTTGCGCTGATTAAACGGTCCAAGCCCGGTCGCCTCAACTTGTTTGAGCACCTGCTCTTTTGCGAAATCCGCGTATAAACGGTTTTTACTGGCTTGCGCTAACATGTTAAAGGCAGGAGGCTTGAGCATCGTTTCGATTTTTATCGCTGGAATGACAATCTCGACATTGAAGTTTCCGATATTATTTTTCAAGGCCGTCACGACAAGGTCACGCTTTTGTTCATCTGTTAATCGTAACATTTTTCTTTTGAAATCTGCCAGATCTGCAGGGCTTAGTCTGTTGGTTGCCTCCAGGTCGCGATACAATGAATCTATAGTTGGCAATAGGATGAAATCGTTTTTAGGCAGGAGTTGGCCATTAGGCAGGAGCTTGGCTGCGGCCTCAATAAAAGGGTCCTTGAGTTGGTGATAGTCCGTAATAAGGGCCTTTCCAAGGCCCGTATCTGAGTGGCTGATACGTGTAAATACGACGTTGTTGGTTGTCCTTCCGTCATATTTGCAAAAGTAAAATAGCCCAGTGTCTACTTCTGCCACTAAGTAGGTGTTCTGGCCACGTACAAAAAACGCTCTTACTTCACGAGCATCAGAAAGTCCATGAATAATATCGTTAATTTTGACGACGCGGGTCGCAGCGTTAACGTCGTTATCGATATATGTGCCTGCAAATCCGAAGTGGTCATTTTTAATGATGCTGCCTGTAGTGGTCGCTTTGAATTGTAGAGGCACTGTCAATTCTTCTGGTCTGCAGTCCGTGTAATCGTAATTACACTTGTATATACGTCGCTCATGAACTACCCGGGGATCGACGCCTTGTTCTGCCGGTCGCGGATACAGACGCTTATGTTCAAGCGCTTGTGCTCTTTTTCCCGCGACGGAGCGGACGCTGGAAATCATTTTTGAGAAACAGTTACTTGTTGCTCGCTTGGATCTACCCCCACTGCAAATCGCCTCGAATCCCTCAAGGTCCTTGAAATAAGCCGGTGATGCTATGTCGTTCAGGGCTTCGGGATGTTTCGGGTCAAACCGATAAACCTTATCGCCCACCACAACATCAACCCCCGTTGTACGCTGTATGACGTGCGATTCGGTGTCGAAAAGTCTTGAAGGTGTGAGAGGGTTTGTCCCGTCGCTGAATGTTGTACGTTGCAACGGGATGGAGCTGTCGGGCATGAAGTTTTCCAGCGGTGGACCGTAGGGCCGGCTGCGGGTCGTATCAAACGCGTACCATTTGCCGTCTTTAAATAGCGCCGTGATGGGGGCGGCCTGACTTCCGGATGCTGCGGCTTTGAAGGTTCCGCTGGTAATGTCCGCGCGTTTTGACAGGTCAGCCGAGTTTATGGCCTTTGAAATGCCGAAGAGTTTTCTGCTCTGACCTATTCCTATTCTGGCTGCGCGATAAGCGTCCACACCCAATTGACACACCGAGTTTATTGCGGTTCTTGCGAGTTTCCCTAGACCATCGAACGGATTCGCCGAGGAGACCAGGGTGCTGCTGGCAATCCAGGTGGTCTTCAGGGCTTTAGGAATGAAATTTGCGCCGGACTTTACAACTTTAGCGATTTTTCCAGTGGCGCCAACGCCTGGAATAACGAAGCCTAATACGTCTAGCTCGCAGTCCAGCACTGCGCCTCTAACGTTACCTTGCATTGCATTCTCGATGCATGATTTGAACGGTACCAAGCCTAAAAGGAACTCGTTGATCACGCGGTCCGTTTCAGCAATTTGCTCTGTGTCGGTGATGCCTCTGGCAAGTGAATACAGCTCTTCGCGCCCGGGCATGAAGTGTTCTTCAACCAATGTAGAAGCCATAAAGCGCACGTTAGTGTCAGAAGCATGCATGTTCGCTACGGTAGTCACGTCAAAGCTGCCCGGTTTGAACCACACGCGCTTTTCCTTGGGAATGAGTTCCTCTATTATGACGGCTGAGCTGACCCCACTCTGTGGGGGGGTGCCGTCTTTATAAGCGCTCCAGTCGAAATTTTGCGATGTTGCAACTTGCGCTTTTACAATTCTGGGGTTATTGGTGGCGTGTACGTTCTGTATCTTTCCATCCAGAGGCAAGTTATTAGGAAGGTCTGTTCGTTTACGGATCTGCCCCGCGGAGGGGAAAATTTCGTAGTAACAGATTTTTTGTCCGAGTTTGGCCTGAACCAATATTCCCTTGTGGGCTACCAGGGGTTTTATTATCTCTTCTGTTTGTTGGTTTAAAGGTACCGTCGCTGCGCTCCTCAACGTAAAGTAACGCTGTTTACCATATTGTAGGATCTTCCGGTCTTCCGACGGCAAATTGGAAAATAACTCCATAATTGCCGTTTTTGAGCCAGTGCGAGCATTGGTAAAGTAGTCAGTAAATTGTTTTTCAAATATTGGCCCAACCGGCTTCAGCAGGCTCAGCCTGGATCGGAATTGAGCGAACGGTAAATCGTCACTGGTGGAGTAATACTCAAAGGACGTCAGTTTTTCATTGATGTAAAGGTCCAGCATTGAATAATAAATTTCTGTTTCGGATCCCGGCCGATCGGCTTTTAAAAGCACTTTTTCTTCGAATGGATAGTCCTTGCCGAAAACCCGAATCAGTTCTGCCCGTGCGATCTCTGTTCTTGAGGGCATGGACGCTGTCAGGTATTCCTGAGCCTTGGCGAGTTGGTCTGTATTTGTCTGAAATTTTTCACGAGCAATTTCAAGTTGCTCTTTTGAATAGATATCAGTCGGGCTTTGCTGGATAACTCCTTGGGATATTGCCCAATCAATAAGCGGATCCACAGACAACATTTGCGCTGCGATTTCCTCACCTACGTTAATCGGCTCGGTTGCGCCATACGCCATGACTTGTGCAAAGGTCATTTCGGGCACAGTGCCGGGGCTGATCTGTTCAATTCTGGCTGCCGCCATCCGCAGCGTTGCCCAGGTGTGGGACCCGCAGACCAGGTTGTCAGGCATGCTCCTGACAAGAAATTCTGGTGCGTTGGCCAATAACAAGTGGTGCGCGGCGACGGGGGCCATTCTCGAGGTGACTTTGCCGCTGGCTGCAAGATGATTTGCAAGGCGGGTGACAACTGTCGACGGCTTTGTGCCCCAGTTGGCTTCCTGAGTCAGGTTGTATCCACCCACATGGTTACGCGGCTCGCCTGGCGTGGCATCCAGTTCAAGTAACAACGCTGTCAACACCCATTCTTTTTCGCTGGAGGGTGTCGTAATTGCCCCAAGTTTCGCCCCCAGCGCACGGCCCCACCTATCGGCGCTCTCGCTGTTCAGTAGCTGGTTCAATACGTGTGCAGGGTCGTTGACTGGCAGGCCTAGCCATAGATGGTCATACAAGCTGCCGACCAAGCCTGGCTTGAGCTGACTGGCCGTTTCGCTGATGAGTTGTCGTTGTGCAGGCGATGGAGGGACAGGGTTGTTCAGCGCGCCGCGGAAGTTACCATTCTCTGGGCCGGCAGGGAGGTTGAAGGTCACCACTTCAATCAGGTTGCGGACCTCCGCCACGGTTGTAGGCAGTTTCCATGGTATGTCGCTGATGAACCGGCGCACGCTGATCGCGCGTCGGGCTTCTGCCGGGTATTCATTGGCGAATGATGAATCTGGATGCACGGACATGGAACAATCGTTGAGGTCAAGGATTGTCCAATCAGTTTTGTCTTTAATAAGGGCAGCCAAGCTCCCCACCAGATAACTATGGGTGTACAGATCACCCAATTGTTGCTTCATGCGTTTAGATGATACTTCCGATCTGGGGTCGTCAGCGTTTACGGGCGAAAACGCCTGGGCGGCATTCAGTTCACTGATGCGCAGTCGTGCGTCAGTGACGGTCGGAGGCTGAGTTTCGCCATGAAAATCTCTGATAAGCGACAAGGGTGCTTGTGAAGATAATGGACTAAACATCCGTTCATTTTTTGGGTTAACGACTTTGATCGCCCTGAGTATTGGCCCGGCAACATCAGCCCATCCGGAGTGGTCAGTCAGCGAACACCCGTAAGCCGTGCCTTTTGCGACACCGGTCAGGGTACCGTCCATGGGGTTTACTCTGACTGTACTAACGTCCAGACCGACCTGAGTGACCCACTCTAAAAAAAACGGGTTCTGGAAAGCCCCGACAACATTCGACCAACACCGACCAAAGCTTGAATGACTCGGCACCGAAACGTGTGGGGCGTGAGTCGGCTCCTCAACAGAACGCAGCAACGCCTCGGTGTAGCGGGGAATCAGCTCCCTGTCGCCCGCGGCCCGCGAAGAGTCCATCCAGGTCACATTGCGTTTTCTGCGCAGCAAACCGATCACTTGCGTTGCAGCGTCAATCGGCGAATCCGCCGGACTGTTATCGACGGCTTCGTACGCATCGATATCCGGGTTTTTTGGTTCTTCCATCTTTTGAAGGTATTCAGTCAGACGCGCGACTTGAGTCGAATCGTTTTCTTCGAGGTCAAGAGTCGGTTCAACGTCATCGCCTTGAAGGTTGGCTGACACGAGCACCGCTTCTGTGTCGCGCTTGACTCTTTTAGAGCCCGACGGGGAATCTGCCTGAACAGGCGCCTCGTGATCATGGGTGGCTATCTGCGCGTCATGAATCAACTCGAAATAGGTTTTCTCGGGCGCCTGCGAGCTTGGCTGTTGCAACAACAGCGCAACCTGATTGATCAGTTGATCGTCATTGAGCAGGTTCTGCTCCGGGGATTCGTACATCAGCTCGAGGATGGCGTCTGACAGGGAGGGCTGCCCGTTGGCGACGGGTGCTTCCAGAATCCTTTCTACTTCATCCTCCAGCAACTCCTGATGCAAGGCTGGACTTTCAATATCGAGGGTGATTTCGCCAGGAGAATGGTCGGGGAACAGCTGACAGTACTGGTTATAAACAGCCGAGGCGGCCATAAAGGCGGCAGTGACGCTTGTCCCCGGGTTATCCCTGGCAAGTTGAGTGGCTGCCGCTCCAGCCCCGAGGGCATGAGTGGCAAATTGAGTTGCTGCAGCACCAGCCAATGGCGCATTACTGGTAATGAACTCAGAGACTCTTGAGAGTGCTTCGTAGAGGTATGGGCCGAGTTTTTCCCACAAGGAGGGGACAGACTCAACGGTTCGTCCATAGACGGCTTGTTGTCCCAAACTGGACAGCATCGCGCTCTGTTCTTCGGATAAGGTAATGACCGAATCTGCGGCCGCGGCTGACGGAAACACGAGGGGGTCTTTGATTGTCGCCAAGAGATCGCGAACCGTTTGAGTCAACTGCTCCAGCGTGCCCATCTCTGGCGCTGCGGAGGGTGACGCCGGGGATACATCAGGCGTGGGCGATGACGCAGAATCCGTCTCGACAGGGTTGCGGTCGTCTGAGCGGGAGGCGGTTTGGAGGTTCGAGGATGCGAAAAAGTCATTCACCTCAGCTGCGGCTTTTTCTGAGGTGGCAGGCAAGGGGGGGATGGATACAGGCTGAACGTCTGTCGGGATGATATCGCTGGGGGCGGTCGGCATTACCGGATCCGCGACCCGATTGAGCGCATAAGACAAACCTGCTCGAAGGGCTGTGTCTCCCCCAAGTCCATTAACTGCATTTAATGTATACACGAGTGCTTGCGCGAGACTTCCGTCATGGCTCAGCGGTGTGGTGCCTACGTCGTGATGAAAACGAGACTTCTTTTCGACTTCCTGCATGTCCAGGAGTAGCCGGGATTGCCGTGGCGCTACTTCGGAGCCTGGCTCAGACTCAACACCAAAGAGCATGTCACGAGCGGCCAGTAATCCGGAATTTGCGATGTTTACACCGAGTTTTCCGAGCTCGACAGTATTCTCAAGCCAACTCCGCTGAGGCTGGTTGTCGATAATTTCAATCGCCATTAACCGCTTGTGCAGCTTGTGTACTGCGCCCGGAAAGCTTTCCGACCAAACATGGCGCATGCCCGGGGTGGGTTCCTCTATTTCTTTGACAAACTCGGAAACGAATTTAGCCATCAACATTTTGACTTGCTGTGTCGAGGGGCGAGCCTCATTGAATTCCTCGAATGCCTCGCTCAGGACCTTCAACTTCCCCTCATGAAGGGACGAGACCGCTTCTTTCGTGAACGTTCGCAATGCCTTCCAAGTGTCATTGTCGAGCAATTCGCCGTCGGCGATTTTCTGATTTCGCTGCGACCGGGTTAATTCCAGTTGCGTCTGGATAAATCCATGAACACTTTTGCCTTTGGTGTCATGGGGGAAATTGAAGTTTTCTCCGAGCGAACCGGCCCATTTTTCAGGGGGCAGGCAGCAGATGGTTTCTGCGAAGTCTTCTCGAGAGAGCCCGGCCGCCGGGATGATCCAATCCATGACGGCCGGTACGAGCAGTGGCACCAGCGATTTACCCGTGTCAGTTTGCAGAATGCCGGATCGGAGTATTTGTATAAATTCTTTCTCAGAGACAGGTTGGTTTCGCAATTGACTCTGGATCGATGACCATTTCCTTTCAAGAGAAGACTGGTCAAATATTGAGCATTGTTTCAAACCCTCTGCGGTGCTGTTGGTGCCTGAGTACACCGGAGGTGGGATCGGAGCGTCCGGATCAATGGGGGGAGTACTCCCTGACCTGACTTGATCAAACGGTACTTCGAATGCTTTTACTGTCGGGCTGGACCGCGTTTTCGCTTCGGAGAATCTGTTGCGGGGCAGGGGAGGTGCTGTTTCAAACGGGGTCGCAGAAGTGGAGCGAGCTGTAGCGGTAGCATTGGCCGTGTGCATGAGGACTCTATCTATACGCGGAATGAGAAAAACCTGGACTGCCCTCGGTAACAGGCAGTCAAGGCATCGGGCCGCGAAAGATAGGCGATCTGTCTATTTGAAAAATGATGAGACTATTTGTGAATCATCGGGTTTTATCCATACGTGTTCTTCGCAATGAACACCGCAACGCATGGCTCAGCTCTTCATTTGCCGAGAATGCCTTTGACCTTGTCCCGCAACTGGTCAATGGAAAACGGCTTGCCGATCACATGCATCCCTTGAGGTACTTCTATGCTTTCGGCATAACCGCTGGCGAACAGGATCGGCAACTCGGGGCGAACCATGCGTGCCTGTTTGGCCAGTTCGCGACCATCCATCACCGGCAACCCGACGTCGGTCATCATCAGGTCGATGCGCTGATCTTCATCGTTGAGAAACTCCAGCGCCTGTTCGCACCCGTCAGCCTCGAGCACCTTGAATTCCAGTTCATCGAGGACATCGACTATCAGCATGCGCACGATGGCGTCGTCTTCGACGACCAGGATGATGGATTTATCGGCGGACATAAGGGGGCTCTCAACAGTTGAATTCGCGGTGGCCGGTCGATCAAAAACACCGGGCTCTAGCATGAGTAAGTGACGGAACCCGACAAGTTCCCGGCCACGCCATAAAAAGAATAGCCGCATACGGGCCGGCAAGGATAACCGCTCCCATGTGCTGGAGCAGCTGAATGTAGGATTTTGCGCGAAAACACGTCAGAAAAATGGATCAAACCGGCGGATTTGGGGCAAACTCCTTGGTTTTCAACAGTTCGACAAGGCCTCCCCATGACCACCGCGTCCTCGGTTGACGAGCAACGATTCCGTAAACTCCTGAGCCGCAACGTCAGCCTGCCATTGGGCGTCGGCGTACTCAGTGCGGTGTTCTTTGTTTCGCTGATCACTTATTTGCTGTCGGTGATCCAATGGGTCGAGCACACCGACCGGGTGATCAATAACGCCAATGAAGCGGTGAAGCTGACCGTTGATCTTGAAACCGGCATGCGTGGCTTCCTCCTCACGGGCGACGAGAAGTTCCTCGAACCCTACGAAACCGCCCGGCCGAGAGTCGCGGTGGCGGTCAAGACCTTGCTTGAACTCACTGCGGACAACTCGGTACAAACGGATCGGCTGCAAAGGCTCCAGGCCTTGCAGAATGAGTGGGCTACGTATGCGCAAAACATGATCGACCTGCAGCGCGCCGGCGGTGATTACCGCAGCGCCGTTCAGGCCGGGCGCGGCAAACGCCTGACCGACGAGATCCGCAAGCAATTCGAAGATGTGATCGACATGGAGCAGCAGTTGCGCACCGCGCGCAACGAAGAAGTGCGCCGCACCACGATCTGGAGCATTAGCCTATACCTGGTGTTCATCCTCGGTATCAGCGCGTTGCTGGCTTATATCGGCCGACGGGATTTGCTCAACCTGTCGCAAAGTTACAGCGCCACACTGGCCGCGCAACAAGCCAGTGCTCAGCGCCTGGAACAGCAGGCATGGCTGCGTAACGGTCAGACCGAGCTGGCCGAGCAGGTGCTGGGGCAATTGTCCCTGAATATGCTGGGTCGCAATATTCTGCAGTTTTGTGCGCAATACCTGGGCACGGCCGTCGCGGCTATTTATGTGCGTGAAGAACACGGCGGCCTCAAGCGGGTGGCGTCCTACGGCTTTTCCCGGGAGCAGGAAGAACGCAATCAGCAGATTTACAGCGATGAAGGGATTGTTGGCCAGGTGGCGCAACAGGCGCGCCTGATCCGGCTTGACCACGTTCCGAGCGACTACTTCAAAGTCACCTCCGGTCTCGGTGAAGGCCTGCCGCACAGCGTGCTGGTCGTGCCTACCAGCGATGACGATCGGGTCAACGGTGTCATTGAACTGGGCTTTTTGCGTCCGTTGAACGACCGCGACGTCGAACTCCTCGAGCTGATCGCCGGCAATATCGGCACTTCGATCGAGGCAGCACGCTATCGCCAGCGCCTGCAGGAGGTGCTGGCCGAAACCCAGCAGCTCAATGAAGAGCTGCAAGTCCAGCAGGAAGAGCTCAAGACGGCCAACGAAGAGCTGGAAGAGCAATCACGGATTCTCAAGGAATCCCAGGCGCATCTGGAAACCCAGCAGGTCGAGCTGGAACAGACCAACGAACAGCTCGCCGACCAGGCGCAGATCCTCGCCGAGCAGCGCGATGCCATGGACCTGAAAAACACCGAGCTAAATCAGGCCCAGACTCAGCTTGAAGAACGCGCCGAAGAGTTGCAGCGCTCGAGCAAATACAAATCCGAGTTCCTTGCCAACATGTCCCACGAACTGCGCACACCGCTGAACAGTTCGTTGATCCTGGCCAAGCTGCTGGCGGAAAACCCTCAGGAAAACCTCACCGCCGAGCAGGTCAAGTTCGCCGAGTCGATCTATTCGGCCGGTAACGATCTGCTGAACCTGATCAACGACATCCTCGACATTTCCAAGGTCGAGGCCGGCAAGCTTGAGGTGCGTCCGGAGAACACCAGCGTCGCCCGTCTGGTCGACGGTTTGCGCGGAATGTTCCAGCCGATGGCCACGGACAAGAAGCTGGATTTCCAGGTTGATCTGCAACCCGGCGCGCCGACGATGATCTTCACTGACCGTCAGCGTCTGGAGCAGGTGATCAAGAATTTGCTGTCCAACGCGGTGAAGTTCACCGAGCAAGGTTCGGTCAGCCTGACGGTGGCCAGTCAGCCAAACGAAGGCGTGGCGTTTATCGTCCGCGACTCGGGGATTGGCATTGCCGCGGATCAGCAGGAAAGTATCTTCGAAGCGTTCCGCCAGGCCGATGGCACCACCAATCGTCGTTATGGCGGCACGGGGCTGGGCCTGTCGATTTCTCGTGACCTGGCGGCCTTGCTTGGCGGTTCCATCAGCGTCACCAGCGAACCGGGGCAGGGCAGTGTGTTTACCCTGGTCTTGCCGCAGCAGTATGTTGAACCGGGCGACACGCCGATCGAGCCGATGAAGGCTTCACCGGTGGTCATGACGCCGAAAATCGCACCCGCTGCGCTGGCGCCGCTGATTGCCGAAGTCGACATCCCGCGCTTCAACGATGACCGCACGAATGCGCCGTTCACGACGCGCTGCATTCTGGTGGTCGAGGACGAGCCGAACTTCGCGCGCATTCTCTACGACCTGGCGCACGAACTGGGTTACCAGTGCCTGGTGGCCCATGGCGCCGACGAAGGCTACGACTTGGCCAGGGAATACATTCCCGACGCGATCCTGCTGGACATGCGCCTGCCGGATCACTCAGGTTTGACCGTGCTGCAACGTCTCAAGGAACACGCCGATACCCGACACATCCCGGTGCACGTGATCTCGGTCGAAGATCGCGTCGAAGCCGCCATGCACATGGGCGCGATCGGTTACGCGGTCAAGCCGACCACCCGCGAGGAGCTCAAGGACGTGTTCGCCCGCCTCGAAGCCAAGCTGACCCAGAAGGTCAAGCGCGTGCTGCTGGTGGAAGACGACGATTTGCAGCGCGACAGCATTGCCCGGTTGATCGGCGACGAGGACATCGAAATCACCGCCGTCGGCCTGGCGCAGGATGCGCTGGACCTGCTGCGCACGACGATTTTCGACTGCATGATCATCGACCTGAAACTGCCGGACATGCTCGGCAACGATCTGCTCAAGCGCATGTCGACCGAGGATATCTGTTCGTTCCCGCCGGTGATCGTCTACACCGGGCGCAACCTGACCCGCGACGAAGAGGCCGAGCTGCGCAAGTATTCGCGCTCGATCATCATCAAGGGTGCGCGCTCGCCTGAGCGTTTGCTGGATGAAGTCACACTCTTTCTGCACAAAGTCGAATCCCGGTTGTCCCATGAACGGCAGACGATGCTCAAGACCGCGCGCAGTCGTGACAAGGTCTTCGAGGGTCGCAAAGTGCTGCTGGTGGACGACGATGTTCGCAACATCTTCGCCCTCACCAGCGCGCTGGAGCATAAGGGTGCAATCGTGGTCATTGGCCGGAATGGCCGGGAAGCGATTGAGAAATTGAATGAAGTAGAGGACATCGATCTGGTGTTGATGGACGTGATGATGCCGGAGATGGACGGTTTTGAGGCGACGACCTTGATTCGTCAGGACCCACGCTGGCGCAAGCTGCCGATCATTGCGGTGACGGCCAAGGCCATGAAGGACGATCAGGAGCGCTGCCTGCAGGCCGGTTCCAACGATTACCTGGCCAAGCCTATCGACCTGGATCGCCTGTTCTCGCTGATTCGCGTGTGGCTACCGAAGATGGAACGCATTTAGTGGAACGCATTAGTTCAGTGGAGCGAAACAGCGAAATCGAATTGCGGTTGTTGATCGAGGCGATCTACCTCAAATACAGCTATGACTTTCGCGATTATTCTGGCGCGTCGATCAAGCGTCGCGTCCACCACGCGTTGAGCCAGTTCGAGTGCGCCACCATTTCGGCGCTGCAAGAGAAAGTGCTGCACGATCCAATGGCATTCATGCAGCTGCTGCAATTGCTCACGATCCCGGTCAGCGAGATGTTCCGCGATCCTTCGCACTTCCTCGCCATTCGCAGGGAAGTGGTGCCGCTGCTCAAGACTTATCCCTCGATCAAGATCTGGATCGCCGGTTGCAGCACCGGTGAAGAGGTCTATTCGATGGCGATCCTGCTGCGCGAAGAAGGCTTGCTCGATCGCACCATTATCTACGCCACCGACATCAATCCGCGTTCGCTGGACAAGGCCAAGCAGGGGATTTTCTCCATGGAGAATGTCCGCGCCTACACTCACAACTACCAGCAGGCAGGTGGCCAGCGTTCGTTCGCCGACTACTACACGGCGGCGTACGGCTACGCGATTTTCGACAAGAGCCTGTGTGAGAACGTGACCTTCGCTGACCACAGCCTGGCGACCGACAGTGTCTTTTCAGAAACTCAGTTAATTTCGTGTCGTAACGTATTGATTTACTTTAATAAAAAGCTTCAGGATAGGGCGTTCGGGTTGTTCCACGAATCCCTTTGTCATCGTGGTTTTCTGGTGCTGGGCAGCAAGGAAACCCCGGAATTTTCGGCCTTCGGCAACCAGTTCGAGCCTTTGGTCAAACAAGAACGGATCTACCGTAAATCATGAACAACGCAGCGCAGTTGTCTTCTGTGGAGGCTATCGTGATCGGTGCATCAGCCGGCGGCGTCGAGGCGTTGCTGAGTATCCTCAGCCCGCTGCGTGAAGGCTTCGTGCTGCCGATCATTGTGGTGCTGCACCTGCCCGACGAGCGTCGCAGTCACCTGGCCGACGTGTTTGCCCGACGCGTGGCCATGCGTGTTCAGGAAGCCCGTGACAAAACGTCGATCGAAGCCGGGACGCTGTATTTCGCCATGCCCGGCTATCACTTGTCGGTGGAGCAGGACCGCACCTTTTCTCTGAGCCTGGAAGATCGCGTGCATTATTCGCGGCCTGCGATCGATTACCTGTTCGAGTCAGCTGCCGATGCCTACGGCCCGGCGCTGGCCGCCGTCCTGTTGACCGGCGCCAACCGCGATGGCGCAAGCGGCATGGCCAGGGTCAAGCGTCGTGGCGGCCTGACCATCGTGCAGGACCCGGATGAAGCCCAAGTCGCGACCATGCCCTTGGCGGCGCTGGATACCCATCAGCCAGACCATGTTCTCCCCTTACGCGGCATTGGCCGTCTGCTTGTCGAGCTGGAACGAATAGCATGCTAAGTAACATCCAAGCCAAACTGCTGATCGTCGACGATCTGCCGGAGAACCTTTTGGCGCTCGAAGCGCTGATCAAGCGTGAAGACCGCATGGTCTACAAGGCCTTGTCCGCCGACGAAGCCTTGTCGCTGCTGCTGCAGCACGAATTCGCGATGGCTATTCTTGACGTGCAGATGCCTGGCATGAACGGCTTCGAACTCGCCGAATTGATGCGCGGCACGGAAAAAACCAAGAACATTCCGATTGTGTTCGTCAGTGCCGCCGGCCGTGAACTGAACTATGCGTTCAAAGGTTATGAAAGCGGCGCCGTCGACTTCCTGCACAAGCCGCTGGATATCCACGCGGTCAAGAGCAAGGTCAACGTGTTCGTCGACCTGTATCGCCAGAGCAAGGCCATGAAGCAACAGGTCGAAGCGCTGGAGCAGAGCCGCCGCGAACAACAAGCGCTGCTTGAACAGTTGCAGAGTACCCAGCAGGAACTGCAGCAGGCCGTCCGCATGCGCGATGATTTCATGTCGATCGTCGCCCACGAAGTGCGCACGCCGCTCAACGGTCTGATCCTCGAAACCCAGTTGCGCAAGATGCACCTGGCCCGGGACAACGCCGCGGCGTTCACCCTGGACAAGATGCACGCGATGGTCGACCGCGACGAACGGCAAATCAAAAGCCTGATCCGCCTGATCGAGGACATGCTGGATGTGTCGCGCATTCGCACCGGCAAGCTGTCGATCCGCCCGACACGCTTCGACCTGTCGGCATTGGTGCGCAACTTGCTGCAAAATTTCGCCCCGCAGATCGATGCCGCCGAATCCTCGGTCACGCTGGACGCCGAGCAACCGGTGCAGGGCAACTGGGATGAATTTCGCATTGAACAGGTGATTTCCAACCTGCTGACCAATGCGTTGCGTTACGGCGCCAAGAGCCCGATCAGCGTGAAGGTGTACAGTGAGAGCGATCAGGCGCTGGTGGAAGTGCGCGATCAGGGGATCGGCATCGATCAGGAAAACCAGAAGCGTATTTTCCAGCAGTTCGAGCGCGTGACGGCCAGGCATGCCGTGGCCGGGCTGGGCCTGGGGTTGTTTATTTCAGAACAGATTGTGACCGCCCATGGCGGTTCCATCACCGTCGAGAGCCGGATTGGCGAAGGCGCCTTGTTTCGCGTTTGTCTGCCGCTGTAGGAAAACAGCCGGATAAACGCAACCTCTGATCGACCCCGGGGTCGTATCAGCAGCTATTGACCGAACAAAGGCTTCCCATGAGTGAAGATGCACAAGACGTCGTACTGATCGTCGAAGATGACCCCTCGATTCTGATGGTGCTGTCGGCCTATCTGTCGGGTGAGGGCTACCGGGTGTTGCAGGCGGAAAACGGCGAGCAGGCCTTCGAGATCCTGGCGAGCAAGCCGCACCTGGACATGATGATCACCGACTTTCGCCTGCCGGGCGGGATCTCTGGCGTACAGATCGCCGAACCCGCCGTGAAACTGCGACCGGAACTCAAGGTGATTTTCATCAGCGGCTACCCGCAGGAAATCCGCGAGACCGACAGCCCGATCACACGCAAGGCGCCGATTCTGGCGAAGCCGTTTGATCTGGATGTGTTGCAGGAGATGATGCAGGAGATGCTCTCCTGAGCTCCTACGGTATCCCGTAGGAGCTGCCGAAGGCTGCGATCCTTTGATCTTGATCTGGCGTCAGCGCGATGTGGCCAAAGATCAAAAGATCGCAGCCTTCAGCATTCCCTGCATAGGCATGTCGGGGTATTCAGATCCGGATCATCTCCCGCACCTTCGCCGTCAACAGGTCGAAGGTAAACGGCTTGGTGATCATCTGCATGCCAGGATCGAGGAACCCGCCGCGCACCGCCGCGTGTTCTGCATAGCCGGTGATGAACAATACCTTGAGATCGGGCCGGTACTGCCGACCGATTTCTGCCAGTTGCCGACCGTTCATGCCGGGTAGCCCGACGTCGCTGATCATCAGGTCGATACGCTGTCCGGAATCCAGAATCGGCACCGCGCTGTCGGCATCGCCGGCCTCGACGAAAGCATAACCCAGGTCACTCAGCACTGTACTGACCAGCACCCGCACGGCCGGGTCATCCTCGACGATCAGCACTGTTTCGCCGTTCTGCGCGAACAGCGCGTGCTGCACGTCTGACGGACAATCCTGGGGCAGGTCACCACTGAAACGCGGCAGAAACAGACTCACCGTAGTGCCTTCGCCCACTTCACTGTGAATGGCGACGTGGCCGCGTGATTGTTTGCTGAAACCGTAGATCATCGACAAGCCAAGCCCGGTGCCCTGGCCGATCGGCTTGGTCGTGAAAAACGGATCGAAAGCGCGGTTGATCGTGCTTTGCGGCATTCCGCAGCCGCTGTCTGTCACGCTGAGCACCACGTAATCGCCGGGTTCCAGGTTGCTGTGGGCTTCGGTGAAATCGCTGTCCAGATACCGATTGCCGGTGCTGACCACCAGATTTCCACCGTCGGGCATGGCATCCCGTGCATTGATCACCAGGTTGAGCAGGGCGCTTTCCAGTTGATTGGGGTCGGCCTCTGCCACCCACAATGGCTCGCTGAGCTGCATGTCCAGGTGAATGCTTTCATTGATACTGCGCTGCAGCAACTCGCCCATGGACACCACCAGGGTGTTCATCGCCACGGGTTTGGAGTCCAGCGACTGACGACGGGAGAACGCCAGCAAGCGGTGAGTCAGGCCTGCCGCGCGGTTGGCGGAGGTCACGCCCAGGTCGATCAGGCTGTCCAGATCCTCGGTGCGTCCGCGTGCCAGGCGTCGGCGCAGCAGTTCCAGACTGCCGATGATCCCGGTCAACATGTTGTTGAAGTCGTGGGCTATGCCGCCGGTGAGTTGACCGACCGCTTCCATTTTCTGCGATTGGCGCAGGGCTTCTTCGTTGTGGCGCAACTGTGCGGTGCGCTCCTCGACCTGCTGTTCCAGGGTTTCGAGGGTGGTTTGCAGGCGCAGTTCACTTTGACTCAGATCGATCAGCCGATCCCTGGCTTCATACTGTCGTCGGCGACCGCGCAACGCGGTGGTCACCAGACTGATCAGCGTCACCGGATGAAATGGGCGTTCAAGGAAGGTGACGTTGCCCAGTTGCGGGCCGAAGCGTGAGGCGGGGTTCTGTTCGGGGCCGCCATGGTAGGTCATCAGCACGATGGGCAGGTCCGACCATGCGGGCTGTTGCTCGATCAATGCGAACAACGGTTCGACATCACTGCCCAGCAACGCCTCGGAGGAGATCAGCAACAACCCGGCGCCATGCTCCAGTTCGGCGCAAAGGCCGACCAGGTCACGGGTGATGACCCCGGCATAACCCGCTTCATTGAGCATCATCAGGGCAATCTGGCTGTCACGTCCCAGTGGCGCGAGGATGATCGCGCGTTCGGACGTCGCTTCCTGGACCATCACGGGATTTCATCCCCGAGCAAAGGATTGCTCGCACCCAGATAAGTCGGGACGCCGCGCAATACACCCTGGAACGCGTCCAGCGGTTCGCCGATGGTCATGCCCTTGGAGCTGATGCGGTATTCGCGAATGGTCGATTCATGGCTGCCGGTGCGTTTCTTGATGATCGAGATCGCCCGGCGGACCTTGCCCAGCGCTTCGAAATAGCGCAACAAAATGACCGTATCGGCGAGGTAGGTAATGTCCACGGGCGCTTGCATGTCACCGACCAGCCCATGTTGGGCTACGGTCATGAAGGTCGCGGCGCCCCGGCGATTGAGGTACAGCAACAACTCGTGCATGTGCAGCACCAGAGCGTTCTCTTCGGGCATTGCGGCTTGATAGCCATTGATGCTGTCGATCACCACGGTTTTGATATCGCGCTCATCGACGCACCGACGAACCCGGTAGGAAAGCTCGCCAGGGGACAGCTCGGCGGCATCGACTTGTTCTATATGCAGGTTGCCGGTGTCTTGCAGGGCCTTGAGGTCGATCCCCATGTTTTTCATGCGCTCGAACAGCAGGCCCAGCTCTTCATCGAAAATGAACAGTGCGGCTTTCTCGCCCCGGGCCACGGCGGCGGCGGCGAAGATCATCGAGATCAGTGATTTGCCGGTGCCGGCGGGGCCAAGGATCAATGTGCTCGAACCGGTTTCTATACCGCCGCCGAGCAGGGCGTCCATCTCCTTGATGCCGCTGGTCAACTGCTGGCGGATATACCCTCCACGGTGTTCGGCGGCCACCAGACGCGGGAACACATGTACGCCGTCGCCCATGATGGTGAAGTCATGGAAGCCGCCGCGGTATTTCTGGCCGCGATACTTCACCACGCGGATGCGCCGGCGCTCGGCGCCATAGTTGGGGGTCAATTCTTCCAGGCGAATCACGCCGTGCGCGACACTGTGCACGGTCTTGTCGAGGGACTCGGTGGTCAGGTCGTCCAGCAACACCACCGTGGCGTCATAGCGCACGAAATAGTGTTTGATCGCGAGGATCTGGCGACGGTAGCGCAGGGAGCTTTGTGCCAGTAGCCGGATTTCAGAAAGGCTGTCGAGCACGACGCGAGTCGGCTTGACCCGCTCGACCACTTCGAAAATCTGCTTGGTGGCTTCACCCAGCTCAAGGTCCGAGGAATACAAAAGGCTCTGCTGATGCTCGGCATTGAGCAGGCTTTCCGGCGGCGTCAGCTCGAAGATGTGGATGTTTTCATCCAGCTCCCAGCCATGGGACAACGCCCCTTGACGCAGTTCGCGTTCGGTTTCGGACAGGGTGATGTACAACGAGCGCTCTCCGGCTCTGGCGCCGGCCAACAGAAAATGCAAAGCGACGGTGGTTTTGCCGGTTCCGGGCTCGCCCTCCAGCAAAAACACGTGACCGCGGGACAATCCACCGGCCAGGATGTCATCCAGACCTTCGATGCCGGTGGCGGCTTTTGCACTGAACAACTCGTTAGATGTAGACAAAAAATGCCCTCTCATGACTAGGGGAAGCGAGGCAGCAGGCCTGAAGTGCCTGAATGGACTGCCTGATCACTTGACCATTGGCCGCGAAGAGCGTTCAACACTTTTTGGGGTGGGGATTGTGCAAAAGCAAAAGATCGCAGCCTGCGGCGGATGCGTTCATCCGCAGGCTGCGATCTTTTAAAGACCTTGTTGCAGTGCCGGGTCGTCGGGGTTGAGTTGTTCAAGTTGGGCCAACAGGATCTGCACGTTTTGCAGCTGCCCGCTTTCTTTCCAGTAGTTGATCAACAAGACCCGGGCCTTGCGGTCGGCGGGGTGGCGCTGGACGATTTCCTGCAATTGTTTCTGCGCCGCTTCAAGCTCTTGCTCGTCATGCAGCGTCGTCGCCAGATCGTAGCGATAATCCTTGTTGTCCGGCTCGAGTTCCACCGCCTTGGACAAGCCGAGCAGGGCGAACTCACTCTGACCGTGGTGCAGCAACCACATCCCCAGGGCATGTTGCAGGTAGGCTGACTCGGGCTGGGCTTTCAACTGTTTGGCCAATAGCAGCCGGGCGGCTTCGCTTTGTCCTTGCCGGTCCAGCACTTCGATCTGCATCACCAGTGCGGGCAGATTGTCGGGGGCCAGGCGCAAGGTGTTTTCAAGCGCCTGTTGCGCCGCTTTGAATTCAGCATTGTGCAGGTGCAACCGGGCCAGCTGATACTGGTTGTCGGCGCTTTCAGGCGCTTGGGTGAGCGCCTGTTCCCATGCATCGATGGCTTGCTGCAACGGTCCGAAATACAAACCGAGGTCGTCCGGCGACAACCCCAGCAGCGCGTTCACCGCGGCAAACCGGACACGTGGTTCGCTGTCATCGAGCAACGGGCCCAACAGCAGGCTGCGCTGACCGTTGGGGACCAGCCCGCTGATGCTTCTGATGGCGGCGATGCGCACATCGGCCGAGGGATGCTGCAGGTCAGCGTCCGCCAGTTTCAGGGCCACGGAACTGGGGTAGTTGGGCAGCTCGGCATGCAGCCATACGCGGCGTTTGGGGGAAATGTCAGGACGCCCCAGTTGCTGATAAAGCACGCGCGCGGCGCCCGGTTGACCAGCCCTGGCTTGCGTCAGTGCTTCGCTGTAACCACGCCTGATCGCTTCAGGCACCACAGGGGTCGTACTGCGCAGGAAGCCCCACGCAAGGCCGATGGCAATCAGTACGCAGAGGCTGATAAACAAATAACGGCGGGACTTGGGCATGGAAATCCGAGGCTGAGGCACTAGCAAATGAGTGTCAGCTTTGATCAGTCTGGGACGGGAGTCAAACCTTGGTCGGTTAAACGACTTAACAAATGTTCTGACCTCGCACACATACGGGCTTTTTTTACAAGATGTTTTCGGGGCGGCTATACATGCTTTGCGTCTGATCCAGTCGAGACGGAAAATCGTTCATGCCTCACCTGCGCAATGCAACACAAGTCAGTTCTGCGTCGCCGAAATTTCCATCTGCCAATGACGCAACGGTGAAAACACCAATCTCCACCGCGCTTCTGCTAGCCGGGAATAGTTCTCGGGTCATGGACAACCTCAGTTTATCTTCGGCAGCGCCCACTGCATCGAACGCAGATATTCCGCCACCGGTACTCGCGCGCGGTACATTCAGTTCATCTGCGAGGGCTTTTCTTGATCAGATCGATCTTGAGTGCCAGTGGTCCTTACTCAAAAACCAGCTGATGACGAAAACGCTTTCCGAGCAGGAAGCATTGGCGGTCCTGAGCAGCGGGATCTTGCAAACAGAAACTGGCAAAGCCATTGCCGGACTGTTTGCTGACGCGATGTTGCGTTCGGTCCGGCCACTTGGTTCGCTGGATGACGTGCGACTGAAAGAAATTATCGACGTGCTGTGCCACTTGCCACCCGACAAATGGCAGGCCGCTTTGGGCGAAAACGTAAGGTTTCCGAGTGGACAGAAAACCGAAGGAGCGACGGGATTCATCCAGTCACAGCTGGATCGCTCGAGTGAACTGCGGGACGAGCGGATTGCGAACGAAGAGATGCTTGCGGATGTTCACTGGGAAACCCTGAAAAATCTCACGGCACAGGGCCGGCAGTACATTCGCTCAAGCGATGGCGCACTCGACAGTGCGCTGATGATGCTGGAAGACGCGTCAGACCTGCGGCCTCCTCCACGGGATGTACATGCTCAGCTGGAAGCGTTTATCCGCCATCTCGAAAAGGGGGATGTAAAGCGAATACGTTGGACGGAGCACTATGTGACAGAGGTCAAAGCCCTGCGCGATCAAGTCAAACCCGGCGATGATGCAGAGCTGACCTGGCTGGAGTGGTTGGTCGGCCCCAGTTGGTTGGAAGGTGTGTTCGGACGCCCGATTTCGTTTTCAGCGTTGATGAACTCAACACACACGTCGGTAACGCCTCCCTTGTCTAATGACGGCTCGGATGGGTTGCTGAAGAGCCTGCAGAGCTTTGAGCGCAGCGCAGACTTCTACTCCAGCGTCACCGGAAACGGCCCGCGTGTTCCCGACAGCTTGGTCGGCAAACTTTTATATGTCTGCAATGCGCTGGACATCTTTAACGCTTTAAGACTGGACAGTAGCCATATTTCAACCAGCCGGCCCACCTTTGACGCCGTGAAGTTGGGCAGTACCCCTGTAACAGATCGGCCCGCTGCGGAGCCAGACAGTGGTGCCTGGAAAAATGGCGCGTCCGACTTTTCCAGATCGCCGCTCGAGCCAGGTCCGGAACGCCCGCCGGCCATCGCGCAGCTCGGACAGCTAGCGGCACAAGTGGACGAAATTCTGGATCAGTTCGCCCGAAAAGCAATGCCTTGGGGCAGTGCTTATGCCGATGAACAGATCGAGATGGAAGCCATGCTTGAACCTCTCCGGGTTTACCAGCCTACAACCGAAACCTTGAATGATCAGCCCGCGGGTTCGCCCGGCCCCTTCCTGTCCGAAATGCAAGTTGTCGGGGGGCAAATGGCGAGCTGGCTCGGCCGAATGAGCAGCAGTTTAATCAGCACGGGAGTTGCGGTTCTCGGTCAAACGGGTGACTTGATAGAGCGAAATCCAGGTCGGGCTACGGGCGTGTTTGCTGCATACGTGGCGATCAGTAACTTCTACGCAAGTTGGTCACTACCTGAACCAGAACAGGCGATTGATCCTTTACAGGGGGTTGAACTCGATCCGGGTGCTGTGCCGAATGAAGAAGCGGTGTTTGATGAATATGTTGTCGATGGTGTAGAGGATCTATTTGGGGATCTGCCGGAATTCGCAAATGAAGTAAAAAAATGGATCAGCGAGTCCGACTACCCTGATCCCGCCGACGATCCACAACTGGTCGAGAACCTTGAGGCACTTTTGCAGCGGCCTGTACCTGGCAACCAAAATGTGACCTATCAGGATTACCTCAATGAAGTCACTGTGTTGGCGGCATTAGATGCAAATGTTGAGTTTGAGGCCGATCCGGATAATGGATCAACGACCGAGGCCGCCGTTACTGCTGATGCCGCTCCATTAATGGGCGATATGCCGATACATGTTCGTAAGAGACGCAGTTTGGGGATGAGTTCCGAAATGCAGACCTCAGAAAGCGGCGTAACTGCGCATGCGTCAGCACACTGGCTCATTCAGGCGGGACAGCGCGCATTAGACGCCGAGATTGCCATAAAGCCGGGTGAGGAAATCGCACCCGGTGTCACGATCAGTCAGGCGGCAGATTTATTTATCAAGGATTATGTCGAACTGCAGTTAGTATTGGACCCGTCTTTGTTTGTTTTGTCATCTGTACAGCAGGTCGTCGTCGACTCGGATTTGCCTCCTGATTTGAAATCGAAAGTAAATCAACAAACAAAGTTCAGAGTTGACTACGACACGCCACGTCCGCTGGCGAGCAAGGGTAACTATTATCAAAAAGTAGCCAGCAGACATAAAATGTTCAGCTTGGCCGAATTGATGATGGGGCGACACGAGAAAGAAGCGCAATCACGCGAAGAGATGAAAATTAATTGGCCTTCTGGATTTACAGAAGGTTTCAAAAATGCCGTGAAGGAAAGTAACCTCTGGGAAGACTATAAAAGCCGTTCGGAAAAAGTTTTGTCTCAGCCAAAGTCTTTCGAGTTATGGAAGGCGAATCTTAAATACAAGTTGCAGCAGGTCGTCAGCGACTGTCTCGAAGGTGCGCACATCTCAGTGCAAGGCAAAGAAGTCGCCAATCAGTATATGCGCGGAGAAATCCCGATAAGGCCCATCGCTATAAAGCACGGTAAATACAGCGATATGCTTCCTGTTTCGAACGCTGTTTTTTTGTCCAAGGGGAGAGGCCCAGAGGGATTGTTTGTTTTCCTGAGCGGGAATGAAACGGTGATCGAGAGTCCTGCTGAACTGTTTGAAAAGGACGGAAAATCAATAGAGGAATTTCCGGAGTTAAGAAGTGAACTGTCAAAACGAATCCCCCTGAAAAACTTGTTGTCCCGTGATGATGATGATTTTCAGCACAGTCAAGGGCGATTTGTCTGGGGGTGGAATCCCTTGAATGTGTACAGCGATTATAAATGGCCTTATACGCCAATTATATTTGGCCGAAAGGACGGCGCCACCCGTTATGAGGACGAACACGATGCCTTTAAAGAATTGTTCAAGGAAGTGGTTGATAAAGCCAAATCTGATATGGATACGATGACTTCAACATTGGAAGAGCGGACAGTCGATAAATTGCTGGGTATTTTGGCGGATGCATTGGCTGGTTTTACCATCATATTGGCGATGCCAGGAGCTCCGGTCGCAGGTATTGCCTTTATCTTTATGATGGGGGCTAGCGCCTCTGGGGCTCAATACGTGCGGGGGGCGGTAAATGATGACCCTCTGGAAGCAAGTCGACATAAAGCCAATGCAATAAAGGGAATGATTGGCCAAGTCGCTGGACCGTATATCGGTAAAGTACTGGGGAAAATATTCTCCAGGGTGGTGGACTCCCGTATTGCTGGGAAAATTGGTGAGCGCTTGAAGTTTGACAAGGTTTTCCCTAAAGAGCTTTCCAGGCACTTTCCAAAATATGGGCGCCCGTCTTCACCGCTCTCGGCCAATGCTAAAAAAATAGAAAAATGGATTGCTCCCAGAGTCAGGAATCCGTGGATTATTCAGGACAAGGTAAATCGAAAGTTAACCAGTAATGTGGTTGTAGGTCGATTGAAGTCGTTGGGCAAAGGACCTGAGGTTGCACAAAGACTGATGGACCGTTCGCGTGTCTTGTATTTTGCCGGCCCTAAAGAAGGCTATGTGTATAGAGGATTTACCATGCGCGGAGACATGCGGTCGCCCCACGAGGTATTTGCCAAAGGCTTCAAGAGTGGAAACAATTCAGGGGTGAAAACATCAGGTTATTACGACAGCAATGGTATGGGTGCCTATCACCAGGGAGGAAAGCAAGGGGGGTATACCTATCTGATTGATGGCAGAACCAAGAGTGGGAGTGATGTTGTAAGAAATGATAATTGGAAAGCTGGCTCTCAATCACGGTTGGGTTCAAATCCGTATCAAGTCACTTATGAGAATAATATTCCGGGATCGAAGATACTAGGTGCCTACGATCGTGCTGGAAAATTCATACCCAATCCGAGCGCGCTGGATCGCGCCATCTTAAAAAGCATACCCAATCCCTTTGCGGAGTCGGTTCCTTTTCCGATAAAAAAACCTGTTCAAGATAACAACTCCAAACCTGCACAGATCAACTCCCCACACATGGAAAAAGAAGTTAAACAAAACAGTACAGCTCAAAGCTGACCGGGTGCTGCGCATTCTCACTGTTGATTGGATTGTGCAGCGCACAAACTCATCCGGCCCTCCCATCCAGTGACTACGCTTGCAGGAGATGACTCGATGAGCACTCCCATGCAACCGCTGCTTCAATACTTCAAGGCAATACTCAACCCTGGTCCGGGGGTAGTGCTGTTTGCCTTGAGAACCATCGCGGCCGGGCTGTTGACGCTGTACCTGGCGTTTCTGTTCGACCTCGACCAGCCCAAGTGGTCGATCATGGCCGTGGTCATCGTCAGCCAGCCATTGGCCGGGATGGCGTTGGCCCGCAGCTTCGGCCAGGTCATCGGCACGACCCTGGGCGCGATGGTGGCCGTGGTGATCATGGGGATCTTCCCCCAGGCGCCGCTGCCTTTTCTCATTACGCTGTCCCTGTGGCTGGCGCTGTGTACCGCCGGTGGCACCTTGTTGCGCTACACCAGTTCCCAGGCCTTTGTACTCAGCGGTTATACCGCGGTGGTGGTGGGACTCCTGGCGGTCCCTGATCAGGACGGCACCTTCCTGCTCGCCGTGACCCGCGTGACCGAAACGTTGCTCGCGGTGGCCTGCGTGTGTGTCGTCAGCCTTCTGACTGCGCGCCCGGAGGCCGTGGCCAAGGATTACTTTGCCAGGATCGATCAGGTGATCAAACTGCTGGCGACCCATGCCAGCGCTGCGATTCGTACCGAGGAAAGCGAGGCCGATTTCCATCTTCGGCAAATGCAGCTGCTCGGTCAGATCAGCGCACTGGAAGGGGTACGGCGGCATCTGTATTACGATGCGCCGCGTTTGCGCAGTGCCGATGACCTGGTGCAATTGCTCGGCAACCAATTGGTGCTGCTGACCGCTCGGCTCACCGCGTTGCGCCATCAGAGGCAGTTATTGCTCGAGCGTCTGGAAGGCGAGATTCCCCAGGAGGTTCAGCGTTTGCTCGCCGAAGAAGTGTTGTTCCTCGATCAACTGGCGCAGTTGGGGCGTGCGATGCCTAATGAGCAACGGCGCCAATTCGCAGCGTTGCAGAAGCGCTTCGATGATCTGGCCTACCGTTCGGAGCAACTCATCGAGCCGTTTTCGGCGACCTTGCGTTCGCTGTCGTGGTCATTGCGCTGGGAACAGGCGCGTCTGTTGCAGCAGTTTGAAACGATTCTGGAACTGAGCGATGCGATCCAGAGCGGGCGCAAAGCCAGCAGCCTCTATCGCGGGCAGAAGAACCCGCTGCACATGGACTACACCCTGGCGGCGACGAACGCGATCCGCGCCTTTTGCGCACTGATGGTGGCCGGTCTGATCTGGATCGAAACCGGTTGGGACGGCGCACGGGGCGGCATGATCGTTGCCGGGATTCTCTGCTCGCTGATGGCCACGTTTCCGCGTCCTCTGCTGGCCGCCCAGAGTTTTGCCCGGGGCCTGGGACTGGCGCTGGTGGTGTCGGCATTTCTGCAATTTTCGCTGGTGCCGATGATCAGCAGTTTCGAGCTGTTGGCGCTGTTACTGGCGCCCTTGCTGTATGCCGTCGCAGTGGGATTGTCCAGCCCGCCCACCACGGGGACGGGGATTGGGCTTGGGTTGTCGACCTTTCTGTTACTGGGCCCGCAGAACACGGGGCTGGGGCAAAACACCGCGACCCAGTGGTTCGAATTTGCCGGCTCGTATGTCTGCGCCGCCGCGTTGGCGTTGAGTGTGTATACCTTGATCTTTCCGTTCAGGCCTGTACTGCGCATTCGCCGGCTGCACCAGGAGAATTGCGAGCAGGTCTACGCCTTGCTGAAAATTCCGCCCACGGATCAAAACCAGTTTGCCTTCGAGAGTCGCATGGTCGACCGCCTGACCATGATGCTGGGACTGTTGCCGTCCATCCAGGACAAGCCAGCGCGTGACTTGTTCGATGTCAGCCTCGGTTGCATGGCGCTGGGCATTGCGTTGAACCAGCTCAGGCAACAGGGGCAGGACAACGCGTTACTGAGCCCGGAAGTGCAAAACCGCCTGTTCGCTACGGTTAGGGAAACCGGGCGACTGGTCGCCGGCCGGGCCGACGCTGAAGTGGATCGCGTGCTCGATAGCCTGCATGCCCTGGGCGATGAACTGGATGCGCTGCATTCCGGCGTCCATGAGCATTTGTGGTCGGTGTTTCGCATGCGCGTGGCGTTATTGATCGTGGTGTCGTTCCTGGAGCGTCACCGTGGCCACTTTGAACCCGCAACGCCCACAGCAGGAGTACCTGTCCTTGCCGATTGATATGGAAATAGGCGGTGTCTACCTGCCGCCGATTGCTCAGGCGCTGCTGCTGGGCTTGCCGATTTATCTGTTGCTGGACTGGATTTTGCGGCGCCTCGGCGTGTTGCAGTTCGTGTGGCATGAAGCCTTGTTCGAGGGCGCGCTGTACGCCTGCGTGTGTGCCACGTTGATTCTGCTGATGGGAGCCTGATGCAGTGAAGAAAATCCTCGCCCGACTCACGACAGTGGCCGTGGTAGTGCTGGCCTTTGTGCTTGGCTGGTTCGCCTGGGAACATTACACCCGTGCCCCCTGGACCCGGGATGCCCGGGTGCGTGCCGATGTGGTGACCTTGTCCGCCGATGTCGCGGGGCGCATCGTCAACCTTGGCGTGCAGGATAACCAGCATGTGGAGAAGGGCCAGTTGCTGTTGGAAATCGATCCCTCGCGCTACATCCTGGCCGTGGAGCATGCGAAGCGGTCGGTGGAAGTGGCGAAGGCCGCGCTGGGGCAATCCGAAGCGACCATCGTGGCCAGCCAGGCGCTGCTCAAGCAGCGTCAGAGTGAGGAACGCCGTCGCCGTACACTCAAGGAGCGCGCGGCGATTTCCGGTGAAGAGTGGGAAAAATCCAGCACCGATGTCTCGGTGGCCCAGGCCGATTTGATGCGCAACCAGGCTAACCTGGGTTTTGCCCAGGCCAATGTGCATCTGGCCATCGCCGCATTGGCCGAGGCTGAGCACGACCTGGAGCGCACGCGGGTCGAATCGCCGGTCAGTGGCTACGTCACCAATCTGCTGACCCGACAGGGCGACTATGCGACCGCGGGTGGTCCGTTGGTGGCGCTGGTGGACAGCGACTCCTTTTACATCAGCGGCTATTTTGAAGAAACCAAACTACCGAGAATCGGGGAGGGCGACCGGGTCGACATTGAATTGATGAGTGGCGAACGTTTTGGCGGCACCGTGCAAAGCATCGCTTTCGCCATTGCCGACCGGGAAAACCTGCCTGGCGGCCGTTTGCTGGCCAACATCAATCCCAGTTACACCTGGGTCAAACTGGCACAGCGGGTGCCGGTGCGGATCAAGATCGACGCCGACTATGCCGGCAAGGACAAACTGCGGGCGGGGACGACGGCGACAGTGACCATCCAGGAAAGCCACAATGCTCAAGATCACCGTTAATCCCCTGTGGGAGCGAGACTGGCTTGCCGGTCTCGCTCCCACAGGGGAATGCAACATAACTGCAGACAAAAAAAAGCCCCGCGACCGAATGAGGCGCGGGGCAAAAAAAGGGTTGGTTGCGGCCAACCAAAAGAGCTCTGTTACTGGCTGGCGACCGTCTCCGGTTGCCAGCCGCCGCCAAGGGCCTTGTAGATCGCGACAATGCCGCGATACAGATCGACTTCAGCCTGGGCCTGGGTATCTTCCGCCGCCAGACGTTCGCGTTGGGCATCAAGCAGGACGAGGAAGTCCGACGACCCTTCGCGGTAGCGAATTTCTGCCAGGTCGGCGGCTGCGCGGCTGGATTCACTCTGACGAATCAGAGAAATCAGGCGTTGCTGGCGTTTGCCGTAATCGCTGAAGGCGTTTTCCGATTCTTCCAGCGCCAGCAGCACTTGCTGCTCGTAGGTCGCCAGAGCGCCTTCGGCCTCCGCGTCGGCACCGCGCAAGCGAGCTCGAACACTGCCCAGGTCAAACGCTGCCCAGGTGATGCTTGGGCCCAGTGCCCAGGCGTTGGCCGCCGAGGAACCGATCTGCGAACCACGCCCGGCAGTAAAGCCGAGGAAACCACTGAGACTGACCCGCGGGAACAGATCCGCCTTGGCCACACCGATACGGGCCGTGGCCGAAGCCAGTTTGCGTTCGGCGCTGAGAATATCCGGACGACGCTGCAGCAGTTCGCCGGGATCACCGATCGGCAGCGCCTTGGCAATCGCTGGCAATTCTTTCGGACTCAGGTCCACCGTCAGCTTGTCCGGGCGCTCACCCAGCAACGTGGCGATGCGGTTTTTCTGCCGCACCTGTTCAGCCTGCAACTGCGGCACGCTGGCTTCGACGGCCGCCAGGCGAGCATCGGCGCGGACCACATCGAGCTGATCGCCGACGCCGGCATCACGCAGGCTTTCGGTGATCTTGCGCGACTCCTGCTGGTTGTTCAGGTTGGCCAGGGCAATCTTTTCCCGCAGTTGTGCGCCGCGCAGTTGACCGTAAGCATCCACCAATTCGGCAATCATGCTGACTTGCAGTTGGTACAGGTCGGCTTCGGCCGCTTGCTGTTCGGCGTCGCTGGATTCCAGGTTGCGCTGGATGCGACCGAACAGGTCCAGTTCCCAGGCCATGTCCAGACCCAGGTCATAGCGTTCGCTGTTGACCCGTTTGGTGGTCTGGCCCGGAATCTGACCTTTGCCCAGATCACTGCTGACGCGGCTGGTGATGGTCGGCATGGCGTCATTGCTGGCGTCATCGCGAATCGCCCGGGCCGCTTTCCAGCGCGCGAAGGCCACGCGCAAATCACGGTTGCCCTGCAGCGATTGCGTCACCAACTGGTTGAGAGTCGGGTCTTCGAACTGCTGCCACCAGATACCTTCGAAACGCGAGCGGTCGAAGTTCTTCTGGCCGGCAGCGCCATCGGTGGCGGTGGTGATGTTGGCCGGTTCAGTGGCTGGGGTCTTGTAGTCCGGGCCGACGGCACAGGCACTCAGGGCCAGTACCAGCAGGCTCGGCAGGAAGGCTTTCAGGCTCATTGTTGCGCCTCCAGTTTCAGGGCCTTGGCCGCTTTGCGTTTCTCACCGCGCTCCACAAAGTTACGAATCAATACGTAGAACACCGGTGTCAGCAACAGACCGAAGAAGGTCACCCCGAGCATCCCGGAGAACACCGCCACACCCATGGCATGACGCATTTCAGCACCGGCACCGCTGGAGAACACCAGTGGCACCACACCCATGATGAACGCGAAGGAGGTCATCAGGATCGGCCGCAGACGCAGGCGGCAGGCTTCGAGCACCGCAGCCAGCGGGGTCATGCCTTCGTCCTGCTGTTTATCCTTGGCGAACTCGACGATCAGAATCGCGTTCTTGCACGCAAGTCCCACCAGTACGATCAGGCCGATCTGGGTGAAGATGTTGTTGTCGCCTCCCGAAGCAATCACACCCGTGATGGCCGACAGCAGGGTCATCGGTACGATCAGGATCACTGCCAGTGGCAGGCTCCAGCTTTCGTACTGGGCCGCGAGTACCAGGAACGCCAGCAATACGCAGAGCGGGAACACGAACAGCGCGGTGTTGCCGGACAGAATCTGCTGGTAGGTCAGGTCGGTCCACTCGTAGGTCATGCCGTTCGGAAGTTCTTCCTTGAGCAGTTTCTCGATGGCCGCCTGAGCCTGGCCGGAGCTGTAGCCTGGGGCTGCTGCACCGTTGATTTCAGCGGTGATGAAGCCGTTGTAGTGCATCACGCGGTCCGGGCCCGAGGTGTCGCTGACCTTGATAAAGGTCGCCAGCGGGATCATCTCGCCTTTGTTGTTACGCACTTTCAGCTGACCGATCTGGTCCGGCTCGAGGCGGAACTGTTGCTCAGCCTGAACGTTGACCTGATAGGTGCGACCGAAGCGGTTGAAGTCGTTGGCATACAGCGAACCCAGGTAGATCTGCAGGGTGTCGAAGATGTCGCTGACAGCCACGCCATGGGTCTTGGCTTTTTCCCGGTCGATAGCGGCATCGACCTGCGGCACGTTCACGGTGTAACTGGTGAACAGCGCGGCCAGTTCCGGCACGTTGTGGCTCTTGGTGATGATGTTCATGGTTTCTTTGTACAGCTCGTCGTAGCCCAGGTTGCCCCGGTCTTCGATCTGCAGGCGGAAACCACCGATGGTGCCAAGGCCTTGTACCGGCGGTGGCGGGAAGATCGCCATGTAGGCTTCCTGAATCCCGGCGAACTGACCGTTCAAGGCACCGGCAATCGCACCGGCGGACATGCTCGGGTCTTTACGCTCGTCGAACGGTTTCAGGGTCACGAACACAATGCCGGCGTTCGGGCTGTTGGTGAAACCGTTGATCGACAGGCCCGGGAACGCTACAGCGCTTTCCACACCAGGCTGTTTCAAGGCCAGGTCGGACATGCGTTTGATCACGTCTTCGGTGCGGTCCAGGCTCGAAGCGTCCGGCAGTTGCGCGAACGCCACCAGGTATTGCTTGTCCTGGCCGGGTACGAAACCGGTCGGGGTGTGAGCGAAACCGAAGAAGGTCAGCACCATCAGGCCTGCGTACAACAGCAGGGCAATACCGCTGCTGCGGATAACCCGGGCTACGGTGCCGACATAGCCATGGCTGGCGCGTTCGAAGAACCGGTTGAACGGACGGAACAGCCAGCCGCCCAAAAGCTTATCAAGCACTTTGGTAAAGCGATCTTTCGGCGCATGGTGGCTCTTGAGCAGCACGGCGGCCAGGGCAGGGGACAGTGTCAGCGAGTTGAACGCCGAGATCACGGTCGAGATGGCAATGGTCAGGGCAAATTGTTTGTAGAACTGGCCGGTGAGTCCGGAAATGAACGCCGCCGGGATAAATACCGCACACAGCACCAGCGCCGTCGCGATGATCGGTCCGGTCACCTCTCGCATGGCTTTCTTGGTGGCTTCTACGGGCGTTTCTCCCAGCTCGATGTGCCTTTCCACGTTCTCCACCACCACGATGGCGTCGTCCACCACGATACCGATGGCCAATACCAATCCGAACAATGACAAGGCGTTCAGCGAGAAGCCGAACAGGTGCATGACCGCAAACGTACCGATCAGCGAAACCGGCACCGCCACCAACGGAATGATCGAGGCACGCCAGGTTTGCAGGAACAGGATCACCACCAGAACCACGAGGATCAGTGCTTCGAAGAGGGTGTGAACCACCGCTTCGATGGAACCGCGCACGAAGATCGTAGGGTCATAGACGATGCTGAAGTCCATGCCTTCCGGGAAGCTCTTCTTCAGCTCCGCCATCTTGTCGCGCACTTCGTTGGAGATTTCGATCGCGTTGGAACCCGGACGCTGGAAGATCGGGATCGCCACCGCCGGTTGGTTGTTCAGCAAGGAGCGCAGGGCGTATTGGCTGGAACCCAGCTCAACGCGTGCGATGTCTTTCAGACGTGTGATTTCACCGTCGTCGCCGGAGCGAATGATGATGTTCTCGAACTCTTCTTCAGAAACCAGGCGACCTTGGGTGTTGACCGACAACTGGAACGCAGTGGCATTCGGTGCAGGCGGGGCGCCCAAGGCACCGGCAGCCACTTGACGGTTCTGCTCACGAATCGCGGTGACCACATCGGTGGCGGTCAGGTTGCGCGAAGCGGTCTTGTTCGGGTCGAGCCACACTCGCAGGGAGTAGTCGCCCATACCGAACAGTTGCACATCACCAACACCGCCCAGGCGCGCCAGCTCATCCTTGATATTGAGCAAGGCGTAGTTGGACAGGTAGAGCATGTCGTAGCGTTTGTCCGGCGAGGTCAAGTGCACAACCATGGTCAGGTCGGGCGATGCCTTGTCCACGGTGATACCGATACGCGTCACTTCTTCTGGAAGCTTCGGTTCGGTCCGGGTCACGCGGTTCTGCACCTGCACCTGTGCGTTGTCCAGGTCAGTGCCCAGCGCAAAGGTGATGGTCAGGGTGATCTTGCCGTCAGCGGTGGACTGCGAGGACATGTACAGCATGTTCTCGACGCCGGTGATGGCTTGCTCCAGTGGAGCGGCCACGGTTTCACCGATGACTTTTGGGTTGGCGCCCGGGAAGTTGGCACGGACCACAACGGTCGGCGGCACGACTTCCGGGTATTCGCTGATCGGCAACTGGAACAGCGAGATGGCGCCGGCGATCAGGATCAGCAGCGACAGAACCGCTGCAAAGATCGGCCGTGAAATGAAGAATTGGGAAAAATTCATCGGAGTTGTTGTCCCTTAACCGCGTGGAGTCGCAGCAGCCAGTTTCACAACCGAACCCGGCGCGGCCTTGGCAGGCGCGACTTGGGGCAGGTTGCTGGCTTCCAGCGCTTGTCGTTGTTGTGCGAGTGCCGCGAGGGTTTGTTCGCTGGCCATCGGGATCACTTCAGGGGTGACTGGCGAACCGGGACGTACCCGTTGCAGGCCCTTGACGATGATCGTGTCGTCCTTGTTCAGGCCGTTGCGCACGATGCGCAGACCTTCGATTTTCGGACCCAGCTCGACCGCGCGGTAGGCGGTTTTGTTGTCGGCATCCATCACCAACACGAACTTTTTACCCAGGTCGGTGCCGACGGCTTCATCGTTGATCAGCACGGCGGAGTAGGTGCCGCTGCCAACCAGTTTCAGACGGGCGTAAAGGCCAGGGGTGTAAATGCCGTCGGTGTTGTCGAACACTGCGCGACCGCGGATGGTGCCGGTTTTCGGGTTGACCTGGTTGTCGACGAAGTTCATCACGCCCTGGTGCGGGTTGCCGTCCTCATTGGAAAGGCCCAGGTACACCGGGGTGGTGGCGCCGCGTTTGCCCTGGCGAGCGAGCTGGGTGTATTTGAGGAACACACGCTCGTCGGCGTCGAAGTAGGCGTAAACCTTGTCGGTGGACACAACGCTGGTCAGCGCGGTGGTATCGGCGGTGACCAGGTTGCCAGCGGTGATTTTCGCGCGGCTGACGCGGCCGCTGATTGGCGCGGTGACGCGGGTGAAGCTCAGGTTAAGTTTCGCCAGATCCAGTTGCGCTTGAAGGGCACCCACTGCGGCGCGGGCTTCTTGTGCCGCACTTGTGCGCGAATCGGCCAATTCGGCGGAAATCGCGTTGCTGGTGCGCAGACGTTCACCGCGCTGGGCTTCATTTTCACTGCGGGTGGCATTGGCGCGGGATTGGGCAACCAGCGCTTCGAGGCGGCGGACCTCAGCCTGGAACGGGCGTGGGTCGATCTGGAACAGCAAGTCACCTTTCTTGACCAGTGCGCCTTCGGTAAAGGCCACATCATCGATCTGGCCGGAGACCCTTGGGCGAATCTCTACCGTTTCCGGCGCTTCAAGGCGCCCGGTGAATTCGTCCCACTCGTTGACCGGTTGTTCCAGCACCTTGGCGACACTGACTTTCGCCGCAGGCATGGTCGCGGCAGACTCCGGAGCCTTGCCGCAAGCGCTCATCACCAGCACGGCCAACATGGCCAAGGGGAAGCGCAAATGTTTGAGTGACTGTTCCATGGATGCATCCGCCAATGTATTGAGATGGGCGGATGATGCTCGGCGAGGTGGTATGGCACGAATCGAATGAAGCGAAGGTAACTATCATTCGGAATGATATAAGGTCGAAGCAAGCCCTCTAGCATGCGCCTGCCGTACGAGGGCGATCAATGTGCTTGACGGCAATTCTGTGTTGCCGGGAATGCAAGTAATCGGCGTGAGACCGAGTCGCTTCCCTCGTGGGCAAGCCGCGCGCCTACAGTCAATTGCATACTCCTGTAGGCGCGAGGATTGCCCGCGAAGGGGGCGTATACCCCAACAAAATGCCAGGCTCAGGACAGGCTGTCCGGATCCCCGAAGAACATCTGAATCCGCGACCTCAGCCAGCGTTCTCCTGGATCATTGTCCTGCGACCCACGCCATGCCATGTGCAATTCAAAGCTGCGCACCGGCAACGGCGGATCTTCCGCCCGCACACCGCCGGCTGCCGTCAATGCTTCCGCCGTGTAATCCGGCACGGTGGCGACAATGTCAGTGCCGCTGATCAGCGTGCTCAACCCGTTGAACTGGGGCACCGCGAGCACGACATGCCGTTTGCGTCCGAGTTTTTCCAGTTCTTCATCGATAAAGCCGCTGAGGTCACCAGCGAAAGACACCAGCGCGTGGGGGCGTTCGCAGAAGTCGTCCAGGCTCAACGGCCCCGGCACCGTATCGGCACGCAACAGCTTGGGCAGGCTGCGACGCAGCACTTTGCGCTTGGCGTTGGCCGGCAAGTCGGCGGTGTAGCTGACGCCGATTGAAATCTCGCCCGAAGCCAGCAGGCTCGGCATCAGAATGTAGTTGGCACGACGCACCACCAGCACAATCCCCGGTGATTCGGCGCGCAGGCGTTTGAGCAGCATCGGCAGCAACGCGAATTCGACATCGTCCGACAGGCCGATGCGGAACACCGCAGTGCTGGTCGCCGGGTCGAATTCCGCCGCACGGCTGACGGCGGTGGAAATCGAGTCCAGGGCCGGCGAAAGCAGGGCGAAGATCTCCACCGCCCGGGCGGACGGTTCCATGCTGCGGCCGGTGCGCACGAACAACGGGTCATCGAACAGCCCGCGCAGGCGCGAGAGCGCCGCACTGATGGCGGGCTGGCCGAGGAACAATTTCTCCGCAGCGCGGGTCACACTGCGTTCGTGCATCAATGTTTCGAATACGATCAACAGGTTCAGGTCGACACGACGCAGGTCATTACGATTCATCTGGAGTCCTGGCAGAGTCATCAAGCTTGACGAGAGCGGCCATATGAGAACAATGGCCGGCATGAATATTACGGGGAAAGGCTGCTACTCTGCACCGAGTAATTCAGTTTTCCTACAAAGGCTGCTTCGGTTTCTTACGACATTTGAAGATGTCGCCGTCGCTGCGGAATCAATGACAGGCATGTCGACTATTAATAGCCACTGATAGTCTTGGGTAGAAAGCCCAGATAGAGTTCAGGGCATTAGAGGTTTCTTTGACGAGGTTTGCGATGTCCCGCACGATCCGTTTTCACAAGTTTGGTCCAGCCGAGGTGCTCAAATGCGAAGAGCATGCGGCCGCTCTCCCTGCGCCGGGCGAAGTGCAGGTGCGCGTCGAGGCGATTGGCATCAGCTGGTACGACATTCTCTGGCGCCAGAACCTGGCCTCGTCCCACGCTCGTTTGCCTTCAGGCCTCGGCCATGAAATGTCCGGCGTCGTGACGGCGGTCGGCGAGGGCGTCGATGACCTGGCGGTCGGTGACAAGGTCGCCAGTTTCCCGGCTGAAAGCCCGAACGACTACCCGGTCTATGGCGAGCAGATCGTTTTGCCACGCTCGGCGCTGACCCGCTATCCGGACGTGCTCAACCCGATCGAAGCGGCGGTGCATTACACGCCTCTGTTGATTGCCTACTTCGCTTATGTCGATCTGGCACGGGTCAAGCCAGGGCAGTTCGCCCTGGTCACCGACGCCAGTCACTGTGCCGGACCTTCTTTCGTCCAATTGGGTAAAGCCCTGGGCGTACGGGTGATTGCCGCCACGAAGACGGCCGAAGAGCGTGAATACTTGCTGTCGCTGGGTGCCGAGAAGGTCATCGTCACCGAGGAAGAAGATCTGCTCATGCGGATCAACAAGATTACCGATAACCGCGGTGTCGATGTGGTGTTCGATGGTTTGGGTGGCCCTCAGATGTCTCTGCTCGGCGATGTGCTCGCACCTCGCGGCAGCCTGGTGTTGTACGGCCTGCAAGGGGGCAACCAGACGCCATTCCCGGCCTGCGCAGCGTTCCAGAAGAACATTCAGTTCTTTGTGCACTGCATCGGCAACTTCACCGGCAAGCCGGAACTGGGCATCATTCAGGATCAGGCCGCACTGCAACGTGCCTTGCGCGACATCAACCAGATGACCGCCGATCGCGTTCTACTGCCACTCAAGACCCGGGTCTTCCCGTTTTCCGAGTTTGTCGAAGCACACCGCTACATGGACGAATGCCCATGCCGCGAACGGGTCGCCCTGCAAGTCGAACCTGCGTAACACCCTCTCTGAAAAGTCCGTGCCCCGCACGGACTTTTTTTATGCGTACGGGAAAATGAAACGTCCCTGTCGATCAGGTCGGTTCAGCAACTGAACTGGTTTTTGCTCTTGATCTGTATCTTCTAATCGTCATCTAAGCCCTGATAATTGAATGATTACTTTCATCTCAAGGAAAGAGTCATGTCTGGGTATCGGTTTGATACTTTTCAATGCACATCGTTAATATATTTCCGACAAACCGTTGATCGTTGTGCAGTTGCCAAACAATCATCTGCGACTTCTTTCTTTATTTCTTGTGCTAAATGTCTGTGGGATGTTGTCGGACATTTCCTAGGATCTCCCTTCCAGCCCAGGAGCGCCGGTATTACGGGTCTTTGCGGCGGCCTGTCTGTTGCCGGGACAACCGCACCGAGCAGGCATTTCAAATAATTACAGAAGCTTAAGTGTTAGCATTTGGGAACAACGTCCAGCACTTCAATCGTGGCAGCTAATCGATTTGCGCCGTGCATATCGTTGTTTGCTCACGGTTGAACTTATGAGTATCAGGTAGATAAAGATGACCCTTATCCATGACCAGGCGATGAGTTATGTCTATCAGCAAGTGCTGCAACGCTTGCTGAGTTTCTTTTCCCGGGCCGAACGCACAGCGTTGCAGTTGATGATTCAGCGATTAGTGGTCACCGCGGGCGGCATGGATCGCATTGGTGATTACAAGGTGCTGGCCATCCAGTCCGGGTCCCGGGACAGTTGCTACACCCTGGCACTGCTACGCGCCGCGCAGCTCAGTATTGCCGGCAGGGCACCTTCTACCTTCCAGCTGCGTGTGGCTTCATTGCGCATGAACGGCATCAGTTCGACGGTTCAAGACAACATCCATCGCAGCTGCAGCGCCTTGTTCCTCTACGATGATCCCAGGGTCGAAGTATTGATGGCCGATAATCGGGAGGTTTTGCCGTTCAGGCACCTGGCTCCGATTTCGGACGCGGGGCGCGAAGGCAATCGACTCAATCTGCTGATGGTGGGACATCGTCGGTCCCTCGACGGACCGGTCGATCTATGGGACGACGGGTATCTGGCCACTGGCGAATTCGTTGGGCAAATTGCCCGGTGGAACAACGGCGTCGATGCATTGATCAGCAGCGACTCACCGCGTCAGCAGAAACTGTTTATCGAGGGCTTGAAGCGGGCGGCGGCGAAGGCCGGGCTCACGACGTCCAGTCATTCTGGAACCGGTTTTGACATGCTGTTTGCAGTGCTCGACGAACTCGGCAGCGATTGTTACCGCACGTTTTATGACGGAGAGGGCCAGGCGCAATGGCGTCCGGCCGAACAGTTTGAAGCCTGCCGTCGCACCACGTTCATCGACATTCACGACCTGCTGGTCGGCAACCGGGAAGACCGATGGCCGCTGCTCACCGAATTTCTGGGTTTTCAGTCTGACGAACTCACGGTTCAGCTCAGTGACAACGACTACGTCAGTCCCTCTATCTCTGCCCATGTCCGGGGTTTGCAGGCGTGTTTCATGCACGGTGACAGCTATGAATCCGGCGTCGCCGACTACTTGCAGCGAGCCTTGGTGATGATGCGTCGCAAGCGGTTGCCGGAGCGTCTGTGCGAGCAAGCCGTGGAGACCTTTGGCAACCCGGCGAGGCTGTCCGATCAGCGTGCACTGGCTGCGGCCGAGGCGCAGAAAAGCCTTGGGTTGAACGAGGCGCAGCTGGTGTGCCTGCTCTTCGCGCCTTTTGTCGAAAACGGTGCCGGGCTTGAGCGTTTCCTGCGTCAGTGCCACCCTGGCATGCTGGTGGCAATGCCTGACTTGCACCGGGCGATGCAGGGCAACCCGGTGCCGGAACAGATTGTGCACTGGATGGTCGACGTCAGCGGGCTGCCTGTCAGCCTGATCGGCAAGCTGTACCGCATGGGGCCGACGCCTGACGTCGAGGGCAGGGTGACCGACGGGGAGCCGGCCGACGCGCACGGGCAATCCGAAGCCGCCAGTCATGACCATGATGCTGCGGTGGCGGGTGAATGGTCAGCGGGACATTGAAAGGACCTCGCGAGACTGACTTTGCCTATCAGGCGGTGTACCGATACTTGACCCACCTGATCAACGAGCCGGTCAGCGACACGAATGTTCGCTTGCCGTCGTTACGCCAGTTGGCGAATCGACTGGGCGTGTCGATCTCGACTATCCAGTACGCTTATTCGCTGCTGGAAAAAGAAGGGCGTGTCTATTCGGTGGCCAAGTCCGGCTACTACGCGTTGCCGGTGTCCTCGATCAATATGCCGGGCAGTGGCAACGACCTCCTCGAAACCGTCTATGTCAGTGCCAGGCGCCCGGGCATGCTGGTCTTCAGTGCCGATGAGCCGGCGCTGCTGCAGCCTCTCGACAGTCCGTTGTTGCTGCTGGAGCGCGAACTGCTGCGCCAATACCCGCGTCTGCCACAACCACCTTCACAACCTTGCGGCGAGCTCGAACTGCGCACCGCTCTTGCGGCGCGTTACACCACGTCGCCAGTGCGTTGCTGGCATGCCGATGACGTTTATGTTGGCGCAGACTTGCGCGGAGTCCTGGAAATATTGATCGCTGTGCTGGGTCTCAAGGACGCCGCGGTGGTCGTCGAGTCGCCGTGTGACTGGACGATCCTGCGCTTGCTTCAGGCCGCGGATGTTCAAGTGATCGAATGGCCAGTGCAAGCCAATGGCAGCCTGGACGTCGAGCGACTCAAGGAACTGCTGGAAACCCGGCCGGTGCAGCTGGTGATGCTGTCGTCGGGGTTGAGTGCGCCGCGGGGCAGTCTGCCGCCCGACGACAATCGACTGGCCATTGCGCAGTTGCTGGAACAGCATGGCAGTTGGGTGCTGGAAAACGACTGTTACGGCGACCTCGAATTCGAGCCAGGCGGCTTGCGATTCCGCGACCTGCTCGACCCCGGCCGGCTGATCGTGTTCTCCACGTTCGAGAAAATCATCGGTTCGGAAGCGCCGTACGGCTATCTGCTGTCGCGACATTTCAGCGAGCAATTGCAGCGGCACTTCCTGCTGCGCTCATTTCGCCTGTCGCCGATTCGCCAGAAAGCCATTGCCCGTTTGTACGGCAATGGCCGGATCGATCAGCACCTTCAGGTGCTGCGCAGGTTGCTCAAGGATCGCAAGGTGCACATGACGCAGCTATTGCAGGAGCGTCTGGGCGACGCCCTGCATGTCGTCGATCCTCAGGGCGGGGCGACGATCTGGGCACGCTCACTGCGTCAGGTCGATATGCGTCGCGTGTTCCAGCGCTTGCTCAAGCATCATGTGGTGATTGCGCCGGGCGAACTCTTCAGTCTGCAGGGGCTGCATACGCAGCATTTGCGCTTGAGTCATGCGTTCGGCGGAGATCATGACATCGGTGCTGCATTGAGCCTGCTGGGAGATGCCTTGCGACTGGAGTCGGTGGACTGAACACGGCTGTAAACATCGTTTGTGCCCATGGATCGATCCCATCGCGTTGCGGTCAAACTGCCAGTAAACTGCTGTCCTATTCCTGAACCACTCTATTCCAGAGGTTTTGCATGACACTCAGTCCTTTTGCGGGCAAACCGGCACCGGCAGAATCGTTGGTCGACATCCCGCGACTGGTCACGGCCTATTACACTGGCCAGCCCGATGCCGCCATCTCCACCCAACGCGTCGCCTTCGGCACGTCCGGGCACCGGGGCAGCTCGTTTGACCTGAGTTTCAATGAATGGCACGTCCTGGCAATCAGTCAGGCGATCTGCCTGTACCGCGAAGCCCAGGGCATCGACGGGCCACTGTTCGTCGGCATCGATACCCACGCGCTGTCCACCCCGGCCGGCGCCAGCGCCCTCGAAGTATTGGCGGCCAATGGCGTGACCGTGATGATTGCCGAGGGTGACGAATACACCCCGACACCGGCGATTTCCCACGCGATCCTCTGCTACAACCGCGGCCGCACCTCGGGGCTCGCGGACGGCATCGTCATCACGCCGTCCCATAACCCGCCGCAAAGCGGTGGCTACAAATACAACCCTACCAACGGTGGCCCGGCCGACACCCACATCACCAAATGGATCGAAGCCAAGGCCAACGAGCTGCTGGGCAACAAGCTCGCCGGTGTCAAACGCATCAGCTACGAACAGGCGCTGAAGGCCAGCACCACCCATCGTCATGATTACCTCAACACCTATGTGGCCGACCTGATCAACGTGATCGACTTCGATGCCATTCGCGGTGCCAAGTTGCATCTGGGCGTTGATCCGCTGGGCGGAGCAGGGGTTCGCTACTGGTCGGCGATTGCCGAACATTACAAGCTGGACCTGGACGTGGTGAACAAGCAGGTCGATCCGACATTCCGTTTCATGACGGTCGACTGGGATGGCCAGATCCGCATGGACCCGTCATCCAGCCACGCCATGCAAGGCCTGATCGGCTTGAAAGAACGCTTCGACGTGGCGTTCGCCTGCGATCCGGATCACGACCGCCACGGCATCGTGACCCCGTCGGGTGGTTTGCTGGCGCCGAACAGTTACCTGGCGGTATCGATCGACTACCTGTTCCAGAACCGTCCGCAATGGCGCGCTGATGCGGCCGTGGGCAAAACCGTGGTCAGCAGCGGTCTGATCGATCGCGTGGCCAAGCGTCTGGGCCGTCGCCTGTACGAAGTACCGGTCGGTTTCAAATGGTTTGCGGACGGGCTGTTCGACGGCTCGCTGGGGTTTGGCGGAGAGGAAAGTGCCGGCGCGTCGTTCCTGCGCAAGGACGGCGGTGTCTGGAGTACAGACAAGGACGGTTTGATCCCGGCGCTGTTGGCGGCAGAAATGACCGCTCGTACCGGTCGTGACCCAAGCCAGGCTTATCGCGCGTTGACTGACGAACTGGGCGAACCGTTCTCGGTGCGAGTCGACGCCAAGGCCAATCCGGAACAGAAAGCCCTGCTGAGCAAGTTGTCGCCGGAACAGGTCACCTCGACCCAGTTGGCGGGCGAAGCGATCCAGAGCATCCTCAGCCATGCGCCGGGCAACGACCAGGCCATCGGCGGTCTGAAAGTCATGACCGAAAACGGGTGGTTCGCGGCGCGTCCATCGGGTACGGAGGACATCTACAAGATCTACGCCGAAAGTTTCGTCAGTGACGAACACCTGAAGCAGTTGGTGGCTGAAGCGCAAACATTGGTGGATGGCGCTATTTCCGCGAAGTAATCGAGTGCCCTGTGGTGGGGGAGCAAGCTTCCTGGCCACAATGGCTTATAAAAAATGGGCGGCCATTTCTGGTCGCCCATTTTTTTGCCCTGCATTTACCCCATCAAGCCAGGTCCACCAACACAATCTCACTGTCCTCAATGGCCGTTACCCGCAACACCTGCTCATCGGCCACTGCAACACCGTCTCGAGCTTGTGCGCGCAACCCATTGATTTCAATCACTCCCGTGGCTGGCACGAGGTAAGCACGACGGCCGCTGTCCAGCCGATACTCGGCTGACTCGCCAGCCTTCAGGTTCGCGGCCACCAGCCGCGCATCCGCACGAATCCGCAGGCTTTGGTCGTCGCCGCTCTTGCCGCTGGCCAGCGTCACGAAACCTTCGCGCTGGCCTTTCGGGAACGGCTTGGCACCCCAAGACGGTGCCAGGCCGGTTTCGTTCGGGATGATCCAGATCTGGAAGATTCTGGTTTCGGTGGCTTCCAGGTTGTACTCGCTGTGTGCGATCCCGGTGCCGGCACTCATGACCTGAACGTCGCCCGCTTCGGTGCGGCCTTTGTTGCCGAGGTTGTCTTCGTGGGTAATCGCGCCTTCACGAACGTAAGTGATGATTTCCATGTCCCGGTGAGGGTGTTTCGGGAAGCCGGTGCCGGAGGCGATCACGTCATCGTTCCACACCCGCAGGTTGCCCCAGTTCATACGTTTTGGGTCGTGGTACTCGGCGAACGAAAAGTGGTGATGAGCATCCAGCCAGCCGTGGTGGGCGCCGCCCAGGGAGTTGAAAGGTCTGAGTTCGAGCATGATCGTCTCCTGAAATGGGTTTTTGATGGCGAGCATCATCCATCAGGGACTGATCGATAAAAAGCGTAAAAAATGCCTCAGTATCATCGAATAAATTGATGTTAAATAGCCTCGAAACATTCTCACCCGGCCTTCACTTCATCGCATAAGCCAATGACCTGTAAGCATTTCACTAGAACTCAACGGCAAATGCAGACACCATAGTCATCAACAGCCTCACACCCTGGAGTCAGTCCGCGTGCCGCAACACACCCCCGATCTTCCTCCTGAACTTCGTCCCTTGGCCGAGATGCCGCTGCTCAAGCGTCTTGCGGCCCGGTTCTTCGGCCATGGCCTGACCCGGCTGCGCGCGCAACACCGCGCGTCATGGTTGCATGGCCAGGCGGATGGCTTCCGCAGTGGCCACATCGCGGGGGTGGATTATGGCTATAAGGAAGGCAAGCTCGAAGGGTTGGAGGAAGGTCGGCAGGTGTTGCTGATCCGAGATTCGCGTTCGACCGAACACCGCCCACCGAGCGTCGACGACAACCTGTTCGATGATTGGCGCCTACCGCTGAGTGCTGACTTGAAAAAGCGCATGAAGGCTGACGTCGCCCGGTTTCTGCCAGCCCATGCCCAGCCCAGCGCTGCACAGTGGAAGATGATTTTCAGCGACACGCCATCAACATCGGTGATCGCCGGCGCGGGGGCGGGCAAGTCCACCACGCTGGTGCTGCGTATCTTGCTGCTGACTCACTACCTGGGTTTCGAACTCGACTCGATGACCGTAGTGACGTTTACGCGTGAGTCGCGCAAGGACTTCATCAATAAGCTGATCGAGCTGTTTGCGCTCTGGGGCCGAGAGCTGAGCTTCAAACAAGCACGGGATCTGGTGCGGACCTTCCATTCGCGAATCCTGCCGATGGTGCGCAGTCTGCCGGGCTTCGAACGGCTACAAGCCTTCGAAAACCTCAGCCACCGCTCTCAAAATAGCGATGAGGAGGCCGACAGCAATCCGTTCGACCTTCGCATCAATGACGCCCAGCGTCAGCAGCTCAACGCCTGTTATCACAACCTGCACACCCGCGATGAACGTTTTCGCAATCTGATCACGCCGTTATCCCGCCATGCCTTGCAGCTCAAGGAATTGGAGCGCGATCACCCGGACGTGCAAAAGCGCATGGCCGTGACCGAACTGGCCGCGAAGCGAGATGAAGAGTTGTGCGATTTCATCGAGGACTTGTGGTTCCGCGCCGGTGCCTGGCCGATCAAGGGCATCGAGCCCAATCGTCAGTCGTTCGATATCAACGGCTCGACGTTTCACTGCCATGGCTACATTCCAAGCCTGGACGCCTGGGTGGTGCTGGGGTTCGATCCGCGGGAAAATCCGCAGGTCAGCCGCCCGAATGCCAAGCTCAGCGTTCGTGCCGAGTGGGCTGTAAAGCGAACACTGTTTCAAGCTTTCTGTCGTAAGCCTTTGATATGGCTGGATAGTTACGAATCTTCAAAACGTGTTTTGGCTTCGCTCGCAGGGGATGCCAGCGCCGGGCCGGGGTTCGATTACAAGGTCAAGGGCGAACTCGGTTCCGCGCCGTTGCTCGACTGTTTCGTCGCGGCGGCCGGATTTATCGAGAACCTGGGCCTGGATGTTCCGGACGCGGTTGGCCAGATGAGTTTCGCCAAGGACGACCCGGACCGTTTTTTCTTCGAAGCCTTGAGTCTTTACTGGCGTGCGCTGGAAGATCATCTGCTGGATCAAAAACCACCGGTGATGACCTACAACCGCATGTTTGCCTTGTTCAGCGAGCACTCCCCGGAAAATCAGAAGCTGCTGAGCGACGAATTGCTGCGACCGCTGTCGCACCTGATGATCGACGAATTTCAGGATGTATCGCCGCAGATCGTTTCCTGGATTCGTGCCAGCCTGGCGGAAATTCGCAGTCGTGGCCCGGCCATGCACGTCGGTCGCGGCGCCCAGCGTTCGTCGCTGCTCTGCGTGGGTGATGACTGGCAGTCCATTTATGGATGGCGCGGCAGTTCACCCACGTACTTTATGGAGTTCAACAAGGAATTCCCGTCGCCGAGCACCACCAAGGTCATGCTCAGTGACAATTATCGTAGCCATCAGCACATCATCGATGCCGCCGAACATATCGTGCGCGCCGCGCCCGCCATTGCCGGGAAAAAGGCCAAGGCCAGTGGCGAGGCCAGGTCGTTGCTTCCAGTGAATGTGCTGGATCGCGACGATAAGGGCATGGCCATGCGGCTGATGGAGCACTACAGAAAGGGTGACTCAATCTTGATGCTTTATCGAAAAAGTAGCGATAAGTCATTGATAGAAGAGCATATTCAGCCTGTGGTTAATGTTGATTCTAGCTTGCCGTACGAGTCGCGTCGATTGAAGCAATTGACCTATCACAGCGCCAAGGGCCTTCAGGCCGATGCGGTGTTTCTGCTGGGAGATTGTCAGCACCTGACCAGTTCGCCTTACAAGAATCAGGTCTACCGCATGGCAGGTCTGGGCAAGGCTGGCGACAGAGAAGCTTACGATAACGCACAAAAAGACGAGATTCTGCGACTGGCCTATGTCGGCATCACGCGTGCGGTGAGCCATTGCTACTGGTACGTCGATGGTCAGGACACTCCGGCGGCGAACATGCCGAAGGCTTCCGATAAGATCGGCAAGGGCAAACCATTCTTTGCCGATCACCGCGCGGGCAAGGCTGTTCAATCAGCGGACAATAAAAAGCCCACCTGACGTGCAATGCTGTTCACTTAAGCGCGCTCTTGGATCGTGCATACCTTTGTGGCGAGCGAGCTTGCTCGCGCTGGGCTGCGTAGCGGCCCCAAAAATCTGACAACTATTGCCGAGTTTTGTGAGTGCTACGCACTCAAGCGGGAGCAAGCTCCCTCGCCACAAGTTTCCTTTGATTCAAGACACTCTTAAGTGAACAACATTGCACCTGACGTGGGCTTTTTTACGACTGGCTCAGCCTTCAGGCATAACTCCTGAGGGCCGCCGGTGGAATGAAAGACTCAAGTTCATCCTCCACCGCTTCGATTATGCGTTCCACATCCGCGGCATTCATGACTGTTGCGCAGGGTATACCAGCGATGGCGATCATGGTCTCGCCACTGGCGCGGTCAAACAGACGGGCGATCATGCTGCCCGGTGCATCCATGCTCGCCTCAAAACCCATGGGATGAAAATGCCAGCGCATCAGCTGGCAGGCGTTTGGAAAGGTGACTTTACTGAACCCTTTATTCATATGTTGCCCGCCTTCTTCATCGAGCGCTTCCGTTAGCTCATGTTAGGAGGGAAGAGCCTTCATTGGCTCAACCGGTGACTGCATTTAAAAGTAGCATCCGGATGTGAAAATAATGTGGATTTTTCAGGCCGTTTAGCGATTGGTTCAGTTTTTTTTGATTCAGATCACAGCGCCACAATGATAGGCAAAAAGCCATTATCGAATCGACGTTGAAGCCGGGGCTGAATTTCGGCAAGCTCGCTTTTTTCTCATCGAGACCTTTATGCCCGCCGATGATGATGGTCCGCTGCAAACCCAGGCCACGAGCGAGACGGTCATGCGCTATCACTTGCGCTGGAAACACCGGGACCTGGACGGGGTCATGGCGCTTTATCACCCGGATGTTCAGTACAACGACTTTTTCCAGAACCGTGTGATGGGTCTGGACGAGTTGCGCGAGTATGTGCGCAGCAGCATGCCACGCGATCCCGATGAAGCGCTGGAGCACTCGGACCGCATTCGACTGGACGGCAACACGGCATTCATTCAGTACCGCATTACCCTGCGCGGTGGCGAAGGGTTGGTGTCCTTTCGTGCCAGTGAGGCGATTACCGTGCGCGACGGGCTGATCTGGCGGGTCAATGAGTACGCCTCGCTGATGCATGAGCGCTCCGTCAGCAAAACCGCCAACAATCAGCGTCCGGCCGCCAGTCGGCTCGGGTTGTCGCCGCGTCAGCTGAGTTTCATGGCGCAAGACCTGCAACAGTATTTCCAGCGTCAGCAGCCCTATCTGGACCCCGAGCTCGACCTGCAACGGGTGGCGAAGGAGTGCGGCTACAGTCGCAATCAGATTTCCTATCTGCTGAATCAGGTGCTGGGCCAGAGTTTCTATCGCTACGTTAACCAGGCCCGGTTACAGCATCTGCTCGCCACACTGGACACCGCCACGCCGCCGCTGCGGATCGATGAACTGGCGTTTGCCGCCGGCTTCAATTCGCTGTCGGCGTTCTATAGCTGTTTCCGTCAGCACACCGGCCTGTCGCCGAAGGCCTACGCTAAACAAATTTCTTTGCGTGCACGCGCGCAAGACAGCCTCTGAGCCCACGCACTAGGATCAACGCCATCGAAACTTGAGTGGCGGAGTCTTGCATGCCGGCGTGGCGCACTATCAGTTTGTGGATGGACCAGCTCGACGAGCCATTGTTGGCGCGTCCGGCGCTGGAACAGGATCTGGACGTCGACGTCGCCATCATTGGCGCGGGCTACACCGGCCTCTGGACCGCCTACTACCTCAAACGTCTGGCGCCAGGCCTGGACATCGCCATCATTGAAGCGCAGACCGCCGGTTTTGGTGCCTCGGGCCGCAACGGCGGCTGGCTGATGGGCAATATCCTTGGCGAAGACCGCTTGCTGGCCGATCTATCGGCCGAACAGCGCCGCGCCTCTTATGATCTGCTGCACAGCATTCCGGATGAAGTGGAGATTGTCCTCGAACGTGAAGGCATCGACTGCGATTTTCGCAAAGGCGGGGCGCTGTATTGCGCCGCGCGCTATCCGGAACAGGAAGCCAGCCTGCGGCACTATCTCGACAAGCTCTACCAACAAGGCCTGAGCGAAAGTGATTACCGCTGGCTCAGCCCGGAGCAGTTGGCTCAGCAAATCAGAATTGCCAAGCCATATGGCGGTATCTATGCACCGCACGTCGCAACCCTTCACCCGGCAAAACTGGTACGAGGACTGGCTCGGACGGTGGAGCGCATGGGCGTCAGGATTTACGAAAACAGCCCGGTCACCCATTGGCAATCGGGCAGCCTGCGCACGGCAAAAGCGACCGTGCGCAGTCGCTGGATCGTTCCGGCGGTAGAAGGTTACGCGGCTACCTTGCCACCGTTGGGCCGTTACCAGTTGCCGGTGCAAAGCTTGATTGTGGCAACTGAGCCGCTGTCCGCTGCCACCTGGGACGAAATCGGCCTGAGTCGCGGCCAGGCGTTTGGCGAAAGCAGCCGCCAGGTCACTTACGGTCAGCGTACGGCGGATAACCGTCTGGTGTTCGGTGCGAGGGGCGGCTATCAGTTTGCCGGCAAACTGCGTCATGACTTCGACCTGACTACCAGCGAAGTAGAACTGCGCCGTTACCTGTTCGGCGAGCTATTCCCGCAACTCAAGCACGTACGCATCACTCACGGCTGGGGCGGCAACCTGGGCATGTCCCGGCGGTTCAAGCCGCACATGTTGTGCGATCAAGCGAGCGGCATTGCGATTTCTGGCGGTTATGGCGGGGAGGGCGTCGGCGCCAGCAACCTGGGCGGGCGAACCCTGGCCGATCTGATCCTGCAGCGCGATACCGACCTGGTTCATCAGCCGTGGGTCATCCCTCAAGGCGGTCTCGATGCGCTCAAAGCCTGGGAACCGGAACCCTGCCGCTGGCTCGGCTACAACGCGATCATCCGCAGCTTCGTCCATGAAGACCAGACCCTGGCCAACCCGGCTACCGCGCCCTGGCGGCGCAAACTGGCCAGTGGGGTTGCCGGGTTCATGGAAGGTTTCATGCAGTAAAGCGCTCTCTACATCGAAAGGTATTCCCATGAGCATCACGCAATTCAAGAACACCGCCACCCTGAAGCTGGAGGAATCAAACCCGGTCGCCGTGCCGCTGGGCACCCCCGTGGCGGTGGCGTCCACCACCAGCGTCGAACGGGACGATGGCGTCGAAACCGGCGTCTGGGAATGCACCCCCGGTCGCTGGCGTCGGCAGATCGTGGCCCAGGAATTCTGTCATTTCATCCAGGGACGCTGCACTTTCACCCCGGACGACGGTGAAACCCTCTCCATAGAAGCCGGCGATGCACTGATGTTGCCAGCCAACAGCCTCGGTATCTGGGACATCCAGGAAACCGTGCGCAAGACCTACGTTTTGATTTTTTGATCCTCTGATTGCCTGCCAACAAAAAAAACCTACACAGGAATCCACTCATGATCCGAAAGACCCTGGCACTGGCCCCACTGGCGCTCGTCGTGTCCCTCAGCCACGCAGCCGAGACCGTCAAGATCTACAACTGGTCGGACTACATCGCACCGGACACCACGAAAAACTTCCAGACAGCGACCGGCATCGGCTTCAGCTACGACGTTTATGACAGCAACGAAACCCTCGACGGCAAGTTGATGACCGGTAAATCCGGCTACGACGTGGTGTTCCCCTCCAACCACTTCATGGCCCGGCAGATTCAGGGCGGGGCGCTGAAGAAGCTCGACAAGAGCCAGTTGCCGAACTGGAAGAACCTGAATCCGGTCTTGCTCACGGCCTTGCAGACCAACGACCCGGGCAACGAGCACGGCTTTCCATATCTATGGGGCAGCACCGGCATCGGCTACAACATCGCCAAGGTCAAAGCGGTGTTGGGCGATAACGCCCCCGTGGATTCCTGGGACCTGATCTTCAAGCCCGAAAACATGGCGAAGCTGCAGAAGTGCGGCGTGGCGATCCTCGACAATGGTCCGGAATTGCTCCCGGCAGCCCTGAACTACCTGGGCCTGCCGCATCACAGCAAGAACCCGGAAGACTACAAAAAGGCTGAAGCGCTGCTGATGAAAGTCCGGCCTTACGTCAGCTATTTCCACTCGTCCAAGTACACCAGCGACCTCGCCAACGGTGACATCTGCGTGGCCGTCGGTTTCTCCGGTGACATCCTGCAAGCCGAAAACCGTGCGAAGGAAGCCAGGAACGGTGTGGACATCGGCTATGCGATTCCCAAGGAAGGCGCCGCCATCTGGTTCGACATGGTCGCCATGCCCGTCGATGCCCCGGACGAAAAAGCCGGTTACGCCTTCATGAACTACCTGCTGCGCCCGGACGTCATGGCCAGCATCAGCAACTACGTGCATTACGCCAATGGCAACGAACAGGCTGACAGTCTGATCGACCCGGCGATCAAGAACGACACCAAGGTCTACCCGAGCCCGGAAATGATGGGGAAATTGTTTGCACTGGAAGCGATGCCGCTGAATATTGACCGGATCCGCACGCGGGTATGGAACAAGATTCGCACCGGAAGCTGACAGGCTGGATCGAGACCATCGGGACAGGACGTCCCGTTGCGCGATCAGCCAGTGGGCTCGACCGTGCAACTCATTCGTCCCGAGCCCGGCATCTGGAAAAAAGCATCGTTGCCGTCTTGCCAGAAGCTGTAGTTCCCCCGATTGTCCCTGGCGTTGTATCGGGTCGCGGCATCATCCGGCACCTGGATAAGCGTGACCGAGGTATTTGCCCATTTCAGGTAAACGACACGCGGCTCGACATTGAAGAAAGTGGCGCCAATCAACGCGTTGAGCCCTGCGCAACGCAAGGCTATGGGGCCATCGGTGAGTCTGCTCGGATCCCTGGTTCGCGCAATCGCCGAGCCCTGACGAAGCTGATGCGCACGTTCGGCATAACGTCGGATCGTGCAGGCCTTGGGCTCTGCCCCGGCGCCACACTGATTGCGGGCGTCAGCCCAGAACCGCTGTTCGATCTCGACTTTTTCAGGACTCGGCACCGAATGAACGTCCGTAAGCGCCAGGCGATAAAGGCGCGTCAGTTCAATATCCATCTGCTTCAGTTGGGGGTCGCGACAGATAAGCTTCTCCACGGCGGCGGTGGCCCTGGCGCAATCGAAGCTGGTCGCCAGGACCGTAGAAGTCCCGGCCATGGCACAAAGGTTCGTCGCCGCGCACGCGCTGGCGGCGAGGAGGGCGGCTAAAAAGGGCGTGAGCATTTTCATGCAGGCTTCACCCGGATCATTTCGTGAGCCCCGTGAAGAACGATAACTCGGTATTTCAGTGTGGTCACATTCCTCGAAAAGTCTAATTTTTCACTGATCGAAGTGTACGAAACACAAGATGAATAGTCGGACGATTGCGCCCTGAACAACTTACCCTTATTTAATAATTAAATTATCGATTGTCCGACAATAACGCCGGCTCATTATTTTACATTCAATGTTTGATCAGCATGCCTATTGTTTCCGGGCACTTTCCCGATCACTCAAACTTGACGTCAAAAAAGGAGTGGACGTTTGATTTCCAATTGTGTCAGTTTTCTTTCGCCTTCATTGGGCGAGTGATAGGACGATCTCGCCAGAGATTGTCGCTATCTGACTAAAACTGTTCCATGGCAATACAAGGAAGTGTGTTTATGTCGAAAGTAAAAAGTAACGCTATCGAGAGTGCCGGGCTGGCCTTTCAGCCCTTGCAAGTATTGGCTGCCTCTAGTTCCGCGTTCAATCAGATCAATGGTTTCAGCCATCAGTACGACCGTGGCGGCAACCTTACGGTCAACGGCAAACCGTCGTTCTCCGTCGACCAGGCTGCCACCCAGTTACTGCGCGACGGTGCGGCCTACCAGGACAAGGACGGCAGCGGCAAAATCGAACTGACCTACACGTTCCTGACCTCGGCCTCGTCGAGCACCATGAACAAACACGGGATTACCGGGTTCAGCCAATTCAGCGCTCAACAGAAAGCCCAGGCCGTGCTCGCCATGCAATCCTGGGCCGACGTGGCCAAGGTGACGTTCACGGACAAGGCCACCGGCGGCGACGGTCACATGACCTTTGGCAACTACAGCGGCGGTCAGGACGGCGCGGCGGCATTCGCCTACTTGCCCGGTACGGGCGCAGGTTACGACGGGACCTCCTGGTACCTGACCAACAGCAGCTACACGCCCAACAAGACCCCGGAGCTGAACAACTACGGCCGGCAAACCCTGACCCACGAAATCGGTCATACCCTGGGCCTGGCCCATCCCGGCGACTACAACGCCGGTGAAGGCGCACCGACCTACAACGACGCGTCCTACGGGCAAGACACCCGCGGCTACAGCGTCATGAGCTACTGGAGTGAAAGCAACACCAGCCAGAACTTCAGCAAGGGCGGTGTCGAAGCCTATTCGTCGGGCCCGCTGATGGACGATATCGCAGCCATCCAGAAGCTCTACGGCGCCAATACGACCACCCGGACCGGCGATACCACCTACGGTTTCAACTCCAACGCCGGTCGCGATTTCCTGAGCGCGTCTTCGTCGTCGGACAAGGTCGTGTTTTCGGTGTGGGACGCGGGCGGCAAGGACACCCTGGATTTTTCCGGGTTTACCCAAAACCAGAAGATCAACCTCAATGATGCCTCGTTCTCCGACGTTGGCGGCCTGGTGGGCAATGTGTCCATTGCCAAGGGCGTTACCGTCGAAAACGCCATCGGCGGTTCGGGCAATGATTTGCTGATCGGTAACGGTGTATCCAACGAGCTGAAGGGCGGTGCCGGCAACGACATCCTTTACGGCGCGGGCGGTGCAGACACGATGTGGGGCGGCGCCGGTTCGGACACCTTCGTGTTCGCGGCCAGCAGCGACTCCAAGCCGGGTGCGGTCGATCAGATCCTCGATTTTGTCAGCGGTCTCGACAAGATCGACCTGAGCGGTATCACCAACGGCGCAGGCCTGCATTTTGTGAGCGCCTTCACGGGGGCGGCGGGCGATGCAGTGCTGACCACCTCCGGTGGCAACAGCCTGTTGTCGGTGGACTTCTCCGGGCATGGCGTGGCTGACTTCCTGGTCAGTACCGTTGGCCAGGCAGCATTCTCGGACATCGTGGCCTGATTCAAGGCAAAAGGAGGGCGGCGCCGAAAGCGCCGCTCTTTGTCCCTTGAGCCGCAACCCTGAGTAAAACGCCTTATGATCCCAGACGCTTTGACCTGCAAAGCAACCGCGTGGCTTTTCGCGACGCTCATGATGTTTTTTGGAGATGTAGCCATGGCAAGCAGCCTGAAGTTGGCAGACCCGTCGGAACTGGCGGGAAAATGGCGGGTGACGCAGCAGGGCAACCCATCGAACGTTTGCCCCCTGGAATTCAAAGCTAACCAGACCTTGGGCGACGGCACCGAGTGCCTCGCTGGATGGCTGGGAGAGCAGCCGATCGGTTGGTTTCCCGAGCCCGACGGCATCGCGCTCACCGGTAAGGAAGGGTCGAAGTTTGTGTTTTTCAGTCGTCAGCGTGACGGACTGTATCGAGGCACTTCGAAAACCGGACTGGTCATTGAACTTGAGCACCCGCTGCATTAATCGAAACCCTCCAAGTTGTTATTAAAGTGTAAGTAACAACCTCGCCAGGCAGGCGAGGGATAACACCTCAGGAAGAGCGCATGAAGATGGCTAAGAATCCGGTCACCGCACCGTTAATTATGGCGCTGGGCGACTACAAGAGCATTCTGATCAGCGTCGGCTGTTTTACGGCGCTGATCAACATTCTGATGTTAGTGCCCTCTATCTACATGCTTCAGGTTTATGACCGGGTATTGTCTTCACACAATGAAACCACGCTGGCCATGTTGTCGCTCATGGTCGTCGGGTTCTTTGTGTTTATCGGTTTGCTGGAGATTATCCGTAGTTTCATCGTGATTCGTATCGGCAGCCAACTGGAGCGACGCTTCAACCTGCGGGTGTATCAGGCGGCTTTCGAGCGCAACCTGTTCAGGGGCGAGGGCAACGCCGGGCAGTCGCTGGGGGATCTGACGCATATTCGTCTATTCGTTACCGGCCCGGCGCTGTTTGCCTTCTTCGATGCGCCTTGGTTTCCGGTGTACCTGTTCGTGATTTACCTGTTCAACGTCTGGCTCGGCGTGTTTGCCACGGCGGGCGCGGTGTTGCTGATCGGGCTGGCGTGTCTCAACGAGGCGATGACCAAGAAGCCGCTCGGTGAGGCGGCGGTTTTTTCCCAGAAGTCCAGCCTGATGGCCACCAGTCACTTGCACAACGCGGAAACCATTCAAGCGATGGGCATGCTCGGCGCCTTGCGCCATCGCTGGTTCCAGGTGCACTCGCGGTTCCTCGGCCTGCAGAATCAGGCCAGTGATACCGGCGCGGTCATCAGCTCCCTGAGCAAAACCTTGCGCCTGTGCCTGCAATCCCTCGTGCTGGGACTTGGCGCATTGCTGGTGATCAAGGGCGACATGACGGCCGGGATGATGATCGCCGGCTCGATCCTGATGGGACGGGTGCTGAGCCCCATCGACCAGTTGATCGCCGTATGGAAACAATGGAGCGGCGCGAAACTCGCCTATCGGCGTCTCGACGCGCTGCTTCAAGCCTTTCCACCAAGCGACGACGCCATGGCGTTGCCGGCGCCGAAAGGGCAGATCACCTTCGAACAGGTCAGTGCCGGTCCTCCCGGACAACGGGGCGCGACGTTGCACCTGGTCAGTTTCCAGCTCGGCAGCGGTGAAGTGCTGGGCGTGCTGGGTGCCTCCGGTTCCGGCAAGTCGACGCTGGCCCGAGTGCTGGTCGGCGTGTGGCCGACCCTCGGTGGCACCGTGCGGCTCGACGGCGCCGACATCCATCGCTGGAATCGCGACGAACTCGGCCCCTACATCGGTTACTTGCCGCAGGACATCGAATTGTTCAGCGGCAGCATCGCGCAAAACATCGCCCGGTTCCGTGAGGCCGATCCGCAAAAAGTCGTGGAAGCGGCCCATCAGGCGGGCGTCCATGACTTGATCCTGCGCCTGCCTCAAGGCTACGACACGGTGCTTGGCGAGGATGGCTGCGGGTTGTCCGGCGGTCAAAAACAGCGCGTGGCGCTCGCGCGAGCCCTGTACGGCAAACCGAGCCTGGTGGTGCTGGATGAACCGAACTCCAACCTCGACACCGTCGGCGAAGCCGCATTGGCCGGCGCGATTGCGCAAATGAAAGCCCAGGGCACCAGCGTGATTCTGGTGACTCACCGTTCTTCGGCGCTGGCCCAGGCGGACAAATTGCTGGTTCTCAATGATGGACGTTTGCAGGCGTTCGGCCCGAGCCAGGACGTGCTCAAGGCGCTAGCCGGCGCTCTGGAACAAAAGCCCGCGCAGGCACCGGCCGGGCTGAGCATGAGCCGGCAGTATCCGTCCTCGACAAGGAATTCGGGCGTATGAGCAACAACAGCGAAGCTACCCTGGAACACGATTACATCGCCGAGCGCCCTGAACGCGATGCGCGCTATTTCGCCCGCGTGGGCTGGATACTGGCGATTGTCGGTGCCGGCAGTTTCTTTACGTGGGCCAGCCTCGCGCCGCTCGACCAAGGCATTCCCGTGCAAGGCACGGTCGTGGTCTCCGGTAAACGCAAAGCCGTGCAATCGATGAGCAGCGGCGTGGTCAGCCAGATTCTGGTCCGCGAAGGCGAGGCGGTGAAGCAGGGCCAGCCGTTGTTCCAGCTCGACCGCACGCAAGTCGTCGCCGACGTGCAATCCCTGCGGGCGCAATACCGCATGGCCTGGGCCAGCCTGGCGCGCTGGCAAAGTGAGCGGGACAACCTCAAGCAGGTGAGTTTTCCCGTAGCGCTGAGCAGCGATCCTGACCCGCGCCTGGCGTTGGTGCTGGAAGGTCAACGGCAGCTGTTCAGCAGTCGCCGCGAAGCGTTTTCCCGCGAACAGGCCGCCTTGCGCGCCAGCATCGAGGGCGCCGGGGCGCAACTGGCCGGCATGCGTCGCGCCCGTTCGGACCTGTCGGCCCAGGCCAGCTCGCTGCAACAACAACTGGGCAATCTGCAGCCGCTGGCGGACAACGGCTACATCCCGCGCAACCGGCTGATGGAGTACCAGCGCCAGTTATCGCAAGTTCAACAACAATTGGCAGAAAACACCGGTGAAAGCGGTCGAGTAGAGCAGGGAATCCTCGAATCGCGCCTTAAGCTGCAACAACATATCGAGGAATACCAAAAAGAAGTCCGCACTCAACTGGCCGATGCGCAGCTCAAAAGCGTGACCCTCGAAGAGCAACTGACCTCTGCCGGATTCGACCTGCAACACAGCGAGATCATTGCCACAGCGGACGGCATTGCGGTCAACCTCGGGGTGCACACCGAAGGCGCCGTAGTGCGTCAGGGCGAAACCCTGCTGGAGATCGTCCCGCAAGGCACCCACCTGGAAGTCGAAGGGCACCTTCCGATCAACCTGATCGACAAGGTCGGCACGCACCTGCCGGTGGACATTCTGTTCACCGCGTTCAACCAGAACCGCACACCGCGTGTACCCGGCGAAGTCAGCCTGATTTCCGCCGACCAGATGGTCGATGAGAAAACCGGTGTGCCGTATTACGTGCTGCGCAGCAGTGTCAGCGATCAGGCCATGGAAAAACTCAACGGGCTGGTGATCAAACCCGGCATGCCCGCGGAAATGTTCGTGCGCACCGGCGAGCGTTCACTCCTCAACTATCTGTTCAAACCGCTGCTCGACCGCGCAGGTTCCGCGTTGACCGAGGAATAAGGATGTTCCGCTGTATGAATAAGCTTTCCTTCTTCGCCGCGAGTCTCGCGTTACTGACCTGCAACGCTTCAATGGCCATGGGCCCGTTCGACATCTACGAACAAGCGTTGCGCAATGATCCGGTGTTTCTCGGCGCCATCAAGGAACGCGATGCCGGCCTGGAAAACCGCGCCATCGGCCGCGCCGGGCTGTTGCCACACCTGGGTTACACCTACAACAAGGGCCGCAACACTTCCAAGGTCACCTACCTCAACGAGCGCGGACAAAATCAGCGCGATGATCGCAACTACAGCAGTTATGGCTCGACCTTGACGCTGCAACAGCCGTTGATCGATTACGAAGCCTATGCGGCGTACCGAAAAGGCGTAGCGCAATCGCTGTTCGCCGATGAAGCCTTTCGCGGCAAGAGCCAGGAATTGTTGGTACGCGTGCTGGAAAACTATACCCAGGCGCTGTTCGCCCAAGACCAGATCGACATTGCACTGGCGAAAAAGAAAGCCTTCGAACAACAGTTCCAGCAGAACGAACACATGTTCCGCCAGGGTGAGGGCACGCGCACCGATATTCTCGAGGCTGAATCCCGTTACGAACTGGCGACCGCCGAGGAAATCGAGGCGCGCAACGAGCAGGATGCGTCCTTGCGAGAACTCGGTGCGCTGATCGGTGCGCCGGCCATCGACATCGCCGATCTGGCGCCGCTTGATCACGACTTTCAGACCTTCACCCTGCAACCCGCCCGATACGACACCTGGCACGAGATGGCCGTGGCGAATAACCCGAACCTGGCGTCGCAGCGCCAGGCCGTGGAAGTGGCGCGCTACGAAGTCGAACGCAATCGCGCCGGGCACCTGCCGAAAGTCAGTGCCTACGCCTCGGTGCGGCAGAACGAATCGGAAAGCGGCAACACTTACAACCAGCGCTACGACACCAACACCATCGGCATCGAGGTCAACGTGCCGCTGTATGCCGGCGGTGGGGTTTCCGCCTCGACACGCCAGGCCAGCCGCGCCATGGAGCAGGCGCAGTTCCAGCTTGATGGTCAGACCCGGCAGACACTGATCGAACTGCGCCGGCAGTTCAGCGCGTGCCAGTCGGGGGTGAGCAAGTTGCGGGCCTACCAGAAAGCCCTGGCGTCCGCTGAAGCACTGGTGGTCTCGACGAAGCAGAGCATCCTTGGCGGTGAACGGGTCAACCTCGATGCGCTCAATGCCGAACAACAGCTCTACACCACACGCCGCGACCTGGCCCAAACGCGGTACGACTATTTGATGGCCTGGATCAAGTTGCATTACTACGCCGGAACCCTGAGCGAGCAAGACCTGGCCAAAGTTGACGAGGCGTTTGGGCAAGGCCCGCCGTCACGCCGCAAGGATATCTAGGGCAATGCAGAGTCTTGAGTCAAGGAAACCTGTGGCGAGGGCACAGCGGTACAGCATTCCAACAACAAGAGAGGCTTTACCATGGGTGTGTACGACTACAAAAACTTCGGCACGGCAGATTCAAAGGCGTTGTTCACCGACGCCATGGCGATCACGCTGTACTCCTATCACAACCTCGATAACGGCTTTGCCACCGGTTACCAACACCACGGCTTTGGCCCCGGTTTGCCGGCAACGCTGGTCACCGCACTGATTGGCGGCACCGACTCCCAAGGCGTAATCCCCGGCGTGCCATGGAATCCGGATTCGGAAAAAGCCGCGCTCGACGCGGTGCAGAAGGCTGGCTGGACGCCCATTACCGCGACTCAATTGGGTTATGACGGCAAGGTCGATGCCCGCGGAACCTTCTTCGGCGAGAAGGCCGGATTCACCAGCGCCCAGGTCGAAATCCTCGGCAAGTACGACGCCCTGGGCCATCTCAGCGAAATCGGCATCGCCTTTCGCGGCACCAGTGGTCCTCGGGAAAGCCTGATCAGTGACTCGGTCGCCGACGTGATCAACGATCTGCTCGCCGCATTGGGGCCGAAGGATTACGCGAAGAACTACGTGGGCGAAGCGTTTGGCGACTTGCTGGGCGATGTCGCGGCATTGGCCCGTGCCAACGGCTTGTCGGGCAAGGATGTGCTGGTCAGCGGCCACAGCCTCGGCGGTCTGGCGGTCAACAGCCTGGCGGACCTGAGCAACGACAACTGGGCCGGGTTCTACAAGGACTCCAACTACATTGCCTACGCCTCACCGACCCAAAGCAGCACCGATAAAGTGCTCAACGTCGGTTATGAGAACGACCCGGTATTCCGCGCGCTCGACGGCTCATCCTTCAATCTGTCTTCAGTGGGCGTGCACGATGCTCATCAGGACTCGGCGACCAACAACATCGTCAGCTTCAACGATCATTACGCCTCGACGGCGTGGAACGTGCTGCCGTTTTCCATCCTCAATATCCCGACCTGGATTTCTCACCTGCCCACGGGTTATGGCGATGGCATGGCCCGGCTGATCGAGTCGAAGTTCTATGAACTGACCAGCAAGGACTCGACCATTATTGTCGCCAACCTGTCCGATCCGGCGAGCAGCAACACCTGGGTCCAGGACCTCAATCGCAACGCCGAGACCCATAAGGGCAGCACCTTCATCATCGGCAGCGACGGCAACGACCTGATCCAGGGCGGCAAGGGCAACGACTACCTGGAAGGCCGCGATGGCAATGACACCTTCCGCGACGGTGGTGGCTACAACATTGTGCTGGGTGGCAAGGGCAACAATGTGCTGGACTTGCAGCAGTCGGTGAAAAACTTCGATTTCGCCAATGACGGCGCCGGCAACCTGTATATCCGCGATGGGCAGGGCGGTATCAATATCACCCGCGACATTGGCAGCATTACCACCAGGGAGCCGGGGTTTCTCTGGGGACTGTTCAAGGATGACGTGAGCCACAGCGTTACGGCCAACGGTTTGGCGGTGGGAAACAACCTGACTCAATACGCCTCGACGCTGAAGGGCGGAGCGGGCGCCGATACGCTAAAGGCTCACGTGAGTGGTGATTGGTTGTTTGGCCTGGACGGCAACGACCATTTGATCGGTGGTCAAGGCAACGACGTGTTTGTCGGCGGCGCGGGGAATGACCTGATGGAATCGGGCGGCGGGAGCGACACGTTCCTGTTCAGTGGCGCGTTTGGCCATGACCGGGTGTTGGGTTATCAGGCGAATGACAAACTGGTGTTTCTCGGGGTTCAGGGGGTGGCGCCGGATGATGATTACCGGGCTCATGCCACGGTGGTCGGGAACGATACGGTGCTAACGTTTGGCGGTGATTCTGTGACGTTGGTCGGGGTGGGGCTGGATAGCCTGGGCGGTGTTGTTATTGCCTGAAGCTGATGTGACGTCTGCAAGGGACACATCGCGGGCTTGCCCGCGATGAACGATAACGCGGTCTTCAGTCTTCCTTGCGAACCGTAGCCACTTCATCAACCTTGACCTTCACTTTCGTCCCGGAAATATCTTCAAATTCGTAAAAACCTTCCGTGTTATTGGCTTTCGGCATGTCCTTGGTCAAATACTGGGTGCCGTTCTGCAGTGTCACTACCGTTGGCGTCGAGCAACCAGCAAGGGCCAGCAGCGCCGCCATAGCCAGGGGCAAACCCAGAGCCTTGATATTCATAACCACCTCTCATCCTCCAAAAAACAGCGCGACTGCTGCGAATCCTTCAATCGTCACTGTACCTCTAACGCGGTTGGTACGATGGATCGCGGGAAAGTTCGACAGGCAGTCGAAATAATCCCGATCACGCCGCCGCTTATCATTTTCCGTTTGCACCGGACAGGGCGTTGCTGGTATCTGTACGCATAACCAGTATTCGCTCCCCATGGCCCTGTTTTCCTGTGACCCAGAATCCGCTCGACGATCCGTTCTATTACTTGAACAACTTCACGCAAGTGCTTGATTGGCTTGAGCACCGCTATGCCGATGTGCTGACGGTCGAGGAGCAAACCTTCATCCGTGAATTCAACCGGTTGCCCCGCGAGTCCAGGGCGCTGCTGGTACGGATGGTGATGCGCAAGGGGATTCATTTTCGGGCCGGCAAACTGCATTACCTCGAGATTGGCGACATCGCCAGCGCCGCCGGGCCATTACTGGAACTGGGCTGGATCGATGAGCAGGCGCCGCTGTCACTCGAAACGCTATTCGACGTATTGCTCAAGGCGGAAATCGTGCAGTGCTTCGGCACCGTCATTGATCAGCCCAAAGGCAAAAAGACCGAGTGGCTCCCGCCCCTGAGCGAGCGATTTCCCGAAGCACTCAGTTTTAGCCAATGGTGCGCCCCCCTGGAAGACCGGTTGTTCAGCCTGACCATCATGGGTCTGTGTGATCGTCTGCGCCTGATGTTCTTCGGCAATCTTTATCAGGACTGGTCGGAGTTCGTACTGGCCGACCTCGGCATCTTTACCTACGAAAAAGTCGAGTTCTGCGCGGAATCCCGAGGCTTGCGCAGTCGCGAGGACGTGGATGCCTGTTTCTTCCTTCACGAATGCCAGCAGCGATTGGAAGCGGGCGAGGCGGTGGCGGGGATTGTCGAGCAGATCAACGGGCTGACACTCACCAATCCCTGGTTGCAGAAACGGCGCGGCAAGCTGTTGTTCCAGATCGGTCAGCACTGCGAGCGCGTGGCGGATTTTGCCAATGCGCTGGGGATTTACCGCAACTGCACGTGGCCCGGTGCGAGGGCGCGGTTGATTCGTGTGCTGGAGCGCTGCGGCGAGTATCAACTGGCCATGGAACTGGCCACAGTGGCTGGCCAATCGCCGGAAAGCGCTGCCGAACAACAGCAACTGCTGCGCGTATTGCCCCGGCTGCGGCGCAAGCTTGGCGGGCCGCCAGCAAAACGTTCGTCCCCAAGGGAAATGCTGCGCCTGGAGCTGCAACTGCCCAGAGTCGATCCCGCGCTATCGGTGGAGTTCTACGTACAGGCGCATCTGGCGGAGGATTCGGCACCGGTGCACTACGTCGAAAACAGCCTGATCAACTCGCTGTTCGGGTTGCTGTGCTGGCCGGCGATCTTCGCGCCCTTGCCCGGGGCGTTTTTCCACCCGTTCCAGCGTGGGCCGGTGGATCTGCTTAATGAAGACTTCCATGCACGACGCGCCGATCTGTTCAAGGCCTGCCTCGCCGAGCTCGATGACGGGCGTTACCTCCAGACGATCCGGGAACGGTATGCCGCCAAGTGGGGCGTGCAATCGCCGTTTGTGTTCTGGGGCGCGTTAACCGAAAACCTGCTCGACCAGGCGCTTGATTGTCTGCCGGCCGAGCACCTCAAACACTGGTTCAACCGTTTACTGCTGGACATAAAGGCCAACCGCGCCGGCATGCCGGACCTGATTCAGTTCTGGCCGCAGCACAAGACCTATCGCATGATCGAAGTCAAAGGCCCTGGCGATCGCCTGCAAGACAACCAGTTGCGCTGGCTCGAGTTCTGCCATGAACACCAGATGCCGATTGCCGTCTGCTACGTGCAATGGGCGGAGCAGAGCGCTTGAGCTACAGCATCGCAGTGCGGGCGTTGTGTGAGTTCACCGCCAAGGTCGGCGACCTCGACCTGCGCTTCACACCCTCGCCGACTGCGCTGGAAGGCATCGTCGGCCACCGGACGGTGGCGTCCCGGCGCAGCGACGGATATCAGGGTGAAGTCGCGCTTGAAGGCCAGTATCAAACGTTGAAGGTCAAGGGCAGGGCGGACGGCTACGATCCGGTGCAAAACTGCCTGGAAGAAGTGAAAACCTACCGCGGTGACCTGAGCAAACAACCGACCAACCACCGTCAGCTGCACTGGGCGCAGGCCAAGGTCTACGGCTGGTTGATGTGTCAGAAACTGGATCTGGCGCAGATCAACCTGGCGCTGGTGTACTTCGACATCGTCAGCGAAAAGGAAACCTGTCTGGTCGAAGCGTTCAGCGCTGAAGAACTGAAGGGGTTTTTCGAGCATCATTGCCAGCTGTTCCTGCGCTGGGCTGAACAGGAGATGGCCCATCGCGAAGCGCGCAACGGCGCGGCTCAGCAACTGGCATTTCCCCATACCGATTTTCGTCCGGGGCAACGGCATCTGGCGGAGTCCGTGTTCAAGGCCGTCAGCACCGGCCGTTGCCTGATGGCCCAGGCGCCGACAGGTATCGGCAAGACCGTCGGCACGCTGTTTCCAATGCTCAAGGCCCTGGCGCCGCAGCAGCTGGACAAGGTGTTTTTCCTCACGGCGAAAACCCCCGGGCGCAAACTGGCGCTCGATGCGACGCAGGTCATTCTCGACAGCGCGACTGCGCCACCGTTGCGTGTTCTGGAAATGATTGCCCGGGACAAGGCCTGCGAGCATCCGGACAAGGCCTGCCATGGCGAATCCTGCCCGTTGGCCCAGGGTTTCTATGATCGGTTGCCGGCTGCGCGCCAGGTCGCCAGCGAGCTGTCACTGTTGAATCAGAACGCCTTGCGCGACGTCGCCCTGAAACACAGTGTCTGTCCTTACTACCTGAGCCAGGAAATGGCCCGTTGGGCCGACGTGGTGGTCGCTGACTACAACTACTATTTCGATTTCAGCGCGCTGCTGTTCGGGCTGGCCCAGGCCAACAACTGGAAAGTCGCGGTACTGGTGGACGAAGCCCACAATCTGGTGGAGCGCGGGCGGCAGATGTACAGCGCCAGCCTTGACCAGTCGACGCTCAACGGTGTGCGCAAAACCGCTCCCGAGCCATTGAAGAAAGCCTTGCAACGGGTCAATCGTGAATGGAACGCCCTGCATAACCTGCAACTCGCGCCATACCAGGCCTACGACAAACCCCCGGAAAAACTGCTACAGGCATTGTCGTCATGCAGCGCGAGCATCGGCGACTATCTCAATGATCATCCCCAGGGCCTGGACAGCGCCTTGCAGAATTTCTATTTCGACATGCTGCAGTTCTGTCGCGTCGCCGAGCTTTTCGATGAACAGTTCCTGTTCGACATCAGCAAACGCGACCTTGAGCGCAAACGCAACCTGTCGCAATTGTGCCTGCGCAACGTGGTTCCCGCCGGTTTCATCCGACCCCGCCTGACGGCGGCACGCAGTACCGTGCTGTTTTCCGCGACGTTGAGCCCTCGTCATTACTATGCCGATTTGCTCGGGACGCCCGCGAGCACAGTCTGGATCGACGTCGAATCACCGTTTCACGCTGACCAGTTGAAGGTCCATATCGTCAGCCAGATTTCCACGCGGTTTGTCCATCGACAGTCTTCTCTGGCGCCGATCGTCGAACTGATCGCCAGGCAGTTCACCCAATGCCCCGGGAACTACCTGGCGTTTTTCAGCAGCTTCGATTACTTGCAGCAAGTGGCGCAGTTGCTGGCCGAGACACATCCACACATCAATCTCTGGTCGCAATCCCGAGGCATGGGGGAAGGGCAGCGTCAAGACTTCCTCGATCAGTTCACCGCGCACAGCCAGGGCATCGGCTTCGCGGTGCTGGGCGGGGCGTTTGGTGAAGGCATCGACTTGCCCGGTGCCCGGTTGATCGGCGCCTTTATCGCCACCCTCGGACTGGCGCAACTCAACCCGGTCAATGAACAGCTGAAACATCGTATGGCGGCGATTTTCGGAGCCGGTTATGACTACACCTACCTGTTTCCCGGCGTGCAGAAAGTCGTTCAGGCAGCAGGACGCGTCATCCGTACCCAACAGGATCAAGGGGTGGTGATGTTGATCGATGATCGCTTTGGCGACAGCAAGGTCAAACAGCTGCTGCCGCGCTGGTGGTCGGTTGCCCCGTCGATTTTGCTCTCTGTCGAGTAGGAACTTTTACCCAAAAAAACATCGACATACCTTGAAAGCTCTCACCGTTTGAACAATGGGTGAGTACACGCTTTATTGATTCGGCAAGCCATCACTTTCAAGCCCGACTTTGATAAGGAAATCAAGGCATGTCAGAAGCAAAAATGTATGAGTACACCCCCGACCAGATCACGCAGGCATTCGATGAAATCATCGCGACGATTTTCAGCGGTATCACCGTCGAAGCTGTACCCAAAATGCTGGTCGTGGCTGGGATCGAGGCGTCAGGCAAAACTTACTTGCTGGAAAAGAGCCTGCTGCCTACTGGCCGCTATAAAAACTACGTGCGCCTGTATCTGACCGAGTACAGGAAAAAGCACCCTCAGTACGCGCAGATAATCAAAAAGGGCGTTTTGCATGCTTACGAGCACACTGAGGAGTTTGTTCGGGAAGTCTGCGCAAAGATCTTTGCGCAGGCGTTCGACAGTAAATACAACATCATCATGGAAAGCGCCTTCGACAGCCTGGATTTCGCTGCCTTTCCGCCGTTGGCGACCGCTGCCGGGTATCAGTTCGAGACTCACATTGTTGGCTGCACTCAAGAATTCGCTCATGTATCGAGCATTAAACGAGGGCTAAAGAGCCTGGAAGTGCAGGACCTGGAAAGATTTCTCACGGCGGAGAAGCTGGATATCAGCACAGGCCTTTCGCAAGCGATCATTCTGGCCTTCGAAACGGCGGCAAAAGCGGTCAGCGGTTCGCAAATGTTTGTCTATGAGCGTGGATTCGGAGCGTTGAACGAACGTATCCTTCGTGCACATAGCGCCTATATCAAAAACAATGATGGTTCCGTCACCACAACGACTACCGGGATGAATTTTACCTATAGCATCTACTCCAACATTATTCAGAACCTCGTCTTCGCAAGAAACGATCGCAACGAAATAATTAAAGAATGCCATTTGGCATTGCTCAAAGCCTCTACCCATGCCGCGGACGTCCCACAATTTGTCTATAACGACTTGTACGCCTACCTCGTCAGGTACGTGTATCGATAGCTTCGGGGAGGCAAGCGTCTTATTGCCGGCTTCGTACCATCCTGATTTGTCCCATACTCCAAAAAACATTCCTGACGTGAGGGCTCAATGAGCGAAGATCGAACCAAGGCCAGCACCATCGAGGACGGGCGTTTTCGCCTGTTGATCGACGCGGTGATTGACTACGCGATCTACATGATTGATCCCGACGGCATCATTACCAGCTGGAATGCTGGCGCCAAGCGCTTCAAGGGGTATGAGGAAGCCGAGATTCTCGGCCAGCATTTCTCGCGTTTCTACACCGAAGAGGATCGCCTCAAAGGAATGCCCCAACGGGCGCTGGACACGGCGATCCGCGAGGGACGGTTCGAGGGCGAAGGCTGGCGGGTTCGCAAGGACGGTACGCATTTCTGGTGCCATGTAGTGATCGATCCGATTTTCGATGCGGCGGGCACCTTGTTGGGATTTGCCAAGATCACCCGGGACCTGACCGACCGCAAGATGGCCGAAGAAGTCCTCAAACAAAGCGAGCAGCAGTTCCGGCTACTGGTTCAAAGCGTCACGGACTACGCCATCTACATGCTCGACGCCGATGGACGCCTGACCAACTGGAACCCTGGTGCCCAGCGCATCAAGGGGTACCTGCCCGAAGAAGTCATCGGCCAGCATTTTTCGATGTTCTACACCCCGGAAGATCGCGAAGCCGGCGAACCGAAGCGCACGCTGGACATTGCGGTACGTGAGGGGCGATTCGAAAACAAGGGCTGGCGGCTGCGCAAGGACGGCACACGGTTCCTGGCGCATGTCGTGGTCGATCCGATCTGGGGCGAAACCGGCACGTTGCTCGGTTTCGCCAAGATCACCCGTGATATCACCGAAGCGACCCACGCCCAGCAAGCCCTGGAACAAACCCGCGAGGCGCTCTTTCAGGCGCAAAAGATGCAGGCCATCGGGCAACTCAGCGGAGGCATTGCCCATGACTTCAATAACCTGCTGACAGTGATCCTCGGCAATCTGGAAATCGTCCGCAAGCGCGTGGGGGACGATCCGAAAATCACCCGGTTGCTGGACAACGCCACTCAGGGTGCCCAGCGGGGAGTTTCGCTGACCCAACGCATGCTGGCCTTTGCCAGGCGCCAGGAACTGAAGACCGAGCCTGTCGACATACCGATGTTGGTGGAGGGCATTACCGGACTGTTGCGCAGTTCCCTCGGGCCTTCCGTGGTGCTCGAAACCCGCTTTTCGCAAGCGCTCGAACCTGTGCTGGCCGACGTCAACCAGCTCGAACTGGCGGTCCTGAACCTGGTGACCAACGCCCGGGATGCAATGCCCCACGGCGGGAAAATCCTGATCAGCGCCAAGTCTGAAGAGGCCGGGGATCACTCTTCGCTCGCGCCAAAGTCAGGCCGCTATGTCTGCCTGAGCGTCGTTGATACGGGGGAGGGCATGGATGACGCCACTCTTTCCACGGCGATGGACCCGTTCTTCACCACCAAGGGGGTGGGCAAAGGCACGGGGCTGGGATTGTCGATGGTGCATGGCTTCATCGAACAATTGGGCGGGCGATTCATTCTGAAAAGCCAAGAGGACAAGGGAACCACGGCCGAACTGTGGATACCCGTCGCCACAAACAGTTTGGCTGCCAAGCCTGCCCAGGAGGACGCCGCGCTGCCGGTGCCGCGCCTGTGCGTGCTGGTGGTGGACGACGACAATCTGGTGCTGACCAGTACTTGCCTGTTGCTCGAAGATTTGGGGCATCGGGTGATCAGTGCAGTCTCCGGGGCTCAAGCGCTGAAGGTGTTCGACAGCGAGCAGACCATCGATCTGGTCATTACCGACATGGCCATGCCACAAATGGATGGCGCGCAACTGGCGCAGGCAATCCGAAGCATCAAACCGGACCTGCCGATCATCCTCGCCACGGGTTACGCGGAGCGGCTGGAAGGCTTTGCGACCAGACTCCCGCGCCTGTCGAAACCATTTACTCAGCTGAATCTGGTGGAGGTCATTGCCTCGACGATGAAATGACTCATTGTCCGGTCGCGGAGCCTGCGTTCTTTTTGAACCCGCGCAAGTTCATGGCAAACAGGCAAAATTGCAACACGATCAACGCGTAGGCCTGTGTGTGATAGCCCCAGATCACCCATAAAATGTTGCTGAGGATAAAACAGATGAACCCCCAGACCCGGCGCCTGGGGTTTCGTGAACCGATCAGCCAGGCCGCCAGCACCGTGACCAGCATTGCTGGCCATTGCACCCAATCAAGATCGTCCATTGCAGACCCCTTGCAGTTTCAATCCAGCTGAACTTGTCAGTAGGCGTTTCTTCTAAAGGTTTTCCATTCTGTGTGTGACTCCCTTGCCAAGAATACTGACTGAAACCCCAGCCGAAGAAGCCTTGACCGAACACAACGCCAAGATGTTCGGCTCGCCCAAGGAACGTCTGGATTTCTACCGCCGGGAAATCCAGTACGAAACCAGCATTCTGGCCAATCGCACCGATGCCTACCTCGCGGCGCAATCGTTTCTGGTGATTGCCTTCGCATCGTGCATGTCCAACCTTAATCCCGAGTGGGGCAAACTCTTCACCCTGGTGGTGCCGCCGTTTCTGGCGCTGCTGGGGCTGCTCAGTTCACTCAACGCCTGGCCGGGCATTCGCGCGGCGTATGACATCATCGATCACTGGCACTTCAAGCAGAGTGAACTGCTGCGCAGCGAACCCCTGATGGGACTCGCTTACGACGAGTCGCCGTTGTTCAGCGAAATGGAGTCCTCCCACAAGGGCTATCGCAAGTCGCTGTTGTTCTCGGTGCGCACACCCTGGATTTTTGCCACGTTCTGGGTATTGCTGGGCAGTTACGCGGTTTTTATCCAAGTGACCAATCCTGGCGCATAAGACGCAAAAGTAAAAAGGCCCGGCAAGCGCCGCAATGCTGTTCACTTAAGCGCGCTCTTGGATCGTGCATACCTTTGTGGCGAGCGAGCTTGCTCGCGCTGGGCTGCGTAACGGCCCCAAAAATCTGACAACTATTGCCGAGTTTTGTGAGTGCTACGCACTCAAGCGGGAGCAAGCTCTCTCGCCACAAGTTTCCTTTGATTCAAGGCACTCTTAAGTGAACAACATTGCGGCAAGCGCCGGGCCTTTTTTTGCCTGTCACTTTGATCAGGCTGCCAGATTGGCTGCACTCATTTCTTTCTTGTACTGAGCCTTAAGACTCTCCATTTGCGCCCCCAATTCTTCGAGGGTGGCTTTGCCCAGCAGTTTTTTGGCCTGAGGAAACATTTCCGTTTCTTCCTCTTCGATGTGGTGTTCCAACAGCTCCTTGACCACTTTCACGCGGCCGGCGAACTCCACAGAGGACGGATCGGTGACTTTCAAGTCAGGCAGCACCAGCGAGTCAACGGTGCGGTGTTCTTCCTTGGCTTCGTAATACATGACGTCCTGTTCCTTGCCGCCCGCTTTTTTATACGCGGGGTACAAGACTTCCTCTTCGAGACGGGTATGGATAGTGATCTCCATTTCAAGCTTGGCCAGCAGCTCGGTGCGTTTCTTTATACCGCGTTCAGTGGTTTCGCTCAGTTGGGTCAGGATGCCCTTTACGCGTTCATGGTCGGCTTGCAAAAGGTCAATGGCGTTCATGGTCGATTCTCTCGAATAGTCACGGGGATGAGCGCAAACGGTCTCAAGGCCGAAGGTCGCTCATAGTCCTGGAGCATTTGTCGTGCCGACTGACCACTAAAACAAGTACCTTTAAAATCAATAGCTTGAAGTCGCTGATGGCGAACTGTAGTCATGCAGGCTGCATGAGTCCGGATTTTGACTCATGCAGTTCGCGGCTTTCTTTTTACAGCGCAATCCGCCCGGTTTTTTCAGTGCGACCACTGATCAGATTCGCCACTCACGCAACTGAACTCGCCGTGAACCCTCGCTCCCTTAATACAGACACCGATGCCTTTCTTTATCGAACAGCGAGGATGCAGCCCGGGTTGAAGCATTGCGATCTATGGCGCCGGACCGGTGGGTTTGTTGAGTGCGGCCTGCGCAAAAATGCTCGGTGCCGAGCAACCTGGTTCCAGTGATGTACCGCTGACCGAGAACCTGGAAACCACCCCGATACCGGCACTCTAGATTCGCCCCGTTGTGAACGCGGGTTTATGTGGCGAGGGAGCAAGCTCCCTCGCCACACCGGTTTGCTCCGACTGCTCGCTTTAGCTCAAGTCTTTTGTTTTTTGCGATGCTCATACCACGCCAGCATCGGTTGCGTGCTGATGCCATGGATGAGGATGCTCAGCGCAACCACCGACAACGTGAGGTCAGTGCAAAGCGCTGCGATTGAAGGCGCGAGCCCATGGTTAAGGGCATAGAAAAGGTAATACAGGCTGCCGATGCCGCGAATGCCGAACCAGCCGATCAACAGGCGCTGGCGCCCGTCCAGCAATCCACGCCAGGGCAGGGCGGCGACGCTCAGCGGCCGGATCAGGCAAAACAACACGCCGCCGATCAGCAGCGCTCGCCAGTCCCAGTGCCCAATCAGCACGACACCAAGCAGTGTCACCAGAAACACTTCCATGGCGCGTTCGACCAGACCGCCGAAGGCGAGCATGTCGCCCATCATGATACCGGCGGCGACCTGCGTGTCTTCAAGACCTTCGGTGTCGCCATGAACGGCCTGGTGCGGTTCGACATTCTGATGGCCGACCACCGGCTGGACTCGATGCTCGGCGGGCAGTTCGTCGTCGCCGGTGGATTGGACTTCCACATGGCGAAGCCCCAGGCCCGCGGCGAACACGGACAAAAAGCCGTAGCCATGAATCGATTCGGCAGCGACGTACGCCAGGGCGATCAGCGCGAGGGCCAGGTAGTCGTTGGGGGAAAGAGTGCTGTCGTCATTTTTGATCCGCAGTACCAACGTCAGGCGACCAATGCCGCGCCCCATCGCATACCCCGTGAGCAAGCCGGCAGGGACGGCCCAGAGCAGGCTGCGCAACGCCCAGTCGCCCAGCCAGCCGGGGTTGCCGTCGTGTTGCAACAACAGCAACCCGAGGATCACGAACGGAAAGGCAATTCCGTCGTTGAGCCCCGCTTCACCGGAGAGGCCGAATCGCACACTGTCGTCATCCCGGGCGTCGTTGACTTGCACCAGCGCGGCGAGAACCGGGTCGGTGGGTGCCAGTATCGATCCAATCAACACGGCCGCGCCCCAGGACAATTCGAAACCGTAGTGCAGCAGCAGCGACACGCCGGTAATGGTCAACACCATCACCGGGCCAGCCAGTCCCACGGCGATGCGCCAGTTTTTGTCCTTGAAGGGCGAGCGCAATTTCAGGCCGCACACAAACAACGAAAAGAGCACCGCGACTTCCGTCAGGTGCTCCATCCAGGTCGAGGCGTCGTTCATGTCCAGCTTCAACAGGCCGAGTGCTGTCGGCCCGATAGCGATCCCCAGCATCAGGCACACCGCCGAGGTGGTCACCGGCATCCAGCGCAGGTACGACGACGTCAACGCCAGTGTCAGCAGCACCGCACCCAACACCGCCACCCAGAGAATGAAGCTCATGCGCTGTACTCGCTGGACAGGTGTTGCGATGTTGGGCCGTGGGCGATCAACCGACAGTCGCGCGCAGGTATTCAGGTGTCAGGACGTTGAACCACACCAGGATCATTTCCACCAGGACAGTGACTAGCACCAACAACCCGACACCCCACACGCAGGCGGCATTCAGCAAGCCCTGTTCCTTGCGTTCGTGCATGAAGGTCGGCATGCCGACAAACAGCAAAAACGTCGAGTAGATCGAGGCCGCCCCGAGCACGGCGATCGCCAGCCAACGACTCGGGTACAGACCGGCAAAGCCTGCAAGGAAAAACGGGGTGACGGTATACGCGGCAAAACCGATGCACTGGTTGATCGTCGGCCGGGCATCGAACGTACGGGACATCCAGCGTATGAACAGCCCCATCAGCGCCACGCCGGCGACAATGGTCACGTAAAGCAGCACGCATAATTGCAGCGCGCTACTGCTGCTGAGCTTCACCGTTTCGTTTTCGGCCAGGCTCCATCCGACGTAGGTGGTCCCGATAAACAGGCACACGGCAGGGATCAAGGCGAGCAGCAACAAATGAGCGAGGTAGTGGCGCGGGTGGGCTTCCTCTTCCTTGCGGATATCCGTCCACGCGAAATTCGGTTGGGTAAACAGTTTGACGATAGGTGCGGACATGACGACCTCCTGATCGGGGGGCGGCCCCCGTGACAGGGTCCCCTAAACGTATTGAGGGGCGCGCATTGTCAGGGGTTCACTTTTTCTGGCCGCCGCCGTGGAGTGTTCCGATAGAGGGAATGTTTGCTCGCGGGGAAGGTCAACCGAGCAGCTCTCTGTCGGGAGAATTGCCATGAGCGTCAGCCACTCCGTGGTCGAGTATTTGCGTCAGAACGATTTGCTGCTGACCACTGCAGAGTCCTGTACCGCCGGAAAAATCGTCACGCTTCTGGCGGAGGTGCCGCACAGCGGTGAGTTGATCGAGAGCGGCTACGTGGTCTATTCCCCCGAAGCGAAACAACGTTTGCTCAACGTCAGCCCTTCGACGATCGAAACGTTCAACCTGACCAGTTGTGAAGTCGCCCGGGAAATGGCAGAAGGGGCACTGCGCGACAGCACCGCCAATGTTGCCGTGGCGACCACCGGCATCCTTGGTCCGGAAGACGTCGATGGCATACCGGCCGGCACCATTTGTTTTGCCTGGGCCTATCAGACCCGTCATGGGCGCAGCGTCTTCAGTCAGCAGGAGCGGTTTTTCGGCACTCGGACTCAGGTGCAACTGATGGCCGCAGAACATGCCTTGAAGCTGCTGCCGGACTTCCATCGGCGTGCGTTGGCCGGTGAGCGAGGGGCAGGAGAAAGTCGTGAGCGATGAGTGTTCCCTGACCAATTCGATGCCGGTCATCGTCACGTTGATTGCGATTGATGCCGAGCTGTCGCGCCCTGAGCCGCTTGTGTGGCGAGGGAGCTTGCTCCCGCTGGGCTGCGAAGCAGCCCCCAAATCCGACATCCAATGCCATTTTTGTAAGCGCAGCGCACTCAAGCGCGAGCAAGCACCATGTTGTTCCTTCAAAGCATCGGTTTGCCACCGGTAATCCCATAGCGCTGACCGGTGATGTAGCTGGCCTCATCCGACGCCAGCAGCACATAAATCGGCGCCACTTCTACCGGTTGTCCCGGCCGTCCCAGGGGTGTCTGCCCGCCAAAATTCTGCACTTCCTCATCCGGCATGGTCGAGACGATCAACGGTGTCCAGATGGGCCCCGGCGCCACGCAGTTCACCCGGATGTTTTTCGGCCCCAGCATTTGCGCCAGGCCGGCTGTGAAATTGGCAATCGCGCCCTTGGTCGTGGCGTAGGGAAGGAGCGTCGGCTTGGGCATGTCCGAATTGACCGAGCTGGTGTTGATGATCGAACTGCCGGGTTTCATGTGCTTCAGCGCCGCCTGGCAGATCCGGAAGATGGCGGTGATGTTGACGTCGAAGGTCATCACCCATTCTTCGTCCGGGATGTCCTCGAAGTTTTCGTGGGTCATCTGGAACGCGGCGTTGTTGACCAGAATGTCGATACGGCCAAAACGCTCGACGGTTTTGTCGACCAGCGCCTGGCATTGCGCTTTGTGCGCGATGTCGCCGGGCAGCAACACGCACTGACGCCCGGCCTGTTCGACCCAGCGCGCGGTTTCCTGCGCATCTTCATGTTCGTTGAGGTAGGCCACGGCGACGTCCGCGCCTTCACGGGCGAAGGCGATCGCGACTGCGCGGCCGATCCCGCTGTCGGCGCCGGTGATCAGGGCAATTTTGCCGTCCAGGCGGCCGGAGCCTTTGTAGCTCTGCTCGCCACAATCCGGATACGGGTCCATTTTCTTCTGGGAGCCGGGGACCGGCTGGCCCTGCTTCTTGAAAGGTGGTTTTGGATAGTCAGTCATCGGAAATCTCCGTTCTCAAGGCAGAAGAGTCAAAGGGTGGACCCCGCTCTTTTGTCTTGAGTTCGGTTGGATTTCGGACGGTTGCTGAAACCTTCAAATCAACCCGACCTCCTGTGGGAGCTAGCCTGCTAGCGATGGCGTCGGATCAGTCAGCGTCTATGTCGACTGACACTCCGCCATCGCTAGCAGGCTAGCTCCCACGGGGGGGGATTGTCTTTACCTTCAGATGGAATCAGGCCTTGAGATTGATCAGGCTGCGCTCCATCCGCGCAATCCCTTCTTCCAGCAACGCGCGCGGACAGCCGAAATTCAGGCGGACGAACTGTTTGCAGTCATCGCCAAAATCCAGGCCTGGGCTGAGCCCGACCTTCGCCTGTTCAAGGAAGAACTGCTGCGGATTCTCCAGACCCAGCGCCGAGCAATCGAGCCACGCCAGATAAGTGCTCTGCGGTACGTTCATGGTGACGCCCGGCAGCCGGGTGCGAACGGCATCGACCAGGTAATCGCGGTTGGCTTGCAGGTAACCCACCAGCTCGGTCAGCCACGGCCCGGCTTCGGTATAAGCCACGCGTGTCGCTTCCATACCCAGCGGGTTGACGCTATCGACCATGCCGCAACGGGCGTGGTTGACTCGCTCACGCAAAGCCCGGTCCTGAATGATCATGAACGAGGTCTTCAGGCCGGCGATGTTGTAGGCCTTGCTCGCCGACATCAGCGTAATGGTGCGCCGGGCGATTTCAGGGCTCAACGACGCGGTGGGAACATGTTTGCGCCCGTCGAAGCACAGTTCGGCGTGGATTTCGTCGGAGATGATCCAGGCGTCCTGTTCGCGGCAGATGTCTGCCACCGCTTGCAGTTCGTTCCGTGGGAACGCCTTGCCCAGAGGGTTGTGCGGATTGCTCAGCAGCAACGCGCCGCCACCGGCCAGCGACTGGCGCAAGGTATCGAGCGGCGTGATGTAGGTGCCGTCAGCCTGTGTGTCGAAATTCAGTTCAACCTTGTTCAGGCCCCAATGGCCGGGGGCATGCCGCAGCGGCGGGTAGTTCGGAACCTGGACCACGACGTTCTGTTGCGGTTGCACCAGTGCGTTCAGGGCCATGTTGAAACCCGATTCCACACCCGGCAGGAAAATCAGTTCCTGCGGCTCGACGCGCCAGGTGTATTTGTTCCAGAGGTCGGCAACGATGGCGTCGCGCAAGTCGTCCTGCGCCACGCTGTAGCCGAGCAATGGATGCTCCAGACGTTTTTGCAGGGCCTGGATAATCACCGGCGGCGCGGCGAAGTCCATGTCGGCGACCCACATCGGCAGAACCTCGGCCGGGTAGCGGCTCCACTTGGTGCTGCCAGTGTTGTGGCGGTCGAACACCTGATCAAAATCGAAAGTCATGCTCATCTCATAAAGGCCGGGATTAATTCGGCAGACATGATAAGGCCAAGCCCCTGTGGGAGCGAGCCGTGTGGAGAGGGGATTTGTGGTGAGGTGTTTTGTGGCGAGGGGATTTATCCCCGTTCGGCGGCGAAGCCGTCGTAGATCCTGTCAACCCGGTATGACCGAAAGAATGCAGGGGGCTGCTTCGCAGCCCAACGGGGATAAACTCCTCGCCACAAAGGCTCTCCCACGGGGGAAAAACCTGGGCCGGCGGTCGGTTTTCACACAGTCTTCGACTGCATTGTCTAGAGTTTGAAGTGTCGGTAGCTACGCTGCCGCCGCCGTGATTGCCCCGAAAAACCCGGCACAAGTACCGGGTCTTCACCTGATCAGGAGTGCACGATGGATCTCAACCGTCGTCAGTTCTTCAAGGTCGCCGGTATCGGCCTTGCAGGCTCGAGCCTGGGCGCGCTGGGCATGGCCCCGGCGCCGGCCTTCGCCGAGCAGGTGCGCCACTTCAAGCTCACCCACACCCATGAAACCCGCAACACCTGCCCGTACTGCTCGGTAGGCTGCGGCTTGATCATGTACAGCCAGGGTGATGCCGCCAAGAATGTCGCGCAAAACATCATCCACATCGAAGGCGATGCCGACCATCCGGTCAATCGCGGCACGCTGTGCCCGAAAGGCGCGGGCCTGCTGGATTTCATTCACAGCCCCGGCCGCCTGCAATATCCGCAGGTGCGCAAGCCGGGCAGCACGGAGTGGACGCGCATTTCCTGGGATGAAGCGCTGGATCGCGTCGCCGACCTGATGAAGGCCGACCGCGACGCCAACTTCATCGAGAAAAACGCCCAGGGTCAAACGGTGAACCGCTGGCTGACCACTGGTTTTCTTGCGGCTTCGGCGGCGTCCAACGAAGCGGGTTACATCACCCACAAGGTCATTCGCAGTCTCGGCATGCTGGGGTTTGATAACCAGGCGCGTGTCTGACACGGCCCGACGGTGGCAAGTCTTGCCCCGACGTACGGCCGTGGTGCCATGACCAATACCTGGACCGATATCGCCAACGCGAATCTGATCCTGGTGATGGGCGGCAACGCAGCAGAAGCGCACCCATGCGGTTTCAAATGGGTGACCGAAGCCAAGGCGCACAATGCCGCGCGGCTGATCGTGGTCGACCCGCGATTCACCCGCACTGCGTCCGTGGCCGACTATTACGCGCCGATTCGCACCGGCACCGACATCGCCTTCATGGGCGGGCTGATCAATTACCTGCTGACCGAGGACAAGATCCAGCACGAGTACGTGCGCAATTACACCGACGTGTCATTCATCGTCAAAGCCGGGTATGGCTTCGAGGACGGAATCTTCAGCGGGTACGACGTGACCAAACGCGCGTACACCGACAAGTCCGGCTGGGGTTATGAACTCGGTGAAGACGGCTTCGTCAAGGTCGACCCGACCCTGCAAGACCCGCACTGCGTCTATCAATTGATGAAGCAGCATTACAGCCGCTACAACATCGAATTGGCCAGTCAGATTTGCGGCATGCCCGTGGACGCCATGCAAAAGATCTGGGAAGAGATCGCCACCTGCTCGCAACCGGGCAAGACCATGACGATCCTCTATGCCCTGGGCTGGACGCAGCACTCGATCGGTTCGCAAATCATTCGCAGCGCCGCCATGGTGCAGTTGCTGCTGGGCAACGTCGGCATGCCGGGCGGGGGCGTCAATGCCTTGCGCGGGCACTCCAATATCCAGGGGTTGACGGACCTCGGGCTGCTGTCCAATGCGCTGCCGGGCTATCTGACGTTGCCGCAGGACGCGGAGCAGGACTACAACGCCTACATCACCAAACGCACGCAAAAACCATTGCGGCCGGGGCAGCTGTCCTACTGGCAGAACTACAGCAAATTCCACGTCAGCCTGATGAAAGCCTGGTACGCCGGCAACGCTACGGCCGAGAACAATTGGGCGTACGACTATTTGCCGAAACTCGACATCCCCAACTACGACATCCTCAAGGTGTTCGACCTGATGGGGCAGGGCAAGGTCAACGGTTACATGTGCCAGGGCTTCAACCCGATTGCCGCGTTGCCCGACAAAAACCGGGTGATGGCGGCGCTGGCCAGGTTGAAATGGCTGGTGGTGATGGACCCGCTGTCCACCGAGACCTCGGAATTCTGGCGCAACGTCGGGCCGTATAACGATGTGGAAACCGCCGGCATCCAGACCGAAGTGATTCGCCTGCCTACCACCTGTTTCGCCGAGGAAGACGGCTCTCTGGTCAACAGCAGTCGCTGGCTGCAATGGCACTGGAAAGGCGCCGACGGCCCTGGCGAAGCGCGCACCGACGTGCAGATCATGAGCGAGCTGTTCCTGCGCCTGCGTCAACGCTATCAAGCCCATGGCGGCACTTATCCCGACCCGATCCTCAAACTGTCGTGGCCCTACAGGATTGCCGACGAACCGGCGCCGGAAGAGCTGGCCAGGGAGATCAACGGCTACGCCACCACCGACTTCACCGATGCGACGGGTGTGGCGATCAAGGGCAAGGCGCAACTGGCCGGCTTTGGTCAACTCAAGGACGACGGCAGCACCGCGTCAGGCTGCTGGATCTTTTGCGGCAGCTGGACCGAGGCCGGCAACCAGATGGCCCGGCGCGACAACAGCGATCCGTATGGCATGAAACAGCATCAAGGCTGGGCCTGGGCCTGGCCGGCGAACCGGCGGATTCTCTACAACCGCGCCTCCTCCGACCCGCTAGGCAAACCGTGGGACGAGAAAAAACGCCTGGTGTGGTGGAACGGTAAAGTCTGGGGCGGCACCGACGTGCCGGACTTCAAGGCCGACTCGCCACCGGAAGCCGGGATGAATCCGTTCATCATGAACCCTGAAGGCGTGGCGCGGTTCTTTGCCGTCGACAAGATGAACGAAGGCCCGTTCCCGGAACACTACGAGCCGTTCGAGACGCCCATCGGCATCAACCCGCTGCACCCGGAAAACAAGAAAGCCACCAGTAACCCGGCGGCGCGGATCTTCGATTCGGTATGGGATTCCCTCGGCGTGGCCAAGGATTACCCGTACGCCGCCACCAGCTACCGGCTGACCGAGCATTTCCACTTCTGGAGCAAGCATTGCAAGCTCAACGCCATTTCCCAGCCGGAGCAGTTCGTCGAGATCGGCGAGGTGCTGGCCAAGGAAAAAGGCATCGTTGCCGGTGACCGGGTGCGGGTCAGCAGCAAACGCGGGCATATCGAAGCGGTGGCGGTGGTGACCAAGCGGATACGCCCGCTGCAGGTCAACAATCAGGTGGTGCACCAGATCGGCATCCCGTTGCACTGGGGATTTACCGGGCTCACGCGTCACGGTTACCTGACCAATACCCTGGTGCCGTTCCTCGGCGATGGCAACACCCAGACCCCGGAATCCAAGTCATTCCTGGTCAACGTGGAGAAAGTCTGAATGGCCAGCCAAGACATCATTGCCCGCTCGGCCACCACGACGGTTTCGCCGTCAGTGCGCAATCAGGAGGAAGTGGCCAAGCTGATCGACACCACCAAGTGCATCGGCTGCAAGGCCTGCCAGGTCGCCTGTTCGGAATGGAACGAGCTGCGCGACGACGTCGGTCACAACCTCGGCACCTACGACAATCCCCAGGACCTTAGCGCGGAAACCTGGACCCTGATGCGTTTCACCGAGCACGAAACCGACGCCGGCAACCTCGAATGGCTGATCCGCAAGGACGGCTGCATGCATTGCGCCGAGCCGGGCTGCCTGGCGGCGTGCCCGAGTCCGGGGGCGATTATCAAGCACGCCAACGGTATCGTCGATTTCGATCAGGACCACTGCATCGGCTGCGGTTATTGCATCACCGGCTGCCCGTTCAACATCCCGCGGATCTCGCAAAAGGATCACAAGGCCTACAAGTGCACGTTGTGCTCGGACCGGGTCGCTGTAGGCCTGGAACCGGCCTGCGTGAAAACCTGTCCGACCGGGGCGATTGTGTTCGGCACCAAGGACGACATGAAGGAACACGCCGCCGAACGCATCGTCGATCTCAAGAGCCGCGGCTTCGCCAACGCCGGGCTGTACGATCCCGAGGGCGTGGGCGGCACGCACGTCATGTATGTGTTGCATCACGCCGACACGCCGGTGCTCTATGCCGGTCTGCCGAATAGCCCGACGATCAGTCCGCTGGTGGAATTGTGGAAAGGCGTGAGCAAACCGTTGGGCTTGCTGGCCATGGGGCTGGCGGTGTTGGCCGGGTTCTTCCACTACGTGCGCGTTGGCCCGCAGATCGTCGAGGAAGACGAACTTCCGGTCCTCAAAGACCCTGCGGTGCATGAAGTCGATCCGGCGGTGCACACCTTCGATCCGCGCGGGGAGGACAGACCATGATCCGCAGACAGATCCTGCGCTACACCTCGAACCAGCGCACCAATCACTGGCTGGTGGCGATCTTTTTCTTCATGGCGGCGTTGTCGGGGCTGGCGTTGTTTCATCCAGCGTTGTTCTGGCTCAGTCACCTGTTCGGCGGCGGGCCATGGACGCGCATCCTGCATCCGTTCATGGGTGTGGTGATGTTCGTGCTGTTCCTGGGGCTGGTGATTCAGTTCTTTCGGGCGAACTTCTTTATCAGCAATGACCGCTTGTGGCTGCGCCGCGTCGGGCGAGTGATCCAGAACGAGGAGGAGGGCGTGCCGCCGATCGGCAAGTACAACCCGGGGCAGAAGCTGCTGTTCTGGACCTTGCTGCTGTGCATGCTCGTGCTGCTGTTCAGCGGGCTGGTGATCTGGCGGGCATATTTCAGCGAGTATTTCGGCATCACCTCGATTCGCTGGGCGATGTTGCTGCATGCCTTGGCGGGATTTGTATTGGTGTTGAGCATCATCGTGCACATCTACGCCGGTATCTGGATCAAGGGCTCGGTCAGCGCCATGGTGCATGGCTGGGTCAGCCGTGCCTGGGCAAGGAAACACCATGAGCTCTGGTACCGGGAAGTCACGCGCGATGAACACCCCGAACGGCCGGTCAGCAAAAAAGGATAAGCCCCTTGGCGACAATTCTTCAGCCTGGCGAGATTGAAGCGGCGGCGAGTTCTCCGCCGTTTCTGCACTTGCCGCCGAACAACCTGTTCGCGTTGCGAGCACAGCGACTGGAACGGTTGGCTGAGGGGCATCCTTTGGCCAATTACCTGCTTCTGGTGGCAGGCCTGTGTGGTGTTCAGCAGCAGTTGATGGACGATCCCCCCGTCGCTACGTTGCCGGACCCCGAACGTCTGCGGGTTTGCCAGCAGCATGGCTTGCCGCCGTTCGCTGCCGACGGCCTGGTACGCGAGGACGATTGGTTGCCTTGGCTGCATGCGCTGTTGCAGCGTTATCGGCCACCGTCGCAAATGGAAGTCGAGAGCGCGCTAGCCCGTTTGCGAAATGCCAGCGTCGGCCAACTCAAAGCCTGGGCAATTGCTTTGGTCAGCGGCCAGTTTGCGTTGCTGCCGGCGGAGTTGGTGCCATTTCTGGGCGCCGCGTTGCAGGCTGCCTGGAGCCATTGGTTACTGAGCACGCCTGATCTGGCCTTGAAACCCGGCGACAGTCTCAGCCAGTGTCCGGCCTGCGGTTCTCCGGCGATGGCCGGGGTGATTCGGCATCGCGGCAAGCACAACGGCTTGCGCTATCTGGTGTGTTCGCTGTGTGCCTGTGAATGGCATGTGGTGCGGGTCAAATGCGTGTATTGCGAGCAGAGCAAGGGTCTGGAATATGTCAGTCTTGATGATGATCGCCATGCTGCCAATCAGGCGCCGTTGCGCGCCGAGGTTTGTCCCGGTTGTCGCAGTTATCTGAAATTGTTGTATCTGGAAAATGATGCTGAAGCTGAAGCGCTGTCGGGGGATTTGACCAGTCTGATGCTGGACATGCGCCTGGAGCAGGAAGGGTATCAGCGGGTGGCGCCGAATCTTTTGTTTGCGCCTGGGGGGGATTGAAGCTTTCTTGCTGGGGCCTCTCGGCGACATCTCCATTTCTTCGGTAACGGCCGCCTATGGTTCCGCTCTTACAGCGGGTTACTTGGAAAAGCGCCAACTAACCAAGCGCTATTGCCCCGTTCGTTCGGAACCCGATCTCCTGTGGGAGCTAGCCTGCTAGCGATGATCGTTAACGATAACGCGGGCGATCTGAATCAACGCGGTGTCTGGACGTCCATCGCTAGCAGGCTAGCTCCCACAGGGGATTGTTGGCGGGCATGACACGGGTGTTTCCCACCAATGATCCTGACAAACTTCAGGCCGGCTATCAGGCCGCCTCGCTTTTGCTTTTGATCTTGATCTGCCCCGTCGGAAGGCCGAGCGCAGGTTCTGCGCTCAGTCCAAAAAAAAGGTCGGCTGTCAGGTCGCCATCGTACGAGCGCCAGGCATACGCAAATTCATTGCGGGAGCGAGCCCGCTCGCAAAGAGTCCCAGCGACTACACTCAGGCGGTCAGCCGTTTACGGGAGCCCCTGATGCCCTCCAGATCCGCCAACCCGGCCTTGCGATTGCCTTCCATCGACAGTTTGCTGCGCCATCCGGCATGCCAGCCACTGTCCGAGCGCTATGGGCGCGAAGCGCTGCTGGGCAGTTTACGGCAACTGCTGGATGACCTGCGTGAACCGGTCATTTCAGGGCAACTCGACGCCATCGAAATCACCCCCGACACGTTGGCGGGCAGGGCTGGCGAACGCCTTGCCCGGCAGCATCGCAGCCATGTCCGTCGCGTATTCAATCTCACCGGCACCGTGTTGCACACCAACCTCGGTCGCGCGTTACTGCCGCAGGAAGCGATTGACGCGGTGCAGATGGCCGCCCGCTATCCGCTCAACCTGGAATTCGACCTGCACAGCGGCAAGCGCGGCGACCGCGACGACCTGATCGAAGGCCTGATCCGCGAACTGACCGGTGCCGAAGCGGTCACCGTGGTCAACAATAACGCCGCCGCCGTGCTGCTGACGCTCAACAGCCTGGGCGCGCGCAAGGAAGGGATCATTTCCCGGGGCGAACTGATCGAAATCGGCGGTGCGTTCCGCATTCCCGACATCATGGCCCGGGCCGGGGTGAAGCTGCATGAAGTCGGCACCACCAATCGCACCCACGCCAAGGATTACGAAGCCGCCATCGGCCCGCGCAGTGGATTGGTGATGCGCGTGCATGCCAGCAACTACAGCATTCAAGGCTTCACCACGAGCGTGCCAACTGCCGAATTGGCGGAGCTGGCGCACAAACACGGTTTGCCGCTGCTCGAAGACCTCGGCAGCGGCAGCCTGCTGGACTTGACTCGCTGGGGCTTGCCCGCCGAACCGACGGTGCGCCAGGCACTGCTCGACGGTGCAGACATTGTTACCTTCAGCGGCGACAAACTGCTCGGTGGCCCGCAGGCCGGGCTGATCGTGGGTCGCAAAGACCTGATCGCGAAGATCAAGAAGAACCCCCTGAAAAGGGCGTTGCGCGTCGACAAACTGACCCTGGCCGCCCTCGAAGCCGTGCTGGGTCTTTACCGCGATCCGGATCGCCTGGCGGAACGCCTGCCGAGTTTGCGTCTACTCATCCGCCCGCAGACAGACATCTTCGCCCAGGCCGAGCGCCTGCAACCATCGCTGGCCAGGGTGTTGGGCGAGGGCTGGCGCGTCAGCGCAGTGCCATCGCTGGGCATGATCGGCAGTGGCAGCCAACCCGTGGCGCGCCTGCCGAGCGCGGCACTGTGCCTGCGACCGGAGGTCAGCAAGCGCCTGCGCGGACGACGGTTGCTTGAGCTGGAGGCTGCCTTCAGAAAGCTGGCCATTCCCGTGCTCGGTCGCCTCGATGATGACGCGCTGTGGCTGGATCTGCGGCAACTGGACGACGAGCCGGCATGGCTGGCGCAGCTCGATCAACTGCAGGTGACCGGGTGATCGTCGGCACCGCAGGGCACATCGATCACGGCAAGACGTCTTTGCTGCAGGCCTTGACCGGTCAGGCGGGCGACCGTCGCCGGGAAGAGCGTGACCGAGGCATGACCATCGACCTCGGTTATCTGTATTCGGCGCTCGAACCCGGCGCGGCCCTGACCGGTTTTATCGACGTGCCCGGTCATGAACGCTTCACCCACAACATGCTGGCTGGAGCGCAAGGCATTGATCTGGCGCTGCTGGTGGTGGCCGCCGATGACGGCGTCATGCCCCAGACCCGGGAACACCTGGCCATCGTCGAACTGTTGGGCATTCCCCGGGCGCTGATTGCGATCACCAAATGCGACCGGGTCGATACTTTTAGAGTGCAGGCCGTGCGCGAACAGATCGCCGCTTTGCTCGCGCCCGGTCCTTATGCCGGCGCGCCACAGATTGCGCTGTCGAACACGACCGGCGAGGGTATCGAAACGCTGCGCCAGGCCTTGCTGGATGAGCAAAAAGAAGTGCTCCAGCGCCATACCCTCGGCGGATTTCGCCTGGCAATTGATCGGGCTTTCAGCGTCGCTGGTGCGGGAATTGTGGTGACCGGCACGGCGTTGTCCGGGCAGGTGGCGGTTGGCGACACACTATTGCTCGGTCCACAGGGCAAACCGGTGCGGGTGCGTGGCCTGCATGCGCAGAATCAGGCAGCCGACAGCGCCACGGCGGGCCAGCGAGTGGCGTTGAACCTGAGCGCTGAGCGCCTGTCACTGGAGCAGATTCACCGAGGGCACTGGCTGCTGGCCGAGTGGCTGTATGCGCCGACCCAGCGGCTGGACATCAACCTGCATCTGTTGATCAGCGAAGCCAGGGCGTTCGAACATTTTCAGCCTGTGCACGTGCACCTCGGGACTCAGGACGTAACGGGGCGAGTGGCGTTACTGGAGGGTTCCAGCCTGGCGCCGGGTGAGCGCATGTTCGCGCAACTCCTGCTCAATGCCCCCGTGCAGGCGGTGCACGACGACCCTTTGATCCTGCGTGACCAAAGCGCTCAGCGCACCCTCGGCGGTGGCCGGGTGCTGGACCCGTTCGCGCCATCGCGACAGCGCCGAAGCCCAGAGCGACTGGCGCAATTGCAGGCGCTGGCCTCGACGACACATCTGGAAGAGGTCTTGCCGGCGTTGCTGGCCAACAGCGACACCGGGCTAGACCCGCAGCGTCTGGAACGTCAGTTCAACCGCCCGCGCAGCACCTGGCATTTACCCGAGGATGTCCGCCTGATCGATACGCGCCAGGGACAACTGTTGTTCCGCACACTGCGCTGGGAAACGCAAAAAGCATTGCTGCTGGAACATCTGGCGCGCTTTCATCAACTGGAACCGGATCAAATGGGCCCGGACCGGGATCGCCTGCGCCGGTTCGCCGGCACGGCGCTGGACCGTGCGACGTTCGTCAGCCTGATCGACGAACTGCTGGCCGCTGGCACTCTCGCTGCCAGCGGACCGTGGCTGCACTTGCCCGGTCATCAAGTACGCTTGAGCGCGGAGGACGAAGCCCTGTGGCAACACTTGCAACCGTTGTTCGAACAGGCCGGATTCGATCCCCCGTGGGTGCGTGACCTGGGTTTCGATGAGGTGACGGTGCGCTTGCTGCTGCGCAAGATGGCGCGCCTGAGCCTGGTGCATCAAGTGGTCCGCGACCTGTTTTATACAGACGCAATGCTGCGTCGTATGGCGGCTATGCTCTTGCAACTGGCGGCGCAAAACGAGGTGATTCAAGTCACGGCGTTTCGCGATGCGGTGGGCCTGGGGCGCAAGCGCAGTATCCAGATTCTCGAATACTTCGACCGGCTGGGCCTGACCCGACGCTTTGGCGACAAACGTCATATCCGCCTCGACAATGCCCTGGCGCAACGGGCAGAAAACTGACTTCAAGGAAGGCAATCGCGCCCGGTGGCGCGGCCGGGCTTCAAACCCGGTTGGGGACGGCATCCGTTCCCGGGCAGGTTCGACTCCGGCTGCCTTCCGCCAATTTCCCTTCACAGATGCCCGAAGTTCAGCGGGTACTGGATGACCACGTACACCCGGTCGATGTCATCGCCTGCCTGGGCGGTGTTGGCTCGATGGGACACATGGGACAATTGCAGGGACAATCCTTTGGCCGTGCCGGACTGCACGACGTAGCGCAGGTCTATGTCGCGCTCCCAATGCCGGCCGCCATCGCCTTGTTGCGGCATGTAGTCACCGACGGACTCATCAAAAGGGTTGTAGGCGCCGCCCTTGGGCGCATGGGTGCCGTCGATCTGGCTGCCCATGACGTAACGCGTCATGAAATTCAGGCCGGGAATCCCTAAGGTGCCCAAATCGAGGTCGTAACGTGCCTGCCATGAGCGTTCATTGGCGCCGTTGAAGTCGGCGTACTTGATCGAGTTGGCCAGGTAGATCGAATCGCCGCCGACAAAATCGAATGGCGTGTCGCCCGTGATTTTTTGATACGCCAGCGTGAAGGCATGTGCAGCGACGGTGTACTTGCCCGAGAGACTGAACGCGGTGTTATCGATGGCGCCGGCCAGCGCTTTGCCGGTGTCCTGCGTATGGTAGAGATTGGCGTCGAGGAATACCCCGGGCTGCTTCAGGTGCAGGTTGGCGTAATACTGACGCCAGGTGTCGCTGAGTTCGGAGGCGTAGAGCGCACCGCCGACGGGGCGTTGGGTGAACAGGTCGGTGCCGAGAAATGTAATGCCGCCAGCCTCGGTGTTGGCGCCATAGCCATAGAAGTCGCCTTTGCCCGAAGAACTGTCCTGGTTCTTGAACGCCGTGAAATGACCGGCCACCAGATTCAGGTCGTCGATTTCGCGGCTGTTCAGCAGCAAGCCTGTGGCGTATTCCGGTTGCAGGCGTTTGTCCGCGGTGTCGAATACCGGGGTTTCGACCATCATTTCACCGAAGGCCAAGGTGGTTCGGGAGGCTCTGATTTTCAGCGCGCCACCGCCACTGGAGTAGTTGCCTTCGCTACGACCGTCATCATTTACGGGCAGCAATCCAGTCCCGGAATGCCCCTTGCCGCCATCCAGTTTCAATCCCAAAAAGGCATGAGCATCCAGGCCAAACCCAAGCGTACCGGGTGTGAAACCGGATTCAAAAGCGCCGATAAAGCCTTGAGCCCATTCCGCTTTATAGCTTTTGCCTGTCGGCGAAGGGGATCGGTAATCGCTATTGAGGTAAAAGTTGCGGCTGAGCACGTCAAGCGTCGCGCCGTCCAGAAACCCTTGTGCGGGTTCATCAGCCAGGGCTGTTCCAGCGAACAGCATCGATAACCAGAAGGGCAACCCGGCGCGAAGATCTTGCTTGCGAAACTTCATCGTCAATGACCACGCACCAGCGACTGCGGAATGTCCACAGTCGCTTGCTATTAAAAGGAAACCGCTTAGTGGCCTTCCGAAGCCCCGAACATGGTCTTGGCGTAAATCAGCCCCAGACCGTAGGAACCACCGTTGGCAATCGAGGTTTTCACGGTTTCGTCATAGGTCTCGGTACGTGCCCAGTCGCGCTGCAGTTCAAGCAGGTATTGCAGCGAGGTCATCGGCCGCGCGCCGATCTGGATCATGCGCTGCATGGCCATTTCATGCGCTTCGGTGCTGACGTCGCCACAGGCATCGGCAATCACATAGACCTCGAAACCCTGGTCGATGGCCGACAGCGCCGGGCCGACGATGCACACGGAGGTCCACAGGCCGGCGAGGACGATTTTCTGTTTGCCGATCTTGTTGACTTCGACGGCGATGCGCTCGTCTTCCCAGGTGTTCATGCTGGTACGGTCGATGACGTTGTGTTCCGGGAATACCGATTTGATTTCGTCGAAGATCGGGCCTGAGAAGCTCTTCTCGGCAACCGTGGTGAGGATGGTCGAGACCTTGAAGCCACGTGCAGCCTTGGCCACCAGCGCGGCGTTGTTGCGCAGGGTCACGGCGTCGATCGACTTGGTCGCAAAGGACATCTGCGACTGGTGGTCGATCATGATCAGTGTGTGGTCGGTCGGGGTCAGCAGGGTTTTGCCGGGAACTGCTTTTGCGATAGCCATGGCGAGGTCCTTACGGGTGAGTGAGGAGGCCATGGTTGCGTAAATTCATTCGGGGATATTGAACCGGTGTGCTGTGTTTTGACTTTCTTGCGGGGCGGGATCACCGCGCCGCCCCGCGCAATAAAAGCTATCGCACGGGACAGTCCATCATTGCATCACGTACCGACCGGGGGCCGATTCAAGTGCAGGATACTGCGTATTGCCGGTGTGCGGCGCCGAAGGCTGGCGTTCGCCGCCGTGTTCGGCGAGCCAGGCGAACCAGTCGATCCACCAGCTGCCGGGCTGTTGCTCGGCATTCTTGAACCAGGTATCGGGGTTTTTCGTGACCCGGTTATTGGTCCAGTAATGGCGCTTCTCCTTGGCGGGCGGGTTGATGACCCCGGCAATATGCCCCGAAGCACCCAGCACGAAGCGCTTGGTGCCGGACAGCAGTTCGGTGCTGGCGTAGGCGCTTCGCCAAGGCACGATGTGATCGTCATGGGTAGCGAGGATGTACGCCGGCGCGTCGATGGCGCGCAGATCGAGCCTGGCGCCGCAGCAGTCCAGCTCGCCGGATTTCAGATCGTTCTGCAAATAGGTGTGGCGCAAATACCAGCAATACATCGGGCCGGGAAGGTTGGTGCTGTCGTTGTTCCAGAACAGCAAATCGAGAGGGATCGGCTTCTGGCCCTTGAGGTACTTGTCGACGTTGTAGTTCCACCACAAATCATTGGGGCGCAACAGTGAGAAGGTGTTGCCCATGTCCTCGCCCTTGAACAGGCCGATGGGGCCGTCAACGCCACCGATGGTGCGCTCGCGGTAAGCCACCAGTTGCTCATCGACGAAGATGTCGATAGGGCCGGTGTCGAGGTAGTCCAGGAACGTGGTCAACAGGCTCACGCTGCCGATTTCGCGATCACCGCGGGCCGCCAGCACCGCCAGCGCGGTGCTCAGCAGCGTGCCGCCGATGCAGAAACCGACGCAATTGGGCCGTTGCTCGCCGCTGATTTCACGGGTCACTTGCAGGCCTTTGATGATGCCGGTTTCGATCAGGTCGTCCCACGTGGTGCCTGCATGTGCCTGATCGAAGTTGCGCCACGACATCAGAAACACTGGATGACCTTGTTGCAACAGGTGGCGAACCATCGAGTTGTCCGGGCGCAGGTCAAGGATGTAGTACTTGTTGATCGACGGCGGGACGATGAATACCGGTCGCCGGTATTGGGTGTCGCTTTGCGGGTAGTACTGAATCAACTGGAAGAGGTCGTTCTCGAATACCACTTCGCCGGGCGTGCTGGCCAGGTCGACGCCGACCTTGAAGGCGCCGCTGTCGCACTGGCGCATCTTGCCTTCCTGCAGGTCGCTGGCCAGGTGCAACAGGCCCGTGAGCAGGCTGGCGCCTTGAGTTTCCGCGGCCCGCTGCAGGGCATCGGGATTGCTCACCAGAAAATTGCTCGGCGCACCCGCGGCGATGGCTTGCTCTACGAGGTATAGCAGGCGCTGGCGGGGTTTCTTGTCTTTGATCGGCAGTTTGTCGAGCAGTTTGAGCAGGAACCCGGCGTTCAGCAGGTAAAACGCGGCGAGGGAGCCGAACAGCGGCTCGCGCCAGTTGCCACTGGCAAAACGTCGATCCTCAAAGGTGAAGGGCTGGCCGCTCATTAGCCGGTGCCCGAGGTCCGCCCATTGCAGCTGATAGTCCGACTGGAGGCTGTCCAGGGTGTCGCGCGGCAAGTCGAACCACTCGTTGTATTCCTGCCCGGTAAACCACGGATTGGTGCTGACCCATAAACGTAATTGTTGCACTGCAAAGGAGGCAATGAACGGAACCTGGCCGGACCAGAAGGTATTGAAGGTGTGCGCGTTATTGTCCATGGAACTCCTTGCCCACATCAGTAAACCGGGCAGAAAAAAACCGCGGTGCCGGAATTCGGCACCGCGTCAGCAGTCAAGCAAGCAGTCCTGTGTTTCGTCTTATCGTTCGATGACCAGACTGACGCCTTGGCCGCCGCCAATGCACAACGTGGCCAGGCCCTTTTTGCCGTCACGGCGAATCAGTTCGTGCACCAGCGACACCAGAATCCGCGCGCCCGACGCGCCGATCGGATGGCCCAGTGCAATCGCGCCACCGTTGACGTTGACCTTGCGGGTGTCCCAGCCCAGTTCCTTGCCAACTGCCAGTGATTGCGCGGCGAACGCTTCGTTGGCTTCGATCAGGTCGAGGTCGTCCAGGCTCCAGCCGGCTTTCTCCAGCACCAGACGGGTGGCCGGAACCGGGCCGATGCCCATGATCGACGGGTCGACGCCTGCGCTGGCGTAAGCCTTGATGCGTGCCAGCACCGGCAAGCCGAGGGCCTGGGCCGTGGTGGCGCTGGCCAGCAGCAACACGGCGGCGCCATCGTTGAGGGTCGACGAGTTGCCGGCGGTCACGCTGCCGTCTTTCTGGAACGCCGGTTTCAGATTGCTCAAGGCTTGCAGCGTGCTGCCCGGGCGCGGTTGTTCATCCGTATCGAACACCAGCGGATCGCCCTTGCGCTGAGGGATCAGGATCGGCGTGATTTCACGCTTGAAGTAGCCTGCTTCGATGGCGGCAGCCGCTTTCTGTTGCGAGGCGGCGGCGAAGGCGTCCTGGTCTTCGCGGGTGAGGCTGTACCGCGTGGCCAGATTTTCAGCGGTGATGCCCATGTGGTAGTCGTTGAAAACGTCCCACAAACCGTCCTGAATCACGCTGTCTTGCAATTGCGCATGACCCAGACGCAGCCCGGTGCGTGCCTTGGGCAGCACATAGGGCGCCAGGCTCATGTTTTCCTGGCCGCCGGCAATCACCAGTTCGGCGTCGCCGCAACGGATCGCTTGAACAGCCAGTTGCACGGCCTTGAGGCCCGAGCCGCAGACCTTGTTCAGGGTCAGGGCCGGGGTAGTAAAGGGCAGGCCGGCCTTGATCGCCGTCTGGCGTGCCGGGTTTTGTCCCGAGCCTGCGGTGAGGACCTGGCCGAGGATCACTTCATCGATCTGCGCGCCGTCCAGACCGGTTTCTTCCAGCAGACGGCGAATCACTGTGGCACCCAGCTCGGTGGCTGGAATCGCGGACAAGGCACCCTGAAAACTGCCAATGGCGGTACGAGTAGCGGCAACGATTACGACTTCGTTCATGCATGACCTCATTAAAATTTTGTCCTGCGGGAGCAGGGCGTCCGTGCCCTGATCGGTCTACTGCATGTTCATGCCGCCGTTCACCGAGAAGTCGGCGCCGGTGCTGTAGCCCGATTCATCGGAAGCCAGCCAGGCCACGATCGAAGCGATTTCTTCGGGTTGGCCGAGGCGCCCGACCGGGGTGGCCGCAATCATGGTGTCGAGGATGTCCGGGCGGATGGCGGCGGTCATGCTGGTCTGGATGTAACCCGGCGAGACGGTGTTGACGGTCACGCCCTTGCCGGACACTTCCCGCGCCAGTGCCATGGTGAAACCGTGGATGCCGGCTTTGGCCGCGCTGTAATTGGTCTGGCCGAACTGGCCGCGTTGACCGTTGATCGAAGAAATGTTGATGACCCGTCCCCAGCCCTTGGCCAGCATGCCTTCGATCACCTGTTTGGTGGTGTTGAACAGGCCGCTGAGGTTGGTGCCGATCACCGCGTTCCAGTCTTCGGGGGTCAGTTTGCGAAAGGACGCATCACGGGTAATGCCGGCGTTGTTGACCAGCACGTCCACCGCTCCGAATTGTTCGTGGGCCGTCTCGAAAGCCTTGCGCGTCGACTCCCAGTCGGTGATGTCGCCGTAGATGCACTCGAACTGGTAACCCGCTGCCAGCTGGGTGGCAATCCAGTCGTTCTTGCGGGCGGAATCGGCGCTGCAACCGACGATGACCTTGAATCCTTCCTTGTACAGGCGCTGGCTTATGGCCGTGCCAATCCCACCCATACCACCCGTGACCAACGCAATACGACCAAGCGACTTCATAAGCTCCAATCCTTTTTTGTTTTTGCGCTGCAAGATGGGCGATTGTTCGGTATTGGCAGGGGATGCGGAAGTGTTGGGAGGTGACGGTGTGGTGTCCAACGGTGCCATGCGCGGTTTGGCGACTCCGATGCGACGAATGGCCTGAAACAGTGGCTAAAGGTGAGGACTACCTATACTGGGATCAATATTGGCAACGACATCACCCGTTAGAATTTTGATTCATCGCAGATCAGTCATGGCTCCGGACAGGATGTCCGGTTCCACAGGTCATTGAGGACGCCATGTATAAAATGAGTTCAGGCTATGCCAGCGTGCTGGTAAATACGCTCTCGGCTCAAGGACTGGATGTTGCCAGTCTGTGTCGGGAGGCTGGACTAGACATTGATCTCGCCAATAAACCCGGAGCGTTTTGCGAGCGAAAGGCCATCTATCGACTCTGGGAACTGGCCGCTGAGGCCTCGGGCGATCCGGACATTGGCCTACGGGCCTATGGCAGTTTCCACCCCGGCAGCTTTCAGATCGTGGGCTACACCATGATGTCCAGCCTGAATCTGAAAAAAGCCCTTGAACGCCTGGTCCGTTTCAGTCCGTTGATTGGCACCGGGTTCAGCCTTTTCTTTACTTCGGAACAGCAACATTACCGTCTGTCCGGGCTCGACCATCAACAGCAGGGGTCGGTCAAGCCGCGGCAATACACCGATGCCGGGCTGGCATCATTGCTGGGTTTCTGTCGCAAGCTGTCGGGCGGCAACGCACCGCAACCCTTGAGCGTTGAGTTCACTTATCCCGAGCCCGAAGACATCTCCGAGCATCAGCGGCTGTTTGGCTGCAATCTGCAGTTCGACGCGGCTTACGACAGCATTTTGTTTGACCGGGAGGAGCTGATGCGGCCTTTGAGCATGGCCAACGAAGCGTTGGCGGTGCTGCATGACAGCTTCGCCGAGGCGCAGTTGGACCTGCTGTTCGGTTTTTGCATTGTCGGCCGGATTCGCGCGCTGATTACCGAGCGCTTGAGTCAGGGGCAGGGGCAGTGCGACATGGAATCGATCGCGGCGGCGTTGAACATCAGCAAACGAACACTGCAACGTGCGCTGGAAAAGGAAGGGACACAATTCAGGGACGTGCTGAACGCGGTGCGTCGACAACTGGCGGATTTCTACCTGCGTCATTCTCACTTCAACATGAAGCATGTCGCGTATCTCCTTGGTTTTCATGATCACAGCAGCTTCAACAAAGCCTGCAGCCGCTGGTTCGGCATGACACCGGGGCAGTACCGGTCCGATGAATCGTTTGAGATCGAGGAAGCCGCGCCGGTGTGACTTTCCCTGCGGGAGCGGGCCTGAGTGTGGCGAGGGAGCTTGCTCCCGCTCGGCTGCGAAGCAGTCGCAAGGATTTTGGGGCCGCTTCGCGACCCAGCGGGAGCAAGCTCCCTCGCCACACACACACACAGGCCCGCTCCCACAGGTTGCTCATCAGGGTGCGGGAGGTTTCTTCGCGCCTTTTTTGCCCTTTGCGGGTTTGTGCGTTTTTGCCGGCGTTACTGGCGCGATCGGTTCAGGGCTAACCACTGGAACCGGATCGGCTTCGCCGGGTGAGCGGGTCAGGCTGAACCCCGGCAGCGGCACATCGAGCAGCGTGTGCAGCTCGCACCAGAACGGGTTGTCCGCACCGTTGGTCTGCAGTTCCGGCAGCAAATTGGCGACAGCCGCCAGCACTTGTTGGCGTTCTTCGACCGCACCCAGCATCAGGGGCAGGCTGTCCAGGCTTTCCTGAGGGTGGGTGGCAACCAGCAGTTTTTGCAGGCGAAGGGTTTCACGCAGGTCCAGCGGCTCGGCGCTGTAGTCCTGCAGCAGTACTTGCAGTTGCAGGATCAGTTTCTCGACGCTTTGCTTGCCCGGTTCATCGCCGTCGCGGCCCAACAGGAACAGGATCCGGATCAAGGCTTCCATCAAACCACCAAGGGGCAGGGCGTCCTGAAGGCGTTCGGTCAGGGCTTTATCATGCTGCCTGGCATGCGCCTGGAGATCTCGCCCCGGAGTATTGCCGGCGAGGCTATTGAGGACGCCATACACGCCATAAAAACTCATCTCCTGAGCGGCATCACGCAGGTCCCGATAGCCGTTCAAGGCGTCCTGTATCTGGTTGGAAAACAGTTCCTGCCAGGCCAGCAACGGATTGGATGGGCTGGCGGGATGTCGCTCCTTGTTCACTTGAGCGGCACTGCCCGCCAGCCACCAGAGCCCCGGGTTCATACTGTTCCACATCACCTGTTGCTGGTGAAACGGGTGGGCCTTGCGCATCAGTTCGGCGGTCGGCTCGTTGATCAACTGACGCAACCACGGCCGTACAAATCCGTCATAAAGCGTGTTGTTGAAATCAGAGGCACGTTCGACCAGTGCGAACTCGCGATCGTCGTCACGGGGCGGCTGCACTTTACCGTGGATGTCGGCGATACGCCTTCGCTCGAAACGCACGGCGTACGGCGTATCCGAGTTTTCCGGCAGGTCATCGATGAGCATTTCATAGAGTCCGCCCGGCAACTCATTGATCGCGTCGACCGCGCCCAGCAACTCACGGTGTTCACGCCGCGCCACTTCACCCGACACGAAGATACCCAGGTGACCGATGCTCGCGTGCCGCAGGTAAACGATTGTGCGACCGGCATTTTGCAGGGCGAGATCGCTGGGATAGACGTCGGTGATCCAGTCCAGCGCCTGTTGTGGCGAGGTGATGTTGTCGCCATAGGAGCAGAACACTACCACCGGCACTTCGATGCGTTTGAGGTCGAGCCCGCTGCTCTTGCGCCCGAGGCCGCCGGACAGCTGATTGCCGATGAACAGGTCGTCGACAATCATTTCGATCTCTTCGCCATTGAGCAGGGTCGGGCTGCCCCACCAGCGTTCGAAGTCCAGAAAGCGCGGGGCTTCGCTGTCGACTTCGCTGAACAGGTGGTAGTACTTGCCCCACCAAGTGTTGGCCGGGTCGAGGCTTTCGAAATTGCTCACCAGCCAGGTGCCGTCGAAACGGTCATTGCCCAGGTCGCTGCCCAGGCGCGCCATCCAGCCGCCACCCAGCAAACCGCCGGTGTAGCGCATCGGATTGCGCCCGTTGACGCCGGCCCAGTACGACAAAGGTGCACCATTGACGATGATCAGTCCTGGCAGTTCCGGGCGGGTCGCCGCCAGGCCCATCAATGCCCAGCCGGCCTGGCAGTTGCCGATCACCACAGGTTTTGCGCTGGCGGGATGTCGCGCGCTGACTTCTTCGAGGAACCGCGCCTGGGCTTCAACGATGTCCGCCAGGGTCTGCCCGGGGCATGGCGAATGGCTGAACGAGATGAAGTAGGTCGGATGGCCGGCGCGCAGGCTTTCGCCGATGACTGAATCCTGCTTGAAACCGCCAATCCCCGAGCCGTGACCGCCGCGTGGGTCAATGATGATCACCGGCTGTTTTTTGCTGTCGAGCCGTTGCCCTGGCCCTGCGAGGATCTGCAGCAACGAGTAGTTGACCGGGCGAAGCAGGTCTTCGCCGGCGATCAGGGTTTCATGATCGAACTTGAGCAGCAGCGGATACCCGGCGCGTTCGTGGGCCAGGGTGTTGTCGCCACGCTGACGCAAGGTGTCCCAGAACAGCACGCTGCGTTGGCCCAGGTCGGTGAGGTATTCCTGCCAGTCAGCGGCGTTCGGCTGGGTGAGTAGCCCAAGGCTGGAAGGCGCGTAGGTTTTGGCCTGGCGCTGTTGCACGGCGTCGAGAACGTTGAGGGTGTTGAGGCGCTGGAGATGGTTCAGGTGCTCGAACAACCCGGACGGGGCTGAAAGCCCTTCATCTTGCAGCGCAATATTTTCTTCCTGACCCATCGTGAACTCCTGACGCCATGCGTGGGAATGTTGCCCTGACTAATAGAAGCCAAGCCGGCCATTCGATTTTCACGAGTGTATAGGGAATATCAGTCGAGGAAGCGAACTTTATTGTGCGCCGCACAAAATAGCCATTGCCAAATGGTTTTGTGCACTGCAATATCAATTCGGCGCGATGACTGGCAGGATCGCTATCGCGTCCTCAGGCCCATCCGGGCCTTCCCGTACCAGGAGATCCAAGCATGTCTTTTTTCAACCCGGAAAATCTGCAAACCGCTCAGAAAGCCAACCTCGACCTGCTGCAGCAAATCAGCGGCAAAGTGTTCGCCAGCGTTGAACAGCTGAGCCAGCTGCAGTTCAAGGCACTGCGCGACTCCACCGAAGAACATTTCGAAGGCGTTCGCAAATTGCTCGCCGTGCGCGATGCCCAAGGCTTTGCTGACTTGCAGGCATCGTTCACCCAGCCGAGCGCGCAAAGCGAACGCCTGGCCGAGTTCAATCGTCAGGTTCAGGCGCTGATCGTGGGTACGCAGTCGGACATCGCCAAACTGACGTCGAGTCAGGTCGAGGCTGGTACCCAGCAGGTGAATGAGTTTGTTGAGTCGATCAGCAAGCATGCACCGGCCGGCTCCGAGCCTGTAGTGGCTGCATTCAAGTCGGGCCTGGCGAATGCCGGCACAGTGTTTGAAAGCGCACAGAAAGCCGTGAAACAGGCTTCCGATGTGGCTCAGAGCAATTTTGACGCCGCCACTGCCGCTGCCGCCAAAGCGGCGCCAGAAGCCAGCGCCAAGACCACCAGCGGTAACAAGTAAGTCAAATCAGGCCGGCGGCACAAGAAATGGCGATGGGTTTATTCCCCATCGCCATTTTTTTTCGGCCCGTTATCGGTGCCGGGCTTGGCGCCAAACATGCCGAACAGGTTCTGGGTATTGAGGTACAAGGCCTTGGACTGGTCGACATACTGGCGCATCAGGTCCTGCATGACCGGTGCCTGTTGATGCATGAAGTCGCTCCACGCTTCGGACGATTGCGCACCGGTCTGGGACTGGATGTCGATGACGGTCTGGATACTTTTGTCCAGGTAGCTGCCCAGTACACCCTGATACGGACCGTAGAACTGGATAATCCCCATCAGCATGTCGCTGGTGAATATCGGCTCACCGCCGCTTTCGGCTTCCAGAATCACTTGCAGCAGGATGCTGCGCGTCAGATCCTCGCCAGACTTGGCATCGACCACCTGAAACGCAATCTTGTCGACGACCAACTGGCGTATGTCCGCCAGGGTCAGGTGACTGCTGGTGTGGGTGTCATACAGTCGGCGATTGGGATACTTCTTGATCAGGCGGGGGGTGTTCCGACTGTTATCTGGCATGCGGGGCGTCTCGTGGCGAGCCTGGTTTTCAGGCATCTTAACCTACAATGGCTGCGGCCGCGGGATGGTGTCGGGGGAGGGATGCCAGGTTCAACATCTTCAGTGCTTCTGAAGCCGTCTTCGCGAGCAAGCCCGCTCCCACAGGGGACTTGCGAACACTGAAGATCTAATGTGTGTGCGGGCTTGCTCGCGAAGAGGCCCGCAATCACAGCGAAAATCCGAAAAAAAAAGAGGACTGCGCCGCAAAGCGAGTCCCCTTTGTGAAACCTGAATCGCTTACCAGATCGGCAACGTGTAGCTGACAATCAAACGGTTTTCATCAAGATCGCTGCCAAAATTGGTCGAGCGAACGGTCGCATTACGCCATTTTACCCCGACGTTCTTCAACGGCCCGCTTTGCACGACATACCCGATATCGGTATCACGCTCCCATTCCTTGCCTTCCGGGCGGTTGCCGCCCAGGTCGATATTGTCACCGGTGATGTAGCGGGTCATGAACGTCAGGCCGGGAATACCGACGGCAGCAAAGTTGTAGTCGTAACGGGCCTGCCAGGATTTTTCATCCTTGCTGGCGAAGTCGCCGATCTGCACGAAGTTCACCAGGAACGCATCGGTGCCATTGACGTACGCATACCCGGTGTCGCCACTCATGCCCTGATAACCCAGGCCGAACGCATGCCCGCCAAGGCTGTAAGTGAACATCGCACCGACGGCGTTGTTATCGACATTGCTGCCGCCATCATCGGTGGAGCGGGCGAAGCGCAGGTCGGTCTTCAACGACTGGCCGGTGGTGACCGGCAACACATAGGTCAGGTTGACCAGGTGCTGGCTGTAGAAATTGTCGAGGTGACCGTAGCTGTAGCCGGTGGCGAGGTTACTGGTCCATTTGTAGTTGAGGCTGGCGAAATCGAAGCTGTCGCTATCCAGATGGCGGCTGGTGATGCCCTTGGCGCCGGTACGGGTGATGCCCATGTCCTCGTAGTCCGAGGAGTCGCGCTGGTTGACCTGCGTCAGTCGACCGGCATCCACGCTCAGGCCTTCGATTTCCAGGGAGGTCAACTGACCGCCCTTGAAGGTTTGCGGCAACAACCGTGAATCGTTAGCCAGCACCGTCGGCAGCTTGGGCAGCAGCGTGCCGAGTTTCAGCGTGCTTTTCGAGGCGCGCACTTTGGCGGTCAGGCCCAGTTCACCGTACTCGTCCTGAGCGCCTTTGCGCGTATCGCGATGACGCTGGAGCACACCGGAACCGGCGCGATCCGGGCTGGAGTCGAGTTTGACGCCCAGCAGGCCGATCGTATCGAAACCAAACCCGATCATCCCCTCGGTAAAGCCGGATTCGTAGCGCAGCAGGAAACCCTGCGCCCATTCCTCCTGTTTCGATTGCGCCGCGTTGGCCTGACGGTAATCACGGTTGAAGTAGAAGTTACGCAGCTCGAGGCTGGCCTTGCTGTCCTTGATAAAGTCAGCAGCGGCGGGGGCCGAGAGGCTGATGACGCCACCGGCCAGCAACAGTCGGGTAGCGAGAATGCGGGTGTTGCGATCCATGTGAAGCCCCTTTGTTTTTATTATGGAATGACGGCTTGTGCGACCCTCGCCAACCGGGCGAGGGCTTGTCAATAAAAAACGCGGACACCGAAAAGAGAGGAGCGTGGCGCCGCGTGCGGTTCAATCGTTAGAACTGCTCGGCACTCAGACCGAACAACGAGGCGCTGCCGGCGCGAATCGACTGCTCGAGGCTCAAAATGCGCGGCAGCAAGCGGTGGATGTAGAAGTCGGCGGTGGCGATCTTCGCCCCGTAGAACGCTTCGTCTTCGCCGCGTTTTTGCTGGGCCACCTGTGCCATGCGCGCCCACAGCCAGGCGTAAGCGACATAACCGAACAGGTGCAGATATTCCACGGAAGCGGCGCCAACTTCGTTGCGGTTGGTCGCCGCCCGGTCCTGTAACCAGTCGCTGAGGTCTTCCAGGCGCTGCACGGCATCGAACAGTTGCGCGGAGTAGGGCGCGTCAGGCTGGTGGGCAAAATGGCGGATCTCTCCGGTGAACTGACGCAGCGCGGCACCGTTGTCAGCCAGCACCTTGCGCCCGAGCAGGTCCAGCGCCTGGATGCCGTTGGTGCCTTCGTAGATCTGGGCGATGCGCACGTCGCGGACCAATTGTTCCTGGCCCCATTCGCGGATGTAGCCATGGCCGCCGAACACTTGCTGGCCGTTGATGCAGCTTTCCAGACCGGTGTCGGTGAAGAAGGCCTTGGCAATCGGTGTCAGCAGGGCGACCAGGGTTTGCGCGGTGTCGCGTTCTTGCGCGTCATCGGAAAATTTCGCCAGATCGAGCTGCTGCCCGACATAACTGGCGAACGCGCGGCCACCTTCGGTCATGGCTTTCATGCTGAGCAGCATGCGGCGCACGTCGGGGTGAACGATGATCGGATCGGCGACTTTGTCCGGGGCCATGGCGCCGGTCGGGGCGCGGCTCTGGATACGTTCACGGGCGTAGGCCACGGCGCTCTGGTAGGACGCTTCGGCGCAGCCAATGCCCTGAATGCCGATGGACAGGCGTTCGTAGTTCATCATGGTGAACATCGCCGCGAGGCCTTTGTTGGCTTCGCCCACCAGCCAGCCGCTGGCACCGTCGAAATTCATCACGCAAGTGGCCGAGGCCTTGATGCCCATCTTGTGTTCGATCGAACCGCAACTCACGGCGTTGGCGTCACCGAGGGAACCGTCGGCATTGACCAGCACTTTGGGCACCGCAAACAGCGAGATGCCTTTTGGCCCCACCGGTGCGTCGGGCAGTTTGGCCAGCACCAGGTGGATGATGTTTTCGGTCAGGTCCTGATCGCCACCGGTGATGAAGATCTTGCTGCCGGTGATGCTGTAACTTCCGTCGGCCCGAGGTTCGGCGCGGGTGCGGATGAGTCCCAGATCGGTACCGGCATGGGCTTCGGTCAGGCACATGGAACCGGCCCAGCGACCTTCGTACATCGGCGGCAGGTACAGCTCTTTCAAGCTGTCGCTGGCGTGGGCATCCAGTGCCAGGCAGGCACCGGAGCTCAATGCCGAGTACAACGCGAAGCTTGAATTGGCGCCGTAAAGCATCTCTTCAAACTGCACCGCCAGCATCTTCGGCATGCCCATGCCGCCGTATTCGGCGTTACCGGACAAACCGACCCAGCCACCTTCGATGTAAGTCGCATAAGCCTGTTTGAAGCCGATCGGCGTCGTGACCTGGCCTTCATGCCACTGCGCGCCTTCTTCGTCGCCGCTGCGGTTCAAGGGTGCAATCAGGTGCGCGGTGACTTTCCCCGCTTCCTCAAGGATTGCGTCGGCGATGTCGGCATCGATGTTGTCAGCCAAGGCAGGCAGGCGCGCCCACAGGGCAGGGGCGTCGAACACTTCATGCAGGACGAAGCGCAGGTCGCGCAGAGGGGCTTTGAATTCGGGCATAACGTGAACCTCGACAGGACGGTTGTGCACGGCGCCGCAACCGGGCGCCGTGTCTTTCAATCAATGACTGGAAGCGGCGGCAGCACCAAGACCGGTCTGGGCGCGCACGAACTGGTCGGCGTAGGCATCGCGTTCCTTGTCGGCCCGCACGCTGCGGTCGAGGCGGGACACGACGACGATCACCAGGAACGCCAACGGCATGGAGAACAGCGCCGGGTGGTCGTAAGGGAAAATCGCGTGAGCATGACCGAGCACGGTCACCCACACGGCCGGGGACAGGATCACCAGCACCAGGGCGCAGATCAGGCCGGCGAAACCGCCGATGATCGCGCCTTTGGTGGTCAGGCCTTTCCAGTACATGGCCATGATCAGTACCGGGAAGTTGGTCGAGGCGGCGATGCCAAAGGTCAGGCCCACCAGGAACGCGACGTTCATCTTCTCGAACAGAATGCCCAGCAGAATCGCGATGACGCCCAGGCCCACGGTGGCCATGCGGGTCACGCGCATTTCCTGTTTCTGGGTGGCTTTGCCTTTCTTGAACACGGTGGCGTAAAGATCGTGGGAAATCGCCGAAGCACCGGCCAGGGCCAACCCGGAGACAACTGCAAGAATGGTGGCGAAGGCCACGGCCGAGAGGAACCCGAAGAACAGGTTGCCGCCCACCGCTTTGGCCAGATGCATCGCGACCATGTTGCCGCCGCCGATCAAGGCACCGCCGACTTCGCCGTTGACGTAGTACTGCGGATCGGTACCGATGATCACCATCGCGGCGAAGCCCAGGGTGCACACCACCAGGAAGAAGAAACCGATGAACCCTGTGGCGTAGAACACCGATTTACGCGCTTCCTTGGCGTTGGGCACAGTGAAGAAACGCATCAGGATGTGCGGCAGGCCGGCGATACCAAACACCAGTCCGAGGGACATCGAAGCGGTGTTGATCGGGTCGGCGAGCATTGAACCGGGGCCCATGATGTTCCAGCCGCTGGCATGCGCCTCGACCGCTTTGGTGGCGAGGGTTTCGTAGCTGAAGCCGAACTGCGACATGGCCATGACCGCGAGGGTCGTGCCGCCGGCCAGCAGCAGCACGGCTTTGATGATCTGTACCCAGGTGGTGGCGATCATCCCGCCGAAAATCACATACACCAGCATCAACGCGCCGACGATCATCACGGCTACCGGGTAGTCGAGACCGAACAGCAATTTGATCAACTGGCCGGCACCGACCATCTGCACGATCAGGTAGCAGCACACCACCGTCAACGAACCGAACGCGGCGAAGATCCGTACTTTGTTCTGGTCCAGACGATAGGAAACGATGTCGGCAAAGGTGTAGCGCCCCAGATTGCGCAAGCGTTCGGCCATCAGGAAGGTGATGATCGGCCAGCCGACAAAGAAGCCGATGGTGTAGATGAAACCGTCGTACCCCTTGGCGAACACCAGGCTGGACAGCCCCAGCAATGTGGCGGCGGACATGTAGTCACCGGCAATCGCCAGGCCGTTTTGAAACCCGGTGATACCACCGCCGGCGGTGTAGAAGTCAGACGTGGATTTGGTCTGGCGTGCAGCCCACCAGGTGATCGCCAGCGTGCCGAGGACGAACAGGAAGAACATGCCGATGGCATGCAGGTTCAGCGGTTGTTTTTCTATGGTGCCCAACGCGGGTGCGGCGAGCACAGCGGAAGCCGGCAACAGGCACGCTGCGGCGAGGATGAGTTTACGCATCACTTGCTCTCCTCAAGAATGGCGGCGCCCAGCGCGTCGAAGCGCGTGTTGGCGCTGTAGACATACCAGCCGGTCAACAGCCAGGAAAAAATGATGATCGCCGCGCCAACCGGCATGCCCAGGGTCAACATCCGATGCTCGCCAAGCGGTGCGTGCAGCCACTGCGGGGCAAACGCCACCACGAGCATGAACAGGTAATAAGTGCCCAGCACGGCAGCACTCAACGACCAGGCCAGGCGCGAACGGCTGCTGACCAATTGAAGGAATTTCGGGTTGGTCCGAATACGTTCACAGCGTTGGGTATCGGTTGCATGGATGTCGATCATGGTGCGCTCCACATTGTTGTTGTTATCGGTGTGAGGTGGCCGGCCGTGCAGGCCGAATCCGGCGTGCACGAGCCCGAAGCGGCAGGTAAGGCACCTGCCGCCTGATAGGTGAAACGTGGGTGAGGGTTAGAGAGCCTTGGCCCTGTCGCGCAGCACGTACTTCTGAATCTTGCCGGTAGAAGTCTTCGGCAGCAGGGTGAAAATCACCGTGCGCGGGACTTTGAAACCGGCGAGGTGTTCGCGGCAGAAACCGATGATGTCGGCTTCGCGAACGTCCTGGTGATCAGCCTTCAAGGTGATGAAGGCGCAGGGCGTTTCGCCCCATTTTTCATCGGGACGGGCGACTACTGCGGCCTCCATCACACCTGGATGGCGGTAGAGCACGCCTTCGAGTTCGATGGTGGAAATGTTCTCGCCACCGGAAATGATGATGTCTTTGAGGCGATCCTTGATTTCGACATAACCGTCGGGATGACACACCGCCAGGTCGCCGGTATGGAACCAGCCACCCTCGAACGCTTCAGCGGTGGCCGTCGGGTTTTTCAGGTAGCCCTTCATCACGGTGTTACCGCGCATGAACACTTCGCCGATGGTCTGACCGTCGCGCGGGGTCGGCTCCAGCGTCTTCGAGTCGCCGACCATCACGCCTTCCAGCGTCGGGTAGCGCACACCCTGGCGGGATTTGATCTGCGCCCGTTCTTCCAGCGGCAGTTCATCCCATTCGGAATGCCAGGCGCACAGCGTCACCGGGCCATAGGTTTCGGTCAGGCCGTAGACGTGGGTGACCTTGATGCCCATTTCTTCCACGGCGCCAATGACTTTGGCCGGCGGTGCAGCACCGGCGACCATGGCGTTGACCGGATGATCGATGGCGGCCTTCGCCGATTCCGGCATGTTGACCAGCGCATTGAGCACGATTGGCGCGCCGCACAGATGGGTGATCTGGTGTTCACGGATCAGCGTGAGGATTTTCTGTGGATCGACCCGGCGCAGGAACACATGCACACCGGCCAGCGCAGTGATGGTCCACGGGTAGCACCAGCCGTTGCAATGGAACATCGGCAGGGTCCAGAGGTACACCGGGTGATTGCCCATGGCCCAGGTCATCTGGTTGCCCAAGGCATTCAGATAAGCGCCGCGGTGGTGATAGACCACGCCTTTCGGATTGCCGGTGGTGCCGGAGGTGTAGTTCAACGAGATGGCTTGCCACTCGTCCACTGGCCATTGCCAGGCGAATGCCGGATCGCCCTCGGCCAGCAGGGCTTCATAGTCCAGATCGCTGACGGCCTGACCTTCGCCGTACTCCGGGTCGTTGACGTCGATCACCAGCGGCGGGTGATCCAGCATGCCGATAGCGGCATGAATCACATTATGGAACTCGCGGTCGGTGATCAGCACCTTGGCTTCGCCGTGCTGGAGCATGAAGGCAATGGCTTCGGCATCCAGGCGTACGTTGAGCGGGTTGAGCACGGCGCCGATCATCGGTACGCCAAAATGCACTTCGAGCATTTCGGGGATGTTGGGCAGCATCACCGCCACGGTATCGTTCTTGCCGATGCCGCGACCGGCCAGCGCCGAGGCCAGGCGTCGGCAACGGGTGTAGGTCTGCGCCCAGGTACGGCGAATGGAGCCGTGGATGACGGCGGGGTAGTCTGGGTAAACGTTGGCCGTACGCTCAAGAAAACTGAGCGGAGACAGGGCGATGTGATTGACAGCCGAAGGGCTTAGCCCCTGTTCATAGATCGACATGTGCGGGTACTCGGTGGCTGATTGTTAGCTCTATCGGTGGCCCTTCAGCGTAGCCGCTGAGGTCACCTTTTATGTCCGGCCTGCTTTATATAACAATCCACCACAAATATGGAAGTACAACCTATAGCTTATAGTACATATACTATATTTGATTCTTGCTGATCTAAATGACTGCAGTCATATCGCCAAGGCCGGTATATCCTTGGCTTCCCCAACCAAGCGGACCCGTGATGACCCTGACTCCCGTTCGATTGCACAGCTGGTTGCGCCTGCAGCGCGAGGGCGTTTCTCTGGCCGCCCGGGCCGATGCATTGTGCCGTGCGTTGCAGGATTGCCCCGAGGTGCGTCGCGCGGTTTACCTGAGCTGGCAACCCCAGGCGCGGATCTACAGCCACGAAGGCGCGGCCCAGCATTTTCCACCGGGCCAGGGCGACCCGTCGCAGGCCAGCGATCAGTTGTTGTTCGATCGGCTGCTGGAAGCGGGGCGCCTTGATCTCGCGCAAGTACGGCGACTGGATTGCTGGTTGGCCGGCCGACTGCGCCGCGCCGCGATCAGCCATGGTCAGGTATTTGATCTGGCGTTGACGCCTGGGCAGGCGGGCCTGTTGCTGGTGGAAGTGTGCGAGGGTGTGAGTTTCGATTGGCTGGGTTGGGTGCAGGATTTGCTGACGACCTTGCTCAGTAGCGTCAACGGCATGCTGCGCGGCTCGCCGTTGTTGGGCCACGATCCACAGCCGAGCCTGTTACTCGATGCGCAGGGGCGGCCGCAGGAATTCAACGCGGCGTTGCTGGCGCTACTGGCCGAAAAGCCGCTGACCGACGTGCTGGGATTTCTGCCGGTCAATCATCGGGTGCTGGTACGCGCGTGTCTGGACCAGCAACGGGCCATTGAAGGGGTCGAAGCACAGTTCGAGGCGCAGATCCTGATCTGGACGTTCATTCCCGATCCCCAGGACAACCGCGTGCTCGCCCGTTGTCGCGACGCCACCACGCAAGTGCTGGCCGAACGCGAAGCAGCCCAGGCGCGGCGGCTGTACCGGTTGATCATCGAGAACACCACCGACCTGATTTCCCGGCACACACCGGACGGCTGTTTTCTCGATGCCTCGCCCGCCTCCTGGACATTGCTCGGTTACTGGCCGGAAGAATTGCGCGGAAAAATGGCCCAGGGCCTGTTCCATGGCCAGGAACTGGCCAGCCTGATGCAGCGCGCCCGCGATGCGCTTGAGCAGGATGGTTATCACACGATGACGTACCGCATTCGCCATCGGGACGGGCATTACCTGTGGTTCGAAACCGCCAGCCGGGCGATTCGTGAAACCTACACTGGCACGGTGGTCGAGGTGGTCAGCGTGTCCCGGGACATTACCGCCCGGGTGCAGGCCGAAGAGAACAAACGGCGCCTGGCCGAAGTCGTCGAGGCCAACATTGACCCGGTGCTGTTTATCGCCCCCGAAGGGCAAGTTACCTACCTCAACCCGGCGGCACGACGCATTCTCGGGATTGGCGAGCAACAGCCGATGCCGACCCTGGCTGAACTGTTCGCCAGCGCTGACCTGACACGCCTGCAACGTGACGGCTGGAGCGGCGCCGAACGCGACGGCGTCTGGAGCACCGATGCGCGTTTGCAACCACCGGGTGGCGGCGCGTCGGTGCCAGTGTCGCTGGTGCTGTTGGCGCACCGTTCAGCAGGTGGCGAGCGTTACTATTCCCTGGTCGCTCGGGACATGACCGAACGTGAATTGCGCGAAGTGCAACAACGTCGCCATCAGGATGAACTGGCGCACACCGCGCGCCTGGTCACCCTCGGTGAACTGGCTTCGGGTATCGCTCACGAAATCAACCAGCCGCTGGCCGCCGTGGTCAATTACGCCAATGCCAGCCAGCGCTATTTGCAGACCGTGGATTCCAATCCCCAGGCCGCCGCCCGGGTGGCACAAGGCCTGGAGCGCATCACCCACCACGCCACTCATGCTTCGGAAGTGATCCGACGTCTGCGGGCATTTTTGCGCAAAGGCCAGCGTCGCATGCAGGCGCTGAATGTCACCGATGTCGCCCGCGAAGCCGTGCGTTTGTGCGACTGGGAGGCGAGCAATTGCCAAGTGACAATCGAGGATCGACTGCCGGATAATCTGCCGCCGGTTTATGCCGACCGGGTGTTGCTGGAACAAGTCCTGCTCAATCTGCTGCGCAATGCCATCGATGCCAACCGCGAACAACATCCCGGCCAGCCTTCGTTGATCGTGATGACGGCGGGGCAGGGCAGTGCTGCCAGTGTGGACATCAATGTGCAAGACCAGGGCCCTGGCGTGAGCGAGCCGGAACTGGAGCAGATCTTTACCCCGTTCTATACCAGCAAGGCCGATGGCCTGGGGCTCGGCTTGTCCATGAGTCGCAGCATCATTGAAGGTTTCGGCGGCGAATTGCAGGCCCGGCGCCAACCGGTCGGGCTGCTGATGTGCTGTCGCTTGCCGCTTGCCGGCCCAACAAAACAACAACAGGAATAATGCAATGGCAGGTGTGGCGGAGCACGTGGTGTATGTGGTCGATGACGATCAAGGCATGCTCGATTCGACGGTCTGGTTATTGGAGTCGGTCGGCCTCAAGGCGTTGCCGTTCACCAGTGGCGTCGAGTTCCTCAATGCCTGCGACGCCAGTCTGGCGGCCTGTGTGCTGCTGGATGTGCGCATGCCTGGCATGGGCGGCTTGAACGTGCAGGAAGAAATGCGTTTGCGCGAACTGAATTTGCCGATCATCTTCGTCAGCGGTCACGCCGATGTCCCGATCGTGGTGCGTGCGTTCAAGGCTGGCGCTCACGACTTCATAGAAAAGCCCTACAACGAACAATTGCTGCTGGACAGCGTGCAACAGGCCCTCAGCAATTGCGCGACCCACCGTTCGGGCAATCAAGGGCATGAAGCATTGCAGGCGCGCTTGCTCACGCTGACCCCACGGGAGCGGGACGTCTTGCTGCCGCTGGTGCAGGGTTATACCACCCGGGAAATCGCCGAACAATTGGAGGTCAGCGCGAAAACGGTCGACCTCTACCGCTCACGCGTGATGAAGCGCATGCAGGCCAATACCCTGCCGGACCTGGTCGGCATGGCCATTGCCGCCGGACTGGTTGATCCATTGAAACTGCGTTGAACCCTCGCATTTTCCGCCGAACGTCTATGCTGGGCTAACCGATCCTGTACCGTTGCAGTGATCAGGGAGGCTGCCATGGAACCCACGTCCTTATCCGAAACAAAGCTGACGCGCACGCTGCTCGATGTGTTTATCCGGGCCGGGCTGATCGCCGTTCTGGTGCTGTTCTGCTTCCAGATCTTCAGCCCGTTCCGCGACCTGATGCTGTGGTCGCTGATCCTGGCGATCACCCTTTACCCACTGCAAGAACGGCTGAAGGGGCCGCTGGGGCAAAAGGAAGGGCGCATTGCGACGCTGATCATACTGGTCGCCATCCTTATCCTGATGGTGCCGATCTATCTGATGGGCATCTCGATTGCCGACTCGGTCGAGCACGCCATCAGCGTGATCAAGAACGGTGGTTTCCACATTCCGCCGCCCGCCGATTCAGTCGCCGAATGGCCATTGGTGGGCAAGCCACTGTCGGCCCTCTGGCTACAGGCTTACACCGATCTTCCGAGCCTGACAGAGAAGTACATTCCGCAAATCAAAGGCATCAGCCTCACCCTGTTGGGCAAACTCGCCGGTGTCGGCATGGGTTTCCTGATGTTCATTTTCGCCTTGATCATCGCCGGGATCTTCATGGCCTATGGTGAAAACGGTTACCGCAGCTCGGTCCAGATAGCCTCCCGCATCATCGGCCCGGAAAAAGGGGCGAAGATCGCCGGGCTTTGCACCGCAACGATTCGTGCGGTCGCACTGGGGGTGGTAGGCATCGCCTTCATCCAGATGCTGCTGGTAGGCCTGGGTTTCGTGTTCAAGGGGGTTCCCGGTGCCGGGTTGCTCGCACTGGGGGTGCTGCTGCTCGGAATCATGCAGTTGCCGGCAACCTTGATTACGCTCCCCGTGATTGCCTTTGTGTTCGCCACGGAAGGTGCCAGCACGGCGACGATTGTCTTTGCAATCTATGTCTTCGTTGCCGGCCTGGTGGATAACGTACTCAAGCCCTTGCTGCTGGGGCGCGGTGTCGATGTGCCGATGCCGGTGATTCTGATCGGCGCCCTGGGTGGCATGGTCACTGGCGGGATTCTCGGGCTGTTCATCGGCCCGGTAGTGCTGGCGGTCGCGTATCAATTATTCTGGCAATGGGTACGGGATCGGCCAGGGCCGCAAGAATGAATGCGCAGGGTGATGATCTGCTGAATCAGGTACTGACCGCCCACGGAGGGCTGGAGCGCTGGAACGGCTTCAGCCACGTAAGCGCCACCCTCGTGACCGGTGGCTCGCTCTGGGCAATGAAAGGGCTGACTCAGGCGACGCTTGCGGGTGACCTTTCCCGAGAACATCGCCACGCATTGCGCGGTGCAGGATTTCTACTTCGGTAAAGACTTTCTGCTACGTCGACACGACTACAACGTGGAGGTCAGCGGTGGCCTGCCTGCCGCCCAGTACGTTCATGGCTATGTCGAAGCCGACATCGACTATTCGTAATGCATTGCGGAGGAATGAATCATGACCGCGCATTCCTGGGAAAAACTCTACCTCGATGACCTGAGCCTGGGTCAGGAATTTGAAAGCGACCCTGTTCGCGTCCACCGGGAAGCGATGCTGGCCTTTGCTCGCGAGTACGACCCGCAACCCTTTCACCTGAGCGCCGAAGAGGGCGGGTTGAGCCTGTTCGGCGGCCTGGCAGCGAGCGGCTGGAACACCGCTGCCCTGACCATGAAAATGCTGGTGGCCAGCGTGCCTCTGGCGGACGGCATCATTGGCCTGGGCATCGAGCTGAGTTGGCCGACGCCGACTTATCCGGACGACGTGCTGCGCCTGTTCAGCACCGTGCAGGCCATCGAACCGTCCGCCACCAAACCGGATCGGGGCGTGGTGACGCTGTTCATGGAAACGTTGAACCAGAACGACAAGGTGGTGCAGCGCGCCACCGGGAAGTTGCTGGTGTTCAGAAGACCGGCAGAGGATTGAAGTGGCACTCCGAAGGATTGGCAGTTGCATTTACCGGTCAGTCAGTAATCCGGGAAGCTAACGACACGGGTCAAGCAAATACAAGACCTTGGAAAATGCTCATTACCGCCCCCGTCATAACTATCAAACTGCCGTTGATGGTTTGACGGGGGTCAGGTCTTTCAGAAACTGAACCGCTGCAAAATAACGCCCAGTCCGTCGGACATTGCCTTGAGTTCCTGGGTCGTTCGAACGATCCCGCCTTGGGCTGTGGCGTTCTCTTCCACACTTTGCGCCACTCTTTCGACGTTGCAGGCGACCTGTTCACTGGCGGCGCGTTGTTCCTGGAGCGACAACGAAATGAAACTGACGGCCGCAAGGGATTCGTCCAGTGCACCCTTGATCCTGCCCATGGAAAGGCCCGCGCTTTCGACCAGTTTCTGGCCATGGGTCACGCGCTCACAGCCAGCGGCCATGCTGTCTTTGGCTTTGACCATGCCGTTTTGTATGGCGTTGACCAAGGCCACGATTTCCGTGGTGGATTGGGCTGTGCGTGCGGCCAGGCTGCGCACTTCATCGGCGACCACGGCGAAGCCGCGACCTTGTTCGCCCGCGCGTGCCGCTTCGATGGCGGCATTGAGGGCCAGGAGATTGGTCTGTTCGGCGATGCCCCGAATCACCCCGACAATCAGACTGATGTCGTTAGACTGAACCGCCAGTTGATCGATGTCAGATGAGCTTTGTGCAACCAGATCGGCAATCTGATCCATTTCCTGGATGGATGCTTGCATGACCTCCATGCCTTCGCTGGTGATTTCGCCCGCTTTCTGCGCGGTGCTCTGTGCCTGTCGGGCATTGTCGGCAATGTGCGTGATGCTGACGGAAAGCTCTTCTACTGTGGCCGCCATGGAGGAAGCTGTCTCGCTTTGCAGGGCGGCGCTGCTCAATCCTTGTTCGGAAGATGCAGACAGTTGCAGTGTGGCACTCTCGATCTGCTCGGAGGCCTGGCTGATCTTGCCGATCATGTCGCTCAAGCTGTGGCGCATCGCCTGGACGGAGTGCAGCACCCCCGTCGACTGCTGTTGGAGATCAAACTGTGTAGGGGCCAGTTGCCCCTGGGCGATGTTCGAACTGATGGCGGCAAGTTCCGCCGGTTCGGCACCGAGCTGACGACTCAACAGTCGGGAGAACAAAAACGTGTAGGCCACGCCCGCGATCAGCGCCAATGCCAGAATCAACAGGCTGAACCGGAGACTGGAGGTATAGGCGATCTGGTTCAGCTCGAACTGGTTCTTGGCCTCCACCAGCTGAACCTCGATCAACTCGGAAAACTTGGCTGACAAGGGATCGATCAGTGGATACAACTGCTCTGTTGCGAAACGTGCAAGCCCGGCGTTGTCGTTCTGGCGCAGCATGCCCTGCAAGTTTTGCAATGGCCCGTGGGTGGCTTCCATTAGCGGATTGATTTGCGCGATTAAACGGGTTTCTGCGGGAATCAGTGTTGTCGATTTGTATGCTTGCCACGTCTGATCGATTTCCCTCTGCGCTTGCTCTATCCGGGTCAATGATTCAGCGTAGGTAAAGTTTCCATTACGTGCCTTGTGGGTGGCATCGACGATGTCCACGGCGTACAGGTCAGCGATTTTTTTCAAGTCGCGCAGGGGCACGACTCGATCGAGATACACGGTCTCCAGACTGTGTACAGCGGATTGCATTCCCAAGAGTCCGAGCCCGCCGACACACAATAGACCCAGCAGCAAAGTGCTAGTGAGCACAAGCAGGTGAGTCCTGATCTTCCAGCTTTCCATAGTCCATAATTCCTGAGTCAGCTAAGCGATAGAGATCGAGAAGGTCAGCATCAGTTGCAATGAGGGCACATTGACATCATCCGCTGAGGCTCAGGAGAAGAACATCGTTTGACCGGCGTACATTTATGAATTTGCGACGTTTGAACACCCTAAGTCTCGAGCTTGTTCCACACCTGCCGCACGCGATTTGTTAACCCTGAGGGCTAAAGTCCCATGAGCGATTCGGATGCTCTGCCTCCCGGTCCTGAACCGGGTCGGATTACACGCAAGCACACTGGCGATCAAACCACCTGGCGCCGTTGGCTGCCGGGGCTGCAGACCTTGGGTCGCTATAAGATGGCATGGCTGCAGCACGACATTGTGGCCGGACTCGTGCTCACTACCATGCTGGTGCCCGTCGGTATCGCCTACGCGGTGGCATCGGGGGTGCCCGGCATTTATGGCCTTTACGCGACCATTGTTCCATTGCTCGCTTATGCGTTGTTTGGCCCGAGCCGAATCCTGGTGCTGGGGCCCGATTCCTCATTGGCTGCCGTCATTCTCGCGGTAGTACTGCCGTTGTCCGGCGGCGACCCGCATCGCGCGATTGCCCTTGCCGGCATGATGGCGATCGTCTCGGGGACCGTGTGCATCCTGGCGGGTATAGCGCGGCTGGGTTTCGTCACCGAGCTGCTTTCCAAACCGATTCGCTATGGCTACATGAACGGCATTGCACTGACGGTATTGATCAGCCAACTACCCAGGCTTTTCGGCTTTTCGATCGAAACCGACGGACCGTTGCGCAACCTGTGGGCCATTGCCACCTCGGTGATGGATGGAAAAACCAACTGGACCACCTTCATGATCGGCGCGGCCACCATGGCGGTCATCTTGTTGCTCAAGGACAAAAAACGCGTGCCGGGGATTCTGATCGCCGTGGCAGGAGCCACCGTTGCCGTTGGCGTGCTGGATCTTGCATCCTACGATGTGGCGGTCCTCGGTTCTCTGCCCCAAGGCCTGCCGGGGTTTGCCATCCCCTGGATCAGCAGTGCCGATATCGTTCCTGTGCTGATCGGGGGGTGCGCCGTTGCGCTTGTCTCGTTCGCCGACACCAGTGTGCTCTCGCGTGTCTATGCGGCGCGCACCCAGACCTATGTCGACCCAAACCAGGAGATGGTAGGACTCGGCGTCGCCAACCTTGCCAGCGGTTTGTTCCAGGGCTTTCCGATCAGCAGCAGTTCTTCACGGACTCCCGTGGCCGAGGCTGCGGGTGCCCGAACACAACTTGCCGGCGTGGTGGGAGCACTGGCTGTTGCTTTATTGCTGGTGTTTGCCCCGGATTTGCTGAAGAACCTGCCCACCAGCGCACTGGCGGCGGTGGTCATCGCATCGGCGATCGGCCTGATCGAAATCACCGACCTGCGACGGATTTATCGTATCCAGCGCTGGGAGTTCTGGTTATCGATCGTTTGTACGGCAGGTGTGGCCGTATTCGGCGCCATCGAAGGCATTGGCCTGGCCATCGTCGTGGCGGTGATCGAGTTTCTATGGGATGCCTGGCGCCCGTATTCTGCGGTCTTGGGGCGCGCCAAAGGCGTCCAGGGCTATCACGACATCACGCGTTATCCGCAGGCGAATCTTATTCCCGGTCTGGTGCTGTTTCGCTGGGATGCCCCGTTGTTTTTTGCCAACGCAGAACTGTTCCATGACCGAGTGCTGGACGCCGTGGCGACATCGCCCACGCCGGTTCGTTGGCTGGTGGTAGCAGCGGAGCCGGTCACCAGCGTGGATGTGACTTCCGCCGACATGCTGGCCGAACTGGATGAAACCTTGAACGCAGCTGGCATCACGCTCTGCGTGGCGGAGATGAAGGACCCCGTCAAAGACAAGCTGAAGCGCTTCGGGCTTTTCGAGCGGTTTGGTGAAGCTGCGTTCTTTCCGACATTAGGCGTCGCGGTCAACAGCTACCTCAAGGTCCATTCGGAGGACGGGAAGGAAGGGCAGGGCGAGGATCGCGAGTAAATGATCGTGCGTGCACGCTATCGGGGCCGGTGCGGTAGTCCGGCCCCGACGTAATCGGGCTGGCGATCCCGGTTACTTACGCACGTTCTGGTACAGCATCAACCTTGAAGTTTCATGCAAGCCGCGGGTCAGCTGCACCAGGCGCTCGAACTCTCCAGGGTTTTGCCGGGCCACGTTGTCCAGCGGCGTCGGTGAGGCCAGGTCGTGCAACGTCGGCGAGCTGCCATCGTGCTGCATCTGCACCATGTAGTGTTGAGTGACGCCCGCAATCAACGGGAACGTACCTTCACGCAGCACCAGTGGCACCACGCGTTCCCCCTCTGGCGCAGGCTGCTGGATATCACGCCCCAGGCCGCTGTTGCGAAACTCGAGGCCGGCCATGCCGGCCACGGTTGGCAGCAAGTCCACCAGGCCGACGGCTTCCTTGACGGTCCGCGTGCCGAGCAGGCCCGGTGCATGGATGATCATGGGCACCGCGTTGCTTTCCAGACCCAGTTGCTCATAAGCCGGTGCCAGGAAAGGGATCTGGGCGATACGGGTGTTGTGGTCGCCAAACAGCACGAAAATGGTGTTGTCGTAGTAGCCACCTTCCTTGGCGATTTCCATCAAGCGCCCGATGTTGAAGTCCAGCAAGCGCACGGCGTTGTACTGCTCGACACTGCGCGATCCTGCGGCCTGAACTTCCGCCAGGGTAGGGTGCTTGACCTCGAATCCGTCATTACTCTTGGGAATCGTAAAGGGGCGATGGTTGCCGGCCGTCTGCACATAGGCAAAGAACGGTTTGTCCTTGGGCAATGCCTGCAGGATCTTGTCGGTTTCCTTGAACAGATCCAGATCAGAAATCCCCCAGACATCCACGACCGGGGATTCCCAGTCCCGCTCCTCAAGCAAACGAACCCCGTCGATACTTTGCCGGATCAAGGCGTTCATGTTGGCCCAACCGGAGTTGCCGCCAATGGTGTAGATCTTCTCGTAACCGGTGAAGGCATTGATCAATGTGTGCTGTTTGGTGATCAGCGGATTACGCGTCGCGGTTTCCTGCCGAGTGACGTCTGGAACCCCACTGATGCTGGCCCAAACGGTTTTTGCGGTCCCGGTGACCGGTACGTAGAAGTGCTCGAAGAACCAGCTCTGAGTGGCCAGGCGATCGATATTGGGCGTCGGATTGATCGGGTTGCCATAGGCCCCGACGGCACTCGTGCCCAGCGACTCAAGCATCACAAACATCACGTTCGGCGGCCGTGTGCTGGATACTTTGTAGGGTTGTGGCGCTTGATGACGGACGAAATTCAGGGTTTGCGGGTCGGGCTGGTCGACCCCCAGGTACTTGGCAATCACGGCGTAATGTTCACGCACCTGCGCTTCGTCATAGCGCGACTGGCCGACCTTGACCGTGTCATAGAGGAAAATCACCGGGTTCAGACCCAGCGCAGCGACCTGGTTATTGCCAGAGAAGAACGCGTCGCTCCAGCGCAACGGGACAGGGTTTTCAAGATTCATGTTCTCGACACGACCCAAGATGCCCAACAGCACCAACACGACCATCAACGCACCACCCCAGGTGGCGGAAAGCGGGTGAATGGCTTTGCGTGGGCGGTCCAGTGTCACGCGTTCCAGGCGCACCAGGGCCAGCGTCACCAATGCAACTGTTGCCAGCCACCCCAATGAAATCCAGATGACCGGGTAGGTTTGCCAGACCATGTCTCGGGATATTTGCGCATCTTCGATGAAGCGCAGCACGGTGGCGTTGATCCTCACGCCCAGGTAGGCGTAATGGCCAAAATCGACGATATAGATCAGCAGCAGGGCGCCCATGGCGACTGGCACATACACGCGTGCCAATTGGCGAAGCAGGCGGCTGCTGACGAGATTCCAACGCGGAATCCAGGCCAGCAACGCCAGTGGCAACATGACCAGGATGGCCAGGCGCAGATCGAAACGAAAGCCGATGCCCAGCGTTTCCAGGACTGCATGGTCGTCGCTCAATGCTTTGGCGTCGAAACCGGAAAAACCGAAAAAGAACACCACCCGTAGCAATGCAAACAGCACAAATACAATGGCTGTTGCGCCTAGCCAATAATGCAAACGTCTTGATTGCAGCCAACCCATCCCTGTTCCCCTGTTAAAAATGTCGTTGAATCTCAAACGGATCAGGACTCTTTCACTGAGCTACGCAGCGTGCTCAACCTGCCATACGACCAGCGCACCGCCTGCATCAGCAGTGCCGCGCAGCAATACAGGCCCAGCAGCGGATCAACCAGGTAATCCCAATAGTTATGCGAGGGTTTTACCCCGACGATGAAGGCCAGGGTCGCACTCGCAAGCATCACGACGGCCAGGTAACTGCGCAGGTAAAACAGACCTGCCGTGAGCAGTGCGACGAAAATCAGCAACGGACGCGGGCTGAAGCCAAACCGGTAAGGGTCCAGATAACTCAACCCCAGCGTTGCCGGGTAGAGCACCAGCGCCATCGCAGCGAAGATGATCAATACGCTGGTCGTGCTTTGCTGCGCAGACGACAGGAAACCCAGTCGCCGCAAACACCCCCACGCCATGAACACCAATGTCGTGACCGCCAGGTCATCAATGTGGCTGCGCAAGTACGCAGCCAACGACAAGCCACCCAGCGGTATGAAGCTGGCTGCCAGCAAGGCGATCAACAGCGTGATCCTCGCGGTCGTCTTTAAACCGAAGGAAGGCAGCAACAGAAAGATGATCAGGGTGAAGCTGATATGGGCTTGCCACAGGTTGATCATTTGGCACGCTCCGACAACCATGCATCGTTGAAGGTGACGTGCTTGATGAAAGTGTTGTTCCAGGAATAAACCAGGTGATACATACCGTCGGGACTTCGGATGAAGTACGGGTATTCATATTCGAAACTGCAGCCTTGCGCCTTACAGACCCGGGTGTCGAGGTTGTTCAGGAACTGCGCCTCCAGCGGTTGGCGAAGTGCGCCACTGGATCCGCGAAACTCTCTGCCGATGATTTCCTTGTATGCCTCGGGTGAAAACGTATCGCCCTCCGGATCGGGTGATTTGTCGAGATCCCGCAGCGAGCGCCAATCGTCCATTTTTGCGTCGGTACCATAAAGACTCAGTTTGAAGCGGCCCTCCTGCAAATCATTGAGCGCCACCAGCAACCCGTGTTCGGGCGTTGCGATGGCGGCCAACGAGGAGTTCGGATTGGAGGGGTCGAGCGGATAAGGATCGCTCCAGGATTGCCCGGCGTCTTCAGTGCGGGCCGCCAGCACACGGTGATGGGTGTTTCCGGCATAGCGCAACAAGGCGATACCGCGCTGTCCATCCAGCGGAACGACCGTGGGTTGCAATGAGTTGTTGCCATGGCTGATGCGGAATTTATCGATCACATCACCGTCTGCGCTCAGGTACAGGTACTCGGCAAACTTGCCCAGAAATTCGTGATAGACCGGCAAGCCGATGGAACCGTCGGCATGAAACACCGGGGCGGAACGTACCAGGGTGCTGATATTCAGAAAGGGCGAGGTGATCAATTGGCGCGGCGCGGACCACTGGCGACCATAATCGTCAGAGACCATCACATTGACCGCACTACCGGCCCAGCCCCCCATGGACACCGACACGTAGAACAGCCAGAGGCGGTTGTCCGGTGCGAGCGCAATGACCGGGTTGCCCAGTTTGCGGATGTATTTTCCTGTGCCCTGTTGGGTCGAATCCCGCGTCGCCAATACCTGTTCCGCCCCCCATTCGCCAGTTACCGCGTCGAAGCGGGCAGAGCGCACCTGAACGTCGGATGCGCCTTCGCGGGTACCCGCGAACCAGACCGACATCAGACTGCCGTCAGGCAAGGCGGTTACCGCCGAGGAATGCACGAAGTCCACCAGGCCGGATGAGGCAAAACGACTGGTATAGATGGGTTTGGCAACTTGATCAGTCACCGCTCTTACGGGACTCATCAAGGCAAAGGATGAGTGCACAGGAGCAGGATGGGTGAACCATGCGACCGAAAACAGGCAGGAAAGGGCTAAATAGGCCCCGAAGGCAGGGAGGGTGGGTAGGTGGATGCGCATGATTAAGGCTGTGCATCTCATGGCCAATTCAGGCCGCTCAACCTATCACTTGTAGTTACAGGTTCGATGTTTTGCGAGCTGCTATTTTGTAAGCAAATAATTGTAGCGCGGATGCGTAGTCCAGAGCCTATATCTATCAATAGGTTACAACCGAGATTGGGTACCGGACCGTTAATCGTATTCCTGAACTGGACGGAGGATGGCGTCATGGCGTCATGGCAAAGGTGTCCCCTCTGCGGCCGAAGGTCAGGAATGTGCTCGATGAGCCGATCAAGCTTGAGCATTGGCAGTTTTGAGACCCGTTAGCCAGAAACCAAGTTAGAGTGTTCATCAAAGTCCGTTCATAAGGTCCCTCCACTCGATTCGCGTAGTCGCGCCAAGCGCTTCCAGCGAACGAACCGGGCAAAAAAACCGAATCTCAATCGTTATGTGAAGAATGAATCGTCCGCTGTTTGTTTCTCTGGATGGGCCCAAGGGAGCCGGCAAAACCACACTGTTGGAAGCCGTGACGAAAGTACTGAGGGCCGACAACAAAAAGGTGATCCGACTTTGCGAGAAAAAAAGCGATCCCTATAGGGGGGAAACAATGACCGTCGTTAACAAGCTCGTCAGAAATCCCACTCGGGATCTGGAGTTGAGGGTTTGTGAGCGCTTTGCGGATAGCCGTACCTGGATTTCCCGGCACGTGCTGACTAAACAGCCACCAGACAGCATCATCCTGATTGATCGGTGGTACCCGTCAGATGCGGCGTTTCGCCGGTTAGTCCCATTTGCAGAAATTCTACAGTTGAACATTGACCGAAACGTGCGAGTGCCAGACCTGCATGTCGGGGTCGTCACTACTCCTGACATTTCGTGGGCAAGGGCGGCGGCACGAGGGCGCGGGCTGGGCAGTACCGTGATTCATAAGCTGGAAGAACATGTCGCTTGTACAGAGGCGTTCGAGCGAGCAATTGCCGATCACGGCTGGGTGTTGTGTCGTAATGAAGGATCGATCGAAGACGCAACGATGCAGGTGGTTTCCGAGATCTATAAAGTGCTTCGTCGCAGGGATTGCCCAAGTGATACATCCATCGAGTTGTCGCGTGACCCTTTCTGAAGGATGAGCTCGATTCGCAATGGCCTATGCCGAAGTGGCGCCTGAAAAAATCCGGCTAATTGCGAAGCAACCGAGCCGTAGCACTGACAAAAACCAGCAGCACACTCACGCAGCCAAGAGCGAATGACAAAGTGCTCAGATGGGCGACCGCCCCGATAAATACGGGTCCTACCAGAATCCCCGCGTAGCCCATCGAGATGACAGCGGGGATGGCTACCGCCTGTGGCATGCGTTGCTGGCGGCCTACAGCAGTAAAGAGCACAGGGACAATGTTCGAGCATCCGGCACCGACCAGCGCGTAGCCAATCAGGGACGCGGCCCAGCCATCGATACCAAGCGATACGAGCATGCCTGCGGCCGCGCAGAGTCCGCCAAGCGCAACGACGCGCACGCCGCCCAGTTTGCTGACGATGGCATCCCCTGTCAGGCGGCCCACCGTCATGGCCGCCGCGAAGGAGGCATAGCCCAAGCCGGCCATGCTTGGCTCTAACCCTCGGGTCGAGACAAGGAAAACTGCGCTCCAGTCGAGTATTGCACCTTCAGTGAGGAAGACGATGAAACAGAGCGCGCCTAAAAACAGCACGATACCCCTGGGCACCGCGAACAATGGCCCACCCCGTTCAGTGCCAGAAGTCAGAAAAGCAGGCGCTGCCTTGTAGAGCGCTCCCAAAACGGTGGCAACGATGCAGAGCACAGCAATCAGCGGATGCAGGCCCAAAGTCAGCAGAGCCGTCATCGCCCCGGCGCCCAATATGCCTCCAACGCTGTAAAGGCCATGGAAGCCGGACTGAAGTGCCTGCCCGCTGTTTTTCTCGACGATGACGGACTGTATGTTCATGGCGCAATCCAGCATGCCCATGCTGGCCCCGAAAATAACGACAGCGATGACCAGGCCAGGCAGCCACGCCACGGTGCTCAACAGCGGAAAAACGGCGCACAAGACAATCGTCGCCCAGATTACGACCGGGCGGCATCCATAGTGTGCAGTGAGATAGCCCGCGAAGGGCATGGCCACAATGGATCCACCACCCAAGCCAAGCAGCAGCAACCCCAGGCCACCATCGTCCAGGCCCGCACGGGCTTTGACCAATGGGACCATAGGCGCCCATGCGGACATGAGTAAGCCCGCGATCAGGAAGGCGATGCGTGTAGACATCCGCTCGCGGTGGTTAGCCGTGGGGACCAATACCGGGGATGGCGCATTCATAATTCTCGGTATTCCTTATCGATGATGCTAGCCATCGTTTGCTCGGCCTGGACAATGCGGATTCAGGTTTTTTTGCGGGCCCGATTTTCGGAAAACCTAACGCCTGCGCTCATACGTCGCTCTATAACTGCTTGGCGCCACGCCAAAGAAGTCCCGAAAGCGCATATGGAAGTTGGCGAAACTACAAAAGCCGGTCGCAATCGCGATATCGGTGATAGGCCGATTGCTCTGCAGAATAAGCTGCCGCGCCCGAGTCAATCTAAGTTCAAGGTAGTAGCGTGTGGGCGTGGCGCCCACGAAACGGCAGAAACGACGCTCCAGTTGTCGTCGGGAAATATTCACACACTCAGCCAGCTCGTCGATCGATAGCGGTTCTTCGATATTCTTTTGCATCAGTTCTAAAGCGAGCTTCAGGGTTTGGGGCAAGGTGGGGTCTGAGTCAACTATGACAGTCGATATCCCGGAGACTTCAGAGGTTTGATCGCAACTGAGTATTTCCTCGACAGCATGGGTCAGCGACACGCCTTGTTTAGCGGTGATGAGCTCCAGCATCATGCGTAACGAACTGCTGGCGCCGGCGCACGTGATGCGGTTGCGATCGATGACGTGCGTTCGACGAGAGACCAGCACCTTGGGGAAAACATCCTCCATCATCGCTCGCCCATCGGGATGGAACGCACACTCGACGCCGTCCATGAGTTGAGCTTCTGCCAGGAAAAATGCCCCGTTCCACAAACCGCCCATGGTCGCGCCGAGGGAGGCGGCGTTACGCAGCTTGCGCCGTAATAACGGGTCGCTGATCAGCTTCACTCGCAACCCACCGGCGACGATGAGAACGTCGATGCGATCCGGTAGTTGTGATAGCTCCAGGTCTGCTGAAATCGCAATTCCCAGATCGCTCATCACAAGACGGCCCCTGATGCCGACAGTCAACACTTCAAACGCCGGTGTATCGCTGATCAGGTTGGCAGTCACCAGCGCATCGATAGCACCGGTAAATGACATCATCGAGAAGTTGTTCATCAGTACGAAAGCTACACGAGTCACCGCCTGCGGCTTTACTGGTTTCTGCGCCGTACAGGAGTAGCCCCTGTTCTTGTCTTTGAGCACGCTCTCGAATACGAAGGGCATAAATCCTCTTTGAAACCTGAACGAATAGCCATGAAACCGTTGTGCAATCTAGGCCGCGGTTTTTGGAGCGGACAACAACAACTCAAAGAATGATTGGCAGTCACCACTGCCGGGCAATGCTTCAACACTGTGCTTGATGGCATTGCTGAGTGTGGTCCCCAAGCTGTCATCAGCCAACAGATGGTATTTAGCGGTGAGTTCGTCACTCGACATAGAGTTGCCGGGGTCGCCCTTGGCCGTTGCGGTCGGGCTCGTAAGGCGCGTGCCGTCTTTCAGGGTAACCGTGACGCGGGACAGAATTTCCTCCGGGAACCTGGCGGACAGGTCTGGCGCCTCATGGAGGGTTATTTTCTCGCTGATACTCAAGATGTCTGGCGCGTGAATGGAATCCCCGGTGACCTCTTCAGGCCCCAGCTTCCCGCGAACGATCAGGGCAGCCAGGGGGAACGCCAGCGCATACTGGGCCTCGTCCGCATTCTTTGGAAAATGCCCCTGCAGGCACACAGACTCGTGGAAAGTTTCCACATCAATGGTCTCGATCAACGCTGCAGTGATGACCGGATGTGCTCGCATCAAATCAGTCATGGCCGTGAGCGCCGGTTGCGCCCAGCGACAGACCGGCCAAGGTTTGAAATATTGCTCGTCGATCTCCCAGCGGGTTCCGATGTCCTGCCAGAAAGTGGAAATTTCCAAAGGTTCAACGGTGGCGGCTGGAGCGCCGGTGACACCTACCTGTGCCATCAATAGTGCGTTCAGTCCGGCATACGCCCCGGCGCCGTGGGCATCACGCAACATCGTCGGGAAGCTCACCAGGCGCATCATCGGGCACCTCGGGCCGAAGTATTCCGCGATACCGAGCGCATGACGGAACGTGGTTTCATCAAGCTTCAGCAAGCGGGCGCCAGCACAAACGACCCCGATCCCGGAAAAAGCACCTGAGGCATGATATTCAGGGGCGGTGGCCATCAATGCCTGGCCCGCCCGTAACGCGGTCTCGTAACCGATGCACAGTGCGCTGAGAAATTCTTCGCCGCTGATGTCCTTGCCTTGACTGCGACAGGCGTCGACCAATGCAACGATGGCCGGGACCACGGTCGCACCCGCGTGCCCCTTGGAGGTGAAGTGACCTTCATGTGCATCCAGGCTATCAACGCAGAAACCGCCCGCATACGCGGCACCCAATGGATGTACGGCTCTGCCGTCGAACCAGAGGCGGCTGGACAGCTTGTTGGCGGAGTAATGGGTGTCAGCGTAGGTTTTGAGCATCACGCTGGTTTGATTGTTGCGAGCTCCGGCGGCCACACCAATGATGTCGAGCAGGCAGGTTTTAACCAACTCGCGTGTATGCAGGGGAGCGTCCTTGTAACTGAAATTCTGGACGAATGAATACAACTGCATTTCATGATTCCTGAATGATGAACACCGAAACAGATGAAAAAGTTGCCCGGGGGAGGGCAACCTCTTATGCAGATTTAAATGAAGGGACTAGTTTTTGGCGGTGGCGGTATTCGCCGCAGCGCGTGCGTCTGCCAGCCAGGTGTCGTATTTCGCGCGATGGGCCGCGATCCATTCTTTGGCGTGACGAGTAATGTCGGCTGCACTTTTCTCACCATTGTGCATTTTGAGATTTTGCGCGCTTTCATCGTCGGTAGTGATCTGCATTTCAGACAGGAACTTCACGGCGGCCGGATTTTTCTCGGCGAACTCTTTATTGATGACCGCTCTGACACTGTCTACCGCGAACCCAAGGTTTTTACCATCGAAGGTCGTGTTGGTATCGTTTTTGCCACCTGGAAGATCCGTACGCGGCACGGTCAACCACACAACATCTTTACCTTCGACCAGAACACCGGAGATCCACTGAGGTACCCAGGTGTAATAGAGAATCGGCTTACCTTGTTTATAACGAGCGATGGTGTCCGCCATCAATGCAAAATAGGAGCCCTGGTTATTGGAAACGGTCTTCGTCAAGTCATAGGCTTTCATCTGGTGCGCAATGATGAGCTCACAGCCCCAGCCCGGGTTGCAACCCGTGAGGTCGGCTTTACCGTCACCATTGGCATCGAACAGTTTGGCAATTTCCGGTTTCTGCAAATCTGCGAGCGAGGTGATGTGGTGCTCATCGGCCGTTTTTTTGTCAATCATGTAGCCCTGCAACACGCCCGGCATGATAGCGCCGGTTTTCACCATCACCTCATCGCCGCCAGCCTTCTCGTAGAAGGATTTGTGCAGTTCCTCCCACAGATGCACGGAGAAATCCGCGTCACCATTGGCAATCGCAACCATCATGGTTGAGTACTCGGTTTCCTTTGGCGTTTCAACGTCGTAACCCAATTCCTTGAGGCCCGCCATTGCAATTTCTCCGCGGAACCGCTCCTCGGCGATTGACGGAAAGATCGGGGTGATGGAGACCCCTTTTCCGGGCTCCTGCGCCGAGGCGGCCGATGCGAACACAGGTGATACCGCTAACACTAAAAGCGCCACAGAATGAATGAATTTCTGTTTTATTCCGAAGGTTGTGAAGTTCATTATCGTTTACCTTGGCTGGTTAAGAAGTTGGCTTTTCTTTTGGTTCACAACATGCCGCTAAGCGAATTAACTTTCTTTGGGACTCACTTCTATCTTTGTAATAGTGTTCTTTCTCTTCAGACGGTAAACGACACCCGCAGGGCCGGTCTGGTACCAGTGCTCGCCTTTGGTTGCCCTGTTACTGCGTTCGCCCATTGCCTGGGTCAGGCGGTCGAGGAAAATCGCCAGCAGTACCAGGCCCAGTCCACCGACGGTTGCCAAGCCCATATCAAGGCGGCCAATCCCGCGAAGAACCATCATCCCCAAGCCACCCACCGAAATCATTGATGCGATCACCACCATGGAAAGTGACAGCATTAATGCCTGATTCAGACCGGCCATGATCGTCGGTGCAGCCAAAGGCAACTGGACCCGCCTCAGCATCTGGCGAGGGGTGCATCCGAAAGCCCGGGCCGCCTCAATCTTGTCTTCCGGTACCTGCCGAATTCCCAGATTGGTAAGCCTGACCAGTGGTGCTACCGAAAAGATGATCGTGACCAGCACTCCCGGTACGTTGCCTATACCAAACAGCATCACCACGGGCACCAGGTAGACAAATGCGGGCAGTGTTTGCATGGCATCGAGTACCGGCCGCAGCAGCATCTCCAGCCGGTCACTCCGGGCACACAGGACACCCAGTGGTATGCCGATAGCTGCACAGAAGAACAGTGAAGTGAGCACCAGGGCGAGGGTGACCATGGCGTCACTCCATACGCCGATCACTCCCAAGAGGGTCAGGGTGACGAAACAGAGGATTCCAATCTTTCTCCCTCCTACCTGCCAGCCCAGGAGCGTCGCAAAAATAATGAATATTGACGGAGGAATAGCCAACAATCCGAACTGAATACCATTAAGTACCTGGTCGATTGGCCATCTTATTGAACGGAATACTTCGCGAAAATTATGAACCAGATAATTCAGGGCAACTTCTACCCATTGGCCCAAAGGAACATTGATGGATTGAAACGGGTCTAGAAAACTGAATTCGTTCATGTCATCACCTGAGTATCCGAGCCTGGCAAGCCAGCAAATAGTGACTATTAATGTCGGCTCATTGTTTGAAGCAGCAGGCTCTTGGAGATCGTGCCTTTGAACACACCCTGGCGATCCAGCACAGCCACTGGATTAACGGCATCAGCCACAATGTGAAAGACGTCCTGCAGGAGTACATCGTCGCGCAGCGTTGGCGTGGATTGATCCATGGCGTACGGATGCTCTGCGCAGATCTTGGCAACATCGCCAGCCTTGAGGATCTTCGAGGCATCAAAGCCTTTGAAGAAAGCTCTGACGTAATCGTTCGCGGGATTGCAAAGCAGCGCTTGCGGGGTACCGATCTGTACAACCTGGCCACCCTCCATGATCGCAATGCGATGGCCGATGCGAATCGCCTCTTCAATGTCATGGGAGATGAAGATGATGGTGCGATGCTGTTCTGCCTGCAGGCGGATCAGTTCACCCTGCATTTCGTGGCGAATCAACGGGTCGAGTGCGGAGAAGGCTTCGTCCATCAGCAGGATGGCGGGGTCGTTGGCCAGCGCTCGGGCCAGGCCTACCCGCTGTTGCATACCGCCGGACAATTGGTGCGGATAGCTGTAGGCGTGGCCATCGAGCCCCACCTGCTTGAGTGCTTCGAGCGCACGTTTATGCCGCTCACTTTCCTCGACGCCCGAGATTTCCAGGCCGAAAGCAACGTTGTCGATCACACTCATGTGGGGCATCAGGGCAAACGATTGAAACACCATGCTCATGTCTTTGCGACGAACGCTGAGGAGATCGGCATCCGACAGGCCGGTGATTTCCTGGCCATTGAGATGGATGGTTCCGGAGGTGGGCTCGATCAGTCGATTGAACAACCGGACCATCGTCGACTTCCCGGAACCGGAAAGCCCCATGATGACGAAAATCTCTCCACGTTTTACGGAGAAACTGGCATCAAAAACGCCAACGACTTGACCTGTTTTGCTGAAAATTTCACTTTTATCAGCACCGCGAGCCAGCATCTCCATCGCGAGCTTTGGCTGAGCACCAAAGACTTTGTAAATGTTTTTTACCGAGAGTATCTCGTCACCAAGACTCATAACCCCTCCTGCTGCAAATACGACGTAAGATCAAGAATTTGGATATACGTATCTTGATCAGTGAAAACGGTGCTTATGGGGGCAGTCAAGCTGGGAGAAAGGTTGCGAGTTAGTCATTGTGACCATCCTCTTTATTATGTGATGTTTATTATTCTTGTTTTATCGGTGCTGAATTAATCAGTGCCTTGAGACCCAAGTTATTACCTTATAGAGTCAGCGTCTAACAACATTTCTTCCAGCCAATCAATAACGTCATGTTATCAATCATTTAAATATGTCAATTTGCGACTGCGATGATGCTAGTTGCGAAGGCGACTGCCGCTGGCGCTGTCTTAGCCCCTCTGTTTCGGCTACGCTCCAGCGTAGGCTCTAGATGGAACCTTCTCGCCGAACTCATCGCTCACGGCCCTCCAAACGGCCCCGAACCGGATATTCAATACTCTAGGTTATGGTTAAGCACATCGATCCAGACATGACGCTGCTGAAAATGCCGTCTCTGAAAGCAGTGAAGTCATTCGTAGCCGCCGCCAAATATCAGAGCTTTACGCGTGCTGCTGAAGCGCTGTGCGTTACTCAAGCGGCCATCAGCCGTCAGATTCGGGAGCTTGAGGCGTACCTTGGGGTGGATCTCTTCAAGAGGGTCGGGCGAGCAGTCGAGTTGACGGAAGCCGGGTCCATCTTTTTTGATGCGGCACAGCTATCTTTCGTCAATATTTCCCAGGCGGCGGAGCGCATTCGTACCAACAATGCGGGCAAGCGTACGTTGACGCTTTGCTGTTCTCCCGCGTTTTCGGCCCTCTGGCTCGCAGCGAAGTTGCCGGGTTTTTTTACCAGGAACGCAGACATCGACCTCAATCTGGTCACCACTCAAAACTTTTTGTCGATGGAGCCGGGTGTTACTCCGGACATCTTCATCACCAAAATGGCCAGAATTCAGGATGGCTACCGCAGTTATCCGTTGTTTCACGACGTCATCTACCCGGTGTGCACACCTCGTTACAAAGAGGAGCACCCTGAGCTGTCCAGTCTGGAAGGATTACGCGACGGGGTTCTGCTCAACCTCAGCCCCTATGGCAGATCCCAGGTAGCGGAGCACGTTGACTGGGGCGTATGGCTGGCTTATCACGATGTTGATATCGAGAAACGCCCCCACGACAGCCCTCATGTTTTCAACGCCAACGACTACAACCTGGTCATCAGCATGGTGTTGACCCATCAGGGCGTAGCCCTCGGATGGAATCACCTGGTGGCAACCCTGATCGAAAACGGCACGCTGATTCGGCCGATCGAAGAGGAAGTGGTTCTTCATGAAAGTCAGCACTACCTGACATTTCGTGAAGACCGGATCAATGACGATGCCTGTTGCCGGCTACGCGACTGGATTCTCGCTCAGTTTTCCTGAGCTGTCTGGAAGAAAGGAACACGGCCAGCGGCTGAGCAGTCACTGGGGTGGCGGAGAGGAGAGGGGATTGAAGGTGTGAATCAAGATACCGGTGGTGATCATTCGTGGTTCTCACCACCGGCAGTGCTGCACTTAGCCGACAGATCTTAACGGGATCGTGTCATTGAGCTGCTCAAGCATCGTTTTGCAGTACCAGTCATCAAACTGGCACACACCAATTTCGCTGGCCACCGACAACGGACCTGGCTCGAAAGCTGGAGAGCTGACACCCACCTGTGCACCTTCAACCAAGGTGCGGTCCTGGTCATTGGTGGCAAGCCAAACCTTGGTCAGGCGATCGATGTCGTAGTCGACACCTTCCTGCGCGTCCTTCTTGACGAGCCATTTTGTAGTGACCAACGTCTCGCCCGGACCGATGGGCAGAACGCGGAAGCTCAGCGCGTGATCGCCCAGAAAGTGGTTCCAGGTTGATGGGTAGTTGAAATAAAGCAGCGCACCGATGTTGGCCTCACCGGTGGTGTCCAACCGGCCAGCGACCGCAGGCTTGCCATCCATTGTGTAGCTGACGGCCCCGGAAAACAGGGGAATGCGCGTCATTCGGAAACGACCTTCATCATCCATGACCAATCGGCTAGGCAGACCGGCCGCCTCCCAGCGATCCCAGTGCTCCTTGAGTTCGAGATCTTCATCGCCGCCGGCGCCGCCCACGGATGGGTTGTCCACGAATGAATGCATCAATTCCGGGTGAGTAAAATCGCAGTGGTAGCACTCACGGTTGTTCTCGAACACCAGTTTCCAGTTGCCTTTCTCGATGATGTTCGACTCAAACGCGACTTTGCAGTCGTCCAGGTTATGAGGTGCAACGAAAGGGGTGACGGATTTTCTGAACGACGAAAAGTCTGGGGCGACATCTGCTACGCACACGTAGATGTACGTTTCGACGACCTCACAATGCACGGACTTCAACCCATGCTGAGACTTGTCGAAATCTTCCCCCATGTTCCCGGCGAACAGCAAGCGGCCATCCAGTTCGAATGTCCATTTGTGGTAAGGGCACACCAGCTTGGCGACCTTGCCGCTTGCTTCCGGGCACACCTTGGAACCGCGATGGCGACAGGCGTTGTGGAAGGCACGGATCTGCTTGTCTGCGCCGCGCACGATAGCGACCGGGTAATCGCCGATTTGCAGCGACATGTATTGACCCGATTTCTCCAGCTCAAATGTGTGCCCGGCGAAGATCCAGCTTTTGTGCCAGATCTGTTGCAGATCCTGCCTGTAAACGTCGGGATCGCTATAAAGGGCACCTGGCAGCGCGTGGTCAGGCTTGCGCTGCGCGATTAGATTTGAAACTGCCGATTTAGTGCTCACGGTCAACACACTCCAAAATACCAAGGGGGCGACACATTCAGCCTGCTCAGCGAGGTGAGGCCAAACGGTCCTGAGTTCGCAGTACCGTCTGTGGATGCAAGCCCATCAAACCGTGCTGCTGCTAGCCGCGATCCGGAACGTTTTGCCACGTCCAGGAAGCGTTTTACGAAAAATGTGCCTTCTTGGATGGTGGTGCCATCCGTGCACTCATCTCGATCGAATCCTTATTACGGCAGACAATTCCGTAATGCCGATGTTTGCGTCAATAGCAACATTTCTACAGCACCTTATTCAAGCCTGAGCAAACAGACTCTAACTAATGGAGCGAATGCTCGCGAAATTCACTTATCCAATTAGTCGGTAGAATATCGCTGTTGTAAGGCTACGACGGTAATCATGCATCAACAAGAAACATTTACTCTTATCAATGCATAAACAAATGTTATCGATTGAGGTCGCGGCCGCGGTGATGAAATTTCAAGCTATTGAAATAAAAGAAAAATATATTTTCAAGGGCGGGTGAAGCAACCATCTGGAACTGTAGGCGCGAGAAATACACTCTATTGACCACCTTCTTGGCCCATGCCAGTCTGGATTCAACAGTTAAGCAAAGTGCCGCAATTGATCTCATGTTTGAGCCTGGGCATCCGCCCCGTGAAAACATGAAGATTTTTATCGCGCCTAAAGGCATCCAGGCTAACGCGCTCGTTGATCTTCCACCTAACTCGCATTCGGAGCATTTATCTTGAAATTTGAAGGTATTTATACGCCAGCAGTAACTCCTTATAACTCTGATGGGGAGATTGACTGGAACGTGTATTCGGAAGTCTTGGAGTCGCTGATTGAGGCGAAGGTGCACGGCATTATTATTGGCGGGTCGACCGGCGAATATTATGCGCAGACGTCGGAAGAACGTACCGAGTTAGCGGCCTACGCCAAAGATGTGATCGGCACTCGGGTGCAACTGATCGTCAGTACCGGGGCGATCCGTACCGAAGACGCGGTTCAGTACGCCAAGGATGCCAAATCGATCAAAGCGGACGCCATTCTCGTCACCAGCCCGCCGTATGCGCTGCCGACCTCCCAAGAGAACGCGATTCACGCATTGACCATTGATCGCGCCGCCGACCTGCCAATCATGCTTTACAACTATCCGGGGCGCATGTGCGTTTCGATGGATGAAGAATATTTCACGCGTGTCAGCCAGTCGAAAAACGTCGTCGCCATCAAGGAAAGTTCCGGCGACATGGGCCAGGTGCATATGCTGGCCCGGCAGTTCCCCAACATCGCCTTGTCCTGCGGATGGGACGACCAGGCCCTCGAGTTTTTTGCCTGGGGTGCCCGTAGTTGGGTGTGTGCAGGTTCCAACTTCCTGCCCAGGGAACACGTGGCGCTTTATGAAGCCTGCGTGATCGAAAAGAACTTCGACAAAGGCCGTCAGATCATGTCGGCAATGATGCCGCTGATGAATGCCCTGGACGGCGGCAAGTTCGTGCAGTCGATCAAGTACGGCTGCGAAGTGGCCGGATTGAAAGTCGGTAACGTGCGCCTGCCATTGCAGCCCCTTGAAGCGGACGAAAAGCAGAATTTCGCGTCGGTCATTACTGAACTCAAACGTAACGTAGCCAATGTTTCTTCGGGAGCCAGCCATGGGTGATCTACTGAGCAAGGCCGAATACGCCGCTCTGGCCAAAGACATTTCGTTGCCATCCAAGGCGTTCATCAATGGCGCATTCAAGCCCGCAATGTCCGGCAAAACCTTCGCCACGAACAATCCGGCGACCGGTGACTTTTTGACCGACGTCGCAGCGTGTTCGTCCGATGATGTCGACTTCGCGGTGAGCAATGCCAAGGAGGCCTTTGAAGATGGACGCTGGAGATCTGTTTCTCCTCGAGAGCGCAAAGCGGTTCTGTTGAAGTTTGCAAACCTGCTTGAAGGCCATCAATACGAACTGGCCGTCCTCGAAAGTCTCGATAGCGGCAAACCCGTCAGTGAATGTCAGTTGGTCGACATTCCGGACACCATCCACACGATCCGCTGGCACGCAGAACTGATCGACAAGATTTATGACAACACAGCCCCGGTGGGCAGTGACGCGCTGACCATGGTGGTCCGGGAGCCGATCGGCGTGGTGGGCTGCGTATTGCCCTGGAACTTCCCGCTGCTGATGCTGGCCTGGAAAATCGGCCCGGCGCTCGCCGCGGGCTGTTCGGTGATCGTCAAGCCTGCTGAACAAACCTCGCTGACCACGTTGCGCGTCGCGCAGCTGGCGTTTGAAGCCGGTGTTCCCGCTGGTGTACTCAACATTGTCACCGGTACGGGCAAAGACGTCGGTGAGCCGATCGGTTTGCATAACGATGTCGACATGGTCAGCTTCACCGGCTCCACCGCGACCGGCCGCCGCTTCCTGCATTACGCCGCCGATTCGAACCTGAAACGCATCGTCCTTGAGTGCGGCGGAAAAAATCCGGCCGTGGTGATGGACGATACCCAAGACCTGGATCTCGTCGCCCAGCACGTGGTCAATGGCGCGTTCTGGAACATGGGAGAAAACTGCTCCGCAACCTCGCGCCTGATCGTCCACGCGTCCGTGAAAGACGAACTGCTGGAGCGCATGGGCGCCTACATCCGTGAATGGAAGATGGGTGACCCACTGGATCCGGAAAACCGCGTAGGGTCGCTGGTCAGCCCTGAGCATTTTGCCAAAGTGAAGTCCTACCTTGAGCACGCCGCCGCCGGAAAGCTTGAGGTGGTTTACGGTGGCGCAACCAAAGACGGTGCCTTTGTAGAGCCGACGGTGATTGACGGTGTTGGTCGAGACAATCGGCTGTTCCAGGAGGAGATCTTCGGCCCGATTCTTTCGGTCACTACCTTCAACACGATCTCCGAGGCCATTGCGCTGGCCAATGACACGGTCTACGGCCTGGCGGCCTCTGTTTACACCGGCAGCCTGCGGCGGGCAATCAAGTTGTCGCGGGAAATTCGCGCGGGCATCGTCACCGTCAATTGCTTTGGTGAGGGCGACGCATCAACCCCCTTCGGTGGCTACAAGGAGTCGGGCTTCGGCGGTCGGGACAAATCCATTTTTGCCCATGACCAGTACACCGAAATCAAAACCATCTGGATCGATGTGTCTGATCGGTCGGATGAAGAGACCGAAAAATGAGCACCCATACCATCAAGCGCCTGCCGGTAGACACCGGGGTTTCGGGTTGGGAGGCGATTTCCGCACGCACTGCGCCTGTCCGCATGCTTGATGGAAACGTGACGGCGGATTGGCTGATCATCGGTGCCGGCTTTGCCGGCCTGTCCGCCGCTCGCAGACTTTCACAGCTGCACCCGGGTGACAGCATTGTTGTGATCGATGCTCATGAAGTCGCCAAGGGGCCGGCGGGCAGAAACTCGGGTTTCATGATTGATGTGCCGCACAGTCTGTCGTCCGGGGAATACTCCGTGGCGAGTGAGTCTGCAACGGCGCTGGAAATTGCGCAGAACCGCTTTGCGATTGCTTTTGCCGCTGCCGCCGCGCGGGAGTACGGCATGTCTGCCGACACGTTCGACCCTTCCGGGAAGATCAACGCGGCCGCCACTGAACGGGGATTGAAGCTGAACGTCAATTACGCTCAATCCCTTGAACGCATTGGCGAGAAGTTCGAGATGTTTGATGCCGCGCACATGCGCGAAATCACCGGGTCCACCTATTACCACGGCGGAATCTACACCCCCGGCGCAGTGATGATTCAACCCGCGCAATACATCAGGGACCTGGCAGCAGGGCTCGAAGGGAAAATCACGTTGTTCGAACGCTCTCCGATTATTGAATTGACCAAGCAGGGAAGTGGCTGGAGCGCTCGTTCTGATAACGGGACGGTGTACGCGCCCAAGGTCATTCTGGGCGTTAACGGGCACATCGAAGACTTTGGCCATTATCAAGGCCGCCTGTTGCACGTCTTCACTTACGCGTCCATGACGGCCGCTTACAGTGATGATGTATTCAGCAAAGAGGTGCCGGGCAAGGCCAGGTGGGCGTTGTTGCCGGCGGATCCAATGGGCGCGACCGTTCGCAAGATCTCTTCAGACGGTCAATCGCGTATCGTCATCCGGACAAAGTTCACCTATGACCCGAGTATTCAGGTCACTCCCGAGCGGGTAGCTGCGGTGGCCAAAGAACAGCGACATTCCTTGGATGCGCGCTTTCCCGAATTGAAATCCACTGCGTTGGAATTCAGTTGGGCCGGCCGTCTGTGCCTGAGTCGAAACAGCGCGGCCGCATTTGGCGAGATTGAAGAAAACCTGTATTCGGCTTGCTGCGAAAACGGGCTGGGTACTGTGAAAAGCACCCTGGCAGGTGTGATGGCTGCGGAGTTGGCATCGGGTACGCGTTCGGAGTTTCTTGATAGCTTCAGTCACGCACCTGGCCCCAGCAAGCTACCACCCCGGATAATAACGAAGCTGGGCGTCAGTTCGGTTATTCGCTGGCATGAGTTTTGGGCCGGGCGAGAAGGCTAGCGAACTCAAGTTGTCGGCTATTGACCGACTTCAAAGTCTGATCGGAACGATCTACGAAGGAAAACTTGATTGAAGAGCGACCGAACAAACAACACCGCGCACTTAACGACGCCCACCGTTATCGCCACTCCTGGGGTCACAAGGCCCCAGCTCGGGATATTTTTATGCCTGCTTTCAATGCTGATCTTTGCCAGCCAGGACGGCATAACCAAGGTGCTGGTCAAAGACTTCCCGGTCGCCCAATTGGTCATGGTGCGTTATTGGGTGTTTGTCGTTTTTGCTCTCGGATATGCCGCCTACCAAGGTAGGGTAAAGGCGTCGTTTCGCAGTAAGCATCCCTGGCTCCAAATCCTTCGAGCGTTGCTGGCCGTGGGCGAAACCATACTGTTCGCGGCGGGGCTACGATATTTGGGCCTGGCGGAAATGCACGCGATATACGCGGTATTTCCGCTGATGACACTGGCCTTGGCGGGAGCGTTGCTTGGGGAGTTCATCGGCCTTCGACGCTGGGTTGCTGCCGCGATAGGGTTCACCGGCACACTGATCATCCTCCGGCCAGGCGCAGGCGTCTTTGAACTCGCGGCGCTGATTCCGCTGGTGGCTGCTTTGGCATTCGCGGTGTTCAACATACTTACCCGCCGGATTAGCCTGCACGACTCCCTTGCTACGAACATGCTTTTTATGGCGTGTGTGGGTGCCCTGACGGTCACATTTGCAGGGCTGCCGGCATGGGTTTCTCCGACTCCAGTCCAGGGCCTCTTGATGGGGTTACTGGCATTGACGGGAGTAGTCGCACAGATTCTCTTCATTCAAGCATTGAAATACGCAACCGCTTCTAGCTTGCAGCCTTTCAACTATGCGCTTCTGGTATTCGCCACGCTGATTGGTGTCATCGTTTTTGCCGAGCGCCCTGATACCTGGGTGTTTGTCGGCGCAGCGTTGGTGATTATCGGTGGTCTGTATGCGATCAAAGCGAAGACGTGAACAGGTAATACAGCGTTCAACTTAATCCTCTGGAGGCCGTCTGGTTCCGGCAACCTGCAACGGAGGAGGGCAAGTGCCTTCCGCCGTCGCCGGTCAGTCTGCTTCGATCAAAACGGCAGTGGCAGTTTTGCCGTTCGCCCCCCATCCACCACCAGCACCTGCCCGGTGATGAAGGCCGACGATTCGGAGGCCAGGAAAACGACTGTCCCGCCCACATCCGCCGGTAATCCGGTACGCCCGACCGGGTGAAGGCGCAGGAGTGCCTGGCGCGCCGCACGCGGATCGGCTTGAGCGGAAAGGTATGCATCACTCAACTCGGAATTTATCCATCCCGGAGCAATGGCATTGCAGCGAATGCCATCTCGGCCGAGATCGATTGCCAAGGCTCGGGTCAGCCCATGGATACCCGCCTTGGAGGCACAGTACGCGGCATGTTCAGGGTTGGCGCCTAACCCTTCGATCGACCCGATGTTGATGATGCTGCCACCGCCTCGCTGACGCATCTGAGGCACCAACGCCTTGCACAGGAATGCTGGCGCTCGCAGATTGACAGCCATCATGCGATCCCAGTCCTGCTCGGTCATATCATCGATGGACTTTTCGAACATGAACCCGGCGTTGTTAACCAATACATCGACTCCGCCAAGCTGCTCCTGGGCGACCTGAGCAATCAAACTCGGTGTCTCCATCGAAGCGAGATCAGCCTCGACGAAATAGACTTGAGGGTGATTTTGCAAGTCGGCGTCCAGTGCCTGGCGCTGAGCGATCAACACAGAAGCGCCTGCCTCCAGCAATTGTTCGGTGATGCCGCGGCCAATCCCTCTGCCGCCCCCGGTCACCACCACATTTTTACCGTTGAGCATCGCAACCTCTCCTTAGCCGGATACCGGCTTCGCGCCTGTGACTTCTACCGTTTCACCGGCGATGTACCTGGCCTCGTCGGACGCCAGAAATGCGATGACATCCGCAATGTCTTCAGGCTCGGCGATGCGGCCTAATGGCACGCTCTTGTTCAGTTCTTGCACGGCTTTGTCCGGATCCAGGCCTCGACGCTCAAAGCCGCTGCGTATCATCGGGGTATTGATTTCGTGCGGGCACACGGCGTTGACACGGATGCCCAAAGGGGCGCAATCGCGGCCCAGATTCTTGGTTAAAGCCGCGACGGCCCCTTTGCTTGTGCAATACGCCACATGGGCTGGACCGGGATAAATGCCCCAGACAGATGATGTGTTGACGATTGCGGCGCCCGGGCGATTTTTCATGTGAGGTATCGCGGCACGGCAGATGAAGAACACTGCATTCAGGTTTACGCCCATGGCGTCAAACCACATGTCGTCAGTCGTTTCCTCAATCGTGCCACGGGGAATAATGCCGGCATTGTTCAATACGATGTCGATTCCCGAAAAGATATCGACGGCAGTTTGGACAATCGCCTCGCAATATTCCTTACGGCGTAAGTCGCCAGCCACGTAATGCACTTCAGCGCCCAGGTCACGGACTTTGGCGGATATAGATTTGCAACCGGCTTCATCAAGATCAGATAACACAAGCTTTGCGCCTTCTCGGGCGAACAATAATGCTAACGCCTGTCCGACGCCCCCGGCAGCGCCGGTGATGATGACCACTTTATTATTAAACTTCATGACACCTACCTATTGTTTTTTTCGGTAGAGCCATTATTTGGTTTCATTGGTTCTAATCGTCCAGCAACATTTTTATAGGGGCAAAGATAACTTTTTGTTATCTAAAAGTTGGAATCCGCGGGTAATCAAAAGTGACCCGTCGTACGGCTCGGGCGGTATTCATTGAGGCAGTCCGTTGTGAGATCGAATGCGAATCATCGTCTAATAAATGTACACTGCTGTACATGCCGTGTACGCCACGGCCCCTGAGGTGTACAGTGGGGAAGAATTCTTAAATGAAGGTGCAACCCGAATGTCACAGACAGGAAGGGCGAAAACCAAAGCGCAGGATGCAGGCTGGCGAGGCTCCGTCGATGGTTGGCTGGACGCTGCCTACGATGCTCTTAAAGAGTCGGGAGTGGAGGCTGTGCGGGTGATGCCGCTGGCCAAACGCTTGAACTTGTCTCGCACCAGCTTCTATTGGTTCTATGAAGATCGGGAACAGCTGCTGGCGGCGCTCCTCGCTCGATGGCGGGACAAGAACACCGGCGGTATGGTCAGCCAATGTGAGAGTTATGCGGAAAGTATTTCCGAAGCGATTCTCAACGTCTTCGAGTGCTGGGTGAACCCCGAGCTGTTCGATTCACAGTTCGAATTTGCCGTGCGCAGCTGGGCGCTGCAATCGGACGAAGTCAAAGCTGAAATCGCTCTGGCCGATGAGGCACGGATGAATGCCCTGGCCGCGATGTTCCGGCGGTTTGGCTACGACGCCGAGGGGGCTGACGTTCGGGCCAGGACGATCTACCTCACGCAGATCGGCTACATATCCATGAAAACCAATGAAGATATTGTCGTTCGATTCAGACGGATTCCTCAGTACGTGAGCGTGTTTACCGGCAAAGTACCGAAGAGGCGCGAGCTGGACCGCTTTTATGGAAAGTTCGGCTACGCAGAAAAAGAACCCGGCGTTTTCGTCCCCTTGGTCGAGACATTCGAGGAATCCACTGCCGATGGAGAATAGAACGCTGGGCATCATTGGCGGCACCGGCCGGCTCGGGCGTGCAATTGCCGAGGCGCTCCTTGATAACGGTTTCATCAAGCCTGACCATTTGTTGATCTCGAACCGCTCCGGCATCAGTACCTTCGAGCCTGGTGTGAAGCTGCTGTCCGACAATCAACAGTTGGTGGACCTCAGCGATATTGTCGTGCTGTCCATCCGGCCGGAGCAGTTTCGTGAACTGCAGATCAACGCCCGCGGCAAGCGAGTGATTTCTCTGATGGCCGGCGTTCCGGCGGCAGCCATCAGCGCGGCCACCGGTGCGGATGAAATAGTGCGGGCCATGCCGAATGCGGCCGTGGAAATCAGACAGTCGTACACGCCCTGGTACTGTGTCGGAAACCTTTTTGAGCGCGATCGCAACTGGGTGCAGCGACTGTTCGAGTGCGTAGGCTCGGCGGACGAAGTGCCTGATGAAGACTGCATTGATTACCTCAGCGCGATGTCCGGGACTGGGCCGGCCTTTCCGGCAATGTTGCAAATGGCACTGACTAATCAGGCGGTGGCTGCGGGAATTCCCCCTGCTATCGCGCAGCGGGCTGCACAAGGCGTAGTAGTGGGGGGCGGCCAGATGCTTGCCCGCCGCGATCCGCGGCAAATGATCGAGTCGTTGATGGCTTACCGTGGCGTGACGGCCGCAGCGCTGCAGTCGATGGCCGATCAGGATATCGAATCCATTGTGGGGCGAGCAGTAAAGGCTGGCGCTGAGGTTGCGCGGCGGGGAATGTAGCTTGGGCAGGGGACATACAGTGAAGGCCCGCTGAAGGGCCTTCACTTTTGGACTTAGATTTCTTTCACCAGGCGCAAAGCGTCGTAGATGGCTGCGTGGGTGTTGCGAGCAGACACGGCGTCGCCGATCCGGAACAGCTGGAAGCGCCCTTCAGGATTGGTGACGATGTTCTGTGCCGTGCCGGCGATCAGGTCATGCTGCTCTACCGCGCCGCCATTGGTGGAGAGAGGACGCAGGTCGAAGTACAAATCGTCCAGGGGAAGGGTGCCGTGGTTGACGACAACCTGATCGACCACACGCTGCTTGTGGACCTTTCCGTAATCGCTGCCAAAGGTTGCAACGAGCCCGCCATCACGTTTTTCCACGGTATCGACCCGGTAGGTGACGGTGAAGGTGACGTCCAGGTCCTGCAGGCTTCGCATGTAGGGCACCAGATTCATAGCCATGACTTCAGGTGCAAACGAGCGGTCGGGGGTGACGATTTCGACTTTCGCACCGCTTTGCGCGATGACCTCGGCAGCCTGCAGGGCAGCATGGTCGCCAGCATCGTCGAAGATCAGTACGTTGCGACCGGGCTTGATGTCGCCGGAAATGATGTCCCAGGTTGAAACCACGAGTTCGTTGCCTTTGCGCAGCACCTCGGTATCAGGCAGGCCGCCGGTCGCAACGATGACCACGTCAGGCTCGAAGGCTTGCACAGTGTCGGCTTCGGCCCAGGTGTTGAAGTGGAACTTCACCCCCAGCCGCTCGCATTGCGCCATGCGCCAATCAATGATGCTGATCATCTCACGACGACGTTCGCTCAACGCCGTCAGACGAATCTGCCCGCCTGGTTGGTCAGCCGCCTCAAGCACTGTTACCTCATGGCCGCGCTCACCGGCGACCCGCGCCGCTTCCAGCCCGGCAGGGCCGGTACCGACCACCAGAACCTTGCGCTTGACGGCGGCTTTGGGAATGTCATGTGGCATGGTGGTTTCCCGACCCGTCGCTGCGTTGTGAATGCAGTAGGCCGCGCCGCCCTGATAGATGCGATCCAGGCAATAGTTGGCGCCCACGCACGGGCGAATGTCTTCTTCGCGCTTCTCGATGATTTTGCGCACGATGTGCGGATCGGTCATGTGCGCGCGGGTCATGCCCACCATGTCCACTTTGCCCGAGGCGATCGCGTAGCGCGCGGTGGCCACGTCAGGAATCTTCGCCGCGTGAAAGGTCGGAAAGCCTGTCGAGGAGCGGATCTCGCCTGCGAAGTCGAGATGGGGTGAGTTGCGCATACCCTGGATCGGGATGACATCAGTCAGGCCGGCGTCTGTATCGATGTGACCACGCACGACATTCAGGAAGTCGACCAGTCCGCTGTCCTTGAGCATGTGAGAAACCTGCATGCCCTCGCTGGCAGTGAAACCACCGGGCAATTCTTCATCACCGGTGTAACGAACTCCCAGTAGAAAGTCTTCGCCTACCCGCTGACGTATGCCACGCAAGACGTCGAAGGTAAAACGCATGCGGTTTTCCAGCGAGCCGCCGTAAGGGCCGTCGAGGTCATTGGTCAACGGCGACCAGAACTGGTCCATCAAATGCCCGTAAGCCTGGAGTTCCAGACCATCGAGGCCTGCGGCCTTCATGCGTTCCGCGGCGTCTACATAGTCCTTGATGATCCGCTCGATGTCCCATTCCTCCATTTTCTTCGGGAAGGAGCGGTGCGAAGCCTCGCGACGGTGTGACGGCGACACCACCGGTAACCAGTCGGCCTTGTCCCAGCGGGTGCGACGGCCCAGGTGAGTCAACTGGATCATCACTGCCGCGCCATGTTCGTGGCATTCATCGGTCAGGTCCTTCAACCATCCGACTACTTCGTCCTTGTAGGCGAGCACATTGTTGAACACCGGCGGACTGTCTCGGGATACGGCAGCGGAGCCGGCAGTCATGGTCAGGGCGACACCGGCCTTGGCGCGCTCCACGTGGTAGGCGCGATAGAGATCCTTGGGCATGCCGTCCACAGGGTAGGCCGGTTCATGAGAGGTGGTCATGATCCGGTTTCTGAGGGTCAGATTCTTGATTTTATAGGGTTGCAGCAAGGGATCGCTGGACATCGTGGTGCGCTCCAAAGTGGGCTTCATCAGGCTTGGCCACTTGAAATTAGGACAAATGTACACCTGTGTCAACGCTTTGTGACACAGGTGTACATTTTGCTTGCGTGCCAAAAAATCCAGGATTAACATCCGTCAAAACCAAGACCGACTTGTTTGGATAGGAGAGGGCACGTGACAGAGTTATTTGATATTCGGCTGGCTAGTAAACAGACAGCTTTCACTGAAATTCCAGTCATCGATATATCGTCGCTCATACACGGCAACAATCCGCTGACGGTGGCAACCCAAATAGGTGATGCCTGCGAAAAGGTGGGGTTCTTTTATATAAAAAACCATGGCATTGACCAGCAACTCATCGATGAGATGTACACGTTAACCAAAAGATTTTTCGAACTTCCTTATGAGGAGAAAAACAAACTCAATGTCGTAAACTCCGGGCTCACGCTACGTGGTTATATACCGATGTATGCGGAGAACGTCGATCCGGCTAATACCCGCGATTTCAAAGAGTGCTTTGATTGCGGAGCTCATTACGACGAGGTCTCTCCCTTTTTTGGCCCTAATCAAATGCCGTCGGCACTGCCGCAATTCGAGAAGGTTGCCGAAGCGTATCACTCCGCTGTATTGGCGCTCGCAAGAAAACTCATCGGCGGGATAGCGCTGAGTTTGGGGCTGCCACAAGATTACTTTGAACATCTTCAACGCAAGCCCATCACTATTCAGCGAATTTTGCACTACCCGCCCCAGATCGGAAGGATCTCCCAGGAAGAGATTGGTATCGGGGCGCATACGGACTACGGTTTCTTGACTGTCCTGTCTCAAGACGCAGTTGGCGGTTTGCAAGTCAGGAACCGGGCAGGGGAGTGGGTTACAGCCCCTCCAGTTGAAGGCACTTTTATTGTCAACATTGGTGATCTGGTTCAAACACTCACCAACGATCGCTATACCTCGACAATGCATCGCGTCATAAATACCAGCGGTCTAGAGCGTTATTCAATACCTTTCTTTATTGATTTGGATTTCGATGCGGTTGTTGAGCCTGTACCAACCTGTGTAAGTGAGACTTTGCCCGCGAAGTACGAAGCCTACACGTGTGGCAAACACAAGTTTAAGCGTTTCGTTGATAGCTATGCGCATCTGCAAGAAGTCGAAAAGGCATGATCGCGCTTTAAGCTGTGCGAATGCCTTATTTAAGAGTTCAAAAATTATCATTGCAGCTGTGAGACGATTGTTCCACTGGGACCACAAGACTCACCTTGGTGTGCCTTGTGGTTTTTCAAGAGATATTCATCGCGATGAGACCGCTGCAGTATCGGAAATGGCTGCGGTTAAACGAGGCGCGTCGCTTGATGCTCAATGAACATCAGGATGTCTCCAGCGCGGCTTTTAAGGTTGCTTACGAAAGCTTCGCAGCTCAGTCGCGAATTCCATGATGTCGGTCATCGCCATCGTAAACCTGCGATTAGAATTGAAGGGATGATTCGTCGCCGCAGGGAGTAGCCGGTTGACGATTGCTCTGGGCGCCTGTCAACGAACGCGTCGCCGAAGCTGCCCGGGGTGGGTGATCAGACGGTTTGAGCGTTGATGACTGGATCCGTGGGGAATGAGTTGGGGATTGGTAACTCTAAAGAGCCCTTTGGTAGAAGTTCCGTCCTAACACATGATTTAACTTATGGGCGATGTCAGATGTTCATAGTTCCAAAAAATCCTTTGAGAATAAGGATTTTAGCTAGAAAAACTAAGCGCAGGCTCTCCAAAATTTGTTCATGACCGACTGTTCCGTCCACGGCGGTGCGTAGGTTTATCACCGTACGGCCGTCCACCTCCTGATGAGGTCCGCATCAATTGCACACCGCTGCCACAGGCCAGTTACGCTAATATTTCGAACGGGAATAATCTCGACACGCGTCACGAGCGGCAACGTTTTCAATCTTCACATCCCTTCGATGCTGGTAGACAATGCGCGCTCTGCTCCGGGGTAGTTCAGCGGTAGAACACTCGGCTCTTAACCGGGTGGGCGCTGGTTCGAATCCAGCCCCCGGACCCACTACATCGCAGGGTCAGAAGGACATATGTCCAGGCACGATAGGGAATCGGATGCAATGGCCGGCATAAACTCCGGTTATGCGGTCTTTCAGGTATCTCGAGCATTGACCGCATCGGGTCTCGACACTGAGGCAAAAACACGCGAACGGATTGAACGCTGGCAGCAGGTGGTCGAACACATGGTGGAGGGCACTGCGCTGTATGGCTCGCGCACACCACTCGTGGATGTGCCTGAATGGGTCGCGCTGGAGGTTGTCACGGGTGGTTTTACCACTGGGCGGTATCTGGCCGGTGGTGCACTGACCGAGTACGAGCGGCGGTTGGTCACCTCAATCCCAGGCATCCGCCCTGGTTTTGAACGACTTGATCTCAACACCTGGCACCTAACGGATGAGGGGATCGAAGCACTGCAAAAGCAGCTGGTGAACAGCGACTATCGGGTCGATGTACCAGAAGAGGCAGCGCTACTGTACGTGGCTTGGTTGTTGGGCCAGCAGCGCACGGAGGAAGCGCGCAAACTGGTTGTGTCGATCGCTCCTTTTTTTGAGCAACTGCGTTTCTTTCCAATGGCTTCTGACGGGTTGCCACTCGCGGCGGCGGAAGTGCACATCTTCGATGTCGGCGATATCCAAAAGCTGCTTTCAAAACTCCCAGCGCAGCAGCGCCTGGCGATGCAAAAACATGTGGTCGCGACTCGGTTGACTCTCTACGACGCAGCCATCTCGCTCTTCCTCTTAACGTACCAGGATGATTGGCCTTGTCGGCAATATCCTGAAGGCTGGCTTGAGCACGCGAATACTCTAAATAGTCAGTTCGATGCCACCAGTAACAATGACATCCTCGATGTTGAACCTTTCAGAGATCGGGTAGGGGAGTTGTACGCGTTGCTGAGGCTCTGCTCCCGTGACCCAGCTTCGCTTACAGGACGTCAAGTCGGACGTATTCGGCGGATCGTCAATGATTTCGTGTGCAAACATGGTCATCCAGAATCTGAACATCATCTACAGTACCGAGAAACGCAGCACCGTCAGGTGGCCGCGCCCGAGCATCATCTGATCGCCAAGGTTGTTTCTGAGCGTCTGACCAGCTATTCGAGCTCGGAAGGCATCTCTGATTTTTCGTCCCTGTTGGAGCCCGTTACCGGCGAGGAGGCGAAGGCATATTCGCTGATAACAGGTGTCGCCATTCCTCCGGCGGTTCGCCGACGCCTCGAGCGCTGTCGAAAGGGAACCATTACTGAGTTGATTGACAAGGGATTGATCACATCCGGGGATACCGTGGCGCGAGTACTGCCGGCGATGACGGCCGAAATCTGCAGTGCTGGATTTCGCGATACGACGCTGCGTATGTTGTCTGTCGCAACGTATCGTGCTTTTCGGCGACGCCGTTCATTGCTGCTGCTCAACCTACAGAGCCAAGTCAAAATCAGTGAGCTGCCTTGGGTAGCGGCCGTCGAAGGTGAACGTGAAGCACACGCTGTCGGTGTTGAGGGAGCCAGACAAGCCTTGATCGAATCCTCGGCAACGACCCTCTCTGCTTTTCCTCAGGCAATCCTTCCGAACAAACTACTTCAGGAGTTTGATTCGCTTGCTGTCACCGCGAAGCTGGATCTTCCTTTTGTGGAGGAGGTCGCAGTGGACATTTTCATGGGAACCTTCTCGAACAAATTCGTGGAAGCAGCCAGACGAACGGCCTCGTTGATAGGTGGCACCGTTTACGCCCATTATTACGACATCGACACGAACCAACTGGCGATCCTTCCCGATAAGCCGAAATCGAAGAGCAGAAACTATTTCCAGCGTGACTTGGATACCAGTGATGCATTGGCGAACCTTTGCGCACAGCGGGCTAATGCACCCTTGGGTGCATGGCACTCAGCAACCAACGGAAGGATCATCGAGCAACAACAGATTCTGACGACGCAAAACCTTTCGCTTCTATTTGGTGAGCTCGGTTTGAAAGCGCTGCTACATCATCGCCTGGGTTCACTTGCTCAGGAGTGCTTCCAATGGATATGCATACGGCAGCAGATGAAAATCAAGTTCTACCACTCAAGCTTGGTGATGCTCAAAAATACCGCTTATGCCTGGCGCCAGATGGTGTTTTATTTATCCATGCTGGATGACGTCGAGAGGCGTTGCGCTATCGATAGCATCGAAGAACATTTCGCGGCACAACCCACTGCATTCCGGGATAGATTTCTACCGGCAATTATAGGGTTACGTGTGGCAGCTGCCGGGCTCCCGTTGACTCTGAACCGCCAGAAAAGTGAGGGGGCTCGGGTTTTTCTCGGGTGGACCTCCGAACGACATTGGTTGTTGCCGCCGCAAACGAATGACAACAGGTAAACGCTCGGCTACATTCGGCGATGCGTGCTTGAACGCATCAAAAGCGATGTTTGTGTATCGGCTGGAGTTCTTGTACGGACGGGTCAAAACTTTCATGCATACGTCAGGTGTCGAAGCCACGAAGGACGTCCAATGAGAAGAGCCTAGACGCCTGAAAAATCGGAAAGTGGTGGAGCTTGACCTCAAGCATAGGAAGTTCCGTACAGACACATCGTTTAACATAATATACATTATGCGTACCTTCGGATAAGAGCCTGGGGCCAAGGAGACGCGCCTTTCAATGTGCTGAAAGCCCCCGACCACGCTCAATTCAGCCTACGGTCAATCGTTGATGTAATGTTCACGGGTCAACGAAGCAGGATTGCCGCTCACCAGGTTCAGCCCTTGATGTGTCAGAACAGCCCCTTTAAAGCTAGCTGGAAGCTCTTTGGAGAACCGGACAAAGTCTTCGTCAGACAACCAACGAACGCAACTCGTGAACAAAAACTCCTCAGCACTTGCCGCAACATATCCAGCTCCATCCCAGCTATTGCCTTCTCGATAGACAGCCTGATAATCGGCTGAGTCAGCTTGCAAGTGAACGGGCTCGGGGAAAGTTCAGCCATGTGCTAAACCGCTCAACAGGCGGAATTACAAATGCAGCAGCCGTCTTGGGCCTGAGCGAGGCCAGGCTAAATGAGCTTTGCGCGGACAATTCAATGACTACGAGGAAAAGGATCTGATCAAGTACCTAGCGAAACTCAACCACGGCGGGAGTTTCGCGGGCGGGAAACTGGAGAAATGAGAGTTACAGCCTTCTGCTTCTGCTGGTATTTAATACGATTAAGTTATAACTATGCTAAATGGTTCTTTAGTTTAGTTATATTAGCAATCAACCAGCCTCGGCGTCAGAAAAAGAACAAGCTCCGTACTGTTTGAAACGGTCGAGCTGCTGGTGAATAACCACTTGAAGGACGATGGTGAATCTAGCTTTGCGCCCGATGATTACCCTGGCTTAAAAGAGGCAGGCGCTTCATCAAATCAGTGGTGATGTTTTGGCGCCCGTGCTGCGGTATTCGGTACCTCGCCGCCCTCCTCTTATGCAGCCTGTCGACGAATAGTCAGGCTGGCTGCTCCGAAGCAGATGAACGTCGACTCAACTACCCAGCGGACCCACTGGGATAGCTCGGGTCATCACGCACTTGCCCAAGAGACCAGTGCGGCATACAGACTAAGAAACGTCACCAAGCCCAATCACGCGAGCTTTATGGCTCCGCCTTGGATATCGTCACGCGCCATTCGTAAGTCAATAGCGTCCTGGTTGAGTCGGTGAATCATGTTGAGCAACCGTTGACGTAGCACTTCGTCTTGAAGCTGCTCTACTGCGCGCATCATATCGAGCGCCGCTACCTCATTGTTAGTGGCGACGGAGTCGAGCAGTTTGCGCATGCTTCTTGATGGTTGATTCATCTCCAACTCCCTGGATTTCAGTGACGCGAATCATATGACCAGAATGTTTCATCGATATTTCAGCTGCACGAACTGGCTTTAATCACCGGCTCCGGCTCATTTGGCGCTAGCTGGAGGGGTGCCCTGTGAGGTGTCAATAACACATGTCGTATCTACCCTCAGTCCAGGTCCACAGAGACAGGGAACGCGACGATGTCATTCTGCATTCAACCGGGTCGTGAAATACCGTGGTGGCGCAATTTGCGATAGAGCGTATTGCGGCTGATCCCCAAGCGAGCAGCAACGTGGGCGATATGCCAGTGTTCCGCCTCAATCAATGTGAGCAGTGTCTGCCGCTCGGATACGCCCAGCGGATTTTCTGCCAGCGCAATTGTCGCTGGCACTACCGGCAGCAACTCCTCCAAATCATCCAGGGTCACACGCCCTTCCAACGCCAACGCTACCAGTGTGCGCAGGCACGTACGCAGCTGCCGGACGTTGCCCGGCCAAGGCTGCGTCAGCAGACGCTCTCTGACGCCAGGCTCTAGCCGAATTCTGCCCCCTGCCCCCTCATCGCGCAGCAATAGGTCGAGTAAAAGCCCCTTGTCTGATCGTTCGCGCAGCGGTGGAAGGTGCACGGCGAACCCCGCAATGCGGTAGAACAGATCCTCGCGCAAGCGCCCTTCGGCCACGCAGACGTGTAGATCCTGGTGGCTGGCACTGATGAGGCGAACATCGAGCGGACGTACCGTCGCGCCGCCTAAGGGCACCACCTGACGCTCTTCCAACACGCGCAGCAGGCGAGTCTGTAAAGCCAGTGGCATATCGGCGATCTCATCAAGAAATAGTATGCCGCCATGGGCCTGTTCCAGCTTACCGATCATTCCCTCCTTGCGTGCGCCGGTGAAGCTGCCACCGCGATAGCCGAACAGCTCGCTCTCGATCAGCGCTTCTGGAATGGCCGCGCAATTTATCGCCACAAACGGCTGGCTCGCTCTGGAGCTGGCGCGATGCAGCGCCGCAGCAAAAGCCTCTTTGCCGGTACCGGTTTCGCCCTGTAAAAACACCGGAACGTCACGCTCCAAAACACGCAATGCGCGAGCAAAGCCGCGTTGCAGGCGCGGGTCTTCCAGGCACACATGCACGTCGTTAATTTGGGGGATTGCAGGAGTGACTAAAGGCACCTTGCGTAAGGGTTCTCGCAACTGTCCGTAGAGCAGGCGTCCGTCCAGCAGCCGCATTGGCCAGCAGACACTTGGCTGCGAGCTGGCCTGACTCATCACCTGATCGAGAGGTGTCTCCAGCAGCATCGTCAGAGATTGCCCAACCACCTGCTCACGGCTGAGGCCCAGCAGCTCGAGCGCCGCATGATTGACTGAACAGATACAAGCGCTCTCGTCAAAACTGAGCAACCCCTCCCCCAACAGCCCGACGTAGCCGGACTCCGGGTGGAAGCGCAGCAAGTATCGCTGCGGATCATGCCCCAGGAAATAACAGCTCTCGATCATATGGGCCGTCAGGTTGGTCAATGCCATTGCTTTGAAGTGCTGCTGAAGACCTTGTTCCTCTCGCACAGAAGAGAGGTTAAGAACGGCGAGCAGCTCTCCGTTCGCATCAAATATCGGGCTGGCCGAACAGGTTAAGCCGGCATGCTTGCCACGGAAATGTTGATCACGACGGATAGTGACATGCTGTCGCTCGACCAAGCAGGTGCCGACACCGTTCGTACCCTCGCAATCCTCGCTCCATATCGAACCGAGCCATAATCCGGAACGCTGAAATTCGGCTCGTTCGGATTCGTTAAACACACTGTCGATCGCCACACCGCGAGCATCGGTGAGTAGCACCACGTGGCCATCACGTCCGAGCTGTTGGTGCAAGTTGCTCATCTGCCAGTGCGCCACAGCGATGATGTGTTCCAGTGGCGCGCGGTGATCCTGCAAGCGTGGATGCTCAACCACGTTAGGTGCGCGGCGACTGGCAGGATCGAGCTGATATTGATCCAGGCACCGGCGCCAGGATCGTGTGATGGCCAAGTCAGCAATAGGGCCATGGGTGGCGTGAGTGCCCTGCACGGCTTGCAGCACTTGTTGTGCATGGGCGTTGATCAAGGCCGGCTTCATTGTTCTTGTTCTCCGTTACGGTCAGGACACGGGTCTGTTTGCAGCTTATATGAAAAGACCGGAACCAGCGCTTTTTGCACCGAGTGACACTCTGTCATCCACCATTTCCAGAATCGTGACAGATCTCCGAATCCAAGGCTGAGCAACACCGCAGCAGCCGCTCTGCAATGGGGCTTTCGCGAAGGTGGCCCGAGCCTTGCTCAGGGGCAAGTTGTACAAAAACAACAAGATCGGAGAAGCCCAATGAACATCGCTGTTGAAACACCTCTGCACACGCCAACTGCTCAACTCGCGGCTTGGGTCGAAAACCTCGGCGAGCGTCTCGCCCAACGTGATGTGGACGGCGTACTGGAACTGTTTGCCGAAGAGTGTCACTGGCGTGACCTGCTACTTTTCAGCTGGAACCTGGTGACCCTCGAAGGCAAGCCTGCCATCCGAGACATGCTCGAAGCACGCCTCGACCAGACTCGTCCTGAGCGATGGAAACTGGAAGGTGAAGCGACGCTGAATGACGGTGTGCTCGAAGGTTGGATCAGCCTGGAAACCGAAGCGGCGCGAGGTAAAGGTTACGTTCGCCTAAAAGACGGTGTGTGCTGGACGCTGTTGACAGCCATGCGCGAGCTCAAAGGCTTTGAAGAACCCAGTGGCCGCCGTCGTCCAATGGGTGCAAGTCACGGTCACACCCACGCCGACAAACGCAACTGGTTAGAGCGTCGCCAAGATGAAGAAGCTTCGCTAGGCATCACCACCCAACCTTACTGCCTGATCGTTGGTGGCGGCCAAGGTGGGCTGGGGCTCGCTGCGCGGCTCAAGCGAATGGGCGTGCCAACTCTGATCGTCGACAAAGCCGAGCGTCCTGGAGATCAGTGGCGCGGTCGCTACAAGTCGCTGTGCCTGCACGACCCTGTCTGGTACGACCATATGCCTTACCTGCCCTTCCCCGATCACTGGCCAGTCTTCACCCCAAAAGACCAGATTGGCGACTGGCTGGAAATGTACACCAAAGTCATGGAGCTCAATTATTGGCCGCGTACCGAATGCGTAAGTGCCAACTTTGACGAGCAAAGTGGCACTTGGAAGGTTGAAGTGCAGCGCGATGGCGAGCGTGTGACTTTACAGCCTACCCAGTTAATCCTCGCCACCGGCATGTCTGGCGTACCCAATGTTCCCACTTATCCGGGTGCCGACGCTTTCAATGGCCAGCAGCATCATTCCAGCCGCCATCCCGGCGGAAACGCCTGGAGCGGCAAGCGCGCGGTAGTAATCGGTGCGAACAATTCGGCTCACGATATCTGCGCCGACCTTGTGGAGAACGGTGCCGAGGTGACCATGGTGCAACGCTCAAGTACTCACATCGTGCGCTCTGACAGCTTAATGGATCTCGTCTTCGGGGGGCTCTACTCCGAAGATGCCTTGGAGTCGGGTTTGACCACCGACAAGGCCGACATGCTGTTCGCCTCGATCCCCTACAAGGTAATGCCAAGCTTTCATCAACCGATCTTCGAAGCGATCAAGGAGCGTGACAAGGACTTTTACGAGCGCTTGGCCAAGGCCGGGTTCATGCTGGATTTCGGTGACGACGAGTCTGGCCTTTTCATGAAGTACGTACGCCGTGGTTCTGGTTACTACATCGACGTCGGCGCCTCCGAACTGATCGCCAACGGCACGATCAAGCTCAAGAGTGCTCCTGGCCTGGGTGTCGAACGCATCGAAGCAGATGCCGTCGTGCTCAACGATGGCAGCCGGCTACCAGCAGACCTGATCGTCTACGCCACAGGCTATGGCTCAATGAATGGTTGGGCCGCGAAGCTGATTTCCCAAGAAGTCGCTGACAAGGTCGGTCGCTGCTGGGGCCTGGGTTCCGGAACCACGAATGACCCTGGCCCATACGAGGGCGAACTGCGGAACATGTGGAAGCCAACACAGCAAGAAAACCTCTGGTTTCACGGTGGCAACCTGCATCAGTCACGGCATTATTCGCTGTATTTGGCGCTGCAGTTAAAAGCGCGCTTCCAAGGCATCAACACGTCCGTCTACGGCCTTGCCGAGAGTCACCACACTGGCTGAGTCAAATGGCGCTCAGCCGTGGTTGGGCGCCTCTCCACAATGCCCCGGACGGATCCGGGACGAAGCGCTGCGGGAGCGCGAACTGGTCGGCGACGCTGTGTATTTGATAGAAGAATTTGTTGGCAACATGCGCTGCCTTGTCCTATCAAAAAAGCCTCAAATCACGGATCGGATAGACGAGCTCACGGAAGCATGGAATAGCAGGCAGCTTGGTAACGCCCAGGAGAAATGAGACAGCTGCAATGCGCTTCGCGAATCAATCGTGGTCGGCCAACTGCGGAGTGAACCGCTCAGGGCATATGAAGACTTTGGGTCGAGCCGGGCTTAAGCCCGAATGAGCGATAGCCGATGTAGCTATAGCTCCGCAGCCCAGCAAATCGCCAATTGAATCAGAGATCAGATACTTGCGGGCCTAGAATTATGCAAAGGCATGGTTAAACGGTAGCGGTACCCAAGGCGAGCATTTACCGTCCATAAAGCGCTCAAATCACGTAAGGCTCGAACAGCCTCCGGACATTTACCCGCGCCTTCAGCTTCGCGGCCAACAGGTACAAACCTACCACCTTGCGATGCAGAAACAGCACATCCACAGGTGGCGTGTGCCAGAAGTCGCGGTCGGCACCTAGTTCCCAACCGGTATCACGTAGGCGTACGGCCAGGTCAGACGTCGCAAAGTCATAGGCACCTTGATGCCTCAGTGGCTCGCAGGCCTGTGTAATGAGATCAGTGAGTACCGCTCGGTGTTTGGGCAGCGTTTCAGGCTGAAAGTAGCCGACGTCCAGCGCGGCATTGGTGATGCCGGCACGGTCTTCATGCAGGCCTCCAATCAACAAGCGGCGATAAGCCTCGGTAGTGTTGCGGTCATAAAGTCGCGTGGCGCCGAAGTCCAACAACACCATCCGTCCTGAGCCTTGCTGATAACGGTAATTGGCAAAGTTAGGGTCGGTCTGCACGCACTGGAACTCGAACACCTCGCGCAGAAACAGGCCGAATAGCAACATGATGATCCGGTCGCGCTCTGCTTGGGGCGCGTGCTCTAGTGACTCCACCGCTACCCCGTCAACGAAGGACATCACCAAAATATTCGGCGTGCTGAACTGGGCATACGCACGAGGAACCAGAAAGTCAGGACTGTCCGCCAACAGTTGATCAAAGCGCTGTAAGTGATCGGTTTCTTTCATGTAGTCCGCTTCATCCTGTAGCTGACGCTTGGCCTCTTGGAGCAATGGGCCGACGTCCATGCCCTTAGGCAGCATCCCGGACATGCGCAGCAAGGAAGCAACGTTATCCACATCGCTGGAAATACTCTCGCGCACGCCAGGGTATTGCACCTTGATCGCCAGGCGTTGGCCGTCCTTTCCTTTCGCAACATGAACCTGGCCGATGGACGCTGCCGCCAATGGCGTGAAGGAAAACCGTTCGAAGCGCCCTTCCCAGCCCTTGCCCCAGCTTTCGTTAAGGACTGCCACCAACTGGCTCATGGGCATAGGATGAGCGTCGCAACGCAGACGAGAAAGGATTTCGCTGAACTCGCGCGGCAACAGATCACCTGCATCCATCGATAACAACTGCCCAATCTTCATGGCGGCGCCACGCAGTTGCGACAGCTGCTCGACCACCCGATGCACATTGCCCGACGTCAACAGCAGTTCGCTGAGCGCCGGACGTTTGCCCTGAACCCACTGCCGAGCGCCTTCGGCTAGCATGCCGCCCGCGACGCCCGAGGCCAAACTGCCTAAACGCATCAACCGCGATAAGCGGCTGCCAGGCACGGGCAACGAGCCGGGCACACGAGGCTTCATGAATGAAGCGCCTCAACGATCGCGGCAAGCAGCAAGCAGACGCTCGCCACGAGGGTAAGCCGTAATCGCATCGGCAGGTACCAGGCGGGCAAGCTCGTAACCCGCAACAGCTGCCTGTCCTGCCGAAGGTGGACAACAAAGCCGATGACCAGCAGCAAGCAACCCAATGGCATTGGCAGTAACGTGGCAATCCAAGCAATAAGCGCAGGAATGACACTCCAGATGAACCGGTCGCTGCCCTGCTCGGCGCTCATGTCTTTCACTGTCATGGCGAAGCCCCAGTGTAAGGCGCCGACGAAGCTCAGGATGACTGCGCCATAGTTAACAAGCGCCATCGCAAACAACGGCCGATAGTCGAGAGAGAACGGGATCAGCAGCGCCAGAAAAATAAACGGCAACAGACCGCCATAACCCAGCAGGCTGACGTGCTTTGGCAGAGAGGTTGAAGGCAACGCGTTCATTTGTATTCCTTGCAGTGAGCGACACTCAAGACTGTAGGCCCAAAAGCCCCGCTTGGGCGAGATTGATGGCGATCCGAAGCTGAGGTCAACGTAATGAGTCGCTTTGTAGAATCAGGTCATTGCCCCATTGCTTTTCGGGCAATCAGGCGACGCCATATGAGGCGCTTCGCATCCTTGAGATCATGCTCAGTGCCTGCATTTACCAAGTCGACAGCACCTTAGAACCCTTCCAGCCTTCAGTTCTTCGTGAGCGGGTTTTTAAAACGTGCCAATGCAATCAACAGATTCTTGAAACCAAAATCAATAGGAAAACCGCGCCAGCAGTGCTTTGCCTGGTCGTCCAAGATTGCTTGCAGTAAGTCATGACGCGATGTGACTGGCGACGCTGTATGAGATGAACAGGCGCTAGAACACGAAAATCACGACTACAAATTTTCGGAGATGTCTGGTCGTTTCACCATCGGTTTTAAGCATACGAGCACGGGCTCTCGCTGACGAATCCCGGTCCTTCATCGGGGCCACCTAGCTTTTACGAACCGATCCGCTCGCCATCCTGGTGCATCACCGAAACCAGACTGTGACTGCCGTGGCTCGACCTTGAGAGAAGCGATAATACCTATACAAAAATAACTTTGTGTATAGGTTTTCTGCAATCTGTGTCACTCTGCCATCAGTCAGCTATCACCAGCGGCTCACGCTCGTACCTCGCCGGGCTCTCGTCACTTTCAAATGGGCGGTAGAGACAAGAGCCCTTAACACGGACAGCAAAACAGAACCACCACGTCTTGCCCGTACAGGGTCTATCTAAGAGTTCAGCCGATGAAAAACTCCATCACACTAGCCTCGCGCATAGGCCTTGGTTTCGCCGTAATTGTGTCGCTGCTCATACTAATCACCGCCGTGGGCATCCAACGTGTGGACTTTATCGACTCCACCCTGGAACACGTAAGCGAAAATGCGGCCAAGATTCAACGTTACGCTATTAATTTTCGCGGGAGTGTACACAACCGAGCCATTGCTATTCGGGACGCAGTGTTGGTGGATAGTGATAAAGACTTAACCGTCCACCTCAATGAAGTTATCAATCTAGAACAGGCCTACTCCGATTCAGCCATGCCAATGGATCAGCTATTTGCAACTGCAGGGGTAACATTGCAGGAGCAACAGCTGTTACTGGCGATTAAAGATATTGAAAAGCAAACGCTAGCTTCCACCAAGTCGGTAATTGCTTTGCGTCGCGCCGGAGATATTTCAGGTGCACAGGCTTTGCTGCTGCGCCAAACTTCCGGTCAATACAGTGAATGGTTGAAACGCGTGAATGCACTGATTGACTATGAAGAAGCCTCGATCAAAAGCCAACTCAGTGCGGTACAAGCCACCGCTAGTGAGTTTCGAGGACTGATGCTCATGGCCACCGGGATAGCGCTGCTGCTGAGCATTATCCTGGCGATCTCAATTATTCGCTTCGTCAAGTCAACGCTGGGTGCTGAGCCGACTCAGGTTGCACAGGCTATCCAGCGATTGGCGGCAGGTGACTTGCAACAAATCATTGTTACCGATTATCCGAACAGCGTGATGGGCGTCCTGAAAACTGCCCTAAGCCGTTTGGCTGATACCATTAGTGAAGTACGCATTGCGGCCCAAGAGGTCAACAATTCATCTAGGCAACTATTGACCACATCGTCCACCAATAACAATCAAATTAGCCTGCAGAACCGCGAAGCCGAACAGGTGGCAACTGCAATTACGCAAATGGCGGCAACGGTCAATGAAGTTTCAGGTTATGCATATCAAGCAGCGGACGCAACGCGTCTAGCCGATGCGGAAGTTGTAAGCGGTAATCGCGTCGTTGCGGACACCACTCTCGCTATCGAACAATTAGCGAACACACTGGTTGAAACCACCCATACGGTAGAACAGGTGTCCAAGCGTAGCGAAGAGATTGAAATAGTGATCGAGGTAATCAATTCAATTGCAACGCAAACTAACCTGTTGGCGCTGAACGCAGCCATCGAAGCGGCCCGAGCAGGTGAGCATGGCAGAGGGTTTGCAGTTGTGGCCGATGAAGTGCGCTCTCTAGCTAATCGCACTCAGGAGTCGACGCGGGAAATTCGAGAAATGATAGGCACGCTGCAGAGCGGTACCGAAACGGCTGCACAAACCATGCGTAATAGTTGCGAACTGGTAAGCCACACCGTTGCGCAAACCCGCAACGCCCAGACGGCGCTATCTAAAATCAGCCAGCAAGTCGGCGCCATAAACCACATGAATGCCCAAATCGCCAGCGCATCTATCCAGCAAAGCGTAGTGGCCGAAGACGTTGCGCAAAATATCACGCGCATCCATAGCTCAACGGTGCAATCAGCAACGGGCTCTCGTGAAGTTGCAACGGCCAGCCAGGAGTTAGCGCAGCTTGCGGATCGTCTTACCCAGAAGGTCGCATTTTTCAACTTGGCTTAGGGCGGGCCCATTGTCAGTCCTTTTCTTTCAGCATATCTTGTGCAAAACCTATACAGGTCGGCTAAAAATGTACAATAAAAAGGATTGGCCACTGACGCTGTACTTTGACGGTCAATGTCCGCTGTGTGCGCGCGAAATCAAGATCCTGAATCGACACGCCGCAGAGAGTCGACTGCTATTTATTGACATCAGCAGCGGAGCGTTCGACGCCAAGGTACTCGGGTTCACGTTCGAGCAAATGCAGTCCTCGCTGCACGCCCGTTTCGCCGATGGCCGCTGGGTAACCGGTCTGGACGCCACCTTGTGGAGCTGGCGAGCCGCGGGCTTGGGGTTTTGGGCTGCGCCATTGACATGGCGTGCCACCCGACCGCTGCTTGATTTGGGTTATCGCCTCTTCTGCCGCTTACGCCCCCATTTGGCGTGGCTTCCTCACCCTGATGGCCGCCGTCGCTGTGTCGATGACCGTTGCGGTGGGCCGGAGTCAAAACCCGAAAAGACGAGCGGCCCACTTTGAAAACAAAACAGACCTAGAAAACTTCGCTTTCCCATCGGGCCGACGCAGAACCTGAGCAACAGATGATCTGGCGAACTCCTTGTTATCTGGTGCGCAGCAGGCACTCCCCTACTGCCAAGGATTGCCGCCACCTTAAGCACAGCATGGCTGCGAGGAATCAAAATGAACCCATCAATAGCCAAGCATTACCGTGAAATTCTCATCGCTGTAGGCGAGAACCCTGAGCGTGAAGGACTGCTGGACACGCCCAAGCGCGCAGCCAAAGCGATGCAATACCTTTGCAACGGCTACACGATGAGTCTGGAAGACGTGACCAACGGTGCCCTGTTCGAATCGCAAAACGATGAAATGGTCATCGTGCGCGATATCGAACTGTATTCATTGTGTGAGCATCACCTGCTGCCCTTCATCGGCAAGGCTCATGTCGCGTACATCCCCACAGGAAGGGTACTGGGTCTATCAAAGGTCGCCCGAGTCGTCGATATGTTCGCCCGCCGCTTACAGATCCAGGAAAACCTCACAAAACAAATTGCTGATGCCATCCATCACATCACCGATGCGGCCGGCGTGGCCGTGGTCATTGAGGCAAAGCACATGTGCATGATGATGCGGGGCGTGGAAAAGCAAAACTCTGTGATGACGACCTCAGTGATGCTGGGGGCCTTTCGCGAGTCATCCGCTACGCGTCTCGAGTTCCTGCAACTGATTGGGCGACGCAGCTAAGGCCCCAAATCCGCACAAGGTGTAGGAGAGGCGAAATGAACAGTTCCTTTGAGATGAACTCACTCGGCTACGGCTACCGTGCCTTGGTGATAGGAGCCAGTGGAGCGCTCGGCGCGGCGTTTTGTGAGTTGCTCAACGAAGATCCAAGATGCTCGGTTGTTCGTGAGCTGGGGCGCAATAGTGCTCCAGGATTGGATCTGGAAAAGCCAGACAGTATCGCCAGCGCAGCCGCCGTATTAGCCGAAGAAGCCCCGTATCAGTTGATTTTGCATGCTGCCGGTCTGCTACATCGCGAAGACATCAAGCCTGAAAAAAGTTACACCTCTATTGAAGCTGATGCGCTTCAGGCGATATTCCAAGTCAACGCGCTCGGGCCTGCGCTGGTTTTGCGTCACTTTCTACCCTTGCTAGACCCTCGCGGCGCAATGGCGGTGCTCTCCGCCAAGGTCGGCAGTATTGGCGATAACCGTCTGGGCGGCTGGTATGCCTATCGCGCCTCCAAGGCAGCGTTGAACATGTTGATTAAAACGGCTGCGATTGAACTGGCACGAACACGCCCTCAGACCCGTTTGCTGAGTCTTCATCCAGGCACGGTCATTTCGGGCCTGTCCCAGCCCTTTAAAGGCGCTTCTGCCGCCAGGCCTGCAAGCCTCGTTGCCCGCGAATTGTTATCACTGATTGACCGCTTGGCGCCTGCCGACAGCGGCAATTTCTTTGCTTATAACGGAGAACGCCTACCGTGGTAGGCAGGGAGTGAACCTTGAATCTGCAAGCGTTGACCGAACGGGCCGCGAATGGCGAAGTACGAGAGTTGGAGCTGCTGTCTCTGGAAGGCGGTTTTTATCTGGCGCGAGTCGGGCTGGATCACGGCCAGTTCACACTGCTGGACGACGAAGCAAAGCCTATGCGCCTTCGCTCCATCAATCACCTGCGTGAGTTGTTGCAGTTTGTGCCGCCTTTCCCCTGCGTGCTTGTGCAGCAGTGCGTCCATGACGAGATGTGCGGCTCACGTGAAGGGCGCATTGAGCCGTTACGCATTCCATTCTCGCTGACTGCGCCTTGGTGAGTCATCTTCCGTTGGACTCTTTCGAATGAACAAGACTCACCGACTATGCCTGGTCTTGGGCGACCAGTTGTCTTTTGACCTGGCCTCATTGAAGGGGCTGGACAGCGAGCGCGATACGGTTTTGCTGGTCGAAGTGATGGAGGAAGCCAGCCATGTGCCCCATCACCCGCAAAAAATCGCACTGATCTTCAGTGCGATGCGCCATTTTGCTGAGGCGTTGCAGCAGCGTGGCATCCGCGTGCAATACGTCACGCTCGATGATCCGCAAAATAGCGGATCGGTACCGGAAGAGTTACGGCGCTGGCAATCACTGCTGCAACCGGATGAGCTGCACCTGACAGAATGCGGTGACTGGCGCCTGGAGCAGTCGCTGAAAGATTGTGGCTTGGCGATCCAGTGGCATACCGATACCCGTTTTCTCTGCACCCGACTCGAGTTTGCGTCCTGGGCCGAAGGCAAAAAGCAGCTGCGCATGGAGTTCTTCTACCGTGAGATGCGACGCAAGAGTGGTCTGTTGCTCAACGGCGACGGCAGCCCGGTCGGCGGCGCCTGGAACTTTGATGCCGATAACCGCAAGGCACTGCCCAAAGGCGTGAGAGCTCCCTCGCCAGTGCGATTTTCAGCCGATGCAATCACCCAGGAAGTGCTTGAGCTGGTCGCAAAAAACTTCTCCAGCCACTATGGCGCACTCGACACTTTTGATTACCCGGTAACCCACGCCGATGCCCAAGCGTTGTGGGATTACTTCCTCGATTGGAGCCTCGCTGCTTTCGGCGACTACCAAGATGCGATGGCCAGTGATGAACCTTTTCTGTTCCATGCGCGGATCAGCGCCGCACTGAATATTGGCCTGTTGGATCTACGTCAATTGTGCAGCGACGTCGAGGCTGCTTACTGGGCGCACAGCATTCCATTAAACGCAGCCGAAGGCTTTATCCGTCAACTCATTGGCTGGCGTGAATATGTACGCGGCGTGTACTGGCTGAAAATGCCCGACTACTCCGGCGGCAATCTGTTTGGCAACAGCAGGCCGCTTCCAGAGTTCTATTGGACTGGCGACACCAAGATGAACTGCATGGGCCAGGCGATCGGCCAAAGTTTGAAACATGCCTATGCCCACCACATCCAGCGGCTGATGGTGACCGGCAACTTTGCACTGCTGGCCGGCATCGCTCCGTCCCAGATTTGCGACTGGTACCTGGCGATCTACATGGACGCATTCGACTGGGTCGAGCTACCCAATACATTGGGCATGGTCATGCATGCCGATGGTGGTTACCTGGGCTCTAAGCCTTACTGCGCCAGTGGCCAATATATAAAGCGCATGTCTGACTACTGCCGTAATTGTGCGTACAAAGTCAGTGAAAGCACGACGGACGACGCCTGCCCTTTCAATTCGCTTTACTGGCATTTTCTAATACGTCATGGCGACCTTCTGCGCAGCAATCAGCGCATGGGCATGGTCTATAAAAACCTCGATCGTATGACTGAATCCAAGCAGCAAGCACTCTGGGATCGTGGCCAGAAACTGCTCGCCAAACTAGATGTCGGGGAGTCGTTTTGAAGAAGAGTGAACTACCGATCAAAACCTGTGCGGTCTGCGGATTGCCTTTCGCCTGGCGCAAGAAATGGGCGCGCTGCTGGGCTGAGGTGCGCTACTGCTCGGAGCGTTGCCAACGGCGCAGGAGCATTGAATGGTGAGAGAGCGTATGCGTTAACCACTCGGGTGCAGGCTGCGTTTAGCTAGCGTAACGAACGTCCTGGCTGGCCAAATCCTGCGATTTACTGCTGCTTTTGCATACTGCGGTCTGCGTCGTAGCGGCCATGATTCAGGTCGTATTTGGATGCACCCCAATCTTACCGGTCAGTATAGTTAGCTCCGTCCCTACGCCGGAGTGCCTTAAATTGGACAATACCCGTGAACGCTTGATTGACTCAGCGTTGAAGCTGTTTCTGTCGCAAGGTATACACATTACTGGTGTGATGGCCATCGCCGCGATGGCGGGTGTTACCAAGATGACGCTCTACAGCCATTTCCCCTCCAAGGATGCGCTGATAGTGGCTTGCCTTGAGGAGCGTGACCGACGCTGGCGTGAAGAGGTAGCGCGCACCTTGGCAGGGCATCCTGACCCGGTCAGTGGCATGCTCGCTTTTTTCGATTTGTATCAACGTTTTCTTTTACAAGACAGCGAACGCGGGTGCCTGTTCGTCAACAGTGCGGCTGAATTCCCCCAGTTTAGCCACCCTGTACATTTAGCAGTCAGCAGGCATAAGCAAGGGATACGCGACAATCTTAATGCCTTGGCCGTGAGCGCCGGTATAAGTGACCCTGACGTAGTTGCTGAGGGGCTGTTTATCTTACTGGAGGGCAGTTTTGTCAGCGGCACCATGGGCCAGGACGTGCGGGTATTCGACACTGCCCGACACGTAGCTCATTGCTGGATCCGGAAGCAGGCCCAACAGGAGCATCACGTATGACCCTAGGCCTATTAGCGGCCATTGCCGCCACTTTTTCCTGGTCGCTGCTCTACATCTTTCCGGGGTTGGTCGGCGATTACAGCCTTTTTGATCTGGCTGTGGTGAGCTATTCCTTTGCCGGTTTAGGTAGCCTGCTTGTGCTGTTTGTTTACCGCTGCGAAGTTCGGCAGTTGCGACTGAGCGACTGGGCCTGTGCCGCACTGCTGGGCTTCTTGGGATACATCGGCTACTTCTTCCTGATCACCACTGCGGTCTTGGCAGCTGGGCCGGTGATCCCTCCGGTAATGATGGGGTCAGTACCGATTGTGCTCGCGATTGCCGGCAACATGCGAAGCTCCAGCGTACCCTGGCGCGCCATTGCCGGGCCGCTGCTGGTGGCGGCATTGGGCATAAGTTTGGTCAACTTGAGCGTGTTTGATTTTAGCGCCGCAAAGGTGGTGCTCCCGACCCATTCGATATTGCTGGGGCTGCTCGCATCGTTAATGGCAATTGGATTTTGGACTGGCTTTGGATTGTTAAATGAAAGTGCTTTGGCTCAGCGTCCAAGCATGTCACCCATGTTGTGGTCAGCCATGCTGATCTTCATGTGCAGCGTCGAGATGCTGGCGTTCATACCCGTTGGTCTGCACTTGAACCTGTCCCACTTCGCTAGCCATCCGAGCGGGTTAGCAGGTACTCAGGCGCTAATAGTCTGTGGGTTGATTCAGGGGTTAGGGGCCACCCTTGCAGGTGCCTGGGCATGGTCGATTGCAACTCGACGTCTACCTCTGGCGCTCAGCGGGCAATTGATCGCCAGCGGAACCATTTATGCTACTACGATGGGCCTGCTGATCAACCAACGCTGGCCCTCTCCTATGGAAGCGCTTGGGACAGGGTTGCTACTGGTAGGAGTGGTATGGGCAATTCACGCCTTTTATCGCAGGCAAACACGCCTCGCGACGCGTGGCGGGATAACTGACCTTGGCCAAAACTAATTCGACTGCGCCGGTATGGGCATTTTAAAAAAGTGCGTTACGAGCCAACAAGTCAGCGTCCGAAACTCAAGACTGTTATTCATTTTCCTTCCATGTCTGATGGTATCGAAGCGATTATGTCGAGGTCGCTTGCTTCCTCATCTGCCCCCTTAACCGTAGATACGAATATTATGGGATGAAAGAATCCGTAGGACTCGATGATCCTCTTGAATAGCCGGGCCCTGCTGGCCCGAAGCATCGACTATAGGAAAAATGGCTCAACACGCTACCTACTGCTAACCGTGCTTCATGCGATGAGAAGCATGGTGCACCGTCATAAATTGTCTCAGCTTCAGTCCGTCCCGTTCTTGAAGTGGTCTCCTTTTGCCGGTACTTGTAGGGCACCAATCTTCAGCAGGGAACGCACCATGCACCCAAGATTCAGAGTCATCGAGACCACCGGCATGGAAGATGGCGCTAAGCGATACAGAGTCGTTGATCTCGTCGAAGGAGGCTCAGCTAGCAAGCACGATGTCTTCAAAATCAGGACGGATGCGGAGGCTGTTTGTTCGCTCCTGAATGCCGAGCCTCATCAGCGTGATGTAACTCATAAGTCGCTTAGTCTTTGACCCGCTTGTCCATTCAAAACGGCACAAGTCTCATGCAGCAGGGGATTACGTCATCCCTACACCCCTCCGACCAAGTTGCTTGACTCCATACATGGCCTGATCCGCCGCTTTAAGCAATGTGTCGAGATTCTGGCCATGAATAGGACACAGCGAAACTCCGACACTGCACGATACCGATAGCTCTCCTGCACTTGTCACGACTGTCTGCGCGATGGTGTCGAACACCCTCAATGCCTGCGACTCAGCACTCTCGGGGTCAGATAGTTTAGAGATCAGCATCACGAATTCGTCGCCACCGTACCGGGCAACGGTGTCACATGAGCGGGTGGCTTGAAGCATGCGGTGTGCGACCGCTCGCAGAACCTGGTCGCCTACTTCATGGCCGTACTTGTCGTTGATTTCCTTAAAATGATCCAAGTCGATCAAAAGCACAGCAAACGGAATCCCTTTAGCCTCCCAATCCGAGAAGGCCTGGGCAAAACGTTCGGCGAACAAGTAACGGTTAGGCAGTTGCGTGAGCACGTCATGTGTTGCGAGGTAGGCCGAGCGCTGGTGCTCAACTTCAGCCCTTTCTAACGCCTTGAAATGCCGAATCAATACCATCGGCATCAACACCAGTGCCCCGGCGAGGACAAAAAGTATCATCAACATTTCTTTGGTGAGGACATCCCCGACACGGAGTTGCCGCTCGAAGACCAACGTCATTGGCTGCGATGTACTGCGGATCTCGACTCGGTCAGCCAATTGCGGCAAGAAGAGGCGATCTAGAAAACTTGCTTGTTGAACCTGTGTTGAAAACACACTGCTTTCAGTCCCAGCAGCGGTTTTCAGGACTGCACTGATGTGAACCAGGGGATCCAGGTTTGCATTATTCACTGCATCCAGTAGCGCGCCCGTTTTGATCAATAGCAAAGACACCATCGTGCTGCCAAAAAAATTGGGGCGGGTGTTCTCTCGCGACTGTTCAGGCCGAATGACTGACTGCATCAGAATGTATGCGTTGCCACCCTCATACATTGTAAAAACGGGTGATACAACGGGCTTCTGATTATTGTGGGTCCGAGCCAGCGCATAGGAGAGATAGGCGACGGTTTCTAATCTGACGCCATAGATCGAACTGGATTCAGGGAGTAACGGGTACATGAACAACACCGGCCAAGTCTCGCTGAGATACACCTGATTTTGGGCAGGTTGCTGGGTGAGGCTCGGGAAGTCTTTGAGTTCAAAGTCTGGCCGCCAGGTACGGCGCAACAGATCTTCAAAGGCAGCCTGTTCGGCGATGGGTACTGCCCTAGCAGCCTCGAGCATGTAAATATGAGGGTAAGCTGATAAAACGGCTGCCGCATAACGGGCCGCAGCTTCAGTATCGCTCTGATCCACGGCTTGGAGAAATGCTGAGAAACCTGCCAATACAGCTTCATTGGTATCAAGCTGATTTCGCACGACGCCGGAAATATTCTGAACGTATTCCGAGAAACGCGTTTCCCTGCTTTGGGTCTCTGACTTCAGTAGCAACATGGCCGAAAAACCAACCAGGCCGACAGCAAGAATAATGAAACCTGCCAGGGAGCTGCGCCGCCTAGTAAGCATCACTTTAACTTTTCCAAGGCGCAGAGCGAGAGCCGAGCCTTGGCAAGCACCGTTGAAGCTAAAAGAGATCGCGGGTGAACGACCGATAAATGCCGATTTGAAGGTCGCTGAGCATTGAAAACAATTCCCAAGGAATCAGTTCCGATACGATTTCTGCTCTGCACTGCGACTACCCCTTTCGCATGTGATCGAAAGAAAAATTTTCGAGCCCCATTTGCTGCTCCCTAGATGTTCACCACTGCAACGAAACTCACTATAGGGCAATTTGCCAGCATTCGCTGTGTCGTGTGCAATAACTTCGGTTCGAGCTCAGGCGTTTATAAGGGGAAACTCCAAGTGAAAGCTCGTACCTGCGTCAGTGCTGTCAACGGTTATACAACCGCCATGCAGTTGCATAATCGAACGAACGATGGCCAATCCCAGACCACCGGAATCGTCGGGTTGATTACGTGATGGGTCACACCGGTAAAAGCGCTCAAACAATCGTGGAAGATGTTCTGCCGCAATCGGCTCGCCGTGGTTGTGCACCGTGATGTCGAGACGGTGCTCCAAAACCCTGCTGCTGATCGTCACTGCAGAGGTAGGAGTTGCGTAGCGCAGCGCATTCGCCAGTAAGTTAGCAAGTGCTCGACGGATCAAGCCTGGATCACCCAGCAATTGATCCTGGGTCTGGTTTATCAGCTGTACATCTCGTTCTTGCGCTACCCCTTCGAAATACTCACAGAGCTGCTCGATCAGATCGTGCAGGTTGATTTGCTCGAATTTTACGCAAGCGTTTGGCTGCTCGGTGCGAGCGAGAAACAGCATGCTGTCGATCATGCGGGCCAGCCTTTCATACTCTTCCTGATTGGAAACCAGCAGGTTCTGATAGTCCTCTATAGAGCGACTGCGCCTCAGGGTTTGTTGGGTATGTCCCATCAGGTTGCCTAGTGGGGTTCGCATCTCATGGGCGAGGTCTTCCGAGAAACGTGAAAGCTGGGCGAATCCGTCCTCAAGACGTGCAAGCATCTGGTTGAGGGCATTACAGAGCGGTTTGAGCTCATTCAGCTCACTGAACTCATCCAGCCGCAGATGCAGATGCTGCACATCGATTGCGGCAGCGCGATTGGCCAGCAGGCGCACAGGGTGCAGGCCTCGTTGACTAACCCACCAACCGAATGCAAAAGCCAATAGCGCTCCGACTGACATGGCCAGCCAAAGCCTGAGTCGGTAAACCCCCAGCATCTGCTCGCGCTCACCCAACAACTTGCCAGCGATCAGGGTCAAGCCGCGATCACCCTGCATGACATCCTGCCAGGCAAGCCGCACAGGCTCGGAAGAGTGATCCTCAACAAGGCGCGCCTGGTGGGCAGCCGGCAACTTTGGAAAGGTCATACCCACCGGGTTGATTTCGATCAACACCTTGCCGGTGTCATCGACAATCCATAGCAGACTGTCGCGATTGCCCAACATGTTTTCGTAGAGCTTGGGCCGACCTCGCAGTTGCTCGATGCTGTCGCTATCGCTGATCAATGCTTGCATTCGCTCCAGGCGTCCCAGCAGGGCCTGGTCGTCGCGCCATGCAATCTCTCGCTGTAACGATTGATAAAGATAAAAACCAATGGAGCCCAGTAATAGCACGCTGACCAGTGCGAACATGATGGCCAGGCGCAGGCTCAGAGTGCGCGGATATAGATTCAGGATTGCACCTCGAGCATGTAACCGATACCACGGACTGTGTGTATCAACTTCAGCGGGTAAGGATCATCAACCTTGGCCCGCAGTCGGCGGATGGCGACATCGACCACATTAGTGTCACTGTCAAAGTTCATTTGCCAAATCTGTGAGGCAATCAGCGAACGCGAGAGCACCTCCCCTTCACGACTAAGCAGCAAGTGCAGTAGGGCGAACTCCTTGTTGGTCAGGGTGAGGCGCTCGCCGCTGCGCGTTACCCTGCGTCGCAACAAGTCCAGACTAAGGTCACCAGCCACAAAATGCTCCACCTCGCGAGGCGGACCACGGCGCAGCAAAGTGCGTACGCGTGCCAACAACTCGGCATAAGAAAAGGGTTTCACCAGATAATCATCAGCCCCCAACTCCAGCCCTTTGACCCGATCATCAACCGAATCACGTGCGGTAAGAAACAGTACCGGGGTCTGGCACTTACGCCGGATGATTTGAAGCAATTGCCAGCCATCCAACCCCGGCAACATGACATCCAGAATGATCAGATCGAACTCACTCTCCTGTGCCAAATGCTGGCCATCAAGGCCGTCAAGAGCGATCTCTACCGAATAGCCCGATTCAGTCAGGGCTTTGCGCAGGTAATCCGCCATTTTCGTTTCATCTTCAACCACCAGGATACGCATTTTTTCCTCCAGGACTGGCGCACAGGCTAGCCCGCTTCGCTGATTTCTCACATTACATATTGGTAATCAGGAGGTAATCATTCTGACGGAGCGAGCTGGTCATGATGTCTGGCAATGACCCAGACAGACTCAACCAACCAAGGGAACAGCATGCGTACAAGCCTATCGACTTCATTGCTGATCACACTCGCAATGAACTCTGCGTTCGCCGTTGCAGCTCCGGATCAGGTTGCGCAGCGCCAGGACGTGTCACTTGCAATGGCCAACGATTTGCTAACGGCCGCGCTGACCGCCTGTCACGCCGATGGCCGCACAGCCGTTGCCGCAGTTGTCGACCGTGGCGGCAATCTGGTTGCCGTGCAACGCGATGACAATGTCGGCCCGCACAACACGTTAGCCGCGCAACGCAAAGCCTATACCGCCCTGTCGACCAAGACTTCGACGCGGTTGTTAGCTGAGCGCGCTCGCGCTAATCCAGATGCTGAAAACCTTAACACCCTCGATGAGTTGTTATTGCTCGGTGGAGGCGTGCCATTGAAATTCGATGGTCAGGTCATCGGCGCCATCGGGGTGGCCGGTGCAGGCGGCGCTGCAAACGATGAAGGTTGTGCAGAGGTCGCTATCAACAAAGTTTTACCTGCCGTTAAAAACTAAGGACATCACCATGACTGTATTGAAGAGTTTCTTCGCTGGCGCTGTATTGAGTGCCCTTTCAGCGTTTGCATCAGCGGCAACGAATCCATTGAGCGTGCATGTACTCAATTTGCAGGATGGCCTGCCCTCCCCTGGAGTCAATGTCACGTTGGAAAAACAGGATGGGAAAGACTGGGACATGCTCAACAGCGCGAAAACCAACGAGCAAGGTCGTATCACCGGGCTGTATCCGGAAGGTCGGGGTCTGGAGAAAGGTACCTACCGTGTCACCTTCAAGACTGGCGAGTGGTTCAAGTCGCACAAAACGTCCAGTTTCTTTCCGGAGGTACCCGTCATTTTTGAGGTGGACGGTACCGTACCTCACTATCACATCCCGTTGCTTCTGAGCCCTTACGGTTTCTCCACATACCGAGGAAATTGATCGTTAAGCGATACCAATGGATACCGTCCGAAGGTGAAGACAGCCGCCCCTAATCAAAAGGGCGGCACTGTCGCTTAACTTTTCGGCATCAAAACCTTCAGCGATGACCACGCTCACTCCTCAGGCTTGGCTCACGTTACAGGAGGTGATGCCGGTGACAGCACCTTTCTGATCCTTGAACACGAATAGCGGGCCACTCATCCCCCCCTGAGATACCTCTCCATCGCCGCAGCGGACTGGGATAATGCACCACGGATGCCGGAATCGTTCCGTCGCGGATTCCGTAGTACTTTCAGCGGGGCTGATCATCTACGCCAGTCGTTACAGTGCACAAAGCGCTACGCAGTTGCTGGATTCAGGACTGGCCGACCTTGTCGCTTTTGGCCGTACGTTATACTGATTACTCCGTGTATGGCGGGTAACCGCTAAAAATGAGATGTCACTCACTGGGGCTCTGAAAATGATCGACGCAGAACTGCTGAAACTGGTGGTTGAAGCATCCAACGACGGCATCGTGGTAGCAGAGCAGGAAGGCGACGAAAACATCCTGATCTATGCCAACCCCGCCTTTCAGCGCCTTACGGGGTACAGCGTTGACGACATCCTGTACCAGGACTGCCGCTTCCTGCAGGGTGACGACCGTAATCAAGCTGGTTTGACAGTAATTCGCGAGGCGATAAGGAACATGCTCCCCTGCCGCCAAGTCATTCGCAACTATCGCAAGGACGGCAGCGCCTTCTGGAACGAACTGTCGATCACCCCAGTGTTCAACGACACCGATCAACTCACCTACTTCATCGGTATCCAGAAGGACGTCAGCGTCGAAGTTGAGGCCAAGGAACGAGTGCGTGAACTGGAAGCTGAGGTCGCACAACTGAAGACTCAACTGGCTCAATTTCAATCTAAAGCCTAGATGGATCCGCACTTGATGGGTTAACGATCCAGTATCCACTCGTAAAAACGTCCCTGTTTCTGAACCAGGGACTGGTGAGTTCTCACTCGCAATGATCCGCTAGAACTCGTACACAGCCGTAATCGTAATCAGATGGTGCACAAGGTCATGACCCATTCCAGCTATCCGGCGATATGCCAATGGCCTGGCCTTTCGCCAAGTTTGGCGTATACCTATGCCATACGTCATCGACAGACAAGACGTGGTGCGTAAGGATGGCTGGGCTGCACGGATGTTCTGGTATAAAAGCTCCTGAAAGTAATCGCTCAATCCGAGTCACTATTTCAACACTGGCGTAACTAGCATCGGGCTTAAGGCCAGCCAGCATCTGCGCGTTTGATTTCTTCGCTAAATAGTAGGCTCACTACAAGACAGCAGTCCAAGCTAGCGTCAAGGCGCCTTGTTTTCGATCAGACAATTACCGCCATCCACCACCAGCACTTCACCGGTGATATAGCTGGCTTCCGGAGACGCCAAAAACGCCACTGCAGCGGCAACCTCTTCTGGACGACCGGCGCGGCCGATTGGAGTGTAGGTACCGGCGCGGCTTTCTTCCTCTGTCAATGCCCCCGTATCAATCCAGCCTGGGGCAACGCTATTGACGGTGATGCCCCGTTTACCGACTTCCAGCGCCAGGCCCATATTCATCCCGACCATCGCTGCTTTTGCCGCACTATAAGCCGCCTCACCTGGGTTGCTGCCGCGTGTACCTGACGTCGAACTGATGTGGACGATGCGTCCGTAACCGCGCGTCTTCATCCCAGGTAACACCGCACGAGTCAGCAAAAAAGCGCTGGTCAGATTGCGCGCCAGAGATAGATTCCAGGTCGCCAAATCCATGTCAGCCACTTGAACGAAGGGTTCCGGGCTGCCGACCATAGCCATACCGGCGTTATTGACCAAAATGTCGATATGACCGAACTGCTCATAAGCCCAATCGGTCAGCTTCTTGACCTGCAATTCGTCAGTCAGGTCGGCTGTCATCGCCCGAGCGTCTAAACCCTCAGCCTGCAACTCGGCGACACGTTGCTGGATCCGCGCACTGCTGGCAGTGATCAAGACTCGCACGCCTTCGCGGCCCAAGCGTCGGGCGATCGCCAGACCAATACCACTTTCACTGCCCGCACCGCTGACCAGAGCGACTTGACCTTGCCACATTGGAATCGCCATTTCTTATCTCTTTGTAATCACAAATTTAATGCACGATAGCAAAACAGCCGATGAACGCCGGTGATTCGGGAATTTGTGATCAGGCCGGGTACCGGTTGACATTGGTTCCTGGAAGTCAGGCGGTGCTGGCTTTATGAGCGGAGCAGATTGCCCTTAATACGCTATGGACACTGGTGTCTTTAGGCGCTCACCACATTTTCGCCGGCATGGTGATCCTGAAGCTACTCTGGGTTGTGGCCGATGCGATGGTGGTGATGGCATCGCAGTTTGACGTGATTACTGTCTTGATCCTGTTTCCTTACCTTGTTTGGCTTTATATCGCAGCGGCGTTGAATCTTTCTACCTTAAGCAATAAGTGCTGATGCTCAATCCCGATAGGCTGGCTATTCAATGAAGTGCTGCGTGGTTGCATGGACGCAGGTTTGGTCAAAGGTGAAGGCTTTGCCGTAGACGCCAGCATCATCAAAGCGGATGCCATGGGTTGTTTATTCATCTGGCGAACCATTAGGTGTTTTAGCCCAGCAATGGCCAGAACCTAAATTGGCCGTGCCCCCCGCGAGCATCGTGGATCAATATTTCGGAAATATCGAGCCTCGCCTACTGTTCAGATATTGGTGTCAGGTAGATCCAGATGGGGTCTTTTCGGATATCAATGAGGTGTCCGCTGCATCATATGTCGGTTTGTCAGTTGTGATGAGCTTCTCGATACCCCAGTCACCAGGCAGGTGCCAATCCTCGCCGAAAAGTTCGGCCGGATGCATCGTACGGTCGGAGCCATTGCCACAGGCTAGGGACTTCGCCGGACAATACCGGTCGCACCCCCAACAGATCCGTTCGGGGTGTTTGGGGTTGATAGGGAAGTTCTTAGCCATGCCGATCTCCGGTCTTTGGGAGGCGTTCCTCCAACCTACAGCCCTTACACAAAGTCAGCCTTGATACGCATCAAGAATCGACATCGGGCGACTGCGCTCACCTCCTTCGCAATCCCGGGGCTAAGCTAACGCTTTAATAGACTTGGAGACGTCTCTCATGCTCAATAAAAATCCTTTCTCAAGCGGCCTATCAACTTGGAACGATCAAGATGCCGCAACATCTCTCGATGACAAAACGTTTACCGCTCCGCCCGCCTTGACGAACGCCGAACTGGTTCATCTGCGTGTCCGAGTGATTGCCCTTGAAAACCTGGTCATCGCCCTGCTGGCCACTGGCTCGGAACATCAGCTCGCCGTTGCTCGGGAGATGGCCACCTACATATCCCCCAGACCCGGTTTTACCCAGCATCCGCTGACCATTCACGCAGCCGAACAGATGACCCACACCGTCGAGCGCGCCCAGCGATTTCGCCAGAGTGATGTGCCATCGGTTTAATTGCTCGAAACTTGATGCCAATCATTATTGTTCGCAGCAAAGCTTCCTAGACTCGGGCTCCTACTCGTCAATGCCCAGGAAGAAATTATGCGTACCCCCTTGTCGCTTTCGCTTGCCCTGCTCTTGCTCACACCGCTGGCTCACGCCAAGGAATACCCGATCGGTGAGCCACAGTTGTGTCCTGGGCTGGAAGTCGGGGCGGTGTATTTGCAGCCAATCGAGATGGCACCTGCCGGAATGATGCGGGCCACCGCGGATTCCGATGTGCATCTGGAAGCCGACATTCGCGCCACGGCGGACAATCGACAGGGCTTTCAGGAAGGCAGTTTCGTGCCTTACCTCAATGTCTCGTTCAATCTGAAAAAACAGGGCAGCGAGAACGAACTCAAAGGCGATTTCCACGCCATGGTCGCCAATGACGGCCCGCACTATGGCGACAATGTAAAGCTGCTCGGCCCAGGCAAATATCAGCTGACCTTCACCGTCCTGCCACCCGGCGGTCATGGGTCCCTTGGCCGTCATACCGATAAGGAAACCGGCGTAGCCCCCTGGTTTGAACGCTGCGAATTGCACTACGAGTTCATCTACGCCGGCATTGGTAAAAAAGGCGGCTATTGAATGAAGCGCCTGGAGATTGCCTGGCTGATGCTTGCCGGAGCAGTGGCGCCGTTCACGGCCTATGCCGAATTACCCAGCTATGAACTCAGCCTGCGCGATGGCCACTTCACTCCTGCCCTGTTGGAGGTTCCGGCCGGTCAGCGCTTCAAGATCATCCTGAAAAATATCGGCCAAGGCCCAGCCGAATTCGAGAGCACGCCATTGCGGGTTGAAAAAGTACTGTCGCCGGGCGTGACAACCTTCGTGGTCATTCACCCGCTCAGGCCCGGCCACTACCCCTTCTTCGACGAGTTCAATCCACAACTGCCCGAGGGCGGCATCCTCGCGAAATAAGCCGTTCAAACACGGAGTTTTCATGAATCAATCAATGTTCATTGTCTGGCGCGAAAGCGTCGAGGCGCTGCTGGTGATCGGCATTCTCCAGGCCTGGGTCAGTCAGCAGCATCAGGGTGATCGACTGGCGAAGTACTTGTGGGCAGGCGTCGTGCTGGGGTTGATGCTTTCGGGCCTGCTGGCGGTGTTGATTCTGTTTGCCGGTGAGGCCATGAGCGGTTCAGCCAGTGAATGGTTCCAGGCTGCACTTGCGCTGGTGGCCAGCCTGCTGATCGTGCAAATGGTCGGCTGGATGCACCGCCACGGGCGCACGCTCAAGCACGATTTGCAACGACACGCCGAAAGCCACCTGGCTCGGCAAGGTGGCGCGGGTCTGTTACTGCTGGCCCTGCTCGCCGTCAGCCGCGAAGGCAGTGAAACGGTAGTCTTTCTCTATGGCTCCGGTGCTCAGTTGCGAGGTCCGCAGCTCGGTTTGTTTGCCGTCGGCGGCGCAATGGGGTTGGTGCTGTCGGCGCTGACCATTGCCCTGCTGCACAGCAGTCGCCGGTTCATCTCGTGGCAGCGATTCTTTGCCATCAGCGAAGCTGTTTTGCTGGTACTCGGCGCGGCGTTGCTGGTCAGCGGTACCGAGCGAATTGGCGGCCAATTACTCGCCATGGATTTACCGGAGGTGATGTACAGCCTCGTTGGTGATGCGCTTTGGGACAGCAGTGCCTTGCTCAGCGACAGCCATGGACTGGGTGGTTTTCTTGCCGGTTTTGCCGGTTATCGTGCGACGCCCAGCGGCATGACGTTACTGGTGCTGGCCGGTTATTGGCTGACCGTCGGCGGTTGGCTGCGCCAGCGTGCTGTGGAAAAAGTCCCATGCCTGAGCTGAGTTGCCGCAATCAATGGCTGCAGCGCCTGGGCGACGGCATGCGTCGTCACGCGCCCGTCATCCGTGCCGTGCAGTGGGCCGTTGTTCTGTTCTATGCATTGCTGTTGGTGATCCCGGCGGTGTTGCCGCTGCCGGACAGCCAGGCACGGCTGTTCGATAACCTGACCCTGTTCGCGCAGTTTTTTTTCTGGGGCATATGGTGGCCGTTCGTGCTGTTGTCGATCGTGCTGTTCGGACGACTCTGGTGTGGCGTTCTCTGTCCGGAAGGTTCACTCAGCGAATGGGCCAGCCATTACGGCAAAGGTTTGGGTGTGCCGCGCTGGTTGCGCTGGGGTGGCTGGCCAACCCTGGCGTTCTGCCTGACAACCCTCTACGGCCAGTTGATCAGCGTCTATGACTACGCCCTGGCGGCGCTGTTGATTCTTGGCGGTTCGACCGTCGCCGCGGTCGTCGTCGGGTTGCTGTTCGCCCGGGGCAAGCGGGTCTGGTGCCGTTACCTGTGCCCGGTCAGCGGCGTCTTCGCCCTGCTCGCCCGACTGGCGCCCGTGCATTTTCAGGTCGACGAACAACGCTGGATGGAAAACGCCGTGCCACGCCTGCCGCCGCCCAACTGCGCGCCCTTGCTCGATATCCGTCGTATGCGAGGCGCCAGTGACTGCCATGCCTGCGGACGTTGCAGCGGACAACGCGGCTCGGTTCAGCTGATCGCGCGCTCCAGCAACCAAGAGATTCTTCGTGCGACGGCGCAGACGCTTTCACCGTGGGACGCGCGCTTATTGCTGTTCGGCGTTATCGGTCTGGCCATGGGTGCGTTTCAGTGGACGGTCAGTCCATGGTTCGTTGCCCTTAAACAAACCCTCGCCCAATGGCTGGTCGAACACGACCAACTCTGGGCCCTTGAGGACAACGCGCCCTGGTGGCTGCTGACCCATTACCCGCAGCTCAACGACAGCTTCAGCTGGCTCGACGGTTTCAGCATCGTCGCTTACTTGAGTTTGAGTTCGATGGTGTTGGGCACAGCGTTGATGATCCTTCTGCGCCTGACGGCTCGACTGGCGCAAGATCCTGCACTGTATTGGCCCCTGGCGCTGACACTCACGCCCTTGGGTGGTGCGGGATTGTTTCTCGGGCTGTCGGCCACAACGGTGAAATTGCTGCGCTATGAAGGTCTGCTACTGGAGTGGGTACAACCGGCCAGGGCTTGTCTGTTAATGGCCGCGATGGGGTGGAGCCTGTTGCTGGGTTGGAAACGGCTGGACCGCGAAGGCCTTTCCCAGGTTCGTCGCTGTGCTGGCAGCACTTGCCTGCTACTCGCCATCGGCTTGGTAGGGTTCGACTGGTGGTTGCAGTTCTGGGGCTGGTCCTGAGCGCCCTCATCCACAACCACCAACCCGAATTACCTAGACTTTAAAACGCGCCACCGTCTGGTGCAGCGCCCCGGCCATCTGCGCCAAATCGTGACCTGCGGTGTGAGTATGTTGGGCACCCAGCAAGACCTGCTCTGACAAGTTGCGAATCCCCATCAGATTGCGATCCACCTCACGCGCCACCAATGCCTGCTCCTCCGTAGCGCTGGCAATCATCATGTTGCGCTCGTTGATCTGCGAGATCGACCGGGTGATTTCATCCAATGCATCGCCCGACCGTTGCGCCACTTCCAGGGTGGCCCGCACCAGGTTGCTGCTGCTTTGCATGGCCGTCACCGCATGCCCGGTATCGAGACGAATGTTGCCGATCATCTGCTCGATTTCCTGGGTGGACTCTTGAGTGCGATGCGCCAGGGCGCGTACTTCATCGGCGACCACGGCAAAACCGCGTCCGGCATCACCGGCACGAGCCGCTTCAATGGCCGCGTTAAGGGCCAGTAAATTGGTCTGCTCGGCGATGCTGCGAATCACGTCCAGCACCTTGCTGATGTCCTGCACCCGGCCCGCCAGTTGCTCGATGCGCTGTGAGGTGTCGGTGACCCCATCGGCCAGTGCGCCGATTGAAACCACGGTTTCCTGAACCTGTTCACGCCCGCGTTGCGCGGTTTGCTCGGACTGCCGCGAGGCCTCGGAGGTGCTGACCGCATTGCGCGCCACTTCATCGACCGCCGCGGTCATCTGGTTCACGGCGGTGGCCGCCTGCTCGATCTCCAGCCCTTGCAATTGCAGGTTGCTGCTGGTCTGGCTGCTGACCGCACTCAGCTCTTCGGAGGAACTGGCCACCTGGTCCACCGACATCGCGATGTGCCTGACCATGGCATTCAGACTTTGCTGCATCTGATGCATGTTCATCATCACGCTGCCGCCGGCACTTGAGTTCACGGGTACCTGAATCGTCAGGTCGCCTTGAGCGATCTGATTTAAAAACCGTGCGGCATCATCCGGCTCGCCGCCCAATGGACGGGTCACACTGCGCGTGACGATCACCGCCGCGGCGATGACAAGCGCCACACAGAACAAAAACAACCCGAGCATATTGCGCCGGGCATCGCTGTACAGTGCCTGCGCCGACTGCTCCCGGTCGGCGAATATTTTGCCTTGCAGCGCCATCAACTGATCCAGGCTGCCATAAACCTCGCGTTCGGCCGGCACGACCTTTTGTTTCAGCTGTGCCATGGCGTCATCGAAAGCCCCTTGCCGGATCAACACCTGCACTTGAGTGAACGCCGCCACGTAGGCTTCACGATTCTTCTTCAACGCGGCATAAGCGGTTTTGCCCTCTGGCAAATAGAACAATGGTTCAAGCGTATCGAGTGCCTGGGTAATCCGTTTCTTGGTAGCGTCGATTGACTGCTGCACCTGCTGATTATCTTTATCGATCAGTAGATCCCGGGTGTTCCTGGCGTTATCACGCACGCCGGTGGCGATGACCATGATCGGATCGATCTTCGGCCAGTCCTGCTTGACGATTACTACCGCCTGTTCCTTGAGCGTTGCCAGATCGTGCAACGCGTAAAACGCCATGCCCATCAGCGCCAACGGCGCGATGGCAAAGCCGATGACGATACGTTGTGCTGTCGTTAATTTGGCCATATCAAATGCTCCCTGTTTGATACCTGCCGATTGGCAGCGCATTTGAAAACCTAATGATGGATGTCACCGTTAAACGTTGATTCGCAGCCACGGTTACCCCCGTAACACGAAAGCGGGAAACAGCTCGCGCATGGTTTCCCATAAGTCAGGTAGCAAGGCTTGTGCCGAAACACTCGGCAGCAGCGGATCGAACATCCGTTCGGTGCGGACCAACTGCACGGCGAAGCGTTTGACGCCGAGTTCGCTCAAGCGCTTGGCGAGGATCAGCAGACGCACCGGTTCAAACAGATGCCAATGCACGGTGGTGCGACATTCGTAGTCGACACCGCTGGCCAGCAGATGCTCAAGGCTGCGCCAGTTGGCCGTTCCGCTGCCTTCGACCCGGGTGATCGCCTGGCAATCCTCGGGCAACGCCTTGACATCGAAACCGACCCAATCGGCCCCGGCCAGTGCCTTGGCGAACGCCGCGGGTTTGATGCCGGCGCTGTGCAAACCGATACGAAATCCCATCGCCCGCACCTCCTCCATGGCGCCGAGCAAACCGTCCTGCAGGGTCGGCTCACCGCCACTGAACACCACTGCATCGAGCAGGTCCTGACGCCGTTTCAGAAACGCCAGCACCCGCCGCCAATCCACTTCGCCTGCGCCTCGAGGCGGGATCAACTGCGGGTTATGGCAGTAACGACAACGCCAGGCGCAACCCTGGCAAAACAGCACGCAGGCGAGCTGTCCCGGATAGTCGATAGTGGTCAGGGGCACCATGCCCCCGACCCGTAGCGTTCGACTCATTGGCGCCCGGCCAGTGCCGCGCTTTCAGTGAAGTGCACCCGCTCACGGTGCTCCGACTGTTTACCCGGATTGAACGCCGACACAGGGCGGTGATAGCCCATCACCCGGGTCCAGACTTCGCAGCGTTGACGTTGAGCCTGGGGCAGTGTTTGCGATGCAGTCATGGTGAAGCTCCTTGCGGTTGAGTGGATCGAAATCAATGAACGGTGCCGAGCTTCTGTTCTTGCAGCAGCAAGACCTCGTCGCATTTGGGGCAGAACTCATGCTCGCCATCGAGGTAGCCGTGCACCGGGCAGATGGAGAACGTCGGGGTCACGGTCAGGTACGGCAGGCGGAAGCGGCCAAGGGCTTTGCGCACCAGTTGCTTACACGCCTCGGTCGAGGAAATCCGCTCGGCCATGTACAGATGCAAGACGGTACCGCCGGTGTATTTGCATTGCAGTTCGTCCTGAAGTTCCAACGCCTCGAAGGGGTCTTCGGTGTAGCCCACGGGCAGTTGGGAGGAGTTGGTGTAATACGGCGCCTGCACGCTGCCGGCCTGGAGAATGCCGGGGTAACGCTTGAGGTCTTCCTTGGCGAAGCGGTAAGTCGTGCCCTCGGCCGGCGTCGCTTCAAGGTTGTACATGTGGCCGGTTTCTTCCTGGAACCGCAGCAACGTGGCGCGCACATGATCGAGCATCTTCAAAGCGAACTGGCGGCCCTGCTCGGTGTGCATGCCCTCCTCGTCGCCGGTGAAATTGCGCAGCATTTCATGCATGCCGTTGAGGCCGATGGTGGAAAAATGGTTGCGCAGGGTTCCGAGGTATCGCTTGGTGTATGGGTACAAACCGGCATCCATGTGGTGCTGAATCACCTTGCGCTTGACCTCCAGGCTTTCCATCGCCAGTTCCATCAGTGTGTCCAGGCGCTGCAGCAAACCGCTGGTATCACCCTTGAACACATAGCCCAGCCGAGCGCAGTTGATGGTGACAACGCCGAGCGACCCGGTCTGTTCCGCTGAGCCGAACAAGCCGCCACCACGCTTGAGCAACTCGCGCACATCCAGCTGCAAACGGCAGCACATCGAGCGCACCTGATTGGGTTGCAGGTCAGAATTGAGGAAGTTCTGGAAATACGGCAGGCCGTACCGCGCGGTCATCTCGAACAGACGATCGGCGTTTTCACTGTCCCACGGAAAGTCATGGGTGATGTTGTAGGTCGGGATCGGAAAGGTGAACACCCGCCCTTTCGCGTCGCCGGCCTGCATCACTTCGATGTAAGCGCGGTTGAGCAGCTCCATTTCGGCTTGCAGGTCACCATAGGCAAACGGCATTTCTTCACCGCCGATGACGGGTATCTGCTCACGCAAATCCTGGGGGCAAACCCAGTCGAAGGTCAGGTTGGTAAATGGCGTCTGCGTGCCCCAGCGTGACGGTACGTTGAGGTTGTAGATGAACTCCTGGATCGCCTGGCGCACTTCCTGAAAACTCAGTTGATCCTTGCGCACATAGGGCGCCAGATAGGTGTCGAACGAGCTGAATGCCTGGGCGCCGGCCCATTCGTTTTGCAGGGTGCCGAGAAAATTCACCATCTGCCCCAAGGCACTGCTCAAGTGCTTTGGCGGACCGGCTTCGACACGCCCCGGCACACCGTTGAGCCCTTCGTGCAACAGGGTGCGCAGCGACCAGCCGGCGCAGTAACCGGCGAGCATGTCGAGGTCGTGCACATGCAAATCCGCCTCACGGTGGGCCTGGCCTATGGCCTCGCTGTACACCTCGTCCAGCCAGTAGTTGGCAGTGACCTTGCCCGACACGTTCAACACCAGTCCGCCCAGTGAATACCCCTGATTGGCGTTGGCCTGGACCCGCCAGTCTTCACGGTCCAGGTATTCGTTCATCGAAGTCGCCACCTCGACCATGGTCCGGCGGTCGCGGCGCAAGCGCCCGTGCTGTTCGCGGTAGACGATGTAGGCACGCATGGCGAGGAAATATCCGGCGTCCATCAACACCCGTTCAACGCGGTCCTGGATTTGCTCGACATGGAGTCTTGGCAAACCTTCGAGCCTGGCCAATACCGCGTTGAGCAAGCCTTCGACCTCAACCTCGGCGTACTCCCCCGTCGCCTTGCCGGCGGCGATCAATGCCTGACGGATTTTGTCGGCATCGAAGGCGACCTGACTGCCATCGCGTTTGTGCAAGCGGTTACATCCTACTGCGATCAGCGTGCTTTGCATTTGGCCTCCAGATACTACATATAGATGTTTATAGATAAATAAACACAACATGCAGTGAAGACTACGGACAAAGGGCTGATCTGCAATTGATCGACATCAAGATTTCCCGGCGAAAAAACGTCCGATGACGGCAGAAGAAAATCTAATGTGGGAGCGAGCCTGCTCGCGATGACTGCAGCACGCTCAACATTGATGTCGATTGTTCTACCGCTATCGCGAGCAGGCTCGCTCGCACATTGATTTGCTGTGTTTTACAGATCAGCTCAACCGCCACTCATGTTCATGAACCGTACAATCTGCACCTCCCCTTCGGGACTGAAATCGTGGCGCAACGGCTTGCCGCGCAAGGCCTTCTGCACAGCATTGATCACGGGCTGATCATCCAGCGGATAACGCCGCAGCAATCCTTTTAAATCCAGGGCATCGTCCTGCCCCAAACACAGCAACAGCTTCCCTTCAACGGTCATCCGTACCCGGTTGCAGCTGCCGCAGAAGTTGTGGCTGTTGGGTGAGATGAAACCGATCCGGGTCTCCGGATGGCGTTCCAGTCGCACATAGCGTGCCGGTCCGCCGCTGTTTTCAGTGCTGTCGAGTAACCGATGCTGGCTGGCGATCAGCGACCGAACCTCGTCGCTGGAACAAAACGATTCACCCCGGGAACGCCCGACATCGCCCAAGGGCATTTCCTCGATGAAACTGATATCGATGCGCTGGTCGATGGCGTACTGCACCAACGCCGGGACTTCATCAAAGTTGCGGCCCTTCATCACCACGCAGTTGAGTTTGATCCGCTCGAACCCCGCGTCCCGTGCTGCCTCAATGCCGTTGAGCACTTGATCGAGATCGCCAATGCGGGTGATCGCGCGAAACTTCTGCCTGTCCAGACTATCGAGGCTGATGTTCATCCGCTTCACCCCGGCATCGACCAACGGCCGGGCCAGACGGCCCAGCTGCGAGCCGTTGCTGGTCATCACCAATTCGCGCAAACCGGGCAACGCGGCGATGTTGCGACAAAGTTCGACAATGCCCGGACGAATCAGCGGCTCGCCGCCGGTCAGGCGAATCTTGCGTACACCCAGGCCAACGAACAGCGTTGCCAAACGCTGCAACTCTTCAAGGGTGAGCACCTGCTGACGCGGCAGGAAGGTCATGTTTTTCGCCATGCAATACACACAGCGAAAATCACAGCGGTCCGTCACCGACATCCGCAGATAATCAATCTGCCGTCCAAAGCCATCCTGCATTACAGCGTTCATCACATCTCCCGGTTTACCTTGATGCTCACTGCACCAGCGGTGAGTCGGCGCCCTGCAGATGGATACCGCGAATATCCGCCGCACCGATCAGGGTTTGCAGGTATTGCACCAGGGCTTTTTGCCAGACGCCTTGCTGCAACTGCGTGCGAATCGCCGTCGACACCACTTCATAGGGCAACGGCATGCCTTGGATCCGCTGATCGACACTGACCACATGCCAGCCGTAGCGACTTTCCAGCGGTTTGCTGGCCAGGCCCGGTGCCAGAGTGAACAACTGACGTTCCAGTTCAGGCACGGTCTGGCCCTTACTGATCTGCCCCAAAGAACCACCCTGGGCCTTCGACGGGCAGGCCGAATAGTTCACCGCCAGTTCGGCGAAAGTGCCGGGGAATTCATCCAGACGTTGCAGCAGGATTTCCGCCTGAACATGCGCAAGGCTGCGCGCCTCGACATCGTCCGGCGCACATTCGAGCAGGATGTGCCGCACCGCCAGCAACGGAGCACTGTGGAAGCGTCCGCGATTGTTTTCGTAGTAACGAAGACTGGTTTCCTCGTCGCACTGCGGCACATGCACCTCGCGTTCAAGCAACAAACGCGTGGCCGCTTCTTCTTCGTTCTCGCCAGCACCGATCTCCATCGATACGCCGAGTTCGGCAATGCGTTGCTGCAACAACTCGCGGATCACCAGTGCCCGGGCGGCCAAGTACACCGCTTCTTCGCGGCTTTCGGCCGGGTGATATTGCAGCTCCTGGGCCATCGCTTCCGGCGTAATCGACACCTCGTTGACGCTGATGATCGGCCACTCCTGTTCACTGCTGGCGATCAACTGCGCCGGGGCGTCATCGGCCCCTGCGGGCTCAACCGGCAGCGCTTCGAACTGCGCCTCTGCGACCGGCGCCATGTCGAGAACGGCCTCCGCTTTTTTTGAAGAACCGCAGCCACCGCCGCCCCCATTACCGCCACCACATCCGCATCCACCTGACATGATTGTCTCCTCAGTACTTCTGACGAACGATTTGATAACGGCGCCCCAGGTACCAGATCGGTGCGCTGATCATGTGTACGAGACGGGTGAAGGGGAACAGCACAAACAGGGTCAAACCGAGAAACACATGCAGCTTGTAGATCAGCCCAACCGGCGCGATGGCCGCCGCTGCTTCCACCGGACGCAACAACACGGTGTTCTGTGCCCAATCGGCGAGCATCACCATCACCGAGCCGTCCATATGCGCGGTGGACGCAACGATCGTCAGCAGCCCCAGCAGCAACTGCGCCAGCAGCACCAGCAGAATCAGAATGTCCGAGGGGCTGGACGTGGCGCGGACCCGTGGATCGGTCAGCCGCCGATTGACCAGCATCAGCAAGCCAATCAGGCACAACAGACCAAAGAAGCCACCGGACACCATCGCCAGCAACTGCTTGTTCTCAGTGCTGATCACGTGGTGATAAACCGACGCAGGGGTCAGCAGGCCGACAAAGTGTCCGGCCAGTACGAACAACACACCGATGTGGAAGAAGTTGCTCGCCACGCGCATGCCGCGCTGATTGAGCATCTGGCTCGAGCCGGCCTTCCAGGTGTACTGCGACAGATCAAAACGCGCCCAGCTGCCAATCAGGCAAATCGCAAGGGCGACGTAGGGATAGACCCCGAACAACAACAGGTTCCATTTAGACATTGCCTACCTCCTTGGCCGGCACGGCGGCCAACCCTTCATGCTGAAAATCCACCCAGTGCAACGGCACCGCGCTTTCTTCCCGGGCCTTGCCCGGTGCGCTTGGCAGTCCACTGCAACGGTCCTGCTGTTCGGCCTGGAGAAAGTCCACGGCCTCCTCTTCCCAGATCTTGTCGAGGGCTTCCAGGGAGTCGTCGCGCGGCTCCGCCGCCACCTGCGCCCGCAGGTCGGCCACCGCTTGATGCGGCTCGGCCCCGGCAATTTGCAGCAGCGCCCGGAAGCAGCTGGCATAGGCGCTTTCGCGCTCTTCCAGACGTGCGGCGAGCAAGGCCAGCAAGTGCGAAACATCCGCCAGGCCCTCCCGGGCCTCGATGTCTTCGCGGGTGGACAGGAACTCCAGGTACAGCGGGATGTAATCGGGCAGCTCTTTGACGCCGATGGCAAAACCGGCTTCTTCGTATTGCGCCATCATGTCGACCATCGCCTGGCCGCGATCGCGGGATTCGCCATGCACGTGCTCGAACAAGAGCAGCGACAGCGAGCGGCCTCGACCGAACAGCGCACCGTAGTGTTCCTGCCCATCCATCAGGTCATTGGCGCAGATCAACTCCAACAATTCGAACAACGCACCCCGTTGCTTCGGGCTGATTTCCCGTGACTGGATGATCGCTTGCTCGAGTTCGTCGCGACCGCCAATCAGTGTCTCGGTCGGGTAATCGAGCAGCAGCGAAATCACTTTGAGAATTTGCATGCTCATTCCTCCCACAACTGGACGGTTTTCAGGATGTCGCGGCGGTTGGCTTTCTTCGCACCGAACATGTTGGTGTCGGAGCTGCCGCTGCAGCCGCTACCAAAGCTGAAACCGCAACCGGAGCGCTCGGCAAAGGCGTCGCTCATAGCGTCTTCACGGTGGGCGCTCGGTACCACAAAGCGGTCTTCGTAGTTGGCGATTGCCAGGTAGCGATACATCTCCTCGACCTGGGCCACACTCAGGCCGACATCCGCCAGCACCTGCAGGTCCTGCACGCCGTCGACTTGCTCGGAACGTTTGTAGGCGCGCATCGCCAGCAAACGTTTAAGCGCACGCTTGACCGGCTTTTCATCACCCGCCGTCAGCAGGTTCGCCAGGTACTTCAGGGGAATACGCAGGCTGTCGACATCCGGGATCACCCCGTTCATGCCGACGGTGCCGGCAGTGGCAGCGTTCTGGATCGGCGACAGTGGCGGCACGTACCAGACCATCGGCAAGGTGCGGTATTCCGGGTGCAGCGGCAGCGCGAGTTTCCAGTCCACGGCCATTTTGTAGACCGGCGAACGCTGAGCGGAATCGATCACCGATTGCGGTACGCCATCGGCCAGGGCCTGACGAATCACTGCCGGATCGTTCGGATCGAGGAAGATCTCCAGTTGTTTCTCGTACAGGTCCTGCTCATTGGCGGTGCTCGCCACTTCGCTGATGCGGTCGGCGTCATACAGCAGCACGCCGAGGTAGCGGATGCGCCCGACGCAGGTTTCCGCGCAAACGGTCGGCATCCCGGCTTCGATACGCGGGTAGCAGAAGATGCATTTCTCGGACTTACCGCTTTTCCAGTTGAAATAGATCTTCTTGTACGGGCAGCCGCTGATGCACATCCGCCAGCCACGGCATTTTTCCTGGTCGATCAGGACGATGCCGTCTTCTTCACGCTTGTAGATCGCACCGCTCGGGCACGACGCCGCGCACGTCGGGTTGAGGCAGTGCTCGCACAGGCGCGGCAAATACATCATGAACGTGTTTTCGTACTCGCCGTAAATGTCCGCCTGAATCTTGTCGAAGTTCTTGTCCTTGCGACGTTTGGCGAATTCGGTGCCGAGGATTTCTTCCCAGTTCGGACCCCACTCGATTTTTTCCATGCGCTTGCCGGAGATCAGCGAACGCGGACGCGCGGTGGGTTGATGCTCGCCCAGCGGCGCGGTGTGCAGGTGCTGGTAATCGAAGTCGAACGGTTCGTAGTAGTCGTCGAGGCTCGGCAGGTCCGGGTTGGCGAAAATGTTCGCCAACACGCGGAATTTACCGCCGATGCGCGGGTTGATCGTGCCGTTGGCGTTGCGGATCCAGCCGCCCTTCCACTTGTCCTGGTTTTCCCATTCTTTCGGGTAGCCGATCCCGGGTTTTGATTCGACGTTGTTGAACCAGGCGTATTCCATGCCTTCGCGGCTGGTCCAGACGTTTTTGCAAGTGATCGAACAGGTGTGGCAACCGATGCATTTGTCCAGATTCAGAACCATGCCGATTTGTGAGCGAATCTTCATCTCAGTTCTCCTCAATATCGGTCGGCAGCGGACGTGGCAGGTCATCGCCACTTGAACCATCGAGCCAGTCGACTTTGGACATTTTGCGCACCACGACGAATTCATCGCGGTTGCAACCGACCGTGCCGTAATAGTTGAAACCGTAGGCCTGTTGGGCATAGCCGCCGATCATGTGGGTCGGTTTGAGCACGACGCGGGTGACCGAGTTGTGGTGGCCGCCACGGGTCTTGGTGGTTTCCGAACCTGGCACGTTCACGATCCGTTCCTGTGCGTGATACATCATCACCATGCCGTCCTTGACGCGCTGGCTGACCACCGCCCGGGCGGTCAGTGCACCGTTGACGTTGAAGCACTCGATCCAGTCGTTGTCCTCGATGCCGGCGCTTTTCGCGTCGTTCTCCGAGAGCCAGACAATCGGCCCGCCACGGCTGAGGGTCAGCATCAGCAGGTTGTCGCTGTAGGTGCTGTGAATGCCCCATTTCTGGTGCGGGGTAATCCAGTTCAGGACGATTTCCTTGTGGCCGTTGCTGCGCTTGCCTTTCACCCCTTCGATGGTGCGGGTGTTGACCGGCGGGCGATAACTCATCAGTTGCTCGCCGAACGCCTGCATCCACGGGTGATCCTGGTAAAACTGCTGGCGACCGGTGATGGTGCGCCACGGGATCCCTTCGTGAACGTTGGTGTAGCCGGCGTTGTAGCTGACGTGATCGTCTTCGAGGCCCGACCAGGTCGGGCTGGATATGATCTTGCGCGGCTGTGCCTGAATGTCGCGAAAACGAATCGCCTCGTGGGCCTTGGACAGCGCCAGGTGGCTGTGATCGATGCCGGTAAATTCCGAGAGCGCGGCCCAGGCCTTGACCGCAACCTGGCCGTTGGTTTCCGGCGCCAGGGACAGAATCACTTCAGCGGCATCAATGGCCGTGTCGATTTTCGGACGGCCGTGACTGATACCGGCATCGCCTTCTTTGTGATTGAGTTCACCGAGGAATTTCACTTCGTCTTCGGTGTTCCAGTTGATGCCCTTGCCGCCGTTGCCGTGTTTTTCCAGCAATGGCCCGAGAGATGAGAACTGTTTGTAGATGTTCGGGTAGTCACGCTCCACCACGTGCAGATTCGGTGCGTTTTTGCCTGGCACCGGTGCCACGCCGGCGCTTTTCCAGTCGGTGCCGCCAAACGGCTGGGCCAGTTCGCCGACGCTGTCGTGCATCAGCGGGATGGTCACCAGATCCTTTTCAACGCCCAGATGCCCTTCGGACATGCTGGAAAACGCCTTGGCGATGCCTTTGTAGATTTCCCAGTCGGAACGCGATTCCCACGCCGGGTCGATCGCTGCCGACAACGGGTGAATGAACGGGTGCATGTCCGAGGTGTTCATGTCGTCTTTTTCGTACCAGGTCGCGGTCGGCAACACGATGTCGGAATAGACACAGGTCGAGGACATGCGGAAGTCCAGCGTAGTGACCAGATCAAGCTTGCCGATGGCGCCCTCATCCACCCATTCGGCTTCTTCAGGTTTGCAATCGCCGACCTGGCCGATGTCTTCGTTCATCACCCCATTTTTGGTGCCGAGCAGGTACTTGAGCATGTACTCGTGGCCCTTGCCCGAGGAGCCCAGCAGGTTGGAACGCCAGATGAACATGTTGCGCGGGAAGTTGACCGGGCTGTCCGGCTGTTCGCAGGAGAAGCGCAGCGAACCGTCCTGCAGCGACTTGACCACGTAGTCTTTCGGGTCCATGCCGGCCGCCGCCGCGTCACGGCAAATGTGCAAAGGGTTAGTGTTGAGTTGCGGTGCGCTGGGCAACCAGCCGGCGCGTTCGGCGCGGATGTTGTAGTCCAGGGCATGCTCGGGGAATTTTGATTTATCGGCCAATGGCGAGAGCACGTCGTGCATGCTCATTTTCTCGTGACGCCATTGCGAGCTGTGGGCGTAGAAGAAGCTGGTGCCGTTCATTTGGCGAGGCGGACGGTTCCAGTCCAGGCCGAATGCCAGGGGCAGCCAGCCGCATTGCGGACGGAGTTTTTCCTGGCCTACGTAGTGCGCCCAACCGCCACCGGTCTGGCCGACACACCCGCAGAGCATGAGCATGTTGATCAGCCCGCGGTAGTTCATGTCCATGTGGTACCAGTGGTTCATCGCCGCGCCGACGATGATCATCGAGCGACCCTTGGTCTTGTCGGCGTTGTCGGCGAACTCACGGGCAATCTGGATGGCTTTCTCACGGCTGACGCCAGTGATCTGCTCCTGCCACGCCGGCGTACCCGGTACAGAAGCGTCGTCGTAGTCCTTGGCCACATTATCGCCACCGAGGCCGCGATCAATGGCCAGGTTGGCGGCCGACAGGTCGAACACGGTGGCGACTTTGGCCACGCTGCCGTCCGCCAGCACCACGCTGTGAACCGGCACGCGGCGGTATTGCACGGCATCGCCGGCCACGTGCTGGAAGTGTTCGTGGGACTCGCCGGCAAAATACGGGAACGCCACTTCGGCAACGTCACCGCCAATCAGGCTCAGTTTCAGATCGATCTCACGGCCTTCGCCACCTTCACGGGGAAGGATGTTCCACTTGCCCTTCTCGCCCCAGCGATAACCGATGGAACCCTGAGGCGAAACCAGTTCGCCGCTGACGTCGAGGGCGATGGTTTTCCATTCCGGGTTGTTTTCCTGGCCGAGGTTGTCGGTCAGGTCGCTGGCGCGCAGGAAACGGTCAGGCTGATAACCGGCGCCCGGTGCCTTGTCGACCATTTGCTTGAGCAGCACCAGCACCGGCAGATCGGTGAAACGCTTGGCGTAGTCGGTGAAATAGGCGCTCGGTTTGTCCAGGTGGAATTCTTTGAAGATCACATGGTTGAACGCCTGCGCCAGCGCCGCGTCAGTGCCTTGCTTAGGGTTCAGCCACAGGTCGGTGAGCTTGGCGACTTCCGAGTAATCCGGGGTGATCGCGACCGTCTTGGTGCCCTTGTAGCGGACTTCGGTAAAGAAGTGCGCGTCGGGGGTACGGGTTTGCGGGACGTTGGAGCCCCAGGCAATGATGTAGTTGGAGTTGTACCAGTCGGCCGATTCCGGCACGTCGGTCTGTTCGCCCCAGACCATCGGCGAGGCCGGTGGCAAGTCGCAGTACCAGTCGTAGAAACTCAGGCAGGCGCCACCGATCAGCGACAGGTAACGCGAGCCTGCGGCATAGCTGACCATCGACATGGCCGGGATCGGCGAGAAGCCGACGATCCGGTCCGGGCCGTATTGCTTGATCGTATAGACGTTGGCCGCGGCAATGATCTCGTTGACTTCCTCCCAGTTGGAGCGGATGAAGCCCCCCATGCCACGCTTGCTTTTATAGGAGTCGGCCTTGGCCTTGTCCTCGACGATGCTGGCCCAGGCTTCCACTGGCGCCATGGTCTGCCGCGCATCGCGCCAGAGCTTGAGCAATGGCTTGCGGATTTTCGGGTACTTGAGCCGGTTGGCGCTGTAGATGTACCAGCTGTAACTGGCACCACGCGGACAGCCACGGGGCTCATGGTTCGGCAGATCGTTACGGGTACGCGGGTAGTCGGTCTGCTGGGTTTCCCAGGTGATCAGGCCGTTCTTGACGTAGATTTTCCACGAGCAGGAACCGGTGCAGTTCACCCCGTGGGTGGAACGCACGATCTTGTCGTACTGCCAGCGCGAACGGTAGACGTTCTCCCAGTCACGCGACTCTTTGCGGGTCTCGCCATGACCGTCGGAAAACTCGTTTTGCTTGCGGTTGAAAAACCGCAATTGATCCAGTAAATGACTCACGGTGTAGTCCTCTCAGGCTTTGTCGCGGGGTCTGTGCCCCGCCCACGCAATGGTTGGATGCAGCTCGGCTCAGCAGGGTGTCGCGGCGCCTTTGCGCGCGTACCACCACCAGGTCACCACGATGCAGCTCAGGTAAAAGCCGACGAACATGTAGAAGGCCATCTCCGGGCCGCCGGTCTGGGCCATCGAAGTGCCGAAGGATTTGGGAATAAAGAACGCGCCGAAGGCGCCCATGGCCGAACTGAAGCCCAGGACCGCAGCTGATTCTTTGCCGGCATCCTTGAGCGCTTGTTCGCGCACGGCGGCTGGTTTGCCGACCGAGGCTTTTTCATGTTGGGTGCGGAAGATCACCGGGATCATGCGGAAGGTGGAACCGTTGCCGACGCCGGTGGTGATGAACAGCAGCATGAACATACCGAGGAAGCCGTAGAAGTTACCGCCCTGGCCGCTTTGCGGCAGAAAGTGCAGAACACCGAACACCATCACGATCATCAGCACGAAGTTCCACAAGGTCACCTTCGCACCGCCGAGCTTGTCCGCCAGCCAGCCGCCCAATGGACGCACCAGCGCACCCACCAACGGGCCGAGGAAAGCGAATTTCAAGGCAATCACGTCAGGGAACGAGGTTTTGATCAGCAGCGGAAACGCGGCGGAGAAACCGATGAACGAACCGAAGGTCGCCAGGTACAACCAGCACATCAGCCAGTTGTGTTTGCGTTTGAAGATCACCGCCTGTTCGCTGAACGAGGCCCGGGCACTGGACAGATCATTCATGCCAAACCAGGCCAGCACGGTCACCAAGACAATAAACGGCACCCAGATGAAGCCGGCGTTCTGCAACCACAACTGGCCGCCGTCCGGCAGTACTTGCGGCGAGCCGCCCATGAAACCGAACACACCGAAGGTAATCACCAGCGGCACACAGAACTGCATCACCGAGACGCCCAGGTTACCCAGCCCCGCGTTGAGGCCAAGGGCCGTGCCCTGCTGCGACTTGGGATAGAAGAAACTGATGTTGGACATGCTCGACGCGAAGTTGCCGCCACCAAAACCGCAGAGCAACGCAATCAACACGAACACGCTGTAGGAGGTGCTCGGGTCCTGCACGGCGAAGCCCATCCAGAGCGATGGCAGCAACAGCGACGCGGTGCTCAGGGCGGTCCAGCGACGGCCACCGAAGATCGGCACCATAAAGGAATAGAAAATCCGCAAGGTCGCCCCGGACAGCCCCGGCAACGCCGCCAGCCAGAACAGCTGGTCGGTGGTGAAGGAGAAACCGATGGCGTTCAAACGCACGATCACCGTGCTCCAGACCATCCACACCGCAAAGGCCAGCAGCAACGCAGGAATGGAAATCCACAAGTTGCGCGTGGCGGTCTGTTTTCCGCTACTTCCCCAGAACGCGGGGTCCTCGGGGCGCCAGTCATGAATGACCGGGCCTTTGTCAGGCTTTTGCAGAACGGACATGTTCTTCTCCTAGGGCAATGCTGGAAATCGGGGACGGTGTCAGCAGCGGCGCTTTACCCAGCACCGGGCTTTTGCGTATTTCGCTGAAGTACATCCAGGTGAGGGAGACCCAGACCACGCCGTACATCAACATGAAGCAGGAAGAGCGCACGCCGGTGAGGTCCACCAGGGCGCCGAACAGGATTGGCAACACGAAGCCGCCCAGGCCACCGGCGAGGCCGACGATGCCGGACACCGCACCCATGTTTTTCGGGTAGTCATTGGCGATGTATTTGAAGACCGAGGCCTTGCCGAACGCGAAGGCGATGCCCATGACGAACAGCAGTACGGTGAACAGCGCGGGGTTGAGGCCGATGTGAAAATCCACCGGGCCGTTGATCGTTTGCACTTGCAGTTGGGTCTGGGGATACGAGAGCAGGAACAGGCAGATCCAGCTGATCCACAACACCCACCAGGTCACGCTTTGCGCACCCCAGCGATCCGACATCCAGCCACCGACCGCACGCAGCACGCCACCGGGCAGGGAAAAACAGGCCGCCAGCAGCGCCGCGCTTTGCAGGCTGAAACCGTATTCCTGCACGTAGTATTTGGTCATCCACAGCGCCAGGGCGACATAACCACCGAAGACGATCGAGTAGTACTGGCAGTAGCGCCACACGGCCGGGTCCTTCAGCGAACTCAATTGCTCACGCAACGTGGCGCCCGAAGCGCTGCGGTGGTTTTTGTTCTCGGCGCTGAGGAACCAGAACAACAGCGCGGTGATAAATAGAATCGCGCTGAAAACTTTCGGCACCAACTGCCAACTGCCGGCAGCGATCAATGCCGGGGCCAGAAACTTGGTCACCGCGGCTCCGGCGTTACCGGCGCCGAAGATGCCCATGGCGAAGCCCTGATTCTCCTTGTCGAACCATTTGGCGACGTAGGCAATCCCCACCGAGAACGAGCCGCCGGCCAGGCCGACGAACAAGCCCAGCACCAGGAACTGCCAATAGGCGGTGGCGTGACTGATCAGGTACAGCGGCGCGACGCAGGCCAGCATCAGCAGGAAGAACACGCTGCGCCCACCAAAGCGGTCGGTCAGCAGCCCCAGTGGCAGACGCACCAGCGAACCGGTCAGCACCGGCGTCGCGGCCAGCAGGCCGAACTGGGTTTCGTTGAGCTGGAGAAGGTCCTTGATCGGCACCCCGAGCACGGCAAACATCATCCAGACCATGAAGCAGACAGTGAAGGCCAATGTGCTCATGCCCAGCACCAGGCCTTGTCGTACACGGGGTTCGGTCACAATGCTCTCCAGTCAGTTAGCCATGGCGGCAGACTAGAGAGGCCAACCCCGCAAAAACTTGACCTACGTCAACGAAGCCCATGGGGGCATAGGCCTATGCTTGCGGGGTCTACCTCTAAGGAGGTAGTACAGAAGAACCCTAAAACCGTTTGTTTATCAGTGTCTTAAGGTTTTTCGCCGCGGTTTTTGCTGACAAGGATCAGTCGACAACTCTTTAGAGGTAGCGCGCCCTGGATCGGCGGCAAAACCCTGACCTGGGGTTCCACATGCTCTGTTTTCCTGAAATTGTCCGGGACCTGCGCTGATGATGCGCTGGTTGCGCAGCTCCCTGCCCGCTCGCGCCGGGCTGGCCGTGATCCTGATCGCCGTGCTCGCCCTTGCCAGTTCGTTGAGTGCCGGACTGATCGCCTGGTTCAGCCAGGGTGATGCGGCTGCCATCAACACCGCAGGCTCTGTGCGCATGGAGACCTACCACCTGAGCTGGAAACTGGCCGCAGGGGCAACCGGTGAAGAAATCCTCGCCATCACCGACAGCCTGCAAACCCGTCTAAACAGCCAGTCACTCAAAGCCGTGCTGGAAGATGGCCCGACCACCGCGCTGCAGATCAGCTACGGGCAAATCCAGCAACAATGGAACGAGGATTTGCGTCCGGCACTGGAGCGCGGTGATGCCGCCTATTTTCAGCTCCAGGCCCTGCCCTTCGTTGAGCAACTGAACCATTTCGTCGACTTGTTACAGCGCCAAAGCGAACAGAAGCAAGGCTGGCAACAAGTTATCCAGGGCTTGGCGCTGTTCACCACGATGATCGTCCTGCTGCTTGGGCTTTACGAACTGCAATATGGCGTGGTCACGCCCCTGAAAGAGTTGGTGGACGCGACCCAGCGTTTTCGTCGTGGCGATTTCAAGGTGCGGGTCAACCATCAGTCCCAGGACGAATTGGGCCAATTGGCCATGAGTTTCAACGCCATGGCCGAGACGATCGAAGACTCGCATCGCACCCTTGAGAGTCAGGTCCAGCAGAAAACCCTGAACCTGCAACAAGCCAATGCGGCCCTTGAATTGCTTTACCAAAGCAGTCGAAGCCTGGCTACACGCCTGGCCAATGCCGAAGGTTTGGATGAGTTGATCCGGCGCTTCCAGCAACGCCTGCCCGGCTTGCGCCTGTCGCTGTGCCTGCAAGGTCAATTGCAGGCACCGGCCCAACAGTTGCTCGCCCTGCATGGCGCCAACATCCGCGAAGTCTGCGCCAGCAGCGATTGCGCCACGTGCCAGAAGCACCATAAAGCCAGCCCGCAAACCTTCAGCATCAGCAACCAGGGCAGCGAACTGGGTGAGCTCAAGGCGCATTTTGTCGATGGACACCCGACGCAAGCCTGGGAAACCCAACTGATCCAGGCCCTGGCCAACCTGATCGGCACCTCGCTCTCGCTCAAGCGGCAACGGGAACAGGATCATCGCCTGCTGTTGCTCGACGAACGCACCATCATTGCCCGCGAGCTCCACGACTCACTGGCCCAGGCCCTGTCCTACATGAAGCTGCAAGTCAGCCGCCTGCAGACCCTGATGCGTCGTGGCGAACCGGTCGAGACCCTGGAGAACGTCACCGCCGAACTGCGCGAAGGGCTGAACAATGCCTATCGCCAGTTACGCGAGTTGCTGACCACCTTTCGCTTGCAGATTCACGATGCGGGGCTGGTGCAGGAGCTCAAGGACACCGCCGAAGAATTCTCCCGTCGCGGGGAGTGCCAGGTGCACCTGCACGTCGACGCGCTGGCCTTTCAATTATCGGCCAGCGAACAAATCCACATTCTGCAGATCACCCGCGAGGCACTCTCCAATTGCCTGCGTCACGCCCACGCGCAAAACGCCTGGCTGCAACTGCGTCAGGACGGTGAAACCGTGAGGCTGATCGTCGAAGACGACGGGCGTGGCTTCAGCGGCAACGTCGACCAACGCGAGCATCACGGCCTGAAAATCATGGATGAGCGGGCCCGCAGCTTGCGCGGTCAACTCGAAATCGTCTCCAGGGAGCCGCAAGGCACCCGTGTCCAACTGGAATTCCAACCGGAGTTTCTGGGACAAAAAACAGAAGGTAGCGTCACATGAACCCGTCCCTGCAACACACCATCCTGCTGGTCGATGACCATCCGATGATGCGTCACGGCATCCGCCAGATGCTCGAACTCGAAGATGATTTCCTGATCGTCGGTGAAGCCAGCAACGGCGAAGAAGCGCTCGGACTGATCGAGCCGCTGCAACCGGATCTGGTGTTGCTCGATAACAACATGCCGGTAATGAATGGCATTGAAACCCTGCGCCAGTTACGGGCGATGCACTACACCGGCAAGGCGCTGCTGTTTACGGTCTCGGATGCCGAAGACGATATTCGCGACGCGCTGCGTCTGGATGCCGACGGCTACCTGCTCAAGGACATGGAGCCCGAGCTGTTGATTCAGTACATCCGCAATGCCTTGAACGGCGAATTGGTGATCAGCCCGGGGCTGACCCAGGTCATGGCCCAGGCACTGCGCTCACCCCAGCGCCAGACCGTGGTGGAACTGACCGAGCGTGAACGTCAGGTGCTGAAAACCATCGCCAGCGGCTTCAGCAACAAAGTCATCGGGCACAAGCTCGGCATCACTGAAGGGACGGTCAAGGTTCATGTGAAAAACCTGCTGCACAAACTCGGCTTGCGCTCGCGGGTCGAGGCCGCGGTATGGGCCATGGAGCATCTGCGCAATGCCGGATGACGGGTATGCCTCTTTGGAGGTAGACCGGCAGAGGCATAGGTCATCCGGCCGACACTCTCTACTATGAGCGTCAGCGGAGGTACGCCATGCTGACCCACCCTTCCATCGTTTTAACGTTGCGCCGTCACCATCTGTTCAGCCAACTTCCGGAGAAAATCTTCGAGGAAGTCTGCGGCCTGGCGATGCTCAAGCGCCTGAGTTGTCACAGCACACTCATGCACCAAGGGGATCCGGCCAAGCGTTTCTTCCTGCTGGTCAGCGGCCAGATCAAGTTGTATCGGCTGACCGGCGAAGGCCAGGAGAATCTGGTGGAGATCATCCAGCCGGGCCAGACCTTTGCCGAAGCTTTACTGTTCAGCCAGGCCCGTCTCTACCCGGTCAGCGCCACGGCGCTGAAAGACAGCGTACTGGTGAGTATCGAGGGCAACCACTACCGCAATGCCCTGGAAGATCAGCCGAAAGTCTGCCTGGCGATCCTGGCGAGCATGAGCGTCCACCTGCACCTGCGTCTGCGCGACATCGACACCTTGACCATGGCCAGTGCGAGCCGCCGGGTGATCAATTTCCTGTTCCAGGAACGCAACCCGGTCAGCGGTTTGATTGTGTTGCAGGTGTCCAAACGCCTGGTGGCCTCGAAGCTGGGCATTCAGCCGGAAACCTTTTCGCGGATCTTGCACCGCCTGGTGGACAGCGGCCTGATCGCCATGGAACGACGCAACATCAGCATCCTCGCCGAAGAGGATCTTGCGGCCTTCCAATAGTTGTAATTGACCGCCGTCAATGCGCAATGCCACCGCTCTTGCACACTGAAGATGTCCATCCATGGAGAGCGCTCATGTCCCGTTCAACCTTGCCCCTGATTTACTCCTGCTCAGGCTGCTCCAACGTTGCCCAACTGGCCAATACCCTGGCCGTGCGGCTTGATCGCAGCGGACTGGCGGAAATGTCCTGCATCGTCGGGGTCGGCGGGCACGTGGCGGCGTTGGTCAACAAGGCACGCTCGGGACGGCGGATTTTTGCTTTGGATGGTTGTCCGTTGCAATGCGTCGAAAACTGCCTGAAACAGCATGGTTTGCACGCGGATGTGCATTTGATTCTTAGCCATTACGGGTTGCGCAAACGCTTTGGCGAGGACTGTACGGAGGCGCAGGGGGATGAGTTGTTTGAAGGGATCAAGCAGTTGATTGCCAGTGATGCCCGCCAGTCTGTGGAACAAATACATTCTAATGTGGGCGCGGGCCTGCTCGCGAAGGCGGACTGATATTCAACATTGATGTTGACTGACACACAGCCTTCGCGAGCAAGCCCGCTCTCACATTTTGACCGGCGTTTGCAGGTTGTACTGCGCCGCCAACCCCTTCCCTGCCCGCTCCAGATTGCGCCACAGCCACACAGGCAACACGTCGGGATCGAGGCTGTCGATCAGGTTCTTCAGCGCCAGCCCCAACTCCGTATCGCCCTCTATCACCAAACGCCTGCGAAAGAACAACGTATCCGGATCCTCCTGACGACTCGCCAGCAATAAAAACTCACGCCAGTTACCACTGATGGTCACATGCGCGTTGGCGCGTTCAGCAATTCGCAACCCTTCACGGGTCAGCGTAAGAAACCAGGACAACCCCAGGTCCGGAATCCGCAAGCACAACCAGCGCCCACGCAACACTTCAAACTCGCCGTCGCGCAACGGCTCCGCGAGGCAGCGATTGAGCGCCTGCTGCAACGCCAGACGCTGCACGACAAAAGGCACCCGGCGCACCAACGGCAACAACCGGTCGGCGCCTTTGAGCAGCCACTTCTTCCGATTCAACACAGGCCGACCTCCTCGACGCGCAACATGCCGGCCTGGCCATGCCAGTAACCGTTACAACCGTCGACGAACACCGGCGGTGTCTCGCCCAGACGAACCCGTTGATAGGCGGCAATGACCTGCGCCATGCCTTGATAACGAGGGCTCAGTCGCAACAAATCAGCGCCGCAGGCCACCAGCCCTGCGTAATCTGCCAGGAGATTGGTCACCTCGGCCGACATCGTTTGAATGCCGTTAATGGTGAACAGTGCCTGCCCTTCCTGACTGGTCAGCGGCAGGCCGTCGGGGTAGTTGATGCAGCAAAACTGGCAGTCGTCCTTGGGCCGGTTTTCCGCCCGCGCGGTGAAGCAGCGTGCGGAATAGGCCAACGGCAAATGTCCATAAGCGAAGACCTCGACTTCCGGGACCTCTCGACCCAGTTCCCGCACCTGATCGAGCACATCGCTAATCAGCGTCGCCGAACACTCCACGGGCGGCACCCAACGGGTCATCCCGCCGTCCAGCAGTTGCGTGAGCGTATGCCCGTTGTACACATTCAGCGCAGGACCGCCCACGAACGGCAACTTGCGCTCGGCCAGAAACTGCACCGCGCCCATGTCGTTGGCTTCCACCAACAGTTGGCCGTTGTCGCAGAGCCGCCGCAGGCTAGAGAGTTCGGAGGCCGCTTCGATAAGCGTCAGGCTGGAGAGAACCAGTTGTGCCTGGCTGCATTCTTGTAACTCGCGCCCCAGCCCCAACCATTGATCCAATGAAAATGACCGGCGTTTCGAGCACACGGTTTCCCCCAGATAAATCACATCCAGGGGCAAGGCCGACATCTCGGCGTAAAAGTTGCTGAGTTGCGCTTTGTCCCAATAAAACAGGACCGGTCCAAGGCTGAGCTTCATGTCGCCTCCCTCATTGCCATGATCGATGGTAAGCACCCAAAGTGGTCTGGCTGCCTTCGGACAAACCGGCCAACACCCGGCGCCATTCCTCCTTGACCCGAAAACTGCCCGGCGAACCACGATGGGCATCCAGCGCCGCACGCCAGACACGGGTGACTTGTTCGACATACGCCGGGCTGCGTTGCCGGCCCTCGATTTTGACCGCCTCGACGCCGATGGCCGTCAATTCCGGCAGCAAGTCCAGGGTGTCGAGGCTGGTGGGTTCTTCCAGCGCATGAAAGCGTTTGCCGCCGACCAGGAAACGGCCTTTGCACAGGGTCGGATAACCGGCGGGTTCCTCAGGGGTGTAACGGTCGATCAGCACTTCACTGAGCCGTGCACTCAAGCCGTCGGCGTCTTCGCTCCAGCGCACCGCTTTGGCCGGCGAACAGACGCCACAGAGGTTCGGCGACTCACCGGTAATGTACGAAGACAGATGGCAACGCCCTTCAGCCATGATGCACAAGCTGCCGAAGCCAAAGACTTCGATGGGCACCGGGCTGCTTGCAGCGACCTGACGCACCTGCGCCAACGACAACACCCGTGGCAGTACCGCGCGACGAATTCCGTAGCGCTGCGCATAAAACTCCAGGGCCGCGGCATGGGTCGCCGAGCCCTGCACCGACAGGTGCAGCGCCAGTTGCGGATGCCGCTGGCTGGCGTAGTTGAGTACGCCGGGGTCGGCGGCGATCAGCGCATCCACACCAAAATCGGCGGCGCGATCAACCGCGCGCTGCCAGCGCTCCCAGCCCTTGGGTTGCGGGTAGGTGTTGACCGCGACATAGAGTTTTCGTTGATGCTGACGAATGTGGGCGACCGCCGCGTCGAATTGTTTGTCGTCCATGTTCAGCCCTGCAAAATGCCGGGCATTGGTGTCATCGCGAAAACCGACATAAACGGCATCGGCGCCTTGGCGCACCGCCGCTTTCAGCGCAGGCAGGTTGCCTGCCGGGCAGACCAGTTGCATGGGTAATCCTCATGGGAAAACGCGTCTGAACCCTCCCCCGATGCCTGTGGTACAGCGATCGAAAAAGGCGCTGCCAGTCTAGCGAAACCGGCAGGCACAGCCTTGACGGCAATCAATTGCGATCAATGCATCAGGTCGGCGAAGGACAGGAACATCACGTTGTCGTGCTTGAGCACTTGCTGCTCGCACTCGATCACCGCCAGGCCATCGGCCCAGCACGCGGCGGTCAACATCGCCGAGCTTTGCTGGGGGTGCAGCTCCACGCTCAACTGACCATCAGCACCGGGTGTCAGCCGTGCCCGCAGGTACTGCCGACGTTTGTTGCGCTGCAACCAATCGAACCCGGCGGGCACGGCCAGTGGCGCCGGCAACACATCGCTGACGCCCTGGGCCCTGAGCAGGAACGGGCGCACCACCACCAACGCGGTAATCAGCGCCGCCGAAGGATTGCCCGGCATGCCGATCCAGGGTTTGCCGGCGACTTCGCCGAAGGCCAGCGGCTTGCCCGGCTGAATGGCCAGCCGCCAGAAATCCAGGCTGCCGAGTTCCTCGATCGCTTGTTTGAGGTGATCTTCCTCACCCACCGAGACGCCCCCCGAACTCAACAACAGGTCGCATTCCGAAGACGCCAGGCTTAACGCATGCCGGCTGGCGGCCAACTCGTCGGCCATGACGCCATAGTCATGCACCTCGCCCCCCCAACCGCTCAACAACGCGGCGAGGCAGTAGCGATTGCTGTTGTAAATCTGCCCGGGCGCCAATGAATCACCCGGCTCACGCAGTTCGTTGCCACTGCTGAGCAAGCACACCTGCAACGGTCGATAGACCTCGACCCGCCCGATACCAGCGCCAGCCAGCAATCCCACTTCTTGCGCACGCAGACGTTTGCCGGCCTGGATTAACAGGTCGCCCCGGCGAACCTCCTCACCTTCTTTGCGCACGTGATCGCCAGTATTGACGGGCGGGAACCACACGCGCTTGCCCTCGATCCGACAACGCTCTTGCGGCACCACGGTGTCGGCGCCTGCAGGTAATGGTGCACCGGTAAAAATCTGCACTGCTTGCTGCGCGAGCAACGGTGAGCACGCCGAATCCCCCGCTGCGATTCGTCCGCCAATCAACAACCAGCCACCCTCCGGCGGCAGGTCAGCGGCCCTGAGGGCATAACCGTCCATGGCGCTGTTGTCCCAGGCCGGCAGGTTGACGGGGGAATGAATGTCCGCCGCCAGCACCCGACCCAAGGCTTGATCCAGGTCGATCTTTTGCGCCAGGGGCGGCGGCGGTGCCTGGTCCAGCAAACGATTGATGGCCTCGTCCACCGGCATCAAGTGACCAAGGTCACACACCCGGCCAGTCATGAGCGGGTCTCGCAGGCGTCGACGACCCGTTGCCCTTGCGGTTTCAAATGGGGGGCGAAATTGCATGGGCCGGTGCGGCTGTCCAGCTGTTCGAGCAGGATCTGGTTCCAGGCCGTTCGACACGCGCCCGGCGAACCCGGAACGCAGCACACCAGCACGCCATTGCTCATCCCTGCCAATGCCCGGGATTGCAGGCTGGACATGCCGATTTCCGCAAGGGACACCTGACGGAACAGTTCACCGAAGCCTTCCACGTGTTTGTCCAGCAACGGCAAAACCGCTTGTGGTGTGTTGTCGCGCGCGGTGAAACCGGTGCCGCCGGTCATCAATACCACCTGCACCTTGGGGTCGGCGATCCAGTGGGAAACCTTGGCGCGGATCTGATAAATGTCGTCCTTGACCAGACCACGATCGATCAATACATGCCCGGCCGTTTGCAGCAAATCCGTGAGGGTCTGCCCCGAGGTGTCGGTGTCAAAGGTGCGCGTATCGCTGATGGTCAGCACGGCAATGTTCAGGGGTTCAAACGTGCGTTGCGCCAGATGGGCCATATCCAAGCCTTCCCGTAAATGAGGGTATGGGGCAAAGCCTGAACTGGAATTCCCGATGAGCCTATTCCTCCAAGGAGGTACCTCTACAGGGACATATGAAGAACGTGTAGGCCACACGATACCTGTGGGAGCGAGCCTGCTCGCGATAGCGGCTTGTCAGGCAATATTGATGTCGACTGACCCACTGCTATCGCGAGCAGGCTCGCTCCCACATTGTTCTCCATCGCTGCGCGTTCTGCGGGTTCAAGGTGCCAAGCGGTTCCGTTGCCATACGCCATCGCGCAACCGGTAATCGAGACGGTCATGCAAGCGGTCGGCACGGCCTTGCCAGAATTCCAGGCGATCAGGCTGCAAGCAGTAGCCGCCCCAGTGCTCGGGCCGCGGCACGGCCTGGCCGGCAAACCGTTGGGTGGTTTGTATCAACAGCGACTCAAGCTCGGCCCGATTGGCCAATGGTCGGCTTTGCGGTGAGGCCCAGGCGCCCAGGCGACTGTCCTGTGAGCGGGAATCGAAGTACGCATCCGACAGCGTCGGGGCGAGCCTGGACACTTGCCCCTCGATCCGCACCTGACGCTCCAGCCCCGGCCAAAAAAAGGTCATCGCAGCATACGGATTAGCAGCCAATTGCTGCCCCTTGTCGCTCTGGTAATGACCGAAAAACGTGAAGCCTTCATCACTAAAGCCCTTGAGCAGCAGGACCCGACAGTGCGGGCGACCTTCACTGTCGACGGTCGCCAACACCATGCTGTTGGCTTCGACAGGCGCGCGCTCGGTGTCGCGGGCCAGTTGCATCCACTGTCGGAACATGGCCAGCGGGTCGTCCAGCGCCGCCTCGTCTTGCAGGCCAAAAAGGGTGTAGTTGCGGCGCATCTGTGCCAGGGAAAGCGGCATGAGGGTGATCTCCGAAAAGGTTCTGCCCAGCGTGCGAGACTTCGCGCAACAGCACCTTGATCACCATCAACACTGAGCATGCCCAGCCTTACTTGAGGCGTAACCGCCGCGCCAGTTTGTGCAGGTTGCTGGGATCGATTTCCAGGATCCGCGCGGCGCTGGCCCAGTTATCCCCGGACAGGCTCAAGGCCTGGAGAATTTTCTTGCGCTGGTAATCGTCGACCGCTTCCCCCAGGGGCTGGAACGGCGCGTCAGCCGTTTCGTCCAGAGGACTTTCGACGACCACGCCCTGCCCGCCCATGGCACTGTCGAGGTCCAGAATCTCGGGTTCCAGCGTCATGATCAGGGTACGACTCGTGCCGCGGCTGAGCGTCTTCAACGCGGCTCGGCTGATCACATGTTCCAGCTCGCGCACGTTGCCCGGCCAGCTGTAAGTCAGCAGCGCGCGCTCGGCGGCCGGCGACAGACGCAAACCGCGCAAGCCAAGCCGCGCCCGATTCAGCTCAAGGAAGTGCCCGGCCAGCATCAAAACATCGTTACCCCGCTCGCGCAACGGCGGAATCGGCACCGGATAGACCGAGAGCCGGTGATACAGATCCGCCCGAAACAAGCCATCGCGGATGCTGTCCGGCAGGTGCCGGTTAGTCGCGGCGATGATGCGCACATCCACGTGCAACGGCTTGTCGGCGCCGAGGCGCTGGATCTCGCCGTTCTGCAGGGTGCGCAGCAGTTTCGCCTGCACAGCCAATGGCAATTCACCCACTTCATCGAGAAACAGCGTGCCGCCGTTGGCCGCATCGAAACGCCCGGCACGGTCACTGGTGGCGCCGGAAAACGCGCCTTTGACATGGCCGAACAATTCACTTTCCGCCAGAGACTCCGGCAAAGCCGCGCAGTTGACCTGCACCAGCGGCTTATGACTGCGACGCGACAGACGATGCAAGCGCCGGGCGAACAGCTCTTTGCCGACGCCGGTCTCGCCCAGCAGCAACACCGGCAGCTCGGAATCGGCCAGTACATCCAGTTCATTGAGCAACTGGTGCAGCACTTCACTTTGCCCGAGGATTTCGCCTTCGTCTGCCGGTCTGCGTACGTCTTGAATATCGCTGCGGGACAAGCGCAGGCTGCGGTTTTCCTGTTCCAGTCGGGTGACTCGCACGGCGGCTTCGATCTGCAAGGTGCAGCGCTTGAGTTCTTCCCGCGCACGGCTGTCGAAGGTCCCGGCATGCAGCGCATCGAGGGTGATCGCCCCCCAGATCCGACCTTCCACATACAGGCTCACGCCCATGCAGTCATGCACTGGCATCGGTTCGCCGGCGTGATTGTCGAGCAAGCCATCATAGGGATCCGGCAGCCGACTGTCGGGCTCGAACCAGGTGGGTTCGCGCGACGCCATGATCGCCGCCAGCCGCGGATGCTGAGCGATGACAAACCGGCGGCCCAACGCTTCATGCACCAGCCCCACCGTCGCGACCGGCCTGAGGCTGTCGTCATCCAGACGCAGCAATCCCACGGCGCCACTGTTGAAGTACTCGCGCAGGGTCTGGACCAAACGTTGCAACCGCACAGCATTCGGCAACTCGACGATCAGGTCGGCCGCCAGGCTTTCACGCAGCATGGTAGTTATTACCCTCTATGGTTGGATTCACCCTAAAGCGTCCGGGTGTCTATCACCACAACTAAAAATTAAGCCATATTTTTCAATGCGTTAAATATGGCATGCCGGGTGCAATGAGCCTGGGGAACCGTTGAAATCCAAACAAGGAACCCCTGATGAGCCTGACTCTATTGGAACAAAGCCTCGGCCAACTGGCGTGCGACATTCCCGGCGCCACACGGATTTTTCACACCTTTAAACTGGACTTCTGTTGTGGCGGGCATAAAAGCCTGCTTGAAGCGGCCGCTGGCAAAGGCCTCGATCCGGCCCTGATTGCCGATGCGCTGCACCGGCTGCAGGACACCGGCGAAACCCAGCACGACTGGCGCAACGAACCCTCGGAGCTGTTGATCGCCCATCTTCTGGCGCGCTACCACGCCCGCCATCGCGAACAACTGCCGGAACTGATTCGTCTGGCCCGCCGCGTCGAACAGGTCCATGGTGCCCGCAGCAGTTGCCCCAACGGCCTGGCCGATCTCTTGACCGACATGCAACAAGAACTTGAAGGCCACATGCTCAAGGAAGAACAAGTGCTCTTCCCGATGCTGCAACAAGGCATCGGCCCTCAGGCCGCACCGCCGATCCAGGTGCTGCGCTTTGAACATGATCAACATGGCGAAGCACTGGAAAGGCTGCTTGCGCTGACCAACAACATCACCCCGCCGGCCGATGCCTGTAATACCTGGCGTGCCCTGTATCGCGGGCTGCTGGAGTTCCGTGATGACTTGATGCAACACATCCATCTGGAAAACAACGTGTTGTTCGTCAACGCACTTAAACCTCGCCATTGATCGATTGCGGGTCATACAAAACCAGTGACACAGCTTTCGCGAGCCAGCTCGCTCTCACAGGGGAACGGTATCCCAATGTGGGAGCGAGCCAGCTCGCGAATGGCGCCGTTACAGGGTTACGGGTTTTCCAGCGCGATCAACCGTGCCAATAGAACATGGCCTTGGCCAGGATCACGATCAACACCATGTGCCCGAGGATGCTGCGGCGAATCCAAGTGGCGCGGGTCGTGGTCAGGCGTGCGCTTTTCAGCCAGTACGCCAGCAGAAAGTAATGGCCGATGATGCTCAGGGCCAGGATGATCTTCAGGCTCAGCAACGTACCAAAACTGCTCGCCAGCGGCTGACTCAATACACCCCGGTGTTGCCACGCCAGGCTGATACCGGCGCCATACAACAGCAGCACCACGCCATGCAGCACCTTGCGCGAACGCACTGCAATCGCTTGATCGGCGCTCGTTTGCGCGCTAACCGCCACCTGCTGGCGGGCGTTGTGCCAGATCACCACCTCGAAAAACAGCGTGCCGATGAAGGCAATCGCCGCCAGCAAGTGGGTGACCAGTAAAAAGGGATACATCACCGGCAGCCTCCATCAGTTAGCGTGCTTAGCCCGGATGGCCGTCCACCCGGGACTGCAACAGCATCGGCCCATAGCGCCAGGCGTATAGCGCAAACGCCAGCACCCAACACAGACCGGCCAGCCACAACGCCGGCAAGGGGAAAAACAGGATCAACACGACCCGGCTCAGACAGGCCAGGTTGAGCAGAATGAACGCCAGGGTCATGCCCGTCGGCGGCTCCAGCGCGCGGCCGGTATGCCCCAGGCTGACCCGTGCAATCATCGCCAGCACCAGGCCGCCCATGGCGCCAATGGTCAGGCAATGCACCGCCAGACTCGGATTGATCGGCACACCGAAATGCCACAGCGCCATCCCGAGACAGGCCACCGCCAGCCAGGCATAAGCCAGGTACAACGACCACAACAACGGCACATGCCAGAGGGCGCGATCATGCCAGCGCACCAGGCGCACCAGATGCCCAGCGGCCAACACAGCGAACAACAGGCCCACCCAGAAATCGGGGGCAAGCGCAGGTCCCGCGGCATAGAGCAACGCCACCAGCGGTGAGCCAATCAGCAGCAGCCAATCCAGCCACGGCCAAGGGGTAACGCCCTCGACCTTGCCGAGGCCGCGCTGGATGAAGAACGGAATGACGCGCCCACCGATCAAACCCATCATTGCCGCCACCAGCCACATACCCGTCAACACGCCTTGACGCTGCCAGCCTTCATGACCTTCGACCAGACCATACAGGGACAACCCATCGGCCGCCGCTAACAGCAGCAACACCACCGCTATGGGGTAGTTACGTTTCTGCCGCACCTTCCACAAGGTGAATCCCATGAGCGCAGCCACCGCCAGCGGGAACGCCAGTTCCAGCACCGCGAGCACCGGCAACGGTGCATTGACCAGCCAGGCCACGCGCGCCAACAACCACAGCAGCGCCAGCATGGCCAGTGGTTGCCCGCTGATGCCGGGGCGACCGGTCCAGGTCTGCACCGCCGTCAGCAGAAAGCCGGCGATGATCGCCAAGCCGAATCCGAACAGCAATTCGTGTCGATGCCAGCCCAGCCAGCCACCCGCCGGCTTCCAGCCGGAAAGCTCACCACTGAAGGCGAACAGCCAGAGCGGAATGACCAGCACCGCCAGCAGGCAGCCGGCGAGGAAAAATGGCCGAAAGGCCAAACGCAACAGCGGCGCGATAGCCATCGCTTTACGGCGGTCAAGCACTTGCATAAAGCTACTCCTTTACCTTGCTGCTGACCTGACGCCAACCCACACGCGTCGAGGCAAGTCCGGGGGCAATCATCGGGTATTGACGATTAATTGCCTTTGTCGCAGATCAAGTGTGCAAGGGCCGTGCCCTGATGTTCATTCGCCCGCTGTGGTGAGAGGACCTGCCCCCTGTGGGACCGGCTCAGGGTAGAAATGACCATTTAAGGGTTATTTCAACCCTAAACTCCGTGGTCGTTTTCACCCTCCTATCTGACAACCCCAGTAAACAACGGACTCCAGGCATGGCCCGCGTCTTGCTCAATGGTTCAGAAATCAAGGAAAACCTGATCCTTCTCGATCTCCAGGAGTCGTCATGAAAAAAGTCATCCAGCCATTGGCCTGGTTTGTGGTGCTGACCTCGGTGCTGGCGTTGGCCAGCGGTGTCTCGCTGGGCCTCGTTTGACTTGATCGCCATCCCCTCTTCAAACTTCAGGATGAATTCTTATGGTGCTTCATCGCGTCCATCACCAGATTCTGCGCAGTCATCACTTGTTCGAGCCGTTGAACGAAGAACAGCTGGATGAGTTGATGAGTACCAGCCATTTGCTGAGCATCGACAAAGGCGAACCGTTGTTCCGTCAGGGCGAGCCGGCTGACTCGTTCTATTTCGTGATTGCCGGCGCGGTGAAAATCTATCGCCTGACGCCCGACGGGCAGGAGAAAGTGTTTGAGGTCATTGGTGACCGGCAAACCTTCGCCGAAGCGATGATGCTGATGGACACCCCGAACTATGTGGCCTCGGCCGAAGCGATCTGCCCCACTCAGCTCTATCGGTTATCCAACAACACCTATATGCGCCTGCTGCAAAGTAACAGCCGACTGACCTTTGCGCTGCTCGGCAAGCTGTGCGTTCGCTTGCATCAACGGGTCAACGAAATCGAAACCCTGTCACTGAAAAACGCCACCCACCGGGTCGTGCGTTATCTGCTGACGCAACTGGTGCGCCAGCAAACCGTTGGCAGCCAATTCGAACTGCCAATGGCCAAGCAACTGATTGCCGGGCACCTGTCGATCCAGCCGGAAACCTTTTCGCGGATCATCCGTCGCCTGATCGATGAAAACATCATCACCCAGGACGGCCGCCAGATCGCCATTCTTGATCGTCTGCGCCTGGAACAGTTCGAGTGAGTGCCCTGCCCGTCTGTTTGTATTGCCAACGCGCCAACCCCGCACAAGAAACCGAGTGCCTCCAGTGCGGCATGCCCCTGCCGGTATTGGCCGCACACGCGGCGCAACGTCGGCTGCGCCGATTCACGTGGTTCTGCATTGGCCTGACGATCTTCTGCGTGGCGATGTTTTTCTGGCTGCCACGCGGCAGCAGTTGATGCTGCGTGCCCCCCTCAAGGTTGGGTCAACTGGCGGTACAGCTGCGGCAATCGCAGGGGTAATTGCTCGGGCTGACGGATCAAGGTGTAGCCATTGGCGCCGAACATGTAAGGCAGGTATTCCCCGGCCTCGCGATCAATCGTGATGCAGAACGGCGTCAACCCCTTGCGCCGCGCCTCCAGCACCGCTTCGCGGGTGTCTTCAACGCCGTAACGTCCCTCGTACAAGTCCAGATCGTTTGGTTTGCCATCCGTGAGCAGCAGCAACAGTTTGCTGCGGCGCTTGCTCTCGCCCAGTAGTTGGGTGGCCTGGCGGATGGCGGCGCCCATGCGCGTGTAATAACCCGGTTTGAGCCCTTGAATACGACCGCGGGTGTTGTCGTCATAACGCTGGGTGAAAGACTTGAGTTCCTGCATCCGCACTTGATGACGGCGCAACGAGGAAAACCCGTACAGGGCGAAATCATCACCGAGCACCGACAGGGTCTCACCGAACAGCAGCAAGCTGTCGCGGATGACATCAATCACCCGATGCTCATCGTTCAGGTGCGCGTCGGTGGACATCGACACATCGGCCAGCAACAGGCACGCCAGGTCACGGCGTGTCTGCCGTTGTTCCATGAACAAACCGCGTTCCGCACACTGGCCATGCTCGCGTTCAACGTGAAAATCCAGCCAGGCCTGCATATCCAGTTCAGACCCTTGGGGTTGCTGGCGTAACCATTGGCGGTCATTGCGCAGGTGCTCGAACTGGCGCCGCAGACGGTGCGCCGAAGCTTTCAGCCGTGGCGGCAGTGGCTGCGCCTCGCAGTCCCGGGGCACCATCATTTGCAGATTGACGAAGGCGTCTTGCATCTGCTGTTTGCGATAGTCCCACTCCGGCAACTTGATGCCCTCGCCCAGGGGAATATCGTCGACATCGGCCGGCGGTAAATCCAGGTGCAGCTTGAGGCCGCCGCCCTTGCGCAGTCGGGTGCGCGACAGGCTCAACTCGTCGAGGTCCTCGGCGACTTTGGCCGCGTCCGGGTCCTCGCTGTCGTCCGACCAGCGATCCAGGTCCACGTGTTCGGTCCAGCTGAACAGGTTCTCCAGACGCACGATCAACAACCCGCCATCGCGGGTGCTTTCATCGATCCGCTTGGCGCGTTTGCTTGCGCCCTTTTGCTCACCGGGCGGGGTCGTCAACGATTCTTCGGACTCCTCCCCCAGGTCGGCAGCCTGAGGGCTCGCGAGGTTTTGCGGCGGGTACAACCACAGCGGCAGCGGCCACGCGGCCCGTTCGCTGCGGGGGAAATGTTCGACACTGCCGGGCTCGCGCAGCGCCTGGCATAACGCCCGTTCCAGGGCCGCTTCGCCGCTACTCAATGTGGCCGGATCCGGGCGCAATTGCAGGTGAGCATCGACCAGACGTTTGTACCGGGCACGCAACGCGGGATAACGCCCTAACAGCAGTTGCGTCCAGCGTTGATTGTCCCGGCCCCAGTGCCGCATCTGGCCGGCCTGTGCCGCCAGCAAGGCGAGCCAACGATAGAGTTCTTCGTTCAGTGCGACTTCGGGAAACACCGCGAGGCTCGACGGCAGGCGAAGGTTGCTCGCGTCGCACCACGCCAGGGGCACTTGCTTGCAGGTACCGGCGATCTGCTGCAGCACATTGCGCCGCAACAGCAGATCGCGGTCGCTGGCGGCTTCGACACCGATACCACTGGCGCCGCCCATGGCGCGAAACAGCAGCGCCAGCGGACGTTGCTGGCTGGCCAGTTCGACGCGTGCTTCGGGGAAATCCGGGCTGGCGCGCCGGGTGATGAAGCGATGCCAGACGCTGCCGACCCACTCTTCCAGTTCGACGGTAAAGGCCATGATCATTGCCCTTTTTGTAAAGCAAAAAACGGCCCGCTGTATCAGCCGGGCCGACCTTTTCTAGCCTTGACAGCGACTCATGAAGGCACCACGGCCGCCGGGGCGCGCAAGGCTGCGCGGCCACGTTGTTTGAAGCTGAACAGGTAACAGAGCAGTCCCGCAAGGAAACCAAGACCGGCGCCAAAACGGGCCCAGAACAGCACCTGCAGATGTTCGACCGTGGCCATGAAGGGCAACGCGACACCATCGACCTGCCAGCGTTGCAGATAAACCTGAACGACACCGGCAGCGGTGAGGAACAGCGTGATCATCACCATCGACAGGGTCATCAACCAGAAGCCCCAGATTTCGAAGGTCTGCGAGCGCTCATCGCCTGCTTCACCCAACCCGCGCAGTCGTGGCATGGCGTAGCTGATCAAGGTCATCACGATCATCGCGTAAGCACCGTAGAAAGCCAGGTGGCCGTGCGCCGCCGTCAGTTGCGAACCGTGGGTGTAGAAGTTGACCGGTGCCAAGGTATGTAAAAAGCCCCAGACGCCAGCACCGAAGAACGCTGTGACGACGGTTCCCTTGGCCCACAGGGTGGCGGCGCGGTTCGGGTGTTGCCGGCGGCGGTTCTTCACCATGCTGAAGGCGAAGATCACCATGGCCAGGAACGGCAGCGGTTCGAGTGCCGAGAAGATTGAACCGACCCACAACCAGACCTCAGGCGCACCGATCCAGAAGAAGTGGTGACCGGTGCCGATGATCCCGGTAATCAGCGCCATGGCGATGATCACATACAGCCATTTCTCCACGACTTCCCGGTCTACCCCGGTGATCTTGATCAGGACAAACGCGAGCATCGAACCCATGATCAGTTCCCACACGCCTTCCACCCAAAGATGCACCACCCACCACCAGTAGAACTTGTCGCGGGCCAGGTTGCCGGGGTTATAGAAGGAGAACAGGAAGAACACCGCGAGCCCGATCAACCCGGTCATCATCACCATGCTGACGGTGGTCTTGCGACCTTTGAGCAGGGTCATGCCGATGTTGTAGAGGAAGCCCAAGCACACCACCACAATGCCCATCTTGGTGATGGTCGGTTGCTCCAGGAACTCCCGGCCCATGGTCGGCAGCAGTTCGTTGTGGGTCAGCCTGGCCAGGCCGGCATACGGCACCAGCAGATAGCCCAGGATCGTCAGCACACCCGCGGCGGCGAAGACCCAGAACAGGATGATCGCCAGCTTCGGACTGTGCAGTTCGCGGTCGGCCTCTTCCGGAATCAGGTAATAGGCAGCGCCCATGAACCCGAACAGCAGCCAGACGATCAGCAGGTTGGTGTGCACCATCCGCGCCACGTTGAAGGGAATGATCGGGAACAGAAAGTCCCCTATCACGTATTGCAGGCCCATGATCAACCCGAACAGCACCTGACCGAGAAACAGCATCAGGGCGAACACGAAGTACGGTTTGGCCACGGCTTGCGAGGCAAATTTCAGATGCGGATTAGCAATGCTCATCGCTTAGCCCTCCTTGTTTGGCGGCCAGCCATTGGTGTTGATGTTCGAGCTCCATTTGAGGAACTCTGCGATGTCATCCACCTCCTGGTCACTCAACTTGAACTGCGGCATCGCGCGCCGGCCGGGTACGCCCAGTGGCTGCATTTTCATCCAGGCATGCAGAAAGGGTTTGAAGCCCGCTTCCCCACCGCGCCGCTGGAACACGTTGCCCAGCTCAGGCGCAAAGTAGGCGCCCTCGCCCAGCAGCGTGTGGCAGCCGATGCAATTGTTTTGCTCCCAGGCCAACTTTCCGCGCACCACGGATTCGGTGAGCTGCGCCTCATTGCTGCGGGCCGGAAAGGTCTGTTCCGTGTGATAGGTCAAGGCCAGGAATATCAGGAAGAAGAAGATGCTTCCCCCGAAGTAGATATTCCTGGCCATGCCTTTGGTGAAGGTCTCTGACATGGTCGCTTCCTCTTTGCTTGGCCCGTCCATGATAGGAAGCGAAGGGTTGAAACCTGCTTGATGGCGATCAAGAAAGACAGATGGTTTTGGTCGGGTATTACTGACAACGCAAATCGAATGGGAGCGAGCAAGCCCGCTCCCACATGAGTATTCCTTCAGCGGAACGACATCAGTGTCATCCCGATCACCGTCGCCAACACCAGCGCCCAGCTCAACATCAACCGGCGCCACAGTCGCGGCGCATGGCGCATCTCCATGAAGCCGTCGGTGATCAGCCACGCCTTGCCCACCGCCACCAGCAAGATGGCCATCGACAGCAGCGATGTCGCGCCAGCGTGGGCCAATGCCACTGTGCACACACTTAACGTGGCAAGCGCCGCCCAACAGACGAGCAATACCCTGGAAACAGACATGAGAACCTCGTCAACTCAGCACGTAGACCAGTGGAAACAGCATGACCCAGATCAGATCGACCATGTGCCAATAGAGCACGCCGGATTCAAACCCGCTGCGCTTGCTGGCGTCGTACAAGCCACGGCGACAGCGCTCCGCGAGCCACCCGAGAATGACCATGCCGAGCAGTACGTGGAGAAAATGAAAACCGGTGAGGATCCAGTAGAGGGTGAAAAAGGTGTTGTGCTCAATGCCCAGCCCCGAGGCCAGCAAGTGCCGGTATTCCGTGAGTTTCAGCACCACGTAGACACTGGCGGCGAGTAACGCCATCAGCAGGAAGCCCGCACCGTGACGCGGCCGTGAGCGCCTGACTTGCTCCTGCGCCAGCGCGGCGAACAGCCCCGCAGTGAGCAGACTCAGGGTCATCGCCAACCCGGTTGAGGTGTTCAGCAACAGGCGGCTTTCACTGAACATCTGCGGCTTGATCGCTTGGGTGACGGCGAACGCCAGGATCAGGATGGCGAACACCGACAGCTCGGCCAGTATGAAAAACCACATCGCCAGATCGCCCGGCAAATGCCTGGGCGCCACACCGCTGGACTCAACCGAAGTGCACATCAACCACGTCCATCAGCGCCGCAACGGTCAGCGGATCATCACTCAGCGGCTCGGCCAGGCAGGCCATGCAGGCCTCACGCGGGGTCATGCCGGAACGGATCATGCGCGCGGTAAAAATCAGCAGCCGCGTTGAGGCGACCTCTTCCAGATCATGTTGATCGAGCCGGCGCAGCGCCTGGCCCAACCGCACCACTTGCGTCGCCAGCGCGTTGTCCACCTGGGCTTCCCGGGCCACGATACGTTCTTCGTCAGCCACCGGTGGATAGCCGAAACGCATCGCCACGAAACGTTGGCGGGTGCTGGGTTTCATGCCTTTGAGCAGGTTCTGGTAACCGGGGTTGTAGGAGACCACCAGCATGAAGGACGGCGGCGCCTTCAGCACTTCGCCGGTGCGTTCCAGGAACAGTTCACGACGATCATCGGCCAATGGATGCAACACCACCACGGTGTCCTGACGCGCCTCGACCACTTCGTCGAGGTAACAGATGCCGCCTTCACGCACCGCGCGGGTCAGCGGTCCGTCCTGCCACCAGGTGCCCTGGGCACCGATCAGGTGGCGGCCGATCAGGTCGGCCGCGCTCAGATCGTCATGGCAAGCCACGGTGTACAGCGGCAGTTTCAGCCGATGGGCCATGTGCTGGACAAAGCGGGTCTTGCCGCATCCCGTCGGGCCTTTGATCAGCACCGGCATGCCGTGTCGCCAGGCTTGCTCGAACAGCGCCTCCTCATTGTTGAGCGGTTGATAGAAGGGTTCGCAAGACGGGTTACGGTCCATGGGCTGTCTGTTCCAAAAGCGGATTCAAGGAACACGCTACGGGCCCCTGCGACAACCTGGCAAGTGAGATGGCCGGCAAACTTGATCGTCGTCAAGCGAACAATGGCCTGCTCGGGCATAGCCTTGCACGGCACTAAGAACCTGCGTTCTGCGCTGCCGTTTCAGCACATCGCAAAGGTCTTGCCTGAGGAGAAATGGAATGCTGATCAGCAACAGAAAAATGTTTGCCCTGACCCTCGCCACTTTGTGTTCGTCACTGGCCCTGGCGGTGAGTCATGCCGCCAGCGCTGACGAGCCCGCCGCCGCTGCGGCCAATTCGCCCATGGTCAAAACCGCCGGCGCTCCCGACATGAGCCAGGCCGAGTTCGACTCATCCAAGGAAATCTACTTCCAGCGCTGCGCAGGCTGCCACGGCGTTTTGCGCAAAGGGGCCACGGGCAAACCGTTGACGCAGGACATTACCCAGAACCGCGGGCAGCCGTACCTGGAGGCCTTGATTACCTATGGGTCGCCGGCGGGCATGCCGAACTGGGGGACGTCCAATGCGCTGACCAAGGATCAGATCACGGTCATGGCCAAGTTCATTCAGCACACGCCGCCGACGCCACCGGAATGGGGCATGGCCGAGACGCTGAAAACCTGGAAAGTGTTGGTCAAACCCGAAGATCGTCCGAAGAAGCAGCTGAGCAAACTCAACCTGCCGAACCTGTTTTCGGTGACGTTGCGCGATGACGGCAAGATCGCCCTGATCGACGGTGACAGCAAGAAGATCGTCAAGCTGATAGAGACCGGTTACGCGGTGCACATCTCGCGCATTTCTGCTTCGGGTCGCTACCTGTTGGTGATTGGCCGAGACGCCCGGATCGACATGATCGACCTCTGGCCGGTGGAGCCGACCAAGGTCGCCGAAGTCAAAGTGGGCATCGAGGCACGCTCGGTCGAGACCTCAAAGTTCAAAGGCTACGAAGACAGATACACCATCGCCGGCTCTTATTGGCCGCCGCAATTCACCATCATGGATGGCGAAACCCTGGAGCCGAAGCAGATCGTTTCGACCCGCGGCATGACCGTCGACAAACAGGAATATCACCCGGAGCCTCGGGTCGCGGCGATCATCGCCTCCCACGAATGGCCGGAGTTCATCGTCAACGTCAAGGAAACCGGCAAGGTGATGCTGGTCAATTACCAGGACATCAAAAACCTCACTGTCACCTACATCGATGCCGCGCCGTTCCTGCATGACGGCGGTTGGGACAGCACGCACCGCTACTTCATGACCGCCGCCAACAACTCCAACAAGGTCGCCGTGATCGACTCCAAGGAGCGCAAGTTGGCCGCTCTGGTGGACGTCGGCAAAACCCCTCACCCGGGTCGCGGCGCCAACTTCATCCACCCGACCTATGGCCCGGTCTGGGCCACCAGCCATCTGGGTGATGACGGCATCTCGCTGATCGGCACCGACCCGACCAAACACCCGCAATACGCCTGGAAGCAGGTCGCCTCGCTCAAGGGACAGGGCGGCGGATCGCTGTTTATCAAAACCCACCCCGACTCTCGTCACCTGTACGTCGACACCACCCTCAACCCGGACGCCAGGCTCAGCCAATCGGTGGCGGTGTTCGACATCGACAAACTCGACGCTGGCTACACCGTACTGCCCATCGCTGAATACGCGGGCATCAAGCAAGGCGCCATGCGCGTCGTGCAACCGGAATACAACAAGGCCGGCGATGAAGTCTGGTTCTCCGTGTGGAGTGGCCAGGCAGACGAGTCGGCGCTGGTGGTGATCGACGACAAAACACTGAAGCTCAAGTCAGTCATCAAGGACAAGCGACTGATCACACCCACCGGGAAGTTCAACGTCTACAACACCCAACACGACATCTATTGAGCTCCATCAATGCAAGGAAACACCATGAAAAATACTCTGTTTTCACTGTTCGCCCTGACCGCCGCGCTGAGTATGCAACCGGCCATGGCCCAAGACGCGCTGGAGCTGTTCAAGAGCAAACCCTGCGCAGCCTGTCATTCCATCGACACCAAGATTGTCGGCCCTGCGCTCAAGGATGTAGCGGCCAAGAACGCTGGCGTAACCGGAGCCGTGGACACCCTCGCGAGCCACATCAAGAACGGTACACAAGGCAACTGGGGGCCGATGCCCATGCCGGCCAACCCGGTGACTGAAGAAGAAGCGAAAACGCTCGCGACTTGGGTACTGACACTCAAATAACCGCCAGGAGGGCGTCTTGATGGTGTATCGACACGCTGTGATTCTGGCGGCCCTCCTCCTCATTTGCGCAACCGCGGTTGCGGCGCCGGACGCCCAGCGTCAGGCACAACTCGAACACTTGCTGACCCAGGACTGCGGCGCCTGCCATGGACTGCACCTGACTGGCGGGCTTGGCCCAGAACTGACGCACGCAGCACTGGCCGGCAAATCCAGGGACAGCCTGATTGCCACCGTCACCCAAGGCCGGCCCGGCACCGCGATGCCCGGTTGGGCTCCGCTGCTCAGCCCCGGCGACATCCGTTGGCTGGTCGATCTACTTCTCCAGGGATATCCCGCACCATGATCCGTTCAATCCTGCTGTCAGCGGCGACCGGGCTGTTGTTGTCCGCTTGCGTTCAGCCACCATTGCGTGGCACCGGCGACTTGGGACTGGTCGTGGAGCGCGCCACCGCAAGCGTACAAATCATCGAAAGCGACACCCACACCGCGCTGGCCCGACTCGAGGGTTTCGGCGACCTGTCCCATGCCTCGGTGGTGTTCTCCCGTGACCAGCGCTACGCCTATGTGTTCGGGCGCGACGGCGGGTTGAGCAAAATCGACTTGCTGACCTGGCGTATCGATCATCGCGTCATCCAGGGTGGCAACAGCATTGGTGGCGCCATCAGTCAGAACGGCAAGCTGATCGCCGTGTCCAACTACGTGCCCGGCGGGGTCAAGGTGTTCGATGCCGATACCCTGCAACTGGTGGCCGATATCCCGGCCACGCCACTGGCCGATGGCACCAAGCGCTCCCGGGTGGTCGGCCTGGTCGACGCGCCGGGGCAATGCTTTGTCTTCAGCCTGTTCGATACCGGCGAGATCTGGATCGCCGATTTCAGTCAGGGCAGCACGCCACAGATCAGCCGTTTCACCGGTATCGGCCAGCAACCCTACGACGCCTTGATCACCCCGGACGGACGCTATTACATGGCCGGCCTGTTCGGTGAAGACGGCATGGCCCAACTCGACCTCTGGCATCCAGAACGCGGCGTGCAGCGAGTACTCGGCGATTACGGACGCGGTCAGGCGAAACTCCCGGTCTACAAGATGCCGCACCTGGAAGGCTGGGCTGTCGCCGACAACCAGGCCTTCGTGCCCGCCGTCGGCCGGCATCAAGTGTTGGTGATGGATTCACGCACCTGGCAGCAGACCGCCGTGATTCCGGTGGCCGGCCAACCGGTGTTCGTCACGTCGCGCCCGGACGGTCGGCAGCTGTGGGTCAATTTCGCCTACCCGGACAACGATCGGGTTCAGGTCATCGACACCGAAACCCACGCCGTGGTCGCCGATCTGCGCCCCGGGCCAGCGGTGCTGCACATGGAATTCACCGCACGCGGCGACCAATTGTGGCTGTCATTACGCGACGGTGATCAAGTCCAGATCTGGGATCCGTACCGCCTGGAGCTGCTGAGCACCCTGCCCGCCAGAGCACCGAGCGGCATCTTCTTCAGCAGTCGTGCGCAGAAAATGGGGTATTGAAATGAACCTTGAGCTGCTCAGTCGCCAACTCATCGACCGCTTTCAGCACGGCATGCCGCTGTGTCCGTCACCGTACAAGGAGATGGCCAGGATTCTCGGTTGCCGCGAGTCCCAGGTGATGGCCTGCCTGGAAGAAATGGATCAGGCCGGCACCCTCTCACGCATCGGCCCGGTGTTCGAACACAGCCGCGCCGGGGCCAGCACCCTCGCCGCCCTCGCCGTGCCCGCCGACCGCCTGCAACAGGTGGCCGATCGCGTCAGTCAGTACCCGGAGGTCAATCACAACTACGCACGGGAACATTTCTACAACCTGTGGTTTGTGCTGACCGGCCCTGATCGCCAACACATCGACCGCGTGCTCAAGGAACTGGAGGACGACACCGGCCTCATGCCGCTGGACCTGCCGATGTTGACCGCCTACCGCATCGACCTGGGCTTTGCCCTGGGAGAAAACTCATGACACCAGGATTGAACCCCAAACAAGCATTGGCGTTGCGCCAGCACCTCGAAGGCGGGTTGCCGCTGGTGTCGCGCCCGTATCAGGCTCTCGCCGAACGGCTCAACGCTGACGAAAACCAAGTGCTCGAACAGATGCGCCAATGGAGCGAGCAAGGGCTGTTTCGCCGTATCGGCCTGGTGCTACACCATCGCGCACTGGGCTTTACCGCCAACGCCATGCTGGTGCTGGATGTTCCCGATGCGCTGATTGACGAAGTCGGCCAGCGCCTGGGGCGAGCGGCCGGCATCAACCTCTGCTATCAACGGCCCCGGCGCCTGCCGCAGTGGCGGTACAACCTGTTTTGCATGGTGCACGGGCGTCAACGTGAGCAGGTTGAGGCGCAGATCCAGGCGTTGTTGGAGGAGCATCTACTGAGCGACCTGCCCCATCAATTACTGTTCAGCACCCAGGTCTTCAAACAGTGCGGCGGCCGTTTTGCGCCCTCGCGCACCGGAGCAGCGACCCATGGATGACCTCGACCGCCGACTGATCAACCGTTTGCAATTGGGCTTGCCGCTGGTGCGCCACCCCTGGCGGGTATTGGCGGCCGAACTGCAGAGCAGCAGCACTGAACTGCTCGACCGATTGCACACCCTGCTCGCTGATGGCGTGCTCACACGCTTCGGCCCGATGTTCGACATTGAACGGCTGGGCGGCGCCTTCACCCTCGCCGCGTTGGCGGTGCCGGAAGAACGTTTCGATGACGTCGCCGAACAGCTCAATGGCCTGCCGGAAGTGGCGCACAACTACCGACGCGAACACGCCTGGAACATGTGGTTCGTGCTTGGCTGCGCGACCGAAGAAGGCATCGCCGAGACGCTGCAGCGCATCGAAACCCTGACCGGCCTGCCCCTGCTCAACCTGCCTAAAGAGGAGACTTACCATGTCGGTCTGTATTTCCCGGTCTGAAGACACCCTCGCCCAGCGTCTGATTGCGTTGACCCAGGCCGGTCTGCCGTTGCTGGATGACCCGTGGGCATGGCTCGCCGAACAACTGGGATTAAGCATCGAATCCACCCTGGACCTGCTTAAGCGCTTGCAGGCCGAGGGCGCGATTCGGCGCATTGCCGCCGTACCCAATCACTACCGACTGGGCTATCGCCACAACGGCATGACGGTCTGGGATGTGCGCGACACCGACATAACGCGCCTCGGCGCGCTGATCGGCGCGCAGCCTTTCGTCAGCCACTGCTATCGCCGCCCGCGCCGAACCGGATGGCGCTACAACCTGTTCGCCATGGTGCATGGCCGCAGCCGCGATGAGATCAACAGCTACCGCGAGCACCTGCGCTATTTGTTGGGCGAGGCCTGTGTTGCCGACGAGATGCTGGTGAGCAGCCGCATCCTGAAGAAAACCGGCTTGCGATTACCTGTCGCTTCGCACTGAACACGCCCTGACTCAAGGAGAGTTGCATGTTGAGGATCAGCCAATACTTGCGTGCGCTGGCAGGCCAGGCGCCAGCACCCAGAACCGGTCCACCGGGCAGTAACCGGGCGCCGGTGGTGATCTGGAACCTGCTAAGGCGCTGCAACCTGACCTGCAAACATTGCTACGCCACCTCGGCCGACAGTGTCTTTCGCGACGAACTGGATACGGCCGCCGCGCTGACCGTGATCGACGACTTGCACGATGCCGGGGTGAAGGTGTTGATTCTTTCCGGTGGCGAACCGCTGTTGCGCGAGGATCTGTTTGTGCTCAGCGCCTACGCCCGGGCCAAAGGTTTCTATGTGGCCTTGTCCACCAACGGCACGCTGATCGATGAGCAGAACATTGCGCAGATCAGTGCGGCGAATTTCGACTACGTCGGGATCAGCATTGACGGCCTGGAAGCCACCCATGACGCTTTCCGCCAACTCAAGGGCAGCTTCGCCCGCTCCATGCAGGCGATCCGGCTCTGTCGCGAACAAGGCATTCGCGTCGGGCTGCGCACTACCCTGACCCAGGAAAACCATCCGCAGTTACCCCAATTACTGGCGCTGATGCGCGAGTACGACGTGCAGAAGTTTTATCTGTCGCACCTCAACTACAGCGGTCGCGGTAAACGCAGTCGCAAACTCGACGCGCACCAGCAGATGAGCCGCGAGGCCATGACGTTGATCTTTGAGCGAGCCTGGGAAGACATCCAACAGGGGCGCGACAGCGATTTTGTTAGCGGCAACAACGATGCCGATGCCATTCTGATGCTGCAATGGGCAGCCCTTCGTATTCCCGAGCATTACCCACGCCTGGAAAACATGCTCCGCGCCTGGGGTGGCAACGCCTCCGGCAGCGGCATCGCCAATATCGACAACACCGGCGAAGTGCACCCGGACACCTACTGGTGGCAGCACTCGGTGGGCAATGTCCGGCGCACGCCGTTCCGCACGTTGTGGCTGGATCAGCCGGATGCCCTGCTGTTGCGCCTGCGTGAGCATCCCCGCGCCGTCGGTGGTCGTTGCGCGCAATGCCGCTGGTTGCCCATCTGCAACGGCAACACCCGCACGCGTGCCTGGGCCGAGGGAGATCTGTGGGGCCAGGACCCCGGCTGCCACCTCAGCGATGACGAAATCGGTGTTACGCCGTCAACGAACATCCCTTGCATTACCCACTGAATAGCCCGTCCGGCCAACCACCTGACAAAGGCTGGGGCCGGTCAACCTGATGAAGCACCAAGGACGTCCCATGCCTCCATCAATTGCTATACCGGCCACACTTGAGTCGCCGTTCCGGCCGGGCGAAGTTGCCCTGGTCGGCGCCGGCCCCGGCGACCCACGCCTGCTGACCCTGCGCGCCTGGAGCCTGTTGATGCAGGCCGACGCCGTGGTGTACGACCGGCTGATCAGCCCCGAACTGCTGACCCTGATTCCCCTCGCCTGCGCCCGGCATTACGTCGGCAAGGCCAGCGGTTGCCACAGCCTGCCCCAGGAACAGATCAACGAACTGCTGGCCGACCTCGCCGATCAAGGGCAACGCGTGGTCCGGCTCAAGGGCGGCGACCCGTTCATTTTCGGTCGCGGTGCCGAGGAGCTGGAGTACCTGCTGCAACGCGGCATTAATTGCCAGGTGGTGCCGGGAATCACCGCTGCTTCCGGCTGCAGCGCCTATGCAGGCATACCGTTGACCCACCGCGACCTGGTCAATTCCTGCCGGTTCATCACCGGCCATTTGCAACGCGATGGCGAGTTGTCGCTGCCCTGGAGCAGCCTCGCCGACAGTAGCCAGACGCTGGTGTTTTACATGGGCTTGTCGAACCTGGGAATCATCGCTCAACGCTTGATCGAAGCCGGATTATCAGCCGACACACCGGCGGCGCTGATCAGCAACGGCACGCGCCCCGACCAGCACGTCGCCCGCGGCAAGCTGCACCAATTGCCGACCCTCGCGCTGGATTGTCCACCGGGCATTCCGACACTGACGGTAATCGGCTCAGTGGTCGATATGTTTGATGCAGAACAGCTGGAATACCCGGCGCGACTCTATCCGACCCAAGCCCTGCTACGTCGCGCCAAGGTGGCGATATGAGGCGCATCGTCCTTGCCCACCTGTTATGGATCAGTACGGCCCAGGCCGGCGCAGCAGTGCCGGCACTTGAACACGCAGAGCAACTCTATCAGTTGCATTGCCAGAGCTGTCACGGCATCAACCGTCTCGGCGGCGCAGGGCCGGCGTTGTTGCCGGAGAGCCTCAGCCGGATCAAACCTGATGAAATCCGCAGCGTGATTGAGAACGGTCGCCCCGCAAGCCAGATGGCCGGCTATGCCAACGTGTTCAGCCCCGCGCAGGTCGACGCGCTGGTGGACTACCTTCAGCAACCGCCCGCCACCCCGCCCACCTGGAGCAATGACGACATTCTCGACAGTCACTCGCTGCTCGCGGACCTCAGCAAACTGCCCACCACACCCCAACATGGCGCCGCCCCCCTGAACCTGTTCGTGGTGGTGGAAGCCGGCGACCATCATATCGACATCCTCGACGGTGACCGCTTTGAGGTGCTCGCGCGGTTCGCATCGCACTTCGCCGTGCACGGCGGACCGAAGTTCTCGCCCGACGGGCGCTTCGTCTACTTCGCCTCCCGTGACGGCTGGATCAGTCTGTATGACTTGCACAACCTGAAGCTGATCGCCGAGGTCCGCGCCGGCCTTAACACCCGCAACCTGGCGGTGAGCAAGGATGGACGCTGGGTGCTGGTGGGCAACTATTTGCCCGGCAACCTGGTGGTGCTCGATGCCCGCGATCTGTCGCTGGTCAAAACCATCCCGACCATCGGTCAGAACGGTACCGCGTCACGGGTCAGCGCGGTTTACTCCGCTCCGCCGCGCGACAGCTTCATCGTCGCACTCAAGGACGTGAAGGAAGTCTGGGAGCTGTCCTGGGCGGGCACACCGGATTTCGAACCCCGGCGGATTCCTGCCGGGGATTTTCTCGATGATTTTTCCTTTTCGCCGGACTACAAACAGCTGCTGGCCACGTCGCGCAAAGCCCAGGGCGGCCAGGTCATCGACCTCGACAGCGGCAAGGTGGTCACCGACATACCGCTGCCGGGCATGCCGCATTTGGGGTCGGGGACCTATTGGAAACGCAACGGTGAATGGGTGTTCGCCACACCGAATATCAGCAAGGGGCTGATCTCGGTCATCGACTTCAAGACCTGGAAACTGGTCAAGGAAATCCCGACCCTGGGGCCCGGGTTTTTCATGCGCAGTCATGTCAACTCGCGGTATGCCTGGACCGATGTGTTCTTCGGGCCGGACAACGATGCGATCCACCTGATCGACAAACAGACGCTGGAGATTGCCCACACCTTGCGCCCGATGCCCGGTAAAACCGCCGCTCATGTTGAGTTCACTCGCGACGGCCGCTACTTGCTGCTGAGCATCTGGGCCACCGATGGCGCGCTGATCGTCTACGACAGCAACACCTTGCAGGAGATCAAACGCATTCCGATGAACAAGCCTTCGGGCAAGTACAACGTGGGGAACAAGATTGAGTTTGCCGAGGGGACTTCGCATTAGGCCTTGTGCCCCAATACCGAAATATACATCGCACTTGTGGCGAGGGAGCTTGCTCCCGCTGGGGCGCGCAGCGCCCCTACAAACCGTCACTGGGTACATTCAGATTAAACGCAGGCGCTGGTTTTACGACTGCTACGCAGCCGAGCGGGAGCAAGCTCCCTCGCCACAGGTTTGTCTTCGCCCTTTAACCCAAGGTGTATCCGTTATCGACTGTCCAGTCCTGACCGTAAACACACCGAGCGCCCTGCGACAGTTGAAAAACAATCACATTGGCCACCGCCCCTGCGTCGAGAAAGTGACCGGGCAACAGACGTTTACCCAGGGTGTCGGCGACGTCGCCGAGTTCCCCCTCGCTCAACCCCAGGTTGTCCCACATCGCGGTGGCGGTCGGTCCCGGCGAGACCAGATTGATGCGCACATCAAAACTCGCGAATTCCACCGCCAGCGTGCGTGCCTGAGCCGCGAGCGCAGCCTTGCTGGCAATGCAAGCGGCCAACCCGGGAAAGCTCGAGCCGGTCAGGAAGCTCCCGACAAACACTACCGAAGCCGGGCTCGCCAATTCACCGCGTAACGCCGCCAGGGTGTTCAACGCACCGGCGCCGTTGACCGCCCACTGACGCTGGAAGGCCTGCATATCCAGGCTGTCGGCCATCTCGGCGACACCCGCGTTAGGCACCAAATAGTCCACGGGGCCCATCGCCGCAGCGCGCTCGGCCAGTTCGCTCAGGTCTTGCTGACTTGTGACGTCCCCGGCAAACCACTGCAACCGCTCGCCGTAGATCTGCTGCAAGGCCGGCAATTCACCGAAGGTTCGTGACATCGCCAGCACCTTGACCCCGCGCGGTAACAGCGCGGCGCACAGCGCCAGGCCGATCCCGGAGCTGGCACCTGTGACCACCGCCAAACGATCTTGAAACTCGGTTTTCATCATTTTCTCCTGGGCATCACGGATGCCAGCACTGAGGACGTAGCGAGCCCTATCTTTGAGCAGGAGACGAAAAAACGACTTGACGGCGATCAGGCTTTTTAAACGACGTTAGCGTTGCTGCAGCAGTGCCGGAGTGATCTCGCTGAAGCGCAGCAAGCGACCGCCCTGTTCAGCGGCAAGCTTTTCAGCGGCCTCGCGACTTGAGAACGACGCCAGCACCACGCCCATGGCGCCTTTGAGTTGGGTGCCGACCACGTAGAAGGCGTCTTTGGCATCGATCAGGTGGGCGTCATTCGGCGCGTTCCACGGGCTGCGGCCCATGTCATGGACATACAGTTTTGCATCGCCATGATGGTTTTCCGGCTGCAACCACCAGCCGATCATTTCCGCCGTGGAACAGAACTTCCTGACCCCGGCCCGCTCGACCACTTCGCCCTTGGGCCCGGGGAATCCGTCGATAATCATCCCGCAGACATGGCATTCATCACTGGGATGAAAGGCTGCGGCGGCGTCGCTGTAAGTGGCTTGCACTGGGTTGTCACAGGCCGTCAGCAGGAGGCACATCATCAGGCCCGCCACTGCGCGCACTGTCGTCAGATAAAACGCATTCATCGTCAACTACTCCAAACCATCAAAGTGGAAATTCATGTCGCCCGGCGACGAAACAACAGCCAGGCCGAGCCCAATGGCACCGCCACCCACAGCGACAGGCATAGCCAGAGCATCGAGCCCGGCATCGGCAAATCGCTGCCCAGCGTCAGCACACCCGCGGTACTGGCGCCGGGTTCAAAGCCGGAGAGGTTGATCAGGCGATAGATGTCAGCGGGGTTGAGCAGAAGCAACCAGGGCAGCACTTTCGGGTTGAACTGCCCTTCGCTGAGCACCAACAGCGCCAGCAAAGCCAGATCGAACACCAGCACGAAGAAGAACCACACGCCCAGCGCCAGCCCGGCCGCCGTGGATTTCTCGGCCGACGCACTGCTCAGCACATAGGCCAACCCCAGAAACCCCCAGCCCAATAACGTCGACGACGCCATGAACCGGCCAAACGCCCAGAGCAGCAGGCTCAGCTGGATATCGTCCACCAGCACCGCGATGGCCAGCATGGCGCAGCCGAAACCGATCAGCGTCGCCAGCGCCAGGATCAACCCGTGGCCGACAAACTTGCCGAGCAGAATCTGCCCGCGACCCAAGGGGTACGTCAGCAACAGCAGCAACGTGCCGCTCTCGTCCTCGCCGACGATGGCGTCATAGGCCAACAGCAACGCAATCAACGGCATCAAAAACGTTGCCAGACTGGCGAGGCTGGCAATGGTGGCTGGCACCGAGGTAAAACCCAATTGCCCGGAGGCCGCCGCGCCCAGCCAGGCGATGCCGATGGCCAGCACCGCGAACAACACACTGATTGCCAACAACCAGCGATTGCGCAACCCGTCACTGAATTCCTTGCGGGCCATGTTCCAGACAGCGTTCATACGGCCTCCCCGATTGGCGTCGCACCGGCCCGGCTCATGTAGTAGCGGTAAATATCTTCCAGCGACGGTTGATGGATTTCCACGTCGGCCGGTTCGTCTTCATTGAGCAGCTGGCGCAACAGCCCGAGTTTGCTGCCATTGAGCGCGGCCACTTCAAGACCTTCGACGCCCCAGCGTTCGGTGAGGTGCCCGGCGTTGTTCCAGCGTTGCTGCAAGGGCCCGGCGTGCTTGAGGCCGTTGGCGCGAATCAGCGTCGGCAACCCGGCTTGCTCGCGCAAACTGCGTAGACTGCCCAGCGCCAGCAGACGTCCCTGGGTCAGAATCGCGGCGCGGTTGATGTGCGCCTCGACACCGGGCAAGACGTGGGAACACAGAATGATGCTGGTGCCTTGGCTGCGCAGGCGATCAAGCAACCGATACAGGTCCTGGGTCGCAATAGGATCGAGGCCGACCGTCGGTTCGTCGAGCAACAACAAACGCGGTTCGCCGAGCAGCGCTTGTGCCAGTCCCAGGCGTTGGCGCATGCCTTTCGAGTAGGTCTTGACCCGTCGATGCGCCGCACCGGCCAGGCCGACTTCCTCCAGCAGTGCGTCCACTTGGGCGGACGCGGCGCCTTTGAGTCGCGCGAAATGACGCAAAGTCTCGACACCGCTCAGTTGCGGGTAAAACGTGACGTTTTCCGGCAGATAACCGAGCAGGCGCCGCACATGGGGATCGCAAGGCAAGCGACCGAACACCCGGACCTGCCCTTCGCTGGGCTGGAGCAGGCCCAGCACCAGTTTCATGCTGGTGGTCTTGCCCGCGCCGTTATGCCCGAACAAACCCAGCACTTCACCTTCCGCCAGGCTGAGGTTGAGCTGATGCAACACGGTGGCATGCCCATAGCGCTGGCTGACGCCTTCGATGTCGATGACGTTCATGAGTTGGGCTCCTGGGTCAGGGGTTGAGTGGATGATTTCATCAGCGGATGGCTGTCCAGCACCCCTGGCGATTTCATCACCGGAAAGGCCCGTTGCACCCAGCGCAGCAACTCGATCCCAGGGCTGTTCATCAGCAACCGCACCTGCGGGTACAGCCAGAGCAGGCGGTCGACGTTGTCATTGGGTTCGTAGGCGATATCGCCGAGGCCGTCGTTGTTGCGGTCCCAACCCAGGTAATCGCTCCAGTAGTTACCGCGGCCATCCGCCGACCATTCCTGCAAGCGGGTGGCGACGTACTTGACCTGTCGCTGGTTGCCGACAAACGCGTTGTCGGCGATGCGGTTGTCTTCCGAGCCGGCGGTGAGATGGATGCCCACGGCGCTGCGCTCGAAGTGGTTGTGTTCGATGCTGTTGAACAGCGAGTTATAGATGAACAGCGCCTTGCCCTCGGCGCCGCTGATCATGCTGTCGCCGGTCGAGCCGTCGCGCACGTCAGTGACGAAGTTGTCACGCAAGGTTGAGTAAGTGATGTAGTTCATCAGGATCCCGTAGTTCTGATCCTGTTCGGAGCGATTGCCGATCACCGTGAGCTTGCGGCTTTGCATCAAGGCGTAGCCAGTGCGGGTGCGGCGGGTGGTGTTGCCGATCAGTTGGTTATCGTTGGCGAACATGTAATGCACGCCATAGCGCAGGTCTTCCAGGGTATTGCCCTGCAGCAGGTTGCCGTTGGAGGTGTCGATGTAGATGCCATCGCGGGTGTCGCGCACCTGGTTGCCAATGACCTTGGCGCCATGCACCGCATACAGATGAATGCCGTTGCCGCGATCTTGCGAACGCATCGCCGGATCACCCTGAATGCGGTTGTCGATCAGGCTCACATTCTGAGTGCCGTCGACCCAGATACCGAAGCCCTTGCCCTGCAGCCGATTGCCTTTGATCACCGCGCCATGGGCCTTGGGCTGGATGAACAGCGCCGCATTCATGGCGGTGAGGTCGTGTCCCCAGTTTAGAAAGGTGCAGCCTTCGATGGCGACATCCGGCGCGCTGATGATCACACCGTTGCCCTGCCCCTCCCCCTGAAATACCGCGCCGGGCTCGCAGAGAATCTGCATCGGTTGATCGACACTGAACGAGCCCCGGTATTCCCCCGCCGGCAGGTGCCAGCGTTGATTGGCGTCCACCCGCAGCGGCAACGAGGTGATGGGTTGCACCGCCAGCGCGCTGCCGGACATCAGCAGGAGCGCAAATGCAATGACCGTCACCGGGTTTCCCTTGCTATCAGTCATTGCTTCGCTCCTGTCGATGGGCAACGGTCAGGCCTTCTCGACCTTCATGCGGCCGACCATTTCCATGTGCAGTGCATGGCAGAACCAGCTGCAGTAGTACCAGTGCAGGCCGGCCTTGTCGGCGATGAAGGTGATCGACGAGGTCTGCTGCGGGCTGATTTCCATGCTCACGCCATGGTTGGTCATCACGAAGCCGTGGGTCACGTCTTCAATCTGGTCGATGTTGGTGATGGTCACCGTGACCTCGTTGCCTTGTTTGACGGTGAACTCCGGCAAACCGTAGGCCGGGGCCATCGAGGTCATGTAGACGCGGACTTTGTTGCCGTCGCGGATGACCTTGTTGTCGGTCTCCAGCTTGATCCCGTCTTTGGCGGCGATCGCCACCGTCTCGGCGAAAAACGGGTCGTTGCGGTCCCAGATCTTCTTGGTCTTGATCTGGTCGCGGCGGGCCATGACGCAGTCGTGGGGTTCGGCGAAGGCCGGGCCGTCATGCACCAGTTTCATTTCCTCGCCGGAGATATCGATCAGTTGATCGTTTTCCGGGTGCAGCGGGCCGGTCGGCAGGAAGCGATCCTTGGAAAACTTGCTGAGCACCATCAGCCATTGGCCATCGGCGTCTCTGGTTTCGGTCAGCGAGGCATGGTTGTGGCCCGGCTGGTATTGAACGTCGAGTTTCTGCTTGATGTAGTTGACCTTCTCGCCGGTGTACGCGCGAATGGCCTCCTCCACGTTCCACTTCACCACCTGGCTGTCGATAAACAGCGTGGTATAGGCATTGCCGCGGCCGTCGTAGGTGGTGTGAAGCGGGCCCAGCCCCAGTTCCGGTTCGCCGACCACCGCATCGCGCGGGTCCTTGAATTTGTCGTCGAACAGATCATCCAGCTTCGCGGTGGCGATGATCGTGCAGGTGGGCGAAAGTTTGCCCGCGGCAATGAAGTACTTGCCATCGGGCGTCATATTGATGCCGTGGGGGTTCTTCGGCACCGGGATGTAGCGGGTGAACGTGCTGTCCTTGCCTTCGTTTTTACGACCGTCGACCACCGGCACTTTCGAGCCGTCCAGGGTGATGAACTTGCCAGCCTTGATCGCCGCTTCGATGCGCGGGATGTTGAACACCACCACCCAGTCGCGCTCGTTGCGCATCATGCCGCCCAGGTCGTAGGCCTTCTCCGAGTTGTAGCAGGTGGACGCCGCGTATTTGCCGGTGTAGTCGGCGTCGGTGTTGTCCAGGTTGCCATCGACAATGACCTGGAAGGCCATCTCCATTTTCTCGGCATCGATGGCGTTGAACATCGTGTAGCTATTCTTGTCCTGCAGGTCGAAGGTGCTGCCGTCATTGGGGTGTGGAATCACGAATTCGGCATTGGCGAACACGTATTTTGTGTGCGGCACTTTTTGCAGGCGCAGCCCGTGAACGGCCTGCACATTGGGCACGGTGAGCATCTTGTCGCACTTCATGATGTCCAGACGGATACGCGCAACACGGCTGTTGGCCTTGTCATTGATGAACAGGTATTTGCCATCGTACTTGCCGTCAGTCATGGACAAATGCGGGTGGTGGCAGTCGCCATTCTGGAAATGCGCGCTATCGCCCATGATCCGTTTGCTTTCGTTGGTCAGGCCCCAGCCAGTGGCGGAGTCGACGTTGAACACCGGTACACGCAACAGCTCGCGCATCGACGGAATGCCCATGATCCGCACTTCACCCTGATGACCGCCACTCCAGAAACCGTAGTACTGGTCCAGTTCGCCCGGCCCGACGTGGGTTTTCAGTTGCGCGTCCTTGGCCGCTGCCGCCCAGGTCTCACGGGTAAACACCGCGCCACCGATGGCCGTGGCACCGGCCAGTACCGCGCCGGTCACCGCGCTGGTGCCCAGGAAACCGCGACGACTGAGGCCGGTAGATTCCGGCACTTCAGTGGCTTTTTTGGATTCTGTGTCGTTCATCAGGTGTATTCCTTGAAGGGATAAAAACGGTCACTGCGCACAGGTGCTCGCGGGGTTCATTCCAGAGCGCTCACTTCCACGACAGGTATCAGTTGCACAGCGATGGGTGCCGGTTTGCCGCGCTTCTTGCGCTTGTTGATCAGCGGCGGACACTTGTTGTCGTTGTGGTAAGTCATCTGGCAATCGAGGCAGTAGTGGCACTCGTTGGCATTGATTCGGCCATCGGGATGAATCGCCTGGATCTCGCACTCCTTGGCGCACAGCTGGCAGGGTGTGCCACAGTCCTTGCGGCGTTTGAGCCAGTCGAACAGGCGAAATTTGCTCGGAATCGCCAGCGCGGCTCCCAACGGGCAGATGTAGCGGCAATAGACTTTGCGGGTGAAGAGGTTGATGACCAGCAGTGCCACCGCGTAGAGAACGAACCACCATTGGCGGTCGAACCTGAGGGTTACAGCGGTCTTGAACGGTTCCACCTCGGCGAACAATTCGGCGGTGGACATCGACTCAAGGGAGAGGCCGAACAGCAGCAGCAAAATGATGTATTTGATGGCCCACAGCCGTTCATGCACCGCGAAAGGCAATTCGTATTGGGGGATTCTCAGCTTGCGCGCTGCTTCGTTGATCAGCTCCTGCAAGGCACCGAACGGGCACAACCAGCCGCAGAATACGCCCCGCCCCCACAGCAGAATGCTCGCGGCGGCGAAGACCCAGAGCATGAAGATCAGCGGGTCGGTGAGAAACAGCTCCCAGCGAAAGTGATCGAACAGCGCATGGGCGAAGGTCAGCACATTGACCACCGACAGTTGCCCCAGCGCATACCAGCCGAGAAACACCACGGTAAAGACCAGGTAACCTCGGCGCAGCCAGTGCAGAAAACGTGGCCGACGCGTGAAGGAGTCCTGCAGGAACAGGATCGCCATCAGCAGCAGTAATGCGCTGCCGAGCACGGTGATCTGAAAGGTTTTCTGGTACCAGATGGTCAACCACATCGGCCGACCGGCTTCCTCGAGGGCGGCCAATTCTTCGACGCTGGGCAGTGGCCGCTCAAGGTACGGCTCGGGCAGTTGATAAGGCAGTTCGAAGCTGCTGAAGGTGCTACTGAGCGGCCCGGTTTGACGACGCACCAGCAATTCCAGGGACCAGGGCGATCCCGGGTCGAACCGGGCCGGCTCGCGCACAATGAAAATCGACATTTCGGTGAATTCCGGCATGCCTTTGGCAAAGACGTCGGAGAGCCGCTGATGGTCCATGTCGCGAAAACTGATGACGTTGCCGAACTGGCGCAATTGCACCCGATCGAAAATCCCGCCGCGCACATACCCCGAGCCTTTATAGGAAAAAAGCCCACGACCCAGCACCACAATGGCCTGCTCGCCGGGCTTGAGGTCTTGCATAAGTAAGCGATATTGATTGTCCCCCAGCAGCGCGCGGCCGATGGTCGGCGGATTCAGGTCGGCGGTGTAGAGCTCGATAAAGGTCTCATCCACCTGATCGGCGGCGGCGTTTTCCACGCCTTCGGCGTCGGTGCCCTTGAAGGCGGCGTCGACCTGGCCACGGGTCAGGTTCAAGCGGCGGATGGCGCCGTTGCCGGTCAGTTGTTCCCAGGTGGCGGGTTCGAAAAAGTCCTGGCGCACGGTGGCAGGCATGCGTGCCACACCGCCCGTGTCCTCGATCAGCTTGAGCGATACGGCCACGTCGTGGGCGGCGCGCATGATGACCTCGTTGACCACCATCGCCGTGACGGTAGCCCCGGCAATCGCATCGACGGTGACGGCCTTCGGGTCGCTGGAATGGCCAACGACCACCCGCTGGCTGACCTTGATGCCCTTGTACCTGGCGCTGAAGCCGTGAAGTTTTGCCTCAGGAATACCGATCAGCAGAATGGGCTCATGGTGCTCCAGCACATAGGTATCCTGAATCGCACCTGCAGTGTCGAGGATCACCTGGGTATTGATCGGCTTGCCCGAGTAGGCAGGAATGTCCACCACGTCCAGACTCTGGAACACATAGCCGAGCACCTTGCCGGCGGCGGACAGCGTGCGCACCTTGAACCGGCCTTCGGGGGCGGAAACGGAATCGGTCTGAGGGAAGGTTTTCTCGATGCGCTGCTGCTCGATGTCGCCGTATTGCTTGGCTTGCACCGCCTCAAAGGTGGCGAGCATCAGCATTAGCATGACCACCAGCCCGACGCCCCAGGCGCGCAGGTTGCCGTGTATCGAAGGCGGATGGATTGTCATGGGCTCGCTGATTTCAAAAGGGCTTTCGGTCATGTTAGGGAGCGTTGCGCCCCCTGCCCTTGATTGAAATCAACTTGAGAAATTAGCCCTTGAGGACAGGCGCCAATGACTCAAACCGTGCGTGAAAACAGGCCTTTTTGCTCACTACCCAGATAGGCGTCAAACGCCATCGCGGCACTGCGCATCATCAAGTGCCCCTGTGGTAACAGCACCAGTTCGTCGCAGTGGATCTGCAGCAGTCCGTCGCGAACATGCTCCTCCAGTTGGGCCAAGGCGTCGGCAAAGTACTCGGTGAAGCGAATGTCATGACGCATTTCATAGCGGTTAAACGTAATACGGCCATGGCACATCAGGTCGCTGATCACTTCGCGGCGCAGCAAGTCGTCTGCGCTCAAGCGGTAACCGCGATGCACCGGTAGCAGGCCTTGGTCCAGACGCGCGTAGTACTGAGACAGCTCCTTGACGCTCTGGCTGTAGCTGTCGCCGACCTTGCCGATCGAGGACACGCCGAGGCCGATCAAGTCGCAGTCGGCGTGGGTGGAGTAACCCTGAAAGTTACGCTGCAGGGTGCCATTGGCGCGGGCCAGCGACAGCTCGTCGTCCGGCAAGGCGAAATGATCCATGCCGATATAGACGTAACCGGCCGCGGTCAGACGGCGGATGGTCAGTTCAAGCAATTCCAGCTTGCGCTCCGGCGGCGGCATGTCGGCGGGACGAATCAACCGTTGTGCGCGAACCATTTCCGGCAGGTGCGCATAGCTGTAGGCAGCAATCCGGTCCGGACGCAGCGCGATGATTTTGCTGAGGGTGACGTCGAAACTCTGCACGGTTTGCAACGGCAGGCCATAGATCAGATCGACGCTGATCGACTTGAATTGCGCCTCGCGTGCCGCAGCAACCAGCGCATAAATCTGCTCTTCACTTTGCTGGCGATTGACCGCGGCCTGCACGTCGGGGTCGAAATCCTGAACACCGAAGCTCAAGCGATTGAAGCCCAACTGGCGCAGCGACTGGATTTGCTCGGTGCTGATGGTGCGCGGGTCGACTTCGATGGAAAATTCATGGTCATCGCTGTCATCCATGTTGAACGCCTGGTGCAGGCAATCCATCAGGTCCGCGAGTTGTTCACTGGTTAAATAAGTAGGCGTGCCGCCGCCCAGGTGCAATTGCGTGAGTTTACGGGTGCTATCGAACAAGGCCGCCTGCATCGCAATCTCAAGCTTGAGGTACCGAAGGTACTCGACGGCGCGATGGGTTTTCTGGGTAATGATTTTGTTGCAGGCGCAGTAGTAACAAAGACTTTTGCAAAACGGAATGTGGATATACACCGACAGCGGTTTCGACGCGCTCGCCTGGTTGCTCGCGCGGGCGGCACGCTGATAGTCGTCAACGGCAAAGGCCTGATGGAACTGTGGCGCGGTTGGGTAAGAAGTGTAGCGCGGCCCCGGGCGGTCATACTTTTCGACCAGGGCGCGATTGAAATCAAAGGAAGGCTTCATGATCAATCAACTCGCAAATGGGTTAACACCTCGCACCGCCCACATCCTTTTCAAACAGGTTGCAGATGGCATCCACTTCCGGCCGACCGGCAGGGAGAATGCTGATGAAGCGGTCCGACAACTCAATCAACCCCTCACGACTCAATTGCTCCAGCAACGGCCAGACCGACGAGAAATACCTGGAAAAAACCAGCCCATAACGTCTTTCGATGGCGCGTATATCCAGTTCCAGATCACACGCCAGTCGCTCCATGACCATTTGCCTGATTTGCTCCCCCGCCTCGAAACGCCAGCCTCGACACGTCGGCAATTGCTGCCTGTCCAGTTGCTGCTGATAGCGTTCAATCTCGTCGGTGTTTTGCGTGTACAAATCGTCGATCTGGCTAATGGCACCCAATCCGAATCCAACATGATCGCAATAGCCGTGACGGGAGAAACCCTCACAGGTACGGCGCAACCGGCCTCGCTCCTGGGCGACTGCCAAATCATCATCGGGCCGGACAAACTGCCCCATACCGATGTAGTGATAACCCGCGCAAAGCAGTTGATCAAAGCAGATCTGGCGCATCGCGCCTTTATCGACCTGGCTGCACGGCGCTCTGACTTTGTCACCGAGCACCGGACGATATCGCCGTGGTGGCCGGGCATAATCGAACACCATCAGCCGGTCTGGCTCCAGCTTGATAATGCTCGCCAGCTTCAACGCAAAACTGTCTGGCGTCTGCCAGGCATGGCCAAAACCCAGATCGACATTGATGGATCGAAAACCAAAGGTCCGCGCCGCGTCCATGAGCGACTGGATCGGCGCCGGGTTCTGGTAGCAGGCCACCGACCTCTCACAGTCGCTGTCGAAATCCGGTACACCGATGCTGACATGATTGAACCCCTGATCGCGCAGCACGCCCATGGTCGCCCAATCGGTTTGATAGAGGTCCACCTCGACGCTGTAGTCGCCGCAATCATGTAAGAGAAAGTTGAAACGGCGACGCAGATGACTCATCAGCCGCCCTATGTGAGCAGTGGTGAGTGTTGCGCCGCCCAGATGAAACTGTTCCACCCGTTGCTGCGCATCCAGGTGGCAACCGACGAGGTCGATCTCCTGCTCCAGATGCTGGAGGTACTGCTCAATACCCTGGTGCTCGTCGGCGCTATCACGAGGGGAACAAAAGGCAAGCTTGAGGCTGGAGGATAGCTGCACGTTCAGGGACAGCGGACGTCGCTTCTGGCGGCTGACGCGCAACGCGCGAAGCAGATCCAGTGATCCGATACCCTCATGGAATTTTTGCGTGTCGGCATGACAGTTGGGGTCGAGCACGCCCTGATCGCACCGGGCGACCAGCTCGCCGGGGTTGTGAAAGAAATCGAGCATGAAGGTCTCCGACACTGGCTGCGGGTCATCAGTGTCGGGGTTCAACGATCAATACGCCTTGATTTGCATCAAGCACAAGGCAACGTCTTGGAAGAACAGACCACCCGTCAAAGCCGATCACCAGGTCAGATAAAACATTCCCTTGGCCAGCAGCACGATAACGACCATGTGACAAAACAGGCTGCCGTGGATGAACTGCAGGTACCGCGGACTCATTCGGCCACGTTTGAACAAAAACATGGCCACCAGGAAGTGCAGCAGTACGCTCACGGCCACCGCGACTTTCAAGGCCAGCAAGGTGCCGAACGATGAAGCCAATGGTGAGGCAAGGACTGGCAGGTAGCGCAGCCAGACCATGCCGAGCCCCGCACCGAACAATACCAGCAGCACCCACGGCATCAGCGAGCGCGCTCGCCGGCCGATGCCTTCCTCCACCAGCAACATGACCCTGGTGGGTAGCTGTTTGCGGATACTTTCAAGGAACAGAACTTCGAAGAACACCGTACCGATAAAGATCAGGGCGGCAAACAGATGCAACGTCAGAATCAGCGGATAGATCATGGAGGTGTCGCCTTGAGTCAAGGCAACCCGTTACGCACGGGTATGTCGATCTCTGGAGATTACTGAGCCGTCGGCTCCATTTGGTTGACATCGATCAAGAAAGCCACAAAACCCACACTCACCGCACTTCATCGGTATCGAACGCGCAGAAGTGGCCGTTTTTACCGTTGGTCAAGTGAAAACCTGATAGGCGTGCTGCCTAAACCATTACTGAAATGCCAAACGCCCGATGCGGTGCATCAGGCGTTCGGTTAAATCGGTGTAACACTCAATTAGCGCAGAGGCAGGCCCTTGGTTTCTGGCATACGCAAATAGACCACGGCACTGATGGCGCTGATCACCGCCAGGTAGATCCAGAACAAGTGCCCATAGCCCCATCCGGCCATCGCGGCCATGAGATACGGTGCGGTTCCGCCAAACAGTGTCACTGATAATGCGTACGGCAAGGCGATACCGGTCACTCGAACTTCAGCCGGAAATTGCTCCGCCATGGTCACTGCAGAAGCTGCGCCGAAGCCTGTCATGATGACCATTGATATGGTTTGCAGGATGGTCACTTCCGTCAGACTGATACCGACATGCAACAGACCGAAACTTGGCCACGCCCACAGTACCGAAGCGACGGCGAATCCGATCAGAACCGGCCGGCGACCGAGTCTGTCAGCAAGTTTCCCGGCAAAAGGCATTAGCACCAGTGACACCCCTACCGAGATCACGCCTGCCAGCAATGTGTCACGGATCGACATACCGGTGATCAGGTGAACCTGCGAGGGATAGCTCACCATCCAAACATAGTTGAGCAAGTTGCCGGCCATGGCGATGCCGATCACCCGCATCGCATCTTTTTTATGGCTGAAAAACAGATCACGCAGAGGCCTTTTTTTCATGTTGCTCGCGGAGCGCGCCTTGAAAATTTCAGTCTCGCGCACCGACAGGCGGATCCACAGCGCGATCACCCCCATCAGAGCGGCAATGATAAAGGCAACGCGCCAACCCCAGTCGTTCAACGCAGCGTCACTTCCCAGCGATGCCAGACCAAAGCCCAGAAGGAACGAAACCATGGTCCCGGCATTGATCGCGAACCATTGCCATGAGCCGGCGAAGGCGCGGCGGTGTGCAGGGGCTGACTCGATCAGGAACGCCGAAGCAGAGCCGAATTCCCCCCCAGCGGAAAACCCTTGGACCAGGCGCGCTAAGACCAAAATGATCGGTGCGGCAATTCCAATGCTGTCGTAGTTGGGGCATAGGCCGATGACCAGCGAGGCCAGCGACATCAGCAGGATAGAAAGCGTCAAGCCTTTCTTGCGGCCGTAGCGGTCGGCTATTTGGCCGAGAACCGCACCACCGATTGGCCGCATGATGAAACCAACGGCGAAAATCGCCAACACTGACAGCAAGTTAGTAAGACTATCCCCAGCGGGGAAGAACTGTCGGGCAAGGATGGAAGAAAACGTGGCGTAAATCACCCAGTCGGTATATTCGACTATGGTGCCGAGCGTTGCGGCGACAATGGCCTTTTTCTCGCCATAGGTCAGTTGCCGCCCCTGAACATTTGCACCGGCGCCTGATGCCGACTCTGGCGACAGTGCACTCATCAAACTATTGTCGTTACTCATTTCTACGGCTCCCGTGGGCGCTATTATTATTGACCTCTAGTCGCGGCCTCGTCTTGTCACGGGTTCATACTGCAATTTACCCGCGCCCCGGTGAATCGAGATTTTCGCCCTGCATCGTTGATTAAATCTCAATGCATAGGCATCTATTGAATATTTCAGGCTATTGAAAGTTGTTTGATATTTGCTCAATCGCCAACACCATAAAACTCAGTTGAGCAATATGAATCTGCTGGTTGTAATAGGTATTCGTAATGGAGTTTTAAACAATAAAGACGAGCCTCACTGCAGTTTCAGAGGAGACACACAATGTTTGTAAAAGTTAACAGCTTCGTCGATGGCCGTTCCATGGAGCCGGCTGACGGGCAGTATGTCGACAAGATCGATCCGCGCACCGGAGCCAAGATCAGTGAAGTCGCCAGCAGCGGGCCGAAGGATGTGGCTCTGGCAATCGAGTCGGCAGCCTCCGCGCTGCAAGGCTGGCGCGACATGCGCCCCGCCGAACGTGGGCGCATCCTCAATGAATTCGGGCGTATCATCCGTCAAAGCGAAAATACGCTGGGCGCGCTGGAAAAGGCCGATACCGGTAAACCCGGCAGCGAGATGGCGGCGCTGATGGACCTGACCGCCCAATACTTTGAGTTTTATGGTGGCATCGTCAACGTCATGGACGGGGACGTGATTAACCAGGGCCCCGACTATCACATCTATACACGCCGAGATCCCTTTGGCGTGATTGGGGTCATCCTGCCTTGGAACGCCCCGCTGCACCAGGCAGCGCGCGCTATCGCTCCCGCCCTCGCTACCGGCAATACCGTGGTGGCCAAACCCTCCGAACACACCTCTGCCTCACTGGTGGAACTGGCACGCATTGCCGTGCAAGCCGGAGTGCCTGCCGGAGTCTTCAACGTCATCGTGGGCAAAGGGAGCGTGATCGGCCCCGCCATGGCTCACAACCCGCATATCCGCAAGATTTCCTTTACCGGCGGTCTGCGCGCGGGGCAGGAACTGGGACACATTGCCGCTGAACGCATCCTACCGCTGACCCTTGAACTGGGCGGCAAGTCCGCCAACATTGTGTTCGACGACGCCGACCTCGATGCGGCCGCCAAAGGCTCGACCAAGGCATTTACCTGGAACAGCGGCCAATGGTGCGCTGCAGGCACGCGGTTGCTGGTCCAGGAGAATATTCATGACCGCTTCGTCGACAAGTTGGTTGCCGAGGTGGGTGCCCTGCGCGTCGGCCCGGAGGATGACTCGACGTCCGGGCCGATTACCACTCATGCGCAGTTCGAGAAGATCCAGAGCTACTTCGCCATCGCCGAACGCGAGGGGCTCAAGCCTGCAATCGGCGGCAAGGTGGCCGTACACGAGGGCTATGAAGAGGGTTGGTACATCGAACCGACGGTATACACCGGTGTGAACAACGATATGACCCTGGCCCGCGAGGAGATCTTCGGGCCTATTGTCTGCGTCATTCCCTTCAAGGATGAAGCCGATGCGCTGCGGATTGCCAACGACAGCGAATTCGGCCTCGGTGCCGGTATCTGGAGCCGTGACATCGGCCGGGTGCATCGGGTCGCCGCGCAACTGGAGGCCGGCCGGATTGTCGTCAACGAGTACAGTGGCGGTTTCGTCCAGACGCCATGCGGTGGCTTCAAGCAAAGTGGCTACGGTCGCGAACAAGGCATCGACGCCCTCTCCCACTATACCCAGCTCAAATCCGTGATCATTCGCCTTTAAATACTTTTCACACACAAAAAAAAAGGGCACAGCCATTGGCTATGCCCTTTTCGTTTACGGTCGACGACTGTTTACCAGATCGGCAGGGAGTAGCTGAGGATCACCCGGTTCTCGTCGATATCGCTGGCAAAGTTGCTGCGCGTGCTGGCGTTTTTCCATCTAACGGCAAGGTTTTTCAACGCACCGCTCTGAATGACATACGCCAATTCAGTGTCTCGTTCCCACTCTTTTCCAGCCTGAACCTGGTTGCGCACACTCACCTGGTCGCCCGACAGATAGCGCGTCATGAAAGTCAGGCCAGGAATGCCAAGCGCCGTGAAGTTGTAGTCGTAGCGCAGTTGCCAGGAACGCTCATCTTGATTGCCGAAATCATTTATCTGTACCAGATTGATCAAATACGCGTCGGTGCCGTTGAGGTTGGCAAAGCCGGTTGCCCCGCTCATGCGTTGATAGCCAAGGCCCAGCGAATGGCCGATCGCGCTATAAGTGAACATCGCGCCGAGGGCAGAGTTTTCGACGTTGCTACCGCCCTCATCAAGGCTTCGCGCCCAGCGGATATCGGACGTAAGCGTTTGTCCTTCGGTGAGCGCCAACTTGTGGTTCAAGGTCAGGTAGTGCTGCCGGTAAATGCCATCAAGAGCGCCATAGTGGTAGGCCGTACTCAATGCTGGCGTCCAGCGATAGGTCCCCCCCGCAAAATCGAAGCGCTCACTGCTTGTCTTCCGGCCTGGCCGGATATTGCGTGCAGCGCCGTTGAATACCGTCATGGGCTCATTGTCGCTTGAGTTACGCAGGTTGATCCGGTCGAACCGCCCGAGATCGAAAGTCGTATTGCTCAGGTCGGCACTGTTGAACCAGGCGCCGCGAAACGTCTGCGGCAACAAACGCGTGTCGTTGTACATCGCCACGGGCAGTTTGGGCGTCAGGGTGCCGGCTTTCAGTGTGCTTTGCGCCATGCGTAACTTGGCGGTCAGCCCCAACTCGCTATATTCATCCTGGGCACGGCCGCCCGGGTCGCGATCAGTAACGAGCAACCCTGTGCCGGTTCTGGATGGGCCCGAGTCCAACTTGATGCCGAGCATGCCCAATGCATCCATGCCAACGCCGATCACTCCGGGAGTAAAGCCGGATTCATAGCGCAGGAGAAAACCCTGGGCCCACTCCTCTGCCTTGCTTTGAGCCGCACCTGATTGGCGAAAGTCGCGATTGAAGTAGTAGTTGCGTAAATCCATGCTGGCTTTGCTGTCGGTGATGAAGTCCGCAAAAGCCGGCGAATGCACAGTGCTGACTGCGCCGCACAATGCCAGTCCTGAGGCGCGTTGAAAATGCTTGCGATGGCGCGTTTTGGCGATCTTCATGAATGGATCTCTTATTGTTGTCGGGAGCTGCATCACGACCAGATGGCGCGTGCGCGCCGATCGTAGAAATCGCAGCCCCCTGACGACAATCGAATAAAACGGGCGCCCACCTTGAGCTTTTATCAAGCGTTCACTTTATTGTTGGGATGCGCCGGGCAATTAAATACACTCCGCGTCCTCGTTTTTTCCAATACAGTAACTTCCAACAACAAGAGATGACTTCCATGGACCGACTGCCGCCACTGAATGCCATCCGTGCGTTTGAGTCCGTAGCGCGTCATTTGAGCATCACCCATGCCGCCGATGAGTTGAATGTCACGCCGGGTGCGGTCAGTCGGCAGATCCGCGCACTCGAGGATTTTCTCGGCCTCGACCTGTTTGTGCGCGGGCATCGGCAAATCACCTTGACCCATTCCGGCGAACAATATTTCCGTGCTGTGGCCAGGATGATCGAAGACTTGCGCGGCGCCACGAAGAAACTCATGTCGCCGCCCCTGCGGCGGCAAATCAAGGTGCGTGCCTACACCACGTTTGCCATGCAGTGGTTGATACCCAGGCTCGCCAGCTTTCACGCCGAACATCCCAAGATCGAGGTGCTGTTGACCGCATCGCTCGAGCCGGTCGACTTTCACAAGGAAGACATCGATGCCGCGATCCGTCTTGGTGCCGGCGAATGGCCCAATTGCAATTGTTACGTGCTGAGCGATAACCGTCTTGCACCCGTCTGCAGCCCTTCTCTTTTGCAACATGGTCCGGGCCTGAGTACACCCGCCGACATCGCGCAGTACACCATGCTGCACTCGATCGCCAGGCCCGAAGATTGGCGCTACTGGCTGGAGGCAAGCGGCGTGAGCCGTGACGTCGATGCGCTTGCCGGAATGTCATATCAGAGCTCTTCGATGGTCTATGCCGCTGCCGCTGGTGGCCAGGGCATTGCCATGGCGCAGTTGTTCCTGGTCGAGAAGGAGTTGCGCGACGGCACGCTGATCAAACCTTTCGATCAAGTCGTCGACATGGGCGTGTACACCTATTATCTGCTCACGCCAAGGCACCGCGAAGAGAGCGATGACACCCGGGTTTTCCGCGAGTGGATCCTCGAGCAGGCACGTTTGACCCGCGAAGGCGCTTGAGTTTTTATCAACCAAAACGCGCCAATAACTCCTTTGTCGCAGGGTAAACGGCAAACCTAGGATGGTGTCTTCCCAATAATAAGGACGACACGCGATGAGCCGACTTACAACGCATTCAGACGCTGCATCCATCGAAACCATCGGTTTTATCGGGTTGGGCGCCATGGGCCAGAAAATGGCCCACCACCTACTCGACAATGGCTATGACCTGAGTCTGTTTGACCCCAATCCGCAGGTATTGGCGCCCTTGCTCGCACGCGGAGCGCGCAGTCATGGCAGTCCCCGTGATGTCGCCGATCACGCGCGGATCGTGCTGATCTGCGTGCCCACTCCGGAGATCGTCGAACATGTGGTGCTGGGTGACAATGGGGTCATCCACGGCCAACAGGTGAAAATCCTGGTGGACCACTCAACCACCGGTCCGAGTATGGCCCGACGTATTGAACAGGCACTGCGCGATCATGGTATCCAGGCATTGGACGCGCCATTGGCGGGTGGCGTGACCGGCGCACTCAATGGCACCCTCTCGGTGATGGTGGGCGGTGACAAAACTGCCTACCAACTGTGTGAACCGGTATTCGCCTGTTTCGGCAAAAAAGTCGAACACATCGGCACAACGCCAGGCCTGGGCCAGACCTTGAAGCTGGTCAACAACATGATCGTTGGCGCCACGCTGGTCGCCACTAGCGAAGCAATGCTGTTCGGTATCAAGTCCGGGCTCGAACCCGGGCAAATGCTGGAAATGCTCAACGCCAGCACTGCGCGCAGCTTCAGCAGCGAACAGATACTGGCCGGCACCGTGATGCAGCGCGAATTCGATTTCGGCTTTCGCCTGGACTTGATGCGCAAGGATGTACGACTGTTCCTCGCAGAGGCGGAAAACGTCGGCACACCGGCCTTCACCTGCGCCGTGGTCAAGCAGTTCTTTGATCAAGCCATAAGCGACGGTGACCCAGCACGCGACATGACCCATGTGGTCAAGGTGCTCGAGAAAATGGCCGGCGCAACCATCGACGGGCATACCTCATCCTAGGCTCACCCCCCTCCTTTTCTGGATGCAGGCAAGCTGGCTTGGCCCGCAGTTTTCAAAGCGTAAAATAAACCAGGCGGGCCGCTAAGGCCCGCCGTCATCTGTGCCTTTGAAGGTGCCCTCTGCGGCTGCTGGTTTGATTTTTTCTCAATTCAACCGCTTTTTTTTATCGTTTGTCGCCCATTGAGGCGTGCCCGAACATACCTCCAGACGTTCGCAATCGAGCGCAATAAAAACAGGAGGTCACATGAACAGTCCGTCACCCGTCTGGGCATCCACTACACCGCCCCGGCTTGCTGCTTCACGACATTTGGGCACTGGCGAAATCTTCTTTCCTGCGGTCACTGCCGATTCGCCCCTGGCCGATCAGTTCCAGGACACCACCCTGAGCGTGGAAGGCCGCGTGTACAGCTTCACCATCATGCACCCCAGCCCCAAAAGTGGTTTGAATCCCTTCGTCCTGGCCTACGTCGACCTGCCCGGTCCTGTGCGTCTTTTCGGCCGCCTCAACGCCAGCGGTGACCGTCCATTCATTGGCGAAAAATGCCGCGTGATTGCCGATGAGACTTTCGGCTACGTATTTGAATCCCTGGAGATACGTCCATGACCCAGATGCATGTAATGGGCGCTGCGATGACGCCCTTTGGCCGCCACATTGGCGTGATGGCGCCGGAACTTGCCCAGCGAGCGATCCTTGACGCGGTGGCCGATGCCGGCGTCTCCCTTGCAGACATACAGGCGGTCTATTGCGCCAATGTGCTGGGCGGGATGATTCTCGGACAAGTGATCCTGCGTGACCTGGGCCTCAAGGGCATTCCGGTCTACAACATCGAAAACGCCTGCGCCAGCGGCGCCACCGCCGTCCACCTCGCTCGGCATGCGCTGATGTCCGGGCAATACGAGCGGGTACTGGTGTTTGGTATCGAGCAACTGACGGCGTTGGGCGGTGGCACCATCCCCATGCAGCGCAACGATCGCATGACTGATCTGTACGCCACGGCCGGTATGGTCCTGCCGGCAGTTTATGCCATGCGCGCCACACGCTTTATCCATGAGCGAGAAGCCAAGCCAGCCGACCTCGCAGCTGTTGCAGTGAAAAACCGCCACCATGGTTCGCTCAATGAGTATGCGCAGCAGCGTACCGAAGTCAGCCTGGAACAGGTGCTCAGTTCACGGATGATCGCCGACCCGCTGACCCTGTTGCAGTGCTGCCCGTCGCAAGTCGATGGCGCCGCCGCCATGGTGCTCGGAACGCAGCCTGGGCCACAGGCCAAAGCTGTCAAGGTGTTGGGCTCGATCATTGTCTCGGGCATGCGCGAAACCGGTGATGACGACATTCTCGATGCCGAAATCACCGCACGCGCGGCGCGCCTGGCCTATGAGCAAGCCGGGGTTGCGCCCGCCGACATTGGCGTGGTCGAGCTGCATGACGCCTTCACAATCGCCGAACTGCTCTATTACGAAGCCCTTGGCCTGGCGGCGCCGGGCGAAGCCGTGTCGCTGTTGCACTCAGGGGCCACCGCGCTTGGCGGTCGCGTACCGGTTAACCCAAGTGGCGGTCTGCTGGCCAAGGGTCATCCGCTGGGCGCTACCGGCGTCGCGCAAATGGTCGAGCTGACCTGGCAATTGCAAGGGCGCGCCGGAAGTCGTCAGGCCGGCACACCGAAGCTGGGCCTGGCGCAATGCACCGGTGGCGGTATTGCGGGCGTCGATCACGCCGCCTCTGCCGTCCACATTCTGGGAGTTTGAGATGAGCACTCGACATTTCACTGCTACACAGGTCGCCGCAATCACCGGCGCCGCTCGCGGCATTGGTCTGGCTATCGCTGAACGACTGGCGCGCCAAGGCGTATTTGTCTATCTGTTGGACCGCGACGAAGCAGCACTCGCCGCAAGTGTTGAGGCCTTGACGGGGCATGGTTTGAAAGTCGCCGGCATTGCGCTGGACTTGACCGAAGGTGAGGCCGTCAATGCAGCGTTTGCGCGGATCCACGAAGCCCACGGGACGCTCGACTTTCTCGTCAATAACGCCGGTGTGGTCAGGGACAAGCGTTTCCTGAGCATGACTGAGCAGGATTGGGACCTGGTCGTCGATACCAACTTGCGTGCCCAGTTTCTGTGCTGCAAGGCCGCCCTGCCGTTGATGCTGGAAAAAGGCTTCGGCCGTATCGTCAACATGTCCTCCAGGGCCTGGCTCGGCGGTTTCGGTCAGGCCAACTACTCGGCGGCCAAGGGCGGCGTGGTGAGTTTGACCCGCAGCCTGGCCATCGAGTTTGCCGCCAAGGGCATCACTGTCAACGCGATCGCGCCCGGCATTGTCGATACCCCGCTGTTCCAGAGCTTCGCCCCTGAGGTTCAGGCAAAACTCAAGGAAACCGTGCCGGTAAAACGCATCGGTACCCCAGAGGACATCGCCAACGCCGTCGAGTTTCTCCTCGACCCGGCCAGTTCCTATGTGACCGGACAAACCTTGTATGTCTGTGGCGGACGCAGTCTGTCATCGGCCAGTGTTTGAGGTGAGCGCCATGTCAGTCTCAATGGAACTACAGGGTGCGGTTGCGCTGATCACACTGGATCGTCCGCAGGCCTTGAATGCCCTCGATCTGGACTCGCTCCAGGTCCTTCGGGAGCACCTGGTGAATGTGCGCGATAACCCCGCGCTGCGCGTCGCCGTCATCACCGGTGCCGGCGAGCGGGCGTTTTGCGTCGGCGCGGACCTTAAAAGTACCCGTTCTTCGTCAGCCTCATATGCCCAGGCGCTGTTCCTGGCCAATGACCCTGCTGCCGATGCCGGTCTTTACATCCGCTTGATGGACCTCAGCGACCTCGACCTGCACAAGCCACTGATTGCCGCTGTCAACGGTCACTGCCTGGGCGGTGGCCTGGAGCTGGCGTTGCAATGCGACCTGCGCATCGCCTGCAGCAGCGCCTCCTTCGGGCTGCCCGAGGCTGCCGTGGGCTCTATCCCTGCGGTCAGTGGTTTGCACCGGCTGATGCGGGCGATACCGGCGGCCCCTGCCATGCAGATGGCCTTGACCGGGCAACGCATCGATGCACACCAGGCACACAGCATCGGCCTGATCTCCGAACGGCTGGACAGCCACGACGCATTGCTGGCGCGTGCCATGGAGCTCGCCGAGCGAATTGCACAGCAGGCGCCACTGGCCATACAGGCACTGCAAACCCTGTCACGCAGCACTGCGCACCTCAGCGACCGCGATGCCCAGCGGTTGACCGAGTTGTACTGGGGGGTGCTGCGCGATACCGAAGATCGAATCGAGGGCCGTCAAGCCTTCGCCGAGAAACGTGTACCGCACTACAAGGGCCGCTAGGTGGCCCGAGGAGAGATCATGCAATTGCACAATCCCTTTCTTCAGGGCCTGGGTGTCAAGTTGATCCGCTGGGAACCGGGAGAGGCCGAATTTCAGCTGCACATCGCCGAACAACATCTCAACCGTCAGGGCGCCTTGCACGGCGGGATGATCGCCACACTGATGGACGCGGCGTGTGGCTATGCAGGCTTGCACACTGGCGAAGGCGAAGCTGAGATCCATGGACTCACCGCAATGTTGAACATTGCCTACCTGCAACCGGCATTCGAAGGGAGCGTTAGCGCATTGGGCCGGGTTCGCCGCGCCGGCAGGAGCCTCTACTTCGCCGAAGCCGAGCTGCTGTCCGACACCGGCGTTCTTCTGGCCACCGCCCAAGGGACCTTCAAGAAACCCCGGGCGTCGATCCGCGGAGGTAATCATGTTACGTAACGCACTGGAGGGCCTCACCGTCCTCGATTTCACCCAGATCGCCGCAGGCCCGACGGCGACCATGCTGATGGCCGACATGGGCGCTCGTGTGATCAAGGTCGAACCCCGCGAAGGAGAGCTGGGTCGCACCCTGGGGCCTGCCTGGGTGGGCGAGGACAGTGCGCTTTACCACGCTTTCAATCGCGGCAAGCAATGCATTGGCCTGGACCTCAAGCACCCGGACAGCATCGAGGTCATCAAACGCCTGGTGCTGCAAGCCGACGTGCTGATCGAAAGCATGCGCCCAGGTGTGATGACGCGGCTGGGCCTGGGTTATGAAACCCTCGCCGCACTCAAGCCTGACCTGATCTATTGCTCGATCTCGGCCTACGGCCAGGAAGGACCCTATTCGGACCGGGCGGGTGTCGACGGGATTCTACAAGCGGATTCCGGCCTGATGAGCCTGATTGGCACGCCGGGCTCGGCGCCCTGCAAAGTGCAGGCTCCGGTGGTGGACGTGGTCACTGGCTACATGGCCTGCATGGCCGTATTGGCCAAGCTGCACGCCCGTCAGAGCGATGGTTTGGGCGGCCATCTGGATGTCAGCCTGATGAATTCGGCGCTTGCACTGCAACAGTCGTCCATCACCAGCTATCTGAGTGATGGAAAGTTGCCGACTCGCATCGGCAGCGGCGCACCCTACTCGGCACCCAACGAAGCCTTCCAGACTGCGGATGGCTGGCTGATGGTTGCGGCCTACAACGGCAACCGCTGGCCGACCCTGTGCAAAGTACTGAACCACGAAGAATGGATCACCGACCCACGCTACGTCAGCTCCGCACAGCGAGTCGTCCACCGCGCTGAGATGTGCGCCGCGTTGACTGACGTTTTCATCAGCAAACCAACGGCCCATTGGCTGCAGGTGTTGCATGAAGCGGACATTCTCTGTTCGAAGGTGGCCGACTACAGCGATCTGATGACTCATCCACAGATTGCCAGCAATCGCATGCTGGTTGAGCTCAACGATCCTGTACAGGGCGTCGTGCGGGTCCCGGGGTTCCCCATCAACAGCGTGCAGGCTGCGCAAACAGCTTATGGGCCCGCCCCGCAAAACGGTGAACATTCGCGCTCGGTGCTGCGCGACTTTGCGTTTTCCGAAGCACAGATTGCCGCGCTACAGGCATCGAAGGCATTGCACTGTAGCGACGCCCTCTGACGGCCAATGGCTGAAACCCGGGCCCTTTCATCGCAACGCGGTGGAGGGTCCCGGGTTTTTTCTTTTCTGCAAAACACCTGGTTGTTCAAGCTCGCGGCAAATATCGCGGAACCTGAAGCGCACCACTACGATATTTCGTACCGAGCCACTACGAAACTCCGTATTTATACGCAAATTCGTGATCCGGAGATGAACCCCGAGGGGCTTTCAAGACGTCTTAAATTTTAATTTATCGTTGTATTTCAACGACTTGACGATCGCCAAGACCAACAGGATTCAAGTGGCACACTTCTCGCTCCAGTCCCTGTAACCGATCGGCCGATCCCGGCCATCGATAACAGCAAGTACTACTGGAGACGACGACATGCCCAATGTGGACATTGCCCACTATCAAGACGGCGACTTTTTGGTCAACTACGAAGAAAAGGTCTTCGAGGACGTCAAGGCCGCACCCGGTGACAAGGCCCTGTTGACCTTCCACACGATCGCCTTCGAAGGCTCCATTGGCCTGGTCAACATGCTGCAAGCCAAGCGCCTGCTGCGCAAAGGTTTTGAAACCAAGATCCTGCTCTACGGGCCAGGCGTGCAACTTGGCGTGCAACGCGGCTTCCCCACCTTGGGCGCCGAGGCCTTCCCCGGCCACTTGGCCGTCAATAACCAGATCAAGGCATTCATGGCTGAAGGCGGTGAAGTCTATGCCTGCCGCTTTGCCTTGCAGGCGCTGTATGGGCAAACCGAAAAAGCCCTGATCGAAGGCATTCGCCCAATCAACCCTCTGGATGTCATGGACCTGCGTCTGCTGATGCGTCGTGAGGGCGCGATGATCATCGATACCTGGACTGCCTGAGTCGCGGCCCGCCCGCTCCGCGCAGGAAGCGGGCGGGCCTGCAAAGACCTTCAGCCTCCCTCCGCCGCCCCAAGGAATTACCCCATGCCCGTTATTCGCGCCGCCGCCGTGCAGTTCAGTCCCGTGCTTTACTCGCGCCAGGCAACCGTCGACAAACTCTGCCGCCAGCTGCTGGAACTGGGCCGCGAAGGCGTGCAGTTTGCTGTCTTTCCGGAAACCGTGGTGCCGTACTACCCCTACTTCTCGTTCGTGCAGCCGCCCTGTGCCATGGCCAGGCAACACCTCATGCTGCTCGAAGAGTCGGTCACCGTGCCCTCGGACGTCACCCGCCAGATCGGCGAAGCCTGCCGCGAAGCCAACCTCGTCGCCTGCATCGGTGTCAACGAACGCGATGGCGGCACAATCTACAACGCTCAACTGCTGTTCGACGCCGACGGCACGCTTATCCAGCACCGACGCAAGATAACCCCCACCTATCACGAGCGCATGGTCTGGGGCCAGGGCGATGGCTCCGGTCTGCGCGCTACCGACAGCGCCGTCGGCCGCATCGGCGCCCTCGCTTGTTGGGAACATTACAACCCGCTGGCGCGCTACGCGCTGATGGCCGATGCAGAACAGATTCACGCAGCGATGTTCCCCGGTTCCCTGGTCGGTCAGATCTTCGCTGATCAGATCGAAGTCACCATCCGCCATCACGCCCTGGAAAGCGGCTGTTTTGTGGTCAACGCCACTGCCTGGCTGGATGCCGGGCAACAGGCACAAATCATGGCCGACACAGGTTGTGCCATCGAACCTATCTCAGGTGGTTGCTTCACGGCCATCGTTTCGCCGGAAGGCAAGCTGCTCGCGCAGATGACCGAGGGCGAAGGGGTGATCATCGCCGACCTCGACTTTGCCTTGATCGACAAGCGTAAACGCATGATGGATTCAGTCGGCCATTACAGCCGCCCGGAATTGCTCAGCCTGCAGATCGACCGCCGAGTCACGGCACATGTGCATGAGCGTGGCGAGGCTTGCGAACATGAATAGTCCAATGATTGCCAGCGATCTGCTGGCCCAACTGCAATGCCATGGCGTTCGCTGGCAAGGCGCCGAAGGTCTGAGCCGCAAGGGCGGAGCGGGCCCGTCGGACCACAAGGCGCTGAGCCTGGGCGCGCACACCGCCATGGTGCCGATGCTCAACCGCGCCTCCCTGGACTCGCCCTACTCTGCCGAACCTGACGCCACCGGCGGCCAGGCGCTGATCTTTCGCGAAGGCTTGCAGGTTGGCCAGGTACAACTGCCGGGCGTGCCGAATTTCTACAGTTTGAGCACCGAAGACGGTACGCCGTACTGGAAGATCGCCACGTTGCACAGCAAGGACGTGTTGGCCACAACCGTGCTGCAACACTGCATCCGCATGAACGAAGCGGCCACTTCCTGCCAGTTCTGCGCCATCGACCAGTCCCTGACGTCGGGCAAAACCATTGCCCGCAAGCGCCCTGCACAATTGGCAGCGGTCGCAAAAGCGGCGGTCGAGCTGGACGGCGTCAAGCACATGGTGATGACCACTGGCACGCCGCAGACGCCCGACCGTGGTGCGGCAATCCTTTGCGAATCGGCGGCGGCCGTAACGGCCGCGGTCGACCTTCCCATCCAAGCCCAATGCGAGCCGCCAGACGACGATGTCTGGTTCGAGCGTCTCAAGGACAGCGGCGTGGTCTCGCTGGGCATGCACCTGGAGGCAGTCACCGACGAAGTTCGCCGGCGGATCATGCCGGGCAAGGCCGAAGTCCCGTTGCAACGCTACTTCAGCGCCTTCGAGGCCGCGGTCAAGGTCTTCGGCCATGGCCAGGTCAGCACCTACATCCTCGCCGGACTTGGCGACAGCGAGGAGGCCATCGCCAACATGTGCGAAAGGCTCGCACGCATGGGCGTATACCCCTTCGTGGTGCCCTTCGTGCCCATCGACGGCACTCCACTGGCCCACCACCCAAAACCCGACAGCGCCTTTATGCAACGGCTCTATCCGCGTATCGGTGCGAGCTTGCGCCGGCATGGGCTGCATTCGGACAACATCAACGCCGGCTGCGCCAAATGCGGCGCCTGCTCGGCCCTGAAACATTACGAGTGACAGGAGCCTGACCATGGCCGAACACGCATTTGCCTTGAGCGAAGACACGTTCCGGGATTTTCTCGCCGACGATTTGCTCGTCAAGCCAGCCAGTGAAACCTGGGAGCGCAGCGGATATTACGCACTGCGCCGCACAGTGTTCTGCGAAGAACAACGTTTGCTGGAGAAAGACAAGGACGAACGCGACTTTCAGGCCATTCCCATTGTTGCCATCGCCCACCACTGCGGCATGCCGGAACAAGTGATTGGCGCCGTGCGGATCTACCAGACCGAGCCCGGTGTCTGGTTCGGCGGTCGCCTGTGCGTGGAGCGGGCCTACCGCCGCCACGGCATGATCGGCAAAGCCCTCGTCAACGAAGCGGTATCGCGGGCTATCGACCTGGGCTGCCAGACCTTCCTGGCCACCGTGCAGGTTGCCAACCAGCAGTATTTCCATGGCTTGCACTGGCAGACGCTTGAGGCAATCGAGCTGCTTGGCCAGCCCCACATGCTGATGCAGGCAGACCTTGATTGCTATCCCTTCATGCGGCGTCAGGTTGCCTTGACGCCTCGCCGGAGCCGCCGTCATGGGGACTGATCTGCACACCCTGTTGGCAGCATTGAAGAACACGCCAGCAATGCGTTCCAAACAAGCCATCCAGCAACCAGCGCGATTCATGCAAGCGTTGACGTGCAGCGACGATGCGCGCTACGCGTTACCCGGTGACGACACCGCAGCCATCCGTTGTGGCGACCAATACCAACTGCTCGCCATCGAGGGCATGCTGCCGAACTTTGTCGCCCAGGCGCCGTGGTTCGCCGGTTGGTCGTCTGTCATGGCCAACGTCAGTGATATTACCGCCATGGGCGGTCGCGCCACGGCAGTGGTCAATGCCTATTGGCATCACGATGTCGAAGCAGCCGACAGCGTGCTCGCCGGCATTCGCGACGCCTGCAATGCCTATGGCCTGATCCTCGCGGGCGGTCACACCAGCCTCACCCCGGACAATCCGACGGCACTCGCCGTGGCGATCACTGGCTGGGCCCGGAGCCTGCTCTCGAGCCTTCATGTCGCGCCCGGTCAGGCCCTGGCCATGGTCGTGGACCTCAACGGCCAATGGCACGGCCAGGCGCCGTACTGGAAAGCGTTCGAAGGTGTGCCCGGCGAACGATTGCGGGAAAAGCTCGAAGTCATTCCGCGCCTGGCCGAGGCAGGCCTGTTGCTGGCCGCCAAGGACATCAGCAACGCGGGGATTCTTGGTTCCTTGCTGATGTTGCTGGAGCCGACAGGATGTGGCGCGCGAGTCGATCTCGGCGCCCTGCCCCGACCTGGGGATGCGCCTTTGGAACGCTGGCTGCAAGCCTTCCCCAGCTTCGGCTTCCTGTTGACCCTCAAGCCAGAAGACCTGGCCACTGTGCAGGCGGCCTTCGCCTTTGAAGGTTTGCACTGCGCGCCAATCGGCACGATCAACGACAGCGCCAGCCTCGACGTACAACTGGCCAACCAGCACGACGAATTCTGGAACTTGCGACGACAGCCCTTTACCGGTTTCAGCTACCCCAACCTGATCAAGGAGCACTGACATGCCCGCCGTCAACATCCGCTTGCGCTGGCCCGATGGCCAGGAGAGCAACGCCTACTCGCCGTCCACCACCATCTACGACTACCTGCAAGCGGGTCAAAGCTATCCCCTCGACGAATTTCTGCGCCGGGCGGAAACCGGCCTCAACAACGCCTCCGAACGGGTCAGGCAGGTCAAGGGTTTTTATTGCAGCGCTGCGATGGACACGCTCGGCAGCCTGCGCCTGAGCGCGAGCAAGTTCAATGCGCGCGAGGCGCAGGTCGAGGTACTGGAAATCAAGAACCAGGGCGCCGGGCAGGTTAACTACGCCGGATTTTCCGACATTTGAATCACGACTTCTCAGAGGACCACAGCATGAATCACTACAAAGCGATCGTCGTCGGCGGCGGCCAGGCAGGCCTTTCTGCCAGTTACTACCTGCAACAGCAAGACATCGACCACCTGGTGCTGGAAAAGCACACCCTGACCCACACCTGGCGCAACCAGCGCTGGGACGCCTTTTGCCTGGTGACTCCCAACTGGCAATGCGCCCTGCCCGGCTATCCCTATGCCGGTGACGACCCGCACGGGTTCATGAAAAAGGATCAGATCATCCGCTACCTGGACGGATTCATCGCCAAGGTCAACGCCCCGGTGCGTGAGGGCGTGACCGTACAGCGCATGAGCGCCCGCGCAGAAGGCGGTTACCTGCTCAACACCAGTGCAGGCGACTTCAGCGCCGACCAGGTCATCGTCGCCAGCGGCGGCTACCACACCCCGATCATTCCGCGCCTGGCCGAACGCCTGCCAGCCGAGATCAAGCAAATCCACTCCGAACAGTACCGCAACCCCGATGCGCTGCCAGAGGGTGCAGTCCTGGTGGTCGGCTCTGGGCAGTCCGGCGCGCAAATCGCCGAAGACCTGCACCTGGCCGGCCGCAAAGTCTTCCTTGCAGTAGGCGATGCGCCGCGCTGCGCGCGCTTTCACCGCGGCAAAGACGTGGTCGACTGGCTGGCCGAGATGGGCTACTACGACATCGGTGTTGATGTGCACCCTCTGCGCGAGGGCGTACGCGACAACACTAACCATTACGTCACCGGCCGTGACGGCGGGCGTGACATTGACCTGCGCCGCTTCGCCAGCGAAGGCATGCAACTGTTCGGCCGCCTGGAAAGCCTGGACGGCACCACCCTGAAGTTCGCCCCTGATCTTGGCACCAACCTCGACGCAGCGGATGCCGTGTACAACCGAATCAATGCGAGCATCGACAAGTACATTGCGGAAAAAGGTATTGAGGCCCCCGCCGGCACGGTCTATGAGCCACTGTGGACGCCCGGGCAGGAAACCACCGATCTGAACCTGGCAGGCTCGGGCATCACCAGCATCATCTGGTGCATCGGCTTCCAGCCGGACTTTACCTGGGTCGACGTCCCCGTATTCAACGGCCGCAGCTATCCCGGCCATCAACGCGGCGTGACTGCCCGGAAGGGCCTGTACTTCCTCGGTTTGCCATGGCTACACACTTGGGGCTCGGGGCGGTTTTCCGGGGTGGCGCGCGATGCGCAGTTCGTGGTCGAGCATCTCGCTGCTTGCCGCTGACCTTTCGACTGGCATTTATCCGTCGGCCCTGCGCGGGCCGACGTCAGGGGTTTCGCATGCATAACGTCAGCCTCGAACAGACTTACCTCGCCAGCATGCCCAATCTGGCGTACACCGGCTTGTCCGAAAACTGGCTGCTCAAGGAATGCGGTCACCAGCACTGGCTGGCGCTCGCCGGACTCTACGACCGACCACTCCCCGATTTTGTCGACGCACAGGGGCGCACAGCCTATGCCGCCTTCACCCTGGTCAAAAGCCAGGGGCTGCAGTTGCAGGCGATCACCGAGAATCGCTCGTTCAGGATAGAAACAAAACTCGGCCGGGCGGGCCAAACCCGGCATTACAGCGAACATCGGCTAATGCTCGGCCAGCGTTGCGTCGCAGAAATCAGCCTGATGTCGGCCTTTGTCAGCCGCCATACGCCGGGGGACAACCGTAGCGTCGCCAAAGCCAGCCTCAGGGGCACAGCACCGATTGAGGCCACCCTCCCCACCTCCCTGCAAACCTTGCATGCGTTCGGCAAACAGCTGCGTAAAGGCGACTGGCTCAAGCACTTCGAGATCAGCCGTGCCGCGTCATCAGCAACATCGGTCTTCTCATTCACCCCTTGCCCCGACGTCGACTTCAATGGCGCCGAATTTCTTTACTTTGCCAACTTCCAGGCGCTGGTCGAGCGCGCCGAGTGGAGCGTACTGGGGCTGCGCCGCCCAGGTTTGGTAAGGCAACGTGAAATCCACTTCCACGGCAACCTCAACATTGGCGACAGCGTTCACGTTCATCTGCATACCGCAGAAGCTGGCCAACATTCACGGCATTGGTGCGAGGTTTTTCGCCAGTCCGATGGCTACAAGCTTGCCGATGTCTTTACCGAGAAAACCTGGCTTCGGGAGTGCACAAGGCCATGACTCGTTCTCCGTTGTACCGCGCCCCCGGCCTGCAACTCAAAGCGCTTTACCGACCCTGCGATCTTGCCGGCATCGAACATCTGGATAGCGATCCGGGCAAGCCGCCTTATCTGCGCGGCCCCTACGCCAGCATGTACACCCACAAACCCTGGACGATCCGTCAATACAGCGGTTTTGCCGACGCCCGGTTGTCCAATCAGCGTTTACGCCAAAGCCTCGCCGAGGGGGCCCAGGGACTGTCCGTTGCATTCGATCTGCCGACCCATCGTGGTTACGATTCTGACGACACTCACTGCAGCGCCGACGTCGGCAAGGCCGGCGTGGCCATCGACAGTGTCGAGGACATGCTTGAATTGTTCGACGGCATTGCACTGGACCGGGTTTCCGTGTCGATGACAATGAACGGCGCGGTTCTTCCAGTTCTGGCAGCCTTTATCGTGGCCGCCCAGGAGCGCGGCATCGCCAGGGAGCAACTGAGCGGTACCATCCAGAACGACATTCTCAAAGAGTTCATGGTGCGCAACACTTATATCTTTGCGCCCGAACCTTCGCTGCGGATCTGCACCGATGTCATCGAATACCTCGCCCGGCACATGCCACGTTTCAACCCCATTTCAGTGTCCGGCTATCACTTCCAGGAAGCCGGCGCCGATCCAATACTCGAATTGGCACTGACCCTCCTCAACGCGCGAACCTATGTCGAGCAGGTGCGACTTAGAGGGCTGGATATCAACGCCTTTTGCGCGCGAATGAGCTTCTTCTTTGGTGTCGGCAACGACTTCTTTACGGAGGTGGCAAAGCTACGGGCTGCGCGTGTTTTATGGAATGAGATCAGCGAACAGATGGGGGCCGACAAGCCGAGCGCCAGGGCCATGCGCATGCATTGCCAAACCTCCGGCTGGACGTTATGCGCACAGGACCCGATGAACAATGTCGTGCGCACGACCGCACAGGCCATGGCCGCAGTATTTGGCGGCACCCAGTCACTGCACACCAATGCCTGGGATGAAGCCCTCGCACTGCCCAGCGCAAGTTCGGCAAGGCTGGCAAGCAACACCCAACAAGTCCTGCAAGAAGAAACCGGTCTGACCGATGTCATTGACCCTTGGGCCGGCTCCTACATGATGGAGTCCTTGACCGCGTCAGTGTGCCGCGAGGTTCGCGCGTGTATTGCACGCATAGACAGCGAAGGCGGCGTGGTCGCGGCGATCAATAATGGCTCGATCAGCACGATGATCCATGCCCAGGCAGTGCAGACACAAGCGCGGCTCGATACCGGAGCGCTACGACGGGTCGGAGAACGGACAGCCAGCCCGACATCGCAAGCCCTCCATACGGCCTATCCGGTGGACAGCTGCGCGGTGCGTCAGCGTCAGAACCAGCGACTCACGCAATTGCGTATCAGGCGAGACGAGGCGGCGGTACAGGCGCACCTTCAGGCGCTCACCCATTGCGCACGGAACGGTCAGGGCAATCTGCTGGAACTCGGCATTGCCGCGATCAGCGTCAGAGCGACCGTAGGTGAGTGTACGAAGGCACTGGAGAAAGCCTGGCCTCGTCACCGTCAGGCACCTGCTTTTCTACCCCGCGGCTATGGTGCCCTGCGCGGCCAATTACCTGGTTGGTCGGCACTTTGTGTACGTACTTCACGCTTTTCGACACAGCATGGCCGGCCGCCACAGGTACTGCTCGGAAAACTCGGCCAGGATGGCCATGATCGCGGGATCCGCTTGATCGCCTCAGTGCTCGTCGAAGCAGGATTTCGGGTCACGATGCTGCCACTGTTCCAGAGTCCAGCCGAACTGCTGGCCTCCATGAACGCCGATGGGCCGGTCGATCTGATCGGATTTTCCAGCCTTGCAGGTGCGCACAACGAAATACTCTGCGACCTGCTCCTACAGCTGCATCGCCAGCGCATCGACGTTCCCGTCGTGCTGGGCGGGATCATTGCGCAATCGGACATCGCCTCACTCACCCAGCAGGGTGTGCGTGCCGTCTTCGGCCCAGGAGACGATGTGCTCGAAATCGCCAATCAGTTGATGAGCCTTGTCGAGCAACAATCTGTTCAAAGCCGCGCACGGAATGCGGCAGGATTCAGCGGCGCCGAAACAGCGGCCGGGGCTCAATCGCCAAGCGCCCATACTGCACGCTCATACCAGCCAGCCCCCTGAGGGCGTCGTCAGGGGATTTGTCTTCACGCACCGCAATTTGCTCGGTACTCAACGACGGGCGATCACTTTGCCCAAGGCTGCGCTTGCGCTGATATTCATTACAGATTCAGATCTCGTATAAAAACAGGATCAGACTCAACTGAACCTGCCCGGTAGGCGCGCCCTATCTGATATCTTTTTTTTAAACGGTTGCTCTGCCTGTTTTACCTCAAACAACTAGCACCTGACCTTTCACCGCTGGCGCTCATCACATCAATCTGCGATGGTTTTTTACGGCTCATCTGATGCTATCAATGAACCCCGAACTCCCGTAGATATACGAAAATTCGTAACGCCACGAGATGTCGTACCCATGAACGAAACCGACTCCATCACTGGCTGGGCCGACCTGGCCTACTCTTCACGACATATGGTTTTCGAGCATTGCGCCGAAGCCATTGCCCTGCTCAACCCCTTCTCCGACCGCTTGGTGGACCTGAACATCGCAACCTGCAAGTTGCTCGGTTACCCGCGTCAGGAACTGCTTGATCTGCCTGTGAGCAAACTGTTCGGTCATCAGTTGGCGGACTTGATCGTGTTTACCCAAGCCGTCATGGACAAAGGTCGCGGCTGGACTGAAGAACTGAGTTGCAACTGCAAGACCGGTGAGCGCATCGAATTGACGATTTCTGCCACAACCTTGCAGATCAAGGGCCAGCAGCAGCTTATCCTGGTACTGCGAGAACTGAGCCATGAGCAATACCAGCGTGACCAGGCCCACACTGAGCGCACCATGCGCGGCGGGCTGATCGAGTGGCGCAATATCCTCAACCTGTTCCAGGAATCGGAGCGTGATAACCAGTTACTGCTCAGTTCGGTGGGGGACGGTATCTACAGCATCAACACAGAGGGCCTGGCTACTTTTGTCAATCCGGCCGGGGCTCGGATGCTGGGTTGGGAACCCAAGGACATGATCGGCAAGAACATCCACCGCATACACCACCACACCCATGCCGACGGCAGCCATTACCCGGTCGAGAGCTGTCCGATCTACAAGGCGGTGCGTGATGGTGTGGTTCATGAAGGACGCCAGGAGATCTTCTGGCGCCGCGATGGCAGTTCGTTCCCGGTGGAGTTCACCAGTACTCCAGTGATTTCCGATGGCCGAATCGTCGGGGCCGTGGTGGTTTTTCGGGATATTACCGAACGGCGCAATACCGAAAACCAACTGCAAAGTGCGCTTGATGAACTGCAGGTACTGAAAAAACGGCTGGAAGAGCAAAACGCCTACTTGCAGGAAGAGATTCATATCGAGCACAACTTCCGCGAAATCGTTGGCCAGAGCGCCCCCATTCTAAAAATCATCAAGCAGATCGACGTGGTTGCCCCTACCGATGCCAGCGTACTGATCAACGGCGAGTCGGGCACGGGTAAGGAATTGATCGCTCGTGCGATTCATCAGGCCAGCCGTCGCAACGCAAGTCCGCTGATCCGGGTCAACTGCGCGGCAATTCCCACCGAGCTGTTTGAAAGCGAATTCTTCGGACATATCCGTGGCGCCTTTACCGGTGCTGTGCGCGATCGCGTCGGGCGCTTCGAACTGGCTGATGGCGGCACGCTGTTTCTCGACGAGATTGGCGAAATCCCCCTGGAGCTGCAAAGCAAGCTGCTGCGGGTTTTGCAGGAAGGCCAATTCGAACGGGTCGGCGAGGAGCGCACGCGCAAGGTCGATGTCCGGATCATTGCTGCCACCAATCGGGACTTGCGTCTGGAAGTGGCGGACAAGCGTTTTCGCGAAGACTTGTATTTTCGTCTTAACGTATTCCCGATCCAGTCTCCCGCACTTCGCGATCGTCCCATGGACATCGCGCCGCTCGCTGCGCACTTCCTTAAACAAACCGCAAAGCGGCTAAACATGCCTGGGCGTCGACTGCGCAACCTGGATATCGAGCGCCTGCAGCGCTACTCCTGGCCGGGCAATATCCGCGAGCTGCAAAACGTCATTGAGCGTGCGCTGATCACTTCAATCGGCGTAGACCTGACGCTCGATCTGCCCGAAGAGAACAAACACAGTCCTCTGCTGACTCAACCCTCCAGCGTCTCCCCCACGATCATGACCGATGCCCAGTTGCGCGAACTGGAGCGCAACAACATGCAGGCTGCGCTCAAGGCCGCTGACGGCAGATTGTTTGGCAAAGGTGGAGCCGCTGAACTTCTTGGGCTGAAACCCACGACGTTGGCTTCAAGGTTCAAACGGCTGGATATCAAACCCGGATAGCATCATGTCAGCCGCCCGCTTGCCTGCGATCCTCGCGGAGCTCAGCGCGGGCTGGGAGCAGCGGCTAACGGGTCAGGTTGTGTCGGCCTGAACACCAGACCCGAGGCAAACACTACGCCCAGAATGACGCCGCCAGCGCCAAGCAGTTGCCAGACATTGGGTGCTACACCCAACACCGAGGAAACCAGCATGGTGAACACTGGGGCCAGATTGAAAAAGATCGACGTGCGTGCGGCGCCAATGGCGTGGATGCCTTTGAACCACAGCAAGTACGCAATCAACGAGCCGCAGACCGCCAGGTAGATGACTGCACCATGAATGGACAGCGAGGCGGTACTGATGCTGGCAACCGGAGCCTCATAGATGAATCCCAGCACAATCAGGCCAATGACACCGAACAACATCGAGAAGGTTGTTGTTTCCAGCGGCGTTGCATTTTTGACAAAGCGCCGTGTGCCGACCATGTTCGCAGCCCATGCAATGCTGCCGGCCAGAATGATCGCATCACCGGTGGCCACTTTCAGCCCCAGAAGCACCTGGATATCCCCTCGGGTGATCACCAGGCCGACGCCCAGCAAGCCCAATACGAGACCTATGGCACGCCCGCGATCAATGCGATCGCCCTCAAGCAGAACTGCAAAAAGCATGGTCCAGAGCGGCGTGGTCGCCAGGATCAATGCGCCGTTGATGGGGGTGGTGCTTTGCAGGCCAAAGAATGTCGCGAGGTTGAACGCCGTGAATCCAAGCAGGCCCAGGCCGATAAAAGCCACCAGATTGTTCTTCAGCGTACTCAGGCGCAACTTGCCGGCCAGACCGAAAATCAGTACGAGTAACAGGGTAGAAATCGAAAAGCGCTCAATGGAAGCGCTGATGGGTGCCATGCTCTTGATGATGTAGGCACCCGCGTTGAAGTTGGTGCCCCAGAAAAATGTGGCACCCACGATGCCGGCATACGCGAGAGGCGTTGATTTAGACATGGCTTTTTCCTCGTCAAGTCGTGCGATGAAAACCCGGCAGCACGCGGGGCTCTTTGCACCTGTTTGTCAGGTGTTGAAAGATTCTTGCAGACCCGTCGACGGGGAAAAATTCCCCATTTATTCACCTGTCATATGAGAAAACGCCCATGTTTGACTGGGAGGATCTTCGCTATTTCATTGTCTTCGCCCATGAACACTCTTTATCGGCGGCGGCACGCAAGCTCAAGGTCGACCATGCCACCGTGGCGCGCCGCATCAGCGCCCTCGAGGGCTCGCTTAACCTCAAACTGGTGGACCGCCGCCCTCGCTCGTACGTGATCACCGAAGACGGGGAACGTATCGCTCAGCTGGGGCGACGCATGGAAAGCGAATCCTTCGCGGTGCAGCGGACCGCGTTGGCCGGGCAGGAAAGCTATACCGGCGAAGTCATCGTCAGTGCCCCGCCAGCGCTCGCCTGTACCCTGATCGCGCCCCGCATCAATGAATTGCGCATGAAACATCCGCAGCTGTCCCTGCAATTGATCGGTAGCCTGGGCAGCGCTTCCTTATCACGACGGGAGGCGGATATAGCTGTGCGACTGAGCCGCCCCACAGAGCCGGACCTGGTGGCCCGCAAGGTTGCGACGTTGCCGTTCCACCTCTATGGCTCGGCGGACTATTTGGCCAACACCGCCGCGCAGGACCTGACTTTCATCGCCTACGACGAGACGATGGAACAAACACCACAGCAGGACTGGCTCCAGGCGCAAGCGGGTGATCGTCCTATCCTGCTGCGCAGCAATGACCTGAATATCCAGGCCACCTGCGCTCAAGCAGGCGCCGGTGTTGCCGCACTGCCCTACTTCCTGGGTCGCCACTACGGCCTGCAAGCGATGGAGACCGTGGGAGCGGATTTTGCGCGGGATGTGTGGCTAGTGGTCCATAGCGACATCCGCTATACCCCGGCTGTGCAGGCGGTAATGAGTTTTCTCGCATCCTGCTTTGATAACTGAACCCGTGCACAGGGACGGATGTGCATTTTTGCGGACGCTGCCCGCACTTTTTCAGGCTGGCGAAGGGAACTATCCAGCGGCAAAAATAGGATCACGAATGCCCGATCACTCCATTCATACCCTTCGAGGATTTCAGTGACCGACACGCACCCAAAACCAACGGTTGTTGCTTCCGTTTTGTTGGCTATCGCACAGATTATGGTCTGGGGTGGTTCATTTTTTTTGATGGCGATGCTTGCAGGCCCGGTGGTCAAGGACACGGGCTGGTCACAGCAATGGGTGTACGGCTCACTGTCGCTAGGCATTTTAATTTCTGGGCTGCTGGCACCGATGGTCGGCCGCGGGATCGCCAGGATCGGTGGTCGACTGGTCCTTGCAAGCAGTGGCCTCATCATCGCATTGGGCCTGTTCTTGCTCGCCAGCGCCCCCAACCTGCCTTGTTTCGTTCTGGCCTGGGTGGTGATTGGTATCGGTATGGCGGTTGGACTTTACGACCCTTTGTTTGCCGCGCTGGGGCAACTCTATGGAGACAATGCGCGCAGTGCGATCACCCGGATCACGCTGATTTCGGGTTTCTGCACCACCATTGTCTGGCCACTGATTGCCATCCTCATCGAGCACCTCGGCTGGCGGGAAACCTGTCTGGTGTACAGCGCTGGACTTGCGCTGATGGTGCTGCCGATCTACCTGTGGGTGTTTCCCAAGCACGTCCCCGCCGTGCAAACACCAAAGGTGCACTCAGGCATCGAACATGCGCTATCGAGCGTGGCGCAGGAAAGAATGTTCAAGCTACTGACCGCGGGCTTCATCCTGGCCTCGGTGATCATGACCGCCATTTCGGTGCAACTGATCGCGATACTACAAGCGCAAGGCATCTCGCTCCCTGCAGCCCTGGGTATTGCCGCATTGCTCGGCCCCAGCCAAGTGGGTGCCCGCGCCATCGACCTGTTCATCGGCAAGCAAACTCACCCGATCTGGAGCGCGTTAGGCTCTTCGGTGCTCGTCGCACTGGGTCTGCTGTGCGTGATTATGTCTCCTACGATGGCAGCCGTAGGCATCGTGCTCTACGGCGCAGGTAGCGGCATTCGTTCCATAGTTCGCGGCACTCTGCCCCTGGCGCTTTTCGGTGCGCGCATCTACCCGATCATACTGGGCCGAATCGCTCGCCCTACATTGATTGCGCAAGCATTGACACCTTTGGCAGGCGGGTACTTGCAGCAGCGTTATGGCGCAACGGTGACCATGATAGTCCTGGGTGGCCTTGCGCTAGTCAACGTCGTTCTCGTGTTGATGTTGTTGATTCAGGTACGCAAGACGTCGAAGCCGGACGGCACGAGGGCCGCGACGATAGCGTCTGACTGACGAGTCCCTCATGAGACTGCCCGCGTTGAGAAGGACCATGGGCCTTGACGCTCACTCACGAACAGCATCAGCCTAGCGATCATCTTCATGAATGGATGCGGGGTGCCGGCAGATCGCATCCACCTCAATTGCCATATAGGGATGTAACGGCAGTTGCATCAACAAGTCGTGCAGTTCCTGCACGCTGTCAACGTCAAAGATGCTGTAATTGGCGTAGTGCCCGGCGATGCGCCACAGGTGACGCCACTTCCCTTGTTGTTGCAGGCGCTTCGCCAAGGCTACCTCATCAGCCTTGAGCTGGGAGGCGAGTTCAGGGGGCATGTCGAATGGCAAATTCACGGTCATTTTCACATGGAACAGCATGATGCTCTCCTCAAGTTTGATGAACGATGGGGAGGGAGCCAACTGCTCCCACCCTTCAACCTCCAGTTAGCGGCAGACTCGCACTACCGCTGGCCATCAAGCGAACGCACGACCGCATCGCACGATAATAGTCGATGGGCATCCCCCTGTTCATTCGCGTGCTGCTGGCCCCATTCCTGAAGCGACGAAATCAGCGGCTGAAGACTCAACCCCAATGGCGTCAGCATGTAATCGACGCGTTGCGGCTCTTCAGGATAGGTTTTTCGCCAAACAATACCGTGTTCTTCCAGCGCCTTGAGCTGTTGAATCAAAACTTTCTGCGAGATGCCGGCAATTTGCGCCTCTATCTCACACGTCCGCTTGGGACCCTCCAGCAACACATGGATGATGACGGCTTTCCAGCGTCCTGAAATGATTCCAAGGGCACGCTCGATGGGTAGGCGGGGAAGCAATTTTGTCAGGGTCATAGGGCGATTAAATCTTGCATACCAAAGGGTGTGTAGATAGGAGAATAAGCGCTAACTAATCTGGTTCTCCAGTCCACTTTGGAGTTAATTCAGATGTCCTCCTTGTTCAAGGCTTATACACGAGGTCCCCTTAAACTGAAAAACCGCATCGTCATGGCCCCCATGACCCGATCGCGCACCTCCAGCGGGGATGTCCCCAATGCGCTGATGGCGGCCTATTATGCGCAACGAGTGAGCGCTGGCCTGATCATTACGGAAGCTACAGATGTCTCGGCATCTAGCAATGGCTATGCGTGCACCCCCGGCATTTATACAGCGGAGCAGACTCAAGGTTGGCGCCTGGTAACCGACCGAGTCCATCTCCACGGCGGAACGATTTTTCTGCAAATCTGGCATGTCGGCAGAATGGCCCATCATACAATGCTACCTAACGGAGAGGCACCGCGTGGTGCGACCGATGAGCGGGCAGCACAATCCCAAGTATTTATCTACGACAGTACCGGCAAGGCGGTTTTCGTTCCCGCGGATACGCCGCGCAAGATTGAGACCGACGAGGTCGCAGATCTGCTCGATGAGTTCACCCTCGCTTTCAGGAACGCAAGGGCTGCCAAGTTTGATGGTGTGGAAATTCACGGGGCCAATGGTTATCTCTTCGATCAGTTCATGAACTCGACCCTTAACAAGCGCTCAGATCAGTTCGGGGGGCAGACACCTCAAACACGCACGCGCCTGCTGCTGGATGTGGTCGATCTGGCGATTCGGGAACTGGGGGCCGGCAAGGTCGGCGTTCGCGTTTCCCCCTTCGGAAAATTCAATAGCATGCCTTCTGATCCATTCGTTGAAGAAACATTGCTGTACCTGTGCAGCGAGTTGAATCGCCGTGAGATCGCTTATCTGCATGTCGTTTACCAACCATTACCTGCAGGCAACACGGTGGACAGTGAGTTTAACGAAAAGAATCTCAGTGACGACTTGGTGCGCGAGGTGCGAAAAGCCTTTCAGGGGACATTGATCTGGTGTGGTGGTTTTGACCAAAACTCGGCTCAGGCGGCATTGGATGAAGGCTGGGCAGACCTGATTGCTTTCGGCAGACCCTTCATTGCCAATCCAGATTTAGTGGAGCGCATGACAAACAATTGGCCGCTCGCTGAAGCGCATCCTGGCACCTTCTATACACGCGACGGTGAGAAGGGCTATACCGACTTCCCGTTTTTCCAGTAAGCCGAAAAGCGCCCGTCAAATCACATTTTGTGTGATTTGACGGGCGCAAACACGATCAGCGCGTCTATTGCGTCTGCATCAACCTTCGGCAAAGCATCGCGATGGATTCGGTGACGGACCGGTCCATTGCATTGACCGAACCCACCGTTTTGATGACACCCGAGATCATCGACAGTAAACACTGCGAAGTCAGGTCGATATTGCACACTTGAAACTGACCATGCCGAATGCCCTGAACAATGATTTCGCTGAGCGCCCCCAAGTATCGCCCATGAAGTGCAACCAGTCGGGTTTGCAATCCATCATCGACGTGGCGCAGTTCACGCTCGAACAACCGTTCTTCATTGGCGAACGCTGAGCTGCGTTGTAAATGGAACAACACAAACGCATTGAGGTTTTCCAGCGCGCCCCGACGCTTGGGTTTGCAAACTTTCCAATCGTCGAGCCGCCGTTGCAGCACTGAGCTGAGCACCTGCTCGAGCAGCTCAACCTTGCCAGGAAAATGATAGTAGAGACTACCCGCGTGCACTCCGAGCGTCTTGGCCAACATACGCATCGACATTGCACTGTAACCACAGTCGAGCATCAAGAGCGTGGCCGCCTGCACAATGTCAGCTTCGCACAATGCAGGCCGTTGTTTGAAAACCGCGTTCATTCTCGATCGAACTCTGCTTATCCATTACGCATAGACCGGTAATCGGCCCAGACCGATCACCCATCTGGTTAGCGCGATTCGGCATCTGAGGCAAAACCGCTTACGACCTTTCATGAGCCAGCACCTGACGCGCACGGCGCAGTACCGGCGCATCGATCATCTGGCCATCAAGTCGAAACGCTCCGCCTTCATGTTCAGCCGCGGCCAGGACTTTGCGTGCCCACGCCAACTCCTCTCTAACCGGCGCAAATGCTTGCTGGACTGCTGCCACCTGTGCAGGATGAATACACAGCAAGCCATCAAAGCCCATACCGCGGGCGCGTCGCGCAGCGTGTGACAAACCATCGAGGTCACTGATGTCGGGAAAAACCGTATCGACCGGTGCCGCCAAACCTGCTGCCGCGCTTTGCAATACCAATTGATAGCGGACATGGTCGATGATCGTTGCGCCTCCTTCGGTACCTTTGATGCCCAGATCCAGGGCCAGATCCAGGCCACCGAAACTCAAGCGTTCCACCCCGGGGCCGCCAACGATTTGCTCTAGCGCAAGAAGTCCCTGGGCCGTTTCGATCAGTGGCCACACGGGTTTTGCGCAAACGGATAAGGCCTCGACCTGATCCACGCTTTCTGTTTTGGGCAGAATCACGCCGATGACCCCCGGATGCCGGGCACAAAATTCAATGTCGGCAGTATGCTCGGCATGATCAGGAGCATTAATGCGTACCATGACCCGCGCCTGGCAATGACTGCGTAGAAACTCCGCCAGGTTCTGCCGCGCCTGTTGTTTGAGCGGTTCTTCTACAGCGTCCTCAAAATCAACGATAACCCGCCCTGCTCCGCTGGCCAGCGCCTTGGCGAAACGCTCCGGGCGACTACCCGGAACGAACAGTGCGGTGACGATCGCAGGCCCATTTCGCTTGCTCATATAACCGCTCCCTGTTTCATCTTCGCGATTGCGTCGCTGGTGTACCCGAGCTCAATGAGTATGGCTTCACTGTGCTCGCCCAATGCAGGGACTGCGCCCATGCGCGGTTCGAACGCACTATTGCTCGCCGGTGGCAACAAAGCCGGCAACACGCCTGCCGGACTGCCGATATCAACCCAGCGTTTGCGCGCCTTGAGTTGGGGATGGTTCCACAACCCACGCATGTCATTGACGTTGGCGTTGGCAATTTGCGCACGATCCAGCCGCTCGACGATTTGCGTTACGTTTAAATCAGCGAAGGTGTCGATAATGATTTGTCGCAGCGCCTTGCGATTAGCCGAGCGTTTGACGTTGGCGCAAAACCGCTCGTCCTGTTTGAGAGTCGGCATCAGCAGAACCTGATCACAAAACGCCGACCATTCACGCTCGTTTTGCAGGCCCAGCATGACCGCCCCGCCATCACCGGCAGGAAACGGACCATAGGGGTAAATCGTTGCGTGGGAAGCGCCTGCGCGTGGCGGCGGTGCCGCACCGTCGTAAGCGTAATAGAGGGGGAAACTCATCCACTCGGCCAGGCTTTCAAGCATGCTGACGTCAACGCGGCTACCCTGCCCCGTACGTCCACGCAACAGGAGCGCCGACAGAACACCGCTGTACGCGTACATACCCGCCGCAATGTCTGCAATTGAACACCCGGCCTTTGCCATCTCGTCCTGACCCGCACCGCCCGTAACCGACAGAAATCCACTCTCGCTCTGAATCAACAAGTCATAAGCCTTCTTGTCCGAGTAGGGACCGCCCTCCCCGTACCCGGAAATATCGCAGACGACCAGTTGCGGGTACTTTTCGTGCAGTGCTTCAAAAGACAATCCCATCCGCGCCGCTGCGCCTGGCGCAAGGTTCTGAACCAACACATCGGCTTTAGCCAGTAGCGCGTCGAGAACGTTGTCGGCGCCTTCCGCTTTCACGTCCAGCGCCAGGCTCTCCTTGGAGCGGTTGCACCATACGAAGTGCGATGCCAGACCGTTGGTGCGCGTGTCATATCCGCGTGCAAAATCACCGACATTGGGCCGCTCGACCTTGATCACGCGCGCGCCCATATCCGCCAGCTGACGCGTGCAAAAGGGTGCGGCGATCGCGTGTTCAAGGCTGACGACCGTGATGCCGTCCAGCGGGCGCGGTCTATCAAAGTGCTGACTCATGAACGGCTACTCCGCGAAGGTGGACAGGTCTTGGGCTTCACGCAACGCCCAGACACGGTCAATCAGAAGGCTAGAGTCTTCAAGCGTTCGGGCTGCGGAAAACGCCAGTAACTGGCGGAATTTTTCCTCCAGCTCAGGCCGGGATAACGTGTTACCCGGATCGCCCTTAGGCTCATCGCAGCGGCCAAAGAGAACGCGACCATCGGTTGTGGTGACCTCTACACGGCCCAGCCAACGCTGGGGATAGGCTTGGTCGACTTGCAGGTCGAGTTCCATGCTGACGTTTTTGGCGAACGCGGCGACCTCTGGATCGGTCAGCGCCAGCCGGTCGAACTCGGTTAGCCCAGCCTTGGCGTGTACCGCAATCAAACCCAGCACGGTGCCCATGGAAAACTTGGCCTGGTGCACGGTTTTTGGCAGGACGACTCGGCCCAGCACGTCGATGGCGGCTTGATGGACATGCGTGACCACCTTGGCGATCTGCTCGTGGGTCAGGCTCTGCTCACGCATCAAGGCCAGCAATGCATCCGCGGCGGGATGGGTGTGGCGACACGAGGCGTGGAATTTGAAAGAGGTTTCAAGCAATGCCCAACGACTGCCCAGGCCCAGTGATAATTTGCTCGGATCGGCATCGCTGGACATGCCTGCAGCCATGCCTTGATCACCCTCCAGAATATTGCGTGCCCCGGATAGACCTTCTTCAGTCAAGTACGCGGCGAGCAAACCGTCAGCAGCGGCTTTGGCCGTGTGCAGTTGCTTGGAGTCTGCGGCATCGCGCAAGAACTCCCACAACCCGGCGGCCTGGGTGCCTGCCGTCCCCAACAGGTTGATGAACTGCTCCTCGTTGAATCCAAGCAGCTTGCCTACCGCCACCGCTGACGCCAGCGTACCGACGGTCGCGGTGGTGTGGAAAATCCGGTAGTGCGAGCGCCCCAGGAACTCACCGATACGAATGCCGGCCTCATAGCCGGCAACCGAGGCCAACAACAGGTCACGGCCGGATTTGCCGCGTTCCTGCGCGGCAGCCAACACCGCCGGAAATACCACGGTCGCCGGATGCAGCACCGAGCTATTATGCAAGTCATCCTGCTCGACCAGATGCGATGATGCACCGTTGACCAAGGCCGCAAAATACGCCGAAGTGCCGCGACCATTGACCAGTATTTTGGCGTTACCGTGCGCCGGTCCCATCTTTTGCGCATAACGCTCGAACAGCGGGATCGGGTGCGCGCCCTGGCTGGCAAACGCCGAACCGAGCCAGTCCAGGAACAAGTCTTCAGTGCGATCAAGAACACTGTCCGGGATGCTGGCGTACTCCAGTTCCGCGAGGAACTGCGCCAGTTGTTGTGTATGACTCATGACAGGCTCCTTAGAAACTGCGCGGCAGTTCGAGCAGATGTTCGGCAACGTAAGACAGGATCAGGTTGGTAGAGATGGGCGCTACCTGGTACAGCCGGGTCTCGCGGAATTTGCGTTCCACGTCGTACTCGCAGGCGAAGCCGAAACCACCGTGGGTTTGCAGGCAGGCATTGGCGGCCTCCCAGGAAGCCTTCGCCGCCAGGTACTTGGCCATGTTGGCGCTGGCACCGGCATTGATGCCGCTGTCGTATTCCTCACAGGCACGCCAGCGCATCAGGTCTGCGGCTTCGATTTCGATATGGGCTTCGGCAATCGGGAACTGCACCCCCTGGTTCTGGCCGATGGGACGACCAAACACTACTCGGTCACGAGCGTACGACGCCGACTTTTCGATAAACCATCGACCGTCGCCGATGCATTCGGCAGCGATCAATGTGCGCTCGGCATTCAAGCCATCGAGGATGTAGCGGAAGCCCTGGCCCTCTTCGCCGATGAGGCTGTCGGCAGGAATTTCCAGGTTGTCGAAGAACAGCTCGTTGGTCTCGTGATTGACCATATTTGCGATCGGCTGCACGGTCAGGCCGTTGTCGATGGCTTCGCGCAGGTCGACGAGGAAAATCGACATGCCTTCGGACTTTTTCTTCACTTCAGCCAACGGTGTGGTGCGCGCCAGCAGGATCATCAGGTCGGAATGCTGGATGCGCGAAATCCAGACTTTCTGCCCGTTGATGATGTACTTGTCGCCTTTGCGCACGGCCGTGGTTTTGATCTTGGTGGTGTCGGTTCCCGTGGTCGGCTCGGTAACCCCCATGGATTGCAGGCGCAACTCGCCATTGGCGAGCTTTGGCAGGTAGTAACTTTTTTGGCTCTCGCTACCGTGGCGCAGCAGGGTAAACATGTTGTACATCTGTCCGTGAATAGTGCCGGAATTACCGCCGCAACGATTGACCTCTTCCAGGATCACTGACGCTTCGGCCAGTCCGAGGCCGGAACCACCATATTCTTCGGGGATCATCGCCGACAACCAGCCGGCTTGGGTCATGGCAAGGACGAAGGCTTCGGGAAAGCCTTTGCGCTCATCGATTTCGCGCCAATACGCGGCGTTAAATTCCCCGCACAGCGCTCGCACACCTTCACGAATGGCATTGAGTTCTTCATTGTTGTTTTGCATATCTATCGCTCTCAGGGTGCTTGGAAGTGAGTCTGCCCACTCAGTCGAAAACCAGTTCGGCGATCTGTGCCAGACCACCGTCATTGCTCGCCCACAGTTGCGCACGGCCAGGCGCGAGAACGGCTCCACCGACGTCAAACGGCTGTGGAGCAATCAAAGGGCGCACACCGCGGAAATTGAACGCGCGTGGTTGGGCGTAAGGATGGGCACGCAGGAACGCTTGCAAATTCAGCGTTGCGATCAAAGGACCATGGACGACTTTTTCGGGGTAGCCCTCGACATCCACCACATAAGGCACGTCGTAATGAATACGGTGACCGTTGAACGTGATAGCGGAATAACGGAACAACATCACGGCGTCTGGGAAGACGGTTTCGTGCCATTGTGTGACCGGCGCGGGGTCACCGGGCGCGAGGTTCGGCGCCGTCATTTCGCGATAGACGATGTCCTGCTCTTCGCGAATGCACAGTTGCCCGCCCTGGGAAAATTCGTGGCTTACCGTCACGAAGAGCAATTGCCCGCTACGACCGTTTTTCTCCTCGATGCGGGTAATGGTCGACAGGCGTGAAGCTTCGGTTCCAGCGCGTAGAGGCTGGATGAATTCGACCCGGCTGCCGGCCCACATACGATTGCGCCGGGCCGCTGGCGGCAGGAATCCACCCCTCGCCGGATGGCCGTCCTCGCCCAAACCGGACGGCGCGACAGGCTCCTGAAAAAAGCACCAGTGCCACAGTGCTGGAAGTGCCGCCCCCGGCTTCAGCGGTGGCACGCCGAAAGTCGCAGCCACCCGTTTAAGCAGACTGGCGCCCAAATCGTCGGTCGCTCCTTCGGTGTTGCCGAGCCACGCTTTTAGGTCGTGATTACTCATCAAATTTGCATCCTCGGTATGTTGCGTTACGACCGATGATGCGAGTGGCGTGGTGTTCTGTGAATCTACTTTTCTTTAAGCCTTCGTTAAACCAGAATTAACACCAAAGACCATCAGAAGAGACTTGCGGCATGCACTTTGATTTGACTGATCTGCGCCTGTTCATTCACATCGCCGAAGCCGCCAGCTTAAGCCAGGGGGCTCGACGGGCATTTATGTCACCTGCTGCGGCAAGCGTACGTATCAAGGCGCTGGAGGCGCAGTTGAACAACCATTTGCTGTATCGAGACAGCAAAGGCGTCGAACTGACCGATGCGGGCAGCAAGCTGCTGCAACACGCACGGTTGATCATGCGTCAGGTGGGGTATTTGAAAACCGAGTTCACCGAGTTCGGCGCCGATTCATCCGGGCATATCCGTATTTTTGCCAATACAACGGCCGTCACGGAGTTCTTGCCCGAATTGCTTTCCGGATTCCTCGCACAACGTCCTGGCGTGACTGTGGACCTGCGGGAACGGTTGTCCCGCGACATCATTCGAGGCGTGCTCGATGGTTCGACGGACATCGGTATCATTGCCGGCCCGGTGACGGCGAAAAATCTGCAAGTGCTGCAATTCAGCACTGACCGACTGGTGCTCATAGTGCCCGAGGGGCACGAACTGACCCGGCGTAAACACATCAGGCTGCGAGATACCGTTGCCTTTCACCATGTCGGCATGCAAGAAGGCAGTACCCTTCAGGCATTTGTACGCGATAAAGCCGAATTGATGGGTGAAACTCTGGTCTGGCGAATTCAGTTGTCCAGTTTCGAAGCAGTCTGCCGCATGGTTGAAGCAGGCATCGGTATAGGTGTGATTCCGGAGTCCGCCGCCCTGCGCAATAGCAAAACCATGAAACTGGCCATTCTGGAGCTGGACGAACCCTGGGTGGTGCGCGACCGCAGTATTCTCATACGGGACTTCGATGCATTGCCAGGATGCGTCAAAGCACTGATCAGTCTCTTGCGAGAGCAACAATGAAACCAGGTTGCACGGTTCATCCGGCCGCGCAGCCTTAGACCTCAGGTCAAACTGGTTCCCGACATCAAGCCTTCGGTCAGCAACGAAACCAGAGGCTGGACCAGATGCTGCGTGCGCAACTCATCACCGATCACCGCCACTTCCGTCGTTGGCAACGTCGGTAATTTTTCCGAGGGTTCGACAATCCGCATGCCTTCCTGCAGGAATGAAGTGCCCAGCGCGGTAATGCCGAGTCCGGCCGCGACGGCAGCCTGAACCCCAATCAGGTTGCTGGCAAGACAAGCTGAAGACCATTCACGTCGTACCGACGCCATCGCTTCAATCATGATTGCGCGGTAGGCACACGGTGGTCGCATCATCACCAGGCGAACCGGGCGCGAGGCTTCGATTTCATAGTCTTTGGCAGCGATCCACACCAGCGGCTCGCGCCAAATGATTCGACCACGCTGAGCGCTGTTGCTGATCTTGCGTTTGGCAATCACTACATCCAGCTGGCCGGCTTCGTAGTCGTTCAACAGGTCGTTACTCAGGCCTGTTGTGAGTTCAAGCTGGACATCGGGGTAAAGCTTGCTGAACCGCGACAACAGCTTGGGCAACTGAGTGGGCACGAGATTTTCCGAGATCCCCAGACGTAGCAGGCTTACCTCCGCGGGTTCCCTGATTTCCCGAACGAAACTGTCGAAGTGCACCATCATCTTGCGCGCGCCGACCAGCAGGCGTTCGCCGTCCGGCGTCAGGGTCAACGCACGGCTGGTACGTTCGAACACTCGCAGGCCCAGCACTTCTTCCAGGCGGATGATCTTCTGGCTGACCGCCGATTGCGACCGGGAAATCACGTCGGCCGCGGCAGTAAAACTGCCGGTTTCCGCCACGGCGATGAACGCCCGCAACAAATCGATTTCAACGTCTCCAGCTTGCATGATGAATTCGCCTTTCTACTAGATACCATTAACTTTATGCGTTTGAGTTCTTGATAGCAAACTCCGAATATCGGGTCATGAAGCCAATCGAGTTGGCCCGACAAACCGGATCAGGAGCGTGTGGATGAATGAATCAGAATCCAGGCCCTCGGTCATGAAAGTGATATCCAACGCACTTGTGCTTATGGCAGTAGCACTTGGATTCGTCATGGCCATGCTGGATGTCACTGTGGTGAACGTTGCGCTGTCGGATCTGCAACGCGAGTTCGACGTACCCTTATCCTCCCTGGTTTGGGTCATTGATGCTTATACGCTTACATTTGCTTCATTCCTGCTGCTGGGCGGTGCGCTGGCAAACATGCTCGGAGCCAAGCGGGCTTACATGCTCGGCCTGGCCTGGTTCATTCTGGCCTCTTTAGGATGCAGTCTGGCCACATCTGCGCCGGAGCTGATCGTAGCCCGTTTCATGCAAGGCATCGGTGCCGCGCTGTTCATGCCAAGCTCCTTGAGCCTGCTCAGCGAAGTATTTCCTGATCGCAGTGTGCGTATGCGAATGGTTGGAATCTGGGGCGCCATCGTCGGTACGGCAGCAGGAACCGGACCATTTGTAGGCGGTGTACTCGTCAACACCCTGGGCTGGAGAAGCATTTTCTATTTGAATATACCGATCGGCATCATCGGTATTCTCCTGTCCCAGTGGACATTGTCCGCTTCTGCTCGCCGCCCGGTCAGCTTCAACCCCAGCACGCATTTGCTGATTATGCTCGCATTGGGCGGTGCCAGTTTCGTGCTCATTGAAGGCCCCACGCTCGGCTGGCGCGCCACGAGCAGCCAAATTGCACTGGCTGTTACGGTAGTAGGCGGATTGGCCGTGGTCTGGCGGGAAAAAGTCTCGGCAGCGCCAGTCATCCCGATCCAACTGCGGGGCAACAAAAATTTTTGGACCCTCAACGGGCTGGGGTTTCTGATCAACTTCGTCTTATTTGGCGAGATCTTCTTCATCAGCCTGTTCCTGCAACAGTTCCATCACACCACGGCGCTGCAAACCGGCACTTGGATGCTACCGATCATGGGCGTGGTGCCGATCATCAATTACGCCTCAGGACATCTTTCACACCGGTATGGCGAGCGTTTGGTAATGCTTTGCGGGTTAGGCATTGGGGTAGCAGGCGCCCTTGCCACGGCCTTGATCGGCGGTAAGGCGGCCTATGTCTGGATAGCCCTTGGCGCAGCACTGTGCACGGGCGGCATGGCGTTAGCGATACCGGCAGTCATCAGCACAGTCATGCATGTGAGCGGTGCCCTTAACTCCAACGTGGCCGCCGCCGCGCTTAACGCAAACCGCCAGATCGGCGCACTCACTGGTGTGGCGGTGATCGGGATTTTGCTGCACGCCGTCAGCGACTGGAACCTCTCAATACGGTTCGCGTTTGCCCTTGATGCCTGGGTTCTGATCGCCGCACTGGCATTGGTTTATCGGTCAAGAACTCTGACCCACTGATATCTGTTTTGCGTCACCACTGAAGCGGGCTGTAAGGCCCCAAAAAACCGAGGAACCCAAGATGGCAGACAATAAAGCTGTAGAAATTGTTGAAAGCTTCTGGCGTGAAGTCTGGCAGGCGAGAGACCCGCAAGCCGCCGCACGCTTTGTTGCAGAAGACTTCATTATCACGTCGGGCGGTGTCGATATTGTCGGACGTGAAGCCTTTATTGAGTGGATTGGAGTTTTCCTGTCGAAGATTGAAGACTTCACGTTTGGCAGTATCGAAACCTTTCAAAATCATGAAGGTACTCGAGTGGCTTCGCGCTGGAAACTCGCTGGAAGAAACCAGGGGTTCATTGGCGGTCGTTCATGCCGCACACCTTTTGAAATGCTCGGTACCGCGGTTTGGGAGGTTCGTCCAGACGGCTTGCTGGCGCATAACTGGGTTGAGCGTAACTCGCTCGAAGTCCATCGCGACTTGATGGCTCTATAAGGTCGTCACACGACGGCACTTTTGTCTCGAAAACTCCCTCCGCTCTTGTCCACGCAACAAAGTTGAGGGAGTCATTTACCAATGAGGATACGTTAATGAAGAATTATCTTCCGTGGATGACGCTCGTCTGTGCTTTTTCTGTCATGGCTCAACAGGAGCACAATGAGGGTCCGATAAAAGTTGAGCAATACCACTATGGAATGCAATTGGATATCGCCAGCGTCATCTCCACTACGACGCCGGCAGACAAATGCAACGCATCACCGGTCACCATGATTTATCGCGACTCCGAAGGCCGTCTCAAAGGTCTTGAATACATCGTTCTGTCGTCGGACTGTGCAGCTGCAAGCGGCTGAAATCACCTCGCTACCTGAATGAACTCCTACTCGCTTGCAGAAACAAGAACAAGAAAGCAAGCACCCTTCCCCCCCTTCTTCGACATCCCCCTCATTCCTTTCCATTCGATGGCTATATGGAACCGCGTTGTGTCCGAAACTCAAAGTGACCGCGATGTTCCGAGGGACACAAGCACAAAAAAATCGCCGAGCACAGCTCAGCGATTTTATCGTTCAATCCTGTTTGAACCCGCAGTTTTATACTGCCGGTACTTGCGCACCAAGAACCGGTTCGATGCGCGGGGTACGCACCATGCACATCATGATCAAAATCCCAAGCAGCAATAATCCGGTGACGGCGTAGAGCCCATAGGCAAAACTTCCGGTAGCTGTTTTGATGGCTCCCATCAAGTAAGGCCCCACAAAACCGCCCACCATGCCAACGGTATTCACGTAAGCAATGCCACCGGGCGCGGCGCCAGCCGGCAAGTAACTCATGGGCATGGCGAGGATTATCGGCATCGCCGAAAACACGCCGAGTGCAGCCAAGGTCAGCCCGACAATACTCAAGCCAAAATTACCTTGCACAAAAGGCAACATCCCGAAACCGATGGCAGCCATTAATGAGCACACTGAAATATGCGCGCGGCGCTCCAAACGTCGATCGGAATGCCGGGAGATAAGGATCATGCCAATCGTGGTGATGCTGTAAGGCACCATCGCCCACAGGCCGATTTCAGTCCCCGTGGTCAAGCCGGCTTCACGCAGCATCATGGGCATCCAGAAATTCACCGCGTTGTGCCCACAAACAATGGTGAACCAGGTTATGGCGATAAGATGGATAGTTGGCCCGCGCAACGCGCCGATAAAGCCGTCATCACGCGCTGGCTGGAAACTGGCCAGATGACCGATCACTTTGACTTTTTCATCGGCTCGCAACCACCTGCAGGTGGCGGGACCATCAGACAGCAACCACAGCGCCAAGACCCCCAACACAATCGAAGGAATGCCCTCAATGACAAACAACCATTGCCAGCCTTGCAGCCCGGCCGTGCCCTGGAATACGTCGAGAATCATCCCTGACAAGGGCGCTCCTGCTACGCCAGCGATGGCCGAACCGCAAAGGAAAATGGCGGCCATCTGCGCCCTTCGAGCCGGAGGAAACCAAAAAGTCAGGTACAGCAGTACCCCAGGGGCAAAGCCAGCTTCGAATGCCCCCAGCAGTAAGCGCATCAGATAAAACGAAGTTGGGCTTTGGACCAGCATGGTGCAGCAAGAGACAAAGCCCCAACCGATCATGATGCGGGCAATGGTGATGCGTGCACCGAGGCGTTTCATCAGCAGGTTGCTGGGGATCTCGCAGCAGATGTAGCCAAAAAAGAAAATTCCGGCGCCCATTCCGTATACGGCGTCGGTAAAGTTCAGGTCTGCCTTCATATGCAGCGCGGCAAAGCCAACGTTAACCCTGTCCAGGTAGGCGAACACATAACAAATGAACAAAAAGGGCATCAACCGCCAGGCAATCTTGCGATAGACGGGATCGTTATCATCGATCTGCGGCGCAACGCCATTAGCGTTGGAGGGTGTGGAATGCATGGATTGAATCTCCTGCTGCTATTGTTATTGGATGCGGAAGAGTTACGTTGATGAATGTTTGTCTCTTTTGCAGTCAAAGCGGTTGGGCAAGTGCATCCAGATCCATGGAAGTTCGAATACGTACAAGCCGCGAACAAAATGAATAAACGTCAATTCATTTTAAGCTCGCGGCCGGGCCAGATTGTTCGCAAAGTGCTCGTATTAACTCGACACTGTAATCACCGGATAACGCGATGCCGTCATCGAGACTTTCAATCCGATGCCAATTAACGCTTTGGAACTTTTCTTAACCGTTATTTTTCAAGTCGGATCAGCGAATGAACTGGTCGGCGTAATCAGCACCCAACCCGACGGATTCGTAATGACGACGGGCACTTTCCAGTTTGGTGTATACGTCCTCATAGTCCAGCGCCTTGCCGTAAGGATCGACATAGACGTAGTTGCCGGTCACGTGAAACAGCGTGATCATTTCGGTCACGTCTTCCGGCACAACCAATGTATGGGTCTCTCCTGGTGGTTCGAAGGCATAGCTGCCCTCGGTAGCGACCCATTCGTGTTCAAGATAATGCCAATGGCCGCGCAGGGTAATCGCATGCACCGGCCCACCATGTCGGTGACGGGAAAGAACACCGGCACGACGCACGCGGGTCAGATTGACGAAGTAGCCGCCCGACAAACTCAGGATCAACGGACGAAACCATACGCCTTCAGCTTGTGGCACCCACTCTCGTTCGTCACAGTCAAGATTCAGTGCGCCTGGCAGCAAAAAATCCGCCGGCATTCCTGCCGGTTGATCAAACTGATAAGGCACTTTGGATTGATCGCCACGCGCGGCCGTCATCACGGGTCTAGCCAAACTTGTTTCTTGTGCAGTCATTTTCAGATCACCTCACGGTCAAGCATTTAGCAAATACGATATCGCTATCGCAAACATCATAAAGTTTGCATTTAACATGCGAACTCCCCCAATGAGCGCACCCAATAGGAGCACACTCAAAAAAGATCAACTTAACTTTTCGCCGTGCGTCAGGTTATCGTCCAGCGCTGGTCTTTCACTCGATCGCTGAGAAAATCAATAAACACTTTTATCCGCGGACTTAAATATTTTCGATTCGCATATATCAGGCTCACCGATTCTTTTTCACCGGTATAGAACTCTGGCAACAGCGGTACCAGCCGCCCGTGGCGAATATCTTCACCAATATGAAATCCCGCGAGCTTGACGATGCCCGCTCCCTGTAACGCCAAATCTCGTAGCAGGTCACCCTGACCGAACGAAGAGCGACTGCGAAACGGCACTTTGAACAAGCGCCCGTTTTCCTGAAATGACCACGCGCTCCATTGGCTTTCGAAGTCAAAGCCAAAACATTGGTGGGCCAGCAAATCCTGCGGATGAAGTAATGGCGCGTGATTAGCCAGATACTGCGGCGAGGCACAGATAATCCATTCGTTGTCGTTCAAGCGACGGGCAACCCTCGATGAACTGGGTAAAAAACCGCTGTGAATGGCGACATCGACACCTTGCTCAAACAGATCGAGGTATTGCGCCCCCAATTGAATATCAAGATCGAGTAACGGATAGGTTTCCAGAAACTGTGGCAGCCACGGCAGGATCTGGTGCTTTGCAAAAGTGGTCATCGTATGCACGCGCAACATGCCGCTGACCCGGGTGGGCAGACGTTCGGCTAATGAGTCAGCCTCGCTCATGGCATCAACGACCGCCAAGGCACTTTTCAGATAGACCGCTCCCTCTTCCGTCAGTAGCAATGCTCTGGAACTTCGAACAAACAAACGCACTTGCAAGCGTTCTTCCAGCCGTGAAATCAGCTTGCTTACTGCCGAGGGCGTCAGATGGCTTGCCCGGGCCGCCGCGGAAAAACTGCCGTGCTCGGCTGCGCGTATGAAGGCGAGCATTTGCGAATAGTTGTCCAGATCTCACCTCCCGTTTTTATCAGTTGTCAGCCGGTCAATGACCGGGGCTTGGGGATCATGGTGCTTAAACTATTACATCTCTGAAAGGCTGAATATCCTCAAGATTTCACACCGGCTGTGAATTTTGGTCACAGCGGTGCCAATTCATAGGTGGCGAAATAAAGACTGGCAGACAGGCCAGGATTTATTGGCTTAACCACTGGCTGCAATCTGATTTATTCGTTTGCCAAGGGCATTGGTCACTCAAATACTCAAAACGCAGAAATGCCAAAGACAATAAGAGAGACCCCACATGTCCAATACGCCACGTTCCCTGGCTACGCCTTATACGTTGTCGTTCAGCCAGGATTGCATGGATGGCCGGCTGGCTCCCTTCAGCGCGGAAGTCGAGTCCATGACCGAGTCGGCGGTTCGTCCGGTCATCCATACCAAAGATGAACTCAATCACTATGTAGCGCTGATCGAACGCCCCTATGCAAAGCTCAATCGGGTGATAGCACAAATCGCCGGGCTGTTGATTCTTGGGCAAGCCGATAATGGCTTCAGTACTTACGCTCAACTGGCGCGCACGCCGGAACAGGATCTGATCGAAGTTATGGATCTGCTGGGCAACCTCAATATCCCGGTGATGGCGTCAGCGCATTTCAACCACTTGTCGCACACGGCCAGCAGTTTGTTGCACATCGCCCGAGAACTGCAGCGAAACATCAGTAATGGTGCAGTACTCAGGGAGCGCACACCGGCCTTACTGAAGGGACTCAATAACACCAATGCCATGCTGCGCTGCGCATCCAATGCACAGTTGGGGCTTATGCCTGTCGATCTGCAAAACGCCTGTTTTTGCTGTTCGCAGCATTGATATCGCTTTCATTCAAACACTCATAAAAGAGGCTGTCATGTCCCCCTATTCGATCTGGATTCTCGAATTTGCCAATATTCCGAACTTTCCGGTCAGCGGCATCAAATACGGCGTACATAATGAAGGGACCCGCAAATTGCCCTATTGCTATGTGCTGATCAAAGGTAATGGCCGCACGATCATGGTGGACGTCGGTTACAACCATCGCGATTACGGCCAGGCATTGGCCAAGCAATTTGGGGTTGGCGACTGGCACTCGCCACGGGACGTTCTGGCCGAGTGCAATGTCACGCCTGAAGAGGTCGATACGGTGTTTGTGACTCATGCTCACTTTGATCATTTCGGCAACACCGATGCCTTTCCCAATGCACGGTTTTATCTTCAGGAGCGGGAGCTGTCGAAGTGGATCTGGGCCATGGCGCTTCCGGACCGTCTGAACTGGACCCGCACCGGACTCGATCCTTCGGACATTTTGCGAGCGGTCGATCTGGCGCGCCAGGGCCGCCTTATCTGCGTGGAAGGTGAGATAGAGGACGTAGCACCGGGTATCGATCTGCGCGTCGCGTTCGACAGCCATACATTCGGCTGCATGTGGGTTCACGTACGCAATGATCTGGCCTCCAGTTCACACAACAGTTGGGTGTTGGCCGGAGACTTGGTGTACGTGTACGACAATATGCTGGCCAACCCGAAAATAGACCAAGGTGATATCACCGGGACATTGGAATACCGGCCCGTCGGGCTGGCGCAGAACAGCAATACCAATCTTGTGCTTGCCACCGAGGAAATGCTCAAGGCCGTGGATTACGAGGCCAAACGGGTGATCCCGGTGCACGAGGATCGGTTGAGCGAGGTATTCCCTACCCGTGTCACCGATAAAAACCTGCGGATCATGCAAGTCTGCCTGGCTGAAGGGGAAACTTCCCGCGTCTGACCCTCGGGTGTTGAGTCTTGCAAAAGCCGTCTTGCGACGGCTTTTGCGTTTCTGGCATGGGGTTACTTCAGCGCCAGGGTGTAGCTGAATATCAAGCGATTTTCGTCTGTGTCGCGCGTGTAGTTAGAGCGCTGGGTCGCATTGAGCCATTGCACACCGACGTTTTTCAACGGTCCGTCCTGCACCACGTACGTGATGTAGGTGTCGCGTTCCCACTCTTTACCCTCCTGGCTCATGTTGATCACATTAGCCTGGTCGCCACGTACGTATAGGGTGGTCAACGTCAGGCCCGGTATGCCCGCTGCAGCAAAGTTATAGTCGTAACGCGCGCGCCATGAACGTTCCTGGGCGCGCGAGAAGTTACTGACCTGTAGTTCAGTGAAAAGGTAGCTGATCGTGCCGTCGATCAACGGATAGGCGGTATCGCCCCACAATTTCTGATAGCCACCGCTGATGGTATGGCCATTGAGGGAGTACCCCAGATTGGTACTGAGCGTTTGGTTATCGACCTTGCCGCCCAGCGCCGCGCCCGTTTCACTGCCGTCAAAGTATCGAACTTCACCCAGGATCCGGCCCGGCCCCCATGGCGTGCTGTATTTCAACCCGGCGAACCCTTGCTGATAGATGTCCTGCAGTTGACCGTAATGCAGGCTGGCGAGCAGATCCGGAGTGACCAGATAATCGACTGCCGCGAATTTGAAATCGTCCGAGCGTGCGCTGCTTGCATACTGCCCAGACTGGCTGGTGATGCCCATTTTTTCGAAATCCGTGGAGTCGCGTTGCTTGACCCGACTGATATGGCCCAGGTTGAGGGTCATGTTTTGCACGGCCTTGCTGGTGAGTTGCTGGCCTTCGAATGTCTGGGGGAATGCACGGCTGGTGTTCGGTTGTATCACCGCGATGCCAGACGGTTGCAAACTGCCCACGAACAATTCATTGCTTTCAAACAACCGCGCCTTGGCGGTCAGTCCAAGTTTTGAATATTCGTCAGCGGCACGTTTGGCGAAGGGCTTGGCCGGATCGTCGGAATCAGCCTGGCGCGCCAGAATCCCGGTCCCAGACCGCTCCGGTGCCGAGTCAAGTTTGATCCCGAGCATACCCATTGCATCGAGGCCGAAACCAAGCGGCCCTTCGGTATAACCGGACTGGTATTTGAGGATAAAGCTTTGCGCCCACTCCTCCGCTTTCGACGGCCCGGTACCGTCGCGGTAATCGCGATTGAAGTAATAATTCTTGGTGCTGAAATTGACGTGACTGTCTTCAATGAAATCAGCGTGTGCCAGCGCCGGCAGCCCGGCCAATGCGCCTGCCAGAGAGACAGAGAACAACTTCGGAGTCATGTTTTGTATACCTGTATTGTTGTTGTGGGGACTTCGGAAATGACTAAACAAACTCGAATGACGGACACGCAAAACCGACAAGCCAGAATAAAAGTCCGGCCCATTGGCATAAACGAATGTCTTGTTATGTATCAGCGATGCTGGAAGATCGGCGCTCGTTTCTCAATGAACGCACTGGCTCCTTCCTTCTGATCCTGTGTCGCGAACAAGGAGTGAAACGCGCGTCGCTCATAGCCGAGCCCTTCGCCCAACCCGGTTTCGTACGCCTGGTTTACACATTCCTTCATCAGCAACAGACTGGGCAAAGAGCGCGCGGCAATGTTCTGCGCGATCGTGCCGACTTCAATCAGTAATTGCCCTGAAGCCACCACTCGTGAAACCAGCCCGATTCGTTCGGCCTCCTCGGCCCCGATTCGGCGCCCCGTCAGGCACAAGTCCATCGCTTTGGCTTTACCGACCCAGCGCGAGAGTCGCTGTGTTCCGCCGGCGCCAGGAATCAAGCCAAGGGAAATTTCCGGCAAAGCGAAACTGGCGTTGTCCGCCGCAATGATCAAATCGCACATCATGGCCACTTCACACCCGCCCCCCAGTGCGTACCCCGCGACTGCGGCGATCATCGGTTTGCGACACCGTGCGATCCGGTCCCACTCGCCAAGAAAGTTATCAAGGCTGGTTCGCGGAAATGTCTGGTCGCGGGTTTCCAGAATGTCAGCACCGGCGGCAAAAGCTTTGGCGCTGCCGGTCAACACCACGCAGCCGATCTGAGGATCTTTTTCAAAACAATCCAATGCCTGGGAAATTTCCGCGATCATCTGCGTGTTCAAGGCATTCAACGCTTCGGGACGGTCCAGCGTGATCCATCCGACCCGGGCATTACGGCTGGCGCGCACATAAAGCAGGTGGCTTAAACAGACCTCATCTTGCATATCGTTCTCCTGATGCAGTTATTTCGTCAGCGTTGCCTAACGCGTGCGCTCCAGAATGCTGACGTAGTTGGCGACCGCCGCACCGCCCATGTTGAACAGGCCTCCCAGGCTTGGTGTGTTGGTCAGTTGCAGGCCAGGTGACTCGCCTGCCAATTGCATGGCGGTCAGCACGTGCATTGAGACACCGGTCGCCCCGATGGGATGACCTTTGGCTTTCAATCCCCCCGACAGATTGACCGGCAAACGCCCGTCAGGCTGCGTCAACCCCTCAAGAATTGCCTTGGCGCCTTGGCCAGGCAGCGTCAGGCCCATGGCTTCGTACTCAATCAATTCGGCGATAGTGAAACAATCGTGGGTCTCGACGAAGTTCAGGTCATCGAGCGTCAGGCTCGCCATGCTCAACGCCTTGTGCCACGCCTTGGAAGCACCTTCGAAACGCGTGATGTCGCGTCGGCTGATCGGCAGGTAATCGTTGACCTGCACCTGGGCTCGTATCGAAATACGCTGCTCCCTGCGCATCGCGACGTCATCGCAAGCCAACACCAGGGCTGCCGCGCCGTCCGACACCAGCGAACAATCGGTACGACGTAAAGGTTTGACCACGTAAGGATTGCTTGCGGATTCCTGACCGCAAAAACTCACGTCCAGGCTTTTCCGCAAGTGAGCCAATGGATTGATGCTCCCGTTGTGATGGTTTTTCGCCGCAATGCAAGCCAGCGCATGAGATTGATCCCCGTAACGGGAGAAGTACTGTTGGGTAATATCGGCGAACAACCCGACAAAAGACGCCTGCGCCCCGCCCTCCTCGGCGACATAACTGGCGGATACCAATGCCTGGCGCACCGCTTCCTCCGTGGCAGCCGTCATCTTCTCCACGCCCACCACCAAAACAATTTTCGCCTGGCCCGACGCGATCAGGCTCGACGCCTGGCGCACCGCTGCAGACCCGGTGGCGCAGGCGTTTTCCACCCTTGTCGACGGCGTAAAACGCAAACCGCTGTCGGCCTGCAAGACCAGTGAGGCCGGCGAGCCTTGGGGATCCATACCCTGGTTGAAATGCCCGATGACAATCTCGTCGATATCCCGAGCCTCCAAATGCGCATGTGCCAACGCGTCCAGAGTCACCCGAGTAATCAACGATTCCAGCGACTCGCCCGCAAGCTTGCCGAATGGTGTATGCGCCCAACCAATAATATTGCCGAACATAGCTGCCTCCCCGACAAAGCCTATTTTCAGTCCGACAATATTCTTAATCGTTACGCTCAATTCCCGCAATAGCTCATTTTAATGCTTGACGATGTATTTTCGGTCCGACAATAATCGATTCAATCTCAACGTCGGATGAACGTAGCTATGGTCGAGATCGGATTCACTCCCGCTGCCCGTCAGCGCTTACCCGAAGGTGTTGCCCTCAGGCCCAAAGAGGCAAGCCACGAGCTTGACTGGGTCACTATTGAGCGCTATCTCGCCAGCCAAAACTTGCGGATGGACCCTGGCCACGCACCGAGGCAACTGTCGGGCGGACTGGCCAACCTGAATTTTCTGGTGCGCATCAATCACACCTGGATGGTGCTGCGTCGTCCTCCCGCAGGACCGCTACCACCGGGCGCCAATGACATGCAACGTGAGCACCGGATTCTTTCCCGACTCTGGCGCGTATTTGCGCTGGCGCCACGCAGCCATCATTTCTGTGCCGACGCGGGCGTCGCTGGCGCGCCGTTTCTCTTGATCGACTACCGGGCCGGCTTGTCTTTGCGAGGCGACAGTGTTCACCCCTTGCCTGCCAGCGAAACCACCGGGCACCAATTATCAAACATGCTGGTCGATACGCTCGCTCAGTTGCATACCGTCGACCTGGCCAGTGTCGGGCTGGAAAACCTCGGGCGGCCGGAAGGCTTTTTCAGACGCACTGCGCAGGGCTGGATCAAGCGCGCGCAGTGGGTGGTCAATGGTGACTTGAGCCGTCCAGCGCAAGCGCTGGCGCAATGGTTAACCGACATCAAGGACCCGATCGCAGGCAAACCCGTGCTGCTGCATAACGACTTCAAACTCGACAACATTCTGATCGACCCGCAGACATTGCAACCTAGGGCCATTGTCGATTGGGACATGGGCACACAAGGTGACGGCCTGTTCGATCTCGCCACGCTGCTCAGTTACTGGGGCGAGCCCGACGACCCTTCCTGCATGCACCGCTTGGCGCAGATGCCAACGATGCAACCGGGCTTTTCCACCCGGCAAGACATTGCCACCACCTACAGCGCATTGACTGGACAAAGTCTTGACGACCTCAAGTCTTATCGCGTGCTCACCATGTTCAAACTGGCGGTTGTGTTTCAACAACTTCACCGCCGGTATTTGGTCGGCGAAACCAGCGACCCCCGTTACGCCGACTTCGGTCAACTGGCAGAAGAGCTTTTCGAATTCACCCTCGATATTTCCAACAATAAGATTTTCTGAGGATTTCGCCGTGGACTTCACGTTGCCTGATTCGCTCGCTCAATTGCGAGACAAGACCTGTACCTTCATTCAGGAGGTGGTGATTCCCTATGAGAAAGACCCTCGACGCAGCGCCCACGGGCCAAGCGACGAGTTGCGCAGCGAACTGATCACCCAGGCTCGTGATGCCGGCCTGTTAAGTCCACACGTAGACCGCGATCTGGGTGGTCTGGGGCTTTCCCATGTGGGCCGCGCCGTGGTTTTCGAAGCTGCGGGTTATTCGATGCTCGGGCCTGTAGCGCTCAATTGTGCAGCGCCGGATGAGGGCAACATGCATTTGATGCAGACCGTGGCCTCTGCCGAGCAAAAACAACGCTGGCTCGTGCCCTTGGCGCAAGGCAAGACGCGCTCCTGCTTTTGCATGACAGAACCGTCGCCAGGCGCCGGCTCCGACCCGACATTGCTGATGACTACAGCCATCAACGATGGCGACGACTTCATCATCAATGGCCGTAAATGGTTGATCACCGGTGCAGACGGCGCAGCGTTCACCATCATCATGGCCCGCACGATTGTCGATGACGTGGACGTGGGCGCCACGATGTTTCTGGTTGATCTGCCTAACCCGGGATTTCGCATCGAGCGCGCCCTGGACACCCTTGATTCGTCCTTCACCGGCGGTCATGCCGAAGTCGTGCTGGATAACTTGCGCGTATCCAGAACCGATGTACTTGGGGAAGTCGGCGAAGGTTTTCGCTATGCCCAGGTGCGATTGGTCCCGGCCCGTTTGACCCACTGCATGCGCTGGCTGGGTGCCGCGCAAAGGGCCCATGACATTGCCGTGGTCTACGCACAAAAACGTGAAGCCTTTGGCCTGCCCATCATCGCTCACGAAGGCATCGGCTTCATGCTTGCCGACAACGAAATCGATTTGCACACCACCCGTCTGAGTATCTGGCATACCGCCTGGCTGCTCGACCAGGGTGAGCGCGCAAGCGCCGAAAGCAGCATGGTCAAAGTTCATGCGTCAGAAGCGATCTGGCGAGTCGTCGATCGTTGCGTGCAGGTGCTGGGTGGCATGGGCGTCACAGCCGACACCGAGGTCGAGCGGATTTTCCGTGACGTGCGGGCTTTCCGTATCTACGACGGCCCGTCCGAAGTCCACCGCTGGAGCATCGCCCGTCGCCTGGGGAGGAAGGCCCAATGAACGGTGAAAACTCACCCGCGTTCGCCGTGTTTGCCGACCTCGCCGATAAAGTCGTGATCATTACCGGCGGTGGCCGAGGCCTGGGGCGAACCATTGCCGATGGCTTCGCCAAGCAAGGTGCCACAGTGGTGCTGGTAGGGCGCAGCCTTGAACAACTGAACATCGCCGTGCGCGAGATCAATGAAGCGGGTGGCAAAGCCGCCGCGTTCCAGGCCGATATCGCCGATGAAGACAGCGTGTCCGCCCTGTGTAAATCAGTGCATGACACCTATGGCCGGATTGACGTATTGGTGAACAACGCCGGTATCAATCCCTGGTATAAATCTGCGGAAAACACCACGCTGCAGGAGTGGCGGCAAATCATCGACGTCAACCTGACGGGCGTGTTCCTCACCTGTAAATATGCCGGCCAATTGATGCTCAACGCGGGCCAGGGCTCCATCATCAACATCACCTCCGTGGCCGGTCGCGTGGGCCTGGCCAAGACCACCGCCTACTGCGCGGCCAAAGGCGGGGTCGAGATGCTGACGCGCCAGTTGGCACTGGAGTGGGCAGCAAGAGGCATTCGGGTTAACGCCGTTGCACCCGGCTACTTCGCCACCGACTTGACCGAAGGCCTGCGCACGCATCCGGTCCTGGGTCGCAGAGTCATGGATCGCACGCCGTTGGGGCGCTTCGGCGAGCTCCAGGAAATCGTCGGCGCCAGTCTGTTTCTGGCCTCATCGGCAGCCTCGTATGTCACCGGTCATTCATTGGCCGTTGATGGCGGCTGGACCGCGTGCTGAGGGAGGCATAGACCATGAGCACTCCTGTGATGGCGCTCGAAGGCCTGAAGATTCTCGACCTGACCCGCCTGCTGCCCGGTGCATTCTGCACGCAGATCCTGGCCGATCTGGGGGCTGAAGTGATCAAGATTGAGCAGCCACTGAGCGGCGATTACAACCGCGCGTTTACCCCGCTGAACAAGGTCGAGTCTGGCTCCTTTCTCCTGCTTAACCGTAACAAACAAAGCATCACGCTCAATCTGAAAAGCGAACAGGGAAAGCAGATCCTGCTGGATCTGGCGCGGGATGCGGACGTGTTGATCGAAGGCTTCCGCCCAGGCGTGATGCGACGTTTGGGTCTGGCTTACGAGACGTTGAGCGAGATCAATCCACGGCTTATCTATTGCGCCATTTCCGGCTACGGCCAGGACGGTCCTGACCACCTCAAGGCTGGCCACGATCTCAACTATATGGCGCAGGCCGGGGCGTTGCAGTTGTTCGGCAAGGCTGGCGAGGGACCGATGGTGCCGGGCCTGTCGATTGCCGACGTCGGTGGCGGTTCGCTGATGGCGACCACCGGCATTCTGTCTGCACTGCATGCCCGTCACCGGACCGGTAAAGGCCAATTGGTGGACGTGTCGATGCATGACGGCGCGATTTCCTGGCTGGCCCTGCATGCCGCCGACTCATTGTTCGCCGGCATCGAACCCCGAGGCGGCGAGCGCCCGTTTATTGGCCAGGCGCCCTGCTACAACGTCTACCGCTGCGCCGATGGCAAGTACTTCGCGCTGGGCTTGATCGAGGCACATTTCTGGCTGCGGTTTTGCCAGCATCTGCAACTCGAAGAGCTTGAGAACGAGCAATGGCCAACCGGCGAGCGCTGCGTGCAGCAAAAGCAATTGCTGGCCAGCCTGTTTGCCAGGCAGTCCCGCGATGCCTGGGTGGAAACCTTCAATGACGTCGACCTGCCGGTCGGGCCGGTACTGGACATCGCCGAAGCACTGGATGCACCACACGCCAGGCACCGACAAATGCTTCAACACATTGAGCATCCGGTGGAAGGTGTGATTCCACAACTGGGCTTCCCGGTGAAGTACTCCCTGACGCCTTGTACCCTCAGAAGCCCGCCTCCATTGCTGGGCGAGCACAATGAAACAGTACTCGGCGCCCTCGGCTACAGCGCCGGTCAAATCGATGCGCTTCGACAATCGCGGGTGATCTGAACCCGCCAGTGATTTTGACGAAAAACAATAATGACTCCTGAGGAGAAAAATCATGGCCCGCAATATGAGTCACTACGATCAGAGCTATCGGGATTTCAAATGGGAACTTCCGCCGACGTTTAACTTCGGCACCGATGTGGTCGATCGTTACGCTCGCGAAGCCGATGGTCCCGCATTGATTTGGGCGAATGCCGCCGGGGAAGAAATCCGCCTCTCGTATTCCGACATATCACAACTCACCGACCGATTCGCCTCAGTGTTGACTCAACGCGGCATACGACGCGGCGATCGAGTGCTTATCATGCTGCCGCGTATTCCGGATTGGCAGATCGCGATGGTCGGCTGCCTCAAGATAGGGGCGATTCCGATTCCTTCCGTGGAAATGCTCACCCGCAAGGATATTAATTACCGCGTCCGTCACGCCGACGTGCGCGCGGTGGTGGCCAGGGCTGAGCACGTCGAAAAGTTCGCCGATGTGATGAACGACGTGGCGGTCAAGTTATCGCTGGGCATCGCACCGGGTTTTGAGTCGTACGAGAACGCGATGATCAACGCCGACGGCGTCTTCGAGCCCGCGGTGTTGTCCCTCGATGAACCGGCGGTGCTGTATTACACCAGCGGTTCTACCGGCGAACCCAAAGGTGTGCTGCACCCGACCCGAAGCCTGTTTGCCTGGCGCGAAGCCGCACGGCACTGGCTCGATCTGGATCGCAACGATGTGATTTGGTGCACCGCCGACGTAGGTTGGAGCAAGGCCGGCACGTCCATCCTGTTTGGCCCATGGAGCGCCGGTGCCTGTACTTTTTTTTATGACGGCCCGTTCGATCCAGCACAGCGTCTTGCGTTGTTGGCCAAATACCAGGTCAGCGTCTATTGCGCCCCTGGCACCGAACTGTTTCGCGTGGTCGACGAGGATCTCTCCCGCTACGACCTGTCGCAGCTGCGTCACACGGTATCGGCCGGCGAGCGGTTAAACGCTTGCGTGGCAGAGAAATGGCGTAAGAAAACCGGGGTCCCGGTCATGGAAGCCTACGGACAGACCGAAACCCTGATGACCCTGGCAAACTTTGCCTGTGTTGCGACGCGCGAAGGATCGATGGGGCTGCCGATGCCGGGTAGCGACGTCGACATCATCGATGCCCAAGGCCGCCGACTGCCCTGGGGCAGTGAAGGCGATATCGCGATTCGCGTTCCTAATCCATTGCTGATGCTCGGTTACTTAAAGGACGAAGCGCGCACCCAAGAGTCGTACGTCGACGGCGACGATGGGCGTTGGTTCATTACGGGAGATATCGGAGCGCGAGACGCGGACGGTTACTTCTTCTACAGTGGCCGACGTGATGACGTCATCAACTCGGCGGGTTACCGAATCGGTCCAACCGAAGTGGAAAATGCCCTGCTCAGTCACCCTGGCGTTCTGGAATGTGCCGTGATTGGCGCGCCCCACGAGGAACGCGGTGAAATCGTCAAGGCGTTCGTGGTGCTGCGCCCCGGTATGGCGCCGAAAGATCAACTTGTCAGTGACTTGCAGGACCATGTCAAACACATGACTGCGCCCTATAAATACCCACGCGCCATTGAGTTCGTCGACGCGCTGCCCAAGACCCAGACAGGCAAGATTCAGCGCAGCGCACTCAGGGCACTTGAAAAAAAAGAGACTCACCCTTGAAGAACAGCCCATTCATGGCACTGCCAATTGATACCACCTCTACGGAATCCAGCTTCCGCGTGGTGGCCCGAACCATTGAACAGCAGATCCTCTCCGGGGAAATCAATCCCGGGGACATCCTGCCGGCTGAAGCCAGGCTAGCGGAACAACTGGGCGTAAACCGCTCGACCATCCGGGAGGCCATCCGGGTCCTGGAGCAGAACGGTTTTGTCAAACGCGAACCGGGGCGACGCAAGCTGATCACCTCGATCCCGCATTCCGGTGAGATCTCCCAGCGCCTCACCGCCACCATGGTGCTCAACCAGGTGACGTTCGAGGAGTTGTGGGAAGCGATGTACGCCCTGGAGCCGGCAGCCGCAGCTGCCGCAGCGGTACGTGGCAACGACGAGGATTTTGCCGCAATCGAGGTCAATCTCGCCGCGACGCGCCAGGCAGTGGAGGACTGTGCAAGCCTGGTGGAACTGGATATCGAGTTCCACGAATTAGTGGCCAAGGCAACACGCAACCGGGCGATCCAAATGGCCAGGGCGCCATTGAGCACGCTTTTTTATCCGCCCTTTTACACGGTGATGTCGCAGCTCAATGCGGGTCAGCGCTTATTGACCGCTCACGAACATATTTACCAGGCCATTCGCGATCACGACACGGTCAATGCCCGGGGCTGGATGGAAAAACACATTCAGGACTTCGAACGTGGCTATGAGTTGGCGAACCTGAACATGAACAGTCCGGTGCATATGCCCGAACGATGAGGTCAGCATGAACACAAAGGCCTTTTCCATGAACATTCACGATCCGCAGCTCAGTACTCGGCAAGCCATCACGTCACGCCGTTCGGTACGCGCTTTTTTGCGCACGCCGGTACCACGCGAGACAGTCGAGCACGTTCTGGAACTGGCAGCCCGCGCACCAAGTGGATCGAATGTTCAACCCTGGCAGGTTTGGGTACTGACAGGCGCCCCGCTCTACGATCTCGGCCAGGAACTGCAAGCCCTGGCGCTGAATGCAGAGTCGGAGCACGCCGAAAACCCGCAAGTGCATCACGTGCGCGAACCGTACCGCTCCCGGCGTCGAAAAGTCGCTCAGGACTTGTACCAGGCCGTGAATATCAATCGCGATGAAATGCAAAAAATGCGTGTGCAAACATCACGCAACTTCGTTTTTTTCGATGCCCCGGTTGGGCTGTTCTTTACCATCGATCGGGATCTCGATAACGGCCGCTGGCTCGATTACGGGATGTTCCTGCAGACCCTGATGCTGGCGGCAAAAGCCCATGGTCTCGACACCTGTGCCCAGCAGGCCTTCGTCAAATACGAAACGCTGATCGCTCGGCGCCTGGGCCTGGATGACAACCAGAGGCTAGTGTGCGGCATGGCGCTTGGTTTTGCCGACCCGAGTGCGCCGTCAAACAGTTTCATTGCCGAACGCGCGCCGTTATCGGCATTCGCGCAGTTCGTCGTCACTTTGAACTGAACAACAAAACCCGGAGCTACAGGATGGATATCGACAATAAGGTTGTGGTGGTCGCCGGTGGCGGCTCAGGTCTTGGCCAGGCAACGGCCCAAGATCTTGCGGCGCGTGGCGCCCGCGTGGTGATCGTGGACCTTAACGAACAGGCCGTGCACGAGGTCGCCAGCAAAGTTGACGGCTTGGCAGTCATCTGCGACGTGGCGGATGACGAGGCGTCTCGGATCGCCATGCAGACGATTGTGGAACGTGTCGGACGACCTCACGTACTGGTCAATTGTGCGGGCATTGCCCCTTCCGCGCGAATCATTGGCAAACGGGGCCCGGCATCGCTCAGTGATTTCGAACGGGTCATTCGTATTAATCTGTTGGGCACCTTCAACTGGCTGCGTCTGGCGGCAGACGCCATGAAAGACAATACGCCCAACGATGATGGTGAACGAGGCGTGATCGTCAATACCGCCTCGATAGCCGCCTATGAAGGCCAGATCGGCCAAAGTGCCTATGCCGCCTCCAAGGGAGCAATCGTCTCCATGACATTACCCGCAGCCAGGGAGTTGGCACGTTTTGGCATTCGCGTGACGGCGATTGCGCCAGGCTTGTTCGGCACTGCGATGCTTGAGGCAATCGACGCCGACATCAAGCAGCGACTGATCGCTGATATACCGTTTCCTCATCGCTTCGGAAAACCGTCCGAGTTTTCCGCGATGGTCGGCGCGATCATAGAAAATCCGATGCTCAACGGCTCGGTCATCCGGCTGGACGCCGCACTGCGCATGCAAGCGCAATAAATTCCCCACGCTCCATATCGGTACCCGATGTGCACTTTCATTTGCGATCGCACAACAACTTGATCAATTAAAAAACGGCAACAGTAAATACCGCGGCATAAAGATGATCGCCAGTAACGTTTTCGCGCGCGCGTAAAAAAACACCGCAATAAATAACAGCGTTGATGCTCTCTCGTGCTTCCAATAATAATTTTCGGAGACAACATAATGCACTCTAACTCTACCGTCGGAAAATCCGACCCGCTTGATGCCACTTACAAAAAAATAACCTGGCGCTTGCTTCCCTATTTATTCATCGCCTATGTGTTTGCGTATCTCGACCGGGTCAATATCGGATTCGCCGCTGTGCAAATGAAAGCTGATCTGAACTTTACCGATGCTGTTTACGGGTTGGGTGCCGGCGTATTCTTTATCGGTTATTTCATGTGTGAAATCCCCAGTAATTTGCTGATGAACAAAATAGGCGCCCGCTTGACCATCGCCCGCATCATGATCTGCTGGGGGCTGGTATCCAGTTGCATGATGCTGGTGACCAGTCCGACGTCGTTTTATCTGTTACGGCTTTTATTGGGCATCTTCGAAGCCGGCTTTGCACCCGGAGTGCTGTTGTATCTGACGCTGTGGTATCCACCGGCACGCAGGGCACAGATGGCTGCTATTTTTCTCAGCGGTGCCGCAGTCGCAGGTTTGATCGGCGCGCCAATCTCCGGCTGGATGCTCGACGCGCTGGATGAATACGCCGGATTGCATGGATGGCAATGGCTGTTCATGCTCGAAGGTATTCCTTCGGTTTTTCTGGGCTTGATGGCATTGGTGATGTTGCCGGATCGCCCTGGCGCGGCAAGCTGGCTTACACCTGAAGAAAAAAATCGCATCAAGGCCGAATTGGTTACCGGGCAGTCAACAGCCCACCATGGTTTTATCCACGCGTTGCGCGATCCGGTCATTTATTACATTGCTCTCGCCTGGTTTACCGTGATTTGCGGTATTTATGCCGTGGCTTTCTGGATGCCCATGCTCATGCAGGACGCCGGGATCAAAACCTCCACTCAGATCGGCCTATGGTCGATCATTCCCTACGGCTTCGCAGCCATTGGCATGGTGTTGATATCGCGTCACTCCGACAAAGTCATGGAGCGTCGATGGCATGCAGCGACCTGTGCCTTGCTTGGGGCGCTAGGCCTCGGTCTGCTTCCGTTTGTACACGACAATTTCTTCCTGACCATGGCAGCTTTGACCCTGGCCAGCACGGCGGTCTTCTCTGCCATGCCGATTACCTTGGCAATGCCCATGTGCTATCTGTCCGGCAAAGCTGCTCCGGGCGGTATTGCCTTTGTCAACACGATCGGTTTGTTGGGCGGCGTGGCCAGCCCTTACATGCTGGGCCTGATCAAGACCAATACAGGCAGTCTGGACAACGGGTTGTTTCTCATCGCGGCGTTGCTGGTAATCGGCTCGTTGCTGGTGGTGGGATTCGTGCGCCTGGAACCGCAAAACAAACCTGTAGTTGTCTGAGATGCTTTTCTGATTTCAGCCATTAGGTAACCGCATCGCAGGACGAGACTGTCTTATTTCAGTCAGTCTCGTCCTGCGCTTTTTCCGTCAATCAATTAGAACAGTGACTGGCTGCAATCAGAATTATGCGTTTGCCCGTTCGGCATCAAAATCAAATAATCAACTTATAGACAACCCATTATTTGCGCTCACGCAGGAGTATTCCTATGGGCTACACCATGACTGAAAAGATTCTGGCCCGTACCGCTGGGTTGGCAGCAGTCAACGCCGGCGATGAAGTTCAAGTCAAACCGGATTTCGTATTGGCATATGACTTTCCCGGTTATACCGATCGCTACTTCAAGGAAATGGAAAGCGAGTTTCAGGTTATCCAGGTAAAGGAGCCAGAACGCTTTGGCGTATTTATCGATCACATGGTGCCGGCCATTAATCCGGAAGAAGAAAACTTCCACAAGGAAACCCGGGACTGGACAACGCGTAACGGTGTGGAAGTATTCGAGCGTCGCGGCATTGGTCATCAGGTGGCGGCTGAAGTCGGTTATGCGGTGCCTGGCGCATTGGCTGTGCATTTTGATCCACACATTTCGCAGTTGGGAACGTTCGGTACATTAGCCCTGGGCATTCACCGCAACATGCTACAAGCCTATGTTCAGGATACGGTTTCCTTGCGAGTGCCGGAGACTGTGCGGATCGATTTCATCGGCCATTTGCAAGACGGTGTCATGGCCCGCGATGTGCTGAATCATCTGGTCAAAACCCTGGGCCCGAGCGCCTGCCAGTTCTGCGTGATGGAGTTGGGCGGTCGCGGGCTCGCCAACCTGTCCGTCGAAGGCTTGCAGACCATTACCGGCCTGGCGATGTTCACCGGTGCAATTTCCGCGATTGTCGCGCCTGATGCCGCGCGCCTCGACTATGCCCTGCCTCTGGCTCGAAAAGTTCTCGAGCCGGTATACAGCGATCCGGATGCCCGGTATCAGGCGATCCACACCATCGACTTGAGCGCTATCGAGCCGGTTATTGTCATTCCACCCAGCTCCGCCGGTACCCGCGATCTTGCCGAGTACATCGGTATGGAAGTGCAAGTCGGCTATCTCGGTTCCTGCGCCTCCGGACGCCTGGAAGACCTGCGCATCGCGGCGCGTATTCTTCGCGGCCGCACATTGGCGCCTGGCTTCACGTTGTATGTCGTTCCGACCAGTCAACACATCATGGCCGAAGCGGCCCGGGAAGGCTTGTTGACCACGCTGGTGGAGGCCGGCGCTTTTGTCTCGTCGCCCAGTTGCGACTACTGCTATGGCCGGATAGGCACCATGAATGCGGGACAGCGTGCCGTTTCCACCGGAACCTTGAACGTACGTGGTCGGATGGGCAGTACCGACGCTGAAATCTACCTGTGCAGCGCCGCCGCTGTGGCTGCTGCCGCAATCGAAGGCAAGGTCGCTGACCCTCGCCATTATCTTTGAGGATTCGTCATGAGCCTGCTCAATCTACGCGGTCGTGTGGCTTACGTATTCGAAGAGGAAAATTTCGATATCGATCAAATTGTGGGTGTCAAGAATATCCGCACAAGCGATGCCGAAGCGTTGGCCAAGTTGGCCATGAGTGCTTACGACGAACACTTTGCGCGGGACATGCGACCCGGTGACGTGTTGGTCGGTGCTGCCAACTTCGGCTATGGGCATCCACACTACCCACCGATGATCGCCATGCGCCAATTGGGTATCACTGCGGTGATCGCCGAGTCCTTTTCGCCAGGTTACTGGTGGGGAGAAATGGCCGAAGGCTTTCCGCAAATCGAATGCCCGGGCATCACCCGACTGGTGAAGCGCTGGGACGAGATTGAAGTGGATTGGCAGCGCCTTCGGGTGATCAACCACAGTCAAGGCACCGAACTGACGTTCCGGCCCTTCAGCCAATCCGACCTGCATGTGCTCGAGGCCGGAGGGCTCATTCCCTACATCAAACAACAACGGCAATGCCGATAGACTTCCTCAGGAGAACCGAAATGCGCGCAAAGAACAGCTTTTACCCACTGACCGAAGCCTTCAGCGGCCCCAAGGCGCTAGTGATTCCAGGGGCCTACGATGCATTGAGCGCCATGCTGGTACAAGCGGCCGGTTATCCGGCGGTCTATGTCGGTAGCTATGCAACGGCGGCCGCCGGATTTGGCCTGGCGGACGTCGGCGTGCTGACGCTGGATGAGCTGGCCCGGCATGCCAAGTCGGTCAGCGGCGCAGTCAGCGTGCCAGTGATTGCTGATGCCGAGGGTGGTTTCTTCGACCCCGCCAATATCTGGCGCACTGTGCAGGCCTTCGAAGACGCAGGCGTGTCGGCTATTCATATCGAGGATCATGCCGGTGGCAAACACACCAATCTGGAACAGAAGCTGATTCCGTTAGAGCTGATGCTGCAACGTTTGCAGGCCGCCATGGATGCGCGACGCAACCCGGAATTCATCATCATCGCTCGAACCGATGCCATCTGGGCGACTCACAATGTCGATGAGTGCGTTACACGCTTGAAAGCGTTTGCGCAAATCGGCATCACGCACTTTTTTGCGAACGGTGCAGACCCGGCCACGTTGCGAGAAATCAAAAAGCAGGTGCCGGGCAACTACATCGTGATCAACCTGCCCAGCATACGCAATCGGGATGAGTGGGATGGCGCTGCCGATGTCGTGATCGATTACGCATTCTGCCTGCTGGCGGCGAGCAAGGCTCTGCAAGTGGCACTCGATCAATTTACAAGTAGCCCCGACGCAAATCGCTCGGACGCATTGATCGAAGACTTTGAAGCGTTTGAGCATCGTCTGGGCTACAGCGAGTTTACCGAGCGAGCGCTGCGCTACGCCCGTCACGATTAAAGCCGAACTCAATGTATTTCAAACGTGTCCAGTCTATCCGGCCTGCCGGAACACACTGATCGGGCCATCCTGCGAAACCGCCCATGAATCTGATGGCAATACTTGTATTGTTTCTTCAATTGATGACATCGCCTCACGCTGCCCGACCACCGGAAATCGTGATGAGCAGAAGAAAAACCATTCCTTGGGCGGGACTTGCGTACCGGCGTCCATGCATTTCGACGATTATCTTCAAGAAAAAAAATTGATGGCTTTTGGCTTGAACGAAGCGCGCTGGCGCAACGTATTCAGCAGTGGCTGTTCGGTACTCTTCTCATAGGATTCTCCGTAAGGCTGGCACTGGTAAAGCAAGCCTGAATCCCAATTATTGAAGAGCTGTTTCATTGGCTACTGTGGTACCCGCCCATTCGCGTCGGAACCGGCGCGAAATCGCCGCCTTAATAACTGAAGCGCTTGATACAACCCTTTCGGTCAGGTCGGCTCAACCAGATCGAGAGGCTCTCGGATGAGTCATCGATTCGGATAGAACTCGATTGGCGCCCGGAATAATACTGAAGTATGAGACGCCCATATACAGTGACTATCGGCTACAAACCTATGCACGACTGCTTATTTCCCTCTGGAAAGTTACTCTACTTTCAAAGGTTCCAGAGGACTTCATCGTGAACAAACTACTGATGAAAACAATTGGCATTGTATCCTCCCTGGGTTCGATCTGTTTGAACTCGGTAGTCGTCAATATGGAATGTGAATCAAGCGTGAATGACCCGTTTTTTGAAAACGGTTCCCGTGCCTGCAGCGTTAACAGTGCGCCAACACCATGGGAAGCAGACTCAAAGCATGCAGCCTTCATAGTCCGCGACGCTGATCGCCTGAGCCCCGGATCGCACCTGATGAGTCCGCGCAAGTTCTATGTTCATCACGGCATCTACCTTGGCGATGGCAAGGTCGCTCATTACTCAGGATTGAGTGCATCGCTGCAAGCCGGCCCTATCGAAGTCACTGACCTGGATCGCTTCGGCAACGGCAGTTCCATCTGGGTAGATCAGGAGCAGTGCGCTTTTTCCAGCGACGAGATCATTGTGCGGGCCATGTCGAGAGTCGGTGAATCACAGTACAAAATACTGTCAAACAACTGCGAACACTTTTGCAATTGGTGTATCAACGGCAATAGCTACAGCGCACAAGTTACCGAGTACCTCCATCGCCCTTTGCGCTTGGTGCGCATACTTTTCTCGTCGAAGACAGGTTTGATTGCTTAGTTTGTCGTACGCTTCCCCAACTTTATGTTAGCTGTCTTCACTCATAGAAACGCGGGAGCGACGTCGTTTCCCGGCACGAACCAAAACGCTTTGCTTTCGGATATGGGTTTTGCTTGCTGCAATTTCGCCAGGGGTGTTCACTGCAATCACCCGTAACGAAATGCGTTCCCAGCAGGCCTATTGATTGATATGAAAATCTCAATTGAACCGACGGTAGCTGTAGAAAATCCCGCCCCCCCTACCCTTCATATGCACCTCCAGAGATTTGGCGCCGCCACGCTTTCAGCCGCCATCTTCATCATCGACACACTCACTTCCATCCATATCGCTATTGCGGTGCTCTACGTCGCCGTGATTTTGATGTCGGTGAACCTGTTTTCCCGGAAAGGTGTAATTGGCGTTTCGCTCTCCTGCTTTGGATTGACGTTGGCTGCGTTTTTTATTTCCCATGGCAGCGACTTCAATAGCTCCGCGTTCGCCCGTTGCCTGGTCAGCCTGTCCGCGATCGGTATCACCACTTTACTGGCACTGAAAAACAAAGCCGCCAATGACGAGTTGCAGGAGCAGGTGCGGATGCTCGCGCAAACCCACGACGCCATCATCGTTCGAGACATGAATGGCATCATCACCACGTGGAGCCCGGGCGCCGAAGCCTTGTATGGCTGGTCAAAAGCACAAGCTATTGGTCAGGATTTTCGAAAGCTCCTGCGGCCTCAACTGACGCTCACCTGGGAGCACGTGATGAACTCGCTGATTGAAACCGGTCGATGGGAAGGTGAAGTTGTGGAACACCGACGTGACGGAACACCCGTGACGGTTGTAAGTCGTTGCTCTCTGTCACGGGACGACAGCAATCAACCAAAAGCGGTTTTGGCCACTCACAACGACATCACCGAGCAAAAAAGGGCCATCAATGCCCTGCGACGCAGCGAAGCGTTTCTGGCCGGTGCTCAATGGCTGAGTCAGACCGGGAGCATTGGTCTGAAAATCCCAAGCGGCGAGATGTATTGGTCCGACGAGGCTCGGCGGATATTCGAGTTCGGCGACGACGAGGAACCACTGCTGTCCAGCGTCCTGAAAAAAACCCATCCAGATGATCTGGACGTGGTCAAAGTATCAATCAAGCACGCCTATCAGAAAGAGCCTCACATCAAGGTGGACTACCGGCTTTTGATGACTGACGGGCGGATCAAGCATGTGCAAATGCTGGCTCATCCCGTCCAGGATGCCGCCGGGAATTTTGAATACATCGGAGCACTGATGGACGTCACCGATGCAAAAATGTCTGAGGAAGCGCTCCACCGCTCGCAGACAGAATTGGCTCACGTGACCCGAATCACAACGTTGGGTGAACTGGCCGCATCGATAGCACATGAAGTCAACCAGCCATTGGCGGCCGTAACCACCAATGGCACTGCCGGTTTGCGTTGGTTGAATCGCGAGGTGCCAGACATCGACGAGGTGCGCAGTGCAATGGAGCGGATGATGAGCGAGACCCATCGAGCGAGCGAGGTGATTCGACGTATCCGCGCAATGTCACGCAAGACCGATCCTCAAAGCGTTCCGGTTGATCTCGTGGAAGTCATAGAAGAGTCATTGGCACTGGTCGACAGGGAGGTCAGACGGAACAAAATTGTGCTAGACCATCAATACGATACTGAGGTTGCCCAGATTATTGGTGACCGTGTCCAACTTCAGCAGGTCATCATCAATCTGATCATGAATGGTGTGCAGGCAATGTCCAATACCAAAGGTAAACATCGCACACTCCATTTGCGCCTCAGGCGTTCTGATGCGGGCGAACTGTGCGTTGATGTCAAAGACAACGGCCCCGGTATTTCGCCGCAAAGCATGCCTAAACTCTTCAACGCTTTCTACACCACCAAGCCCGATGGAATGGGTATGGGGTTATCCATTTGTCGATCGATCATTGATGCTCACGGTGGCCGCATCTGGGCAACAAGTGAAGCAGGTGAAGGCGCGGTATTCCACCTGTCCTTCCCCTCCAGCAATGAGGAGCCTGCGTGAACGCAGATATTACTTCCATGGATAAGGCCCCGGTTGTCTTTGTGATTGACGACGAGGCCCCCATGCGCGAAGCGCTCAGTAGTCTCTTTCGTTCGGTGGGGCTCCAAGTGCAGACGTTTGCCTCGCCGACAGAATTTCTACAACTACCCGATCCCGATGCGCCCAGCTGTCTGGTCCTCGATGTACGGCTTCAAGGCGCCAGTGGCCTGGAGTTCCAACATCAGTTAGTGGAATCGAAGATCGCATTGCCCATCATCTTCATCTCCGGACATGGAGACATCGCCATGTCAGTCAAGGCGATGAAAGCCGGGGCTGTGGATTTTCTGGTCAAACCGTTCCGCGATCAGGATTTGCTGGATGCCGTCGCCGCTGCTCACCACAGGGATGCCAAGCGTCGGGAAATCGACCAGCAGGACGCCGAAATGCATGCCTGCTACCAAACGCTGACACCCCGGGAGCGAGAGGTCATGGCCCACGCAGCCAAGGGCCTGATGAACAAACAGATTGCGGGAGAAATGAATCTGAGTGAAATCACCGTCAAAATCCATCGCGGGCATGTGATGAAAAAAATGCACGCAAAGTCGTTTGCAGACCTGGTTCGAACGGCACAAGCCCTGGGGATCGGACCAAAACGCTGAGCAACACATACGTGTGTATGATTTCTTTTAAGGCTATCGGCAAATAGAGTGGAATTGGCGCGATAGCTTTTCAGCTGTTTCGAACCCATTGATATCGCGCCAGGATCTGCGCGATGAATAAAATCCCTGTGATCTCCATTGTCGACGATGACGAATCTGGTCGAATAGCACTCAGTAGCCTGGTGCGTTCCATGGGCTGTGAACCCAGTCTTTTTTCCTGCGCCGAAGATTTTCTCGCCTGCGCCAAAAGCTACAGCACGGACTGCCTGATCTCGGACGTTCAAATGCCGGGCATGACTGGCCTGGACCTGCAATCTGAACTCCTCAGTAAAGGGCACGACATCCCCATTATTTTCATCACCGCATACCCGGAGGAGTTGGTTCGCAAACGTGCAAATTCCGCAGGGGCGATCTGCTTTCTCAGTAAACCATTTGATGGACAAGTCATGATTGACTGTATTGAGCAAATCTTGAGAAATAGAGAGACTGGCCTTGTCACAAATTGACAACCGCGAGGCGTCCAGCAAAGCCTAGCTGTTTAACGGCCAACAGTAACTGTCTCTTTTCCGACGCCCAGCCTTAACCCACTCAACTAACACCTACATACTCAAGTATTAGCCCTTACCACTTACACCCTAGACAAACAAAACCTACGTAGAAGTGCCAAGCAAGTCATCATCAATCACTATACAACCAAGCCAACGACAGCGGCATTTCAATTAAATATCAGCCATCAACGCTGTTTAATTGATTCGGTTATTACCGCCCGCCTAGAGGCTCACAAGCAATGAGCCAGATGTCCTTTGAACACCGCTCTTTGCGCGCCGAAGCACAATAACGGGCCGCAACCCTTTTGGTGATGACGATGAATAGAAACGATCTTCGCAAAATCGACTTCAGCCTTCTGATCGTTTTCGAAACGCTGATGCACGAACGAAATCTTACCCGCGCCGGTGAGAAATTATTTCTCTGTCAATCGGCAATCAGTGCTTCCTTAAATCGGTTGCGTCAGTTTTTCGATGATCCGCTGTTTATTCGGATGGGTCGAACCATGGAGCCCACGAGCAGAGCATTTGAAATACAACTCACGTTGACTCCGGCGCTGGACAACATGGCGGCAGCGCTGAGCAATGTTAGCGAATTTGATCCCACGACCAGTACCAACGTCTTCAGAATTGGACTTTCCGATGATGTGGAGTACTCCTTGCTGCCAGGCCTGCTTCGCCAACTGCGTATGGAAGCGCCTCAAGTCAGTTTCGTCGTGCGCCGTACCGACCATTCTTTGCTGGCCAACCAACTGGCTACGGGCGAGGTGTCACTGGGCGTGTGCCACTCCCGGGAACTCCCCGCCAATGCCAAACGAAAATTTCTGCGCAGCATCCGGCCGACTGTTTTAAGTGCCAACACCCTCACGGGTCTACTGGACCTCAACGAGTATTGTAATCGGCCACATGTCTCTGTTTCGGTCAACGGTGAAGCGTCCGATTACATTGACCGGGCGTTGGGATCTCTGGGGCGGCAACGCCAGATTATCCTGGCAGTTCCGCAATACAGTGCGCTTAAAACACTGCTTGAGGACACGCAGATGTTGGCCGTCGTACCCGATTACGTGGCCAAGGCCATGATTCGACAAGGTGGTTTACGCGCGGACCCCGTTCCGATGAGTCTCCCGACTCTCGATCTATCCATGTCATGGAGCGCCACATTGGACAACGATCCAGGCGAGCGTTGGTTACGCTCGAGAATTACTGATTATTTAAGTGAAAAAAGTGGAACCTTGATCGAAATTAGTGCAAAAAAAGAAGCGGCTTAAGATTTCAGTTAATAATTAAGACCCACCAAGGCTAATTATTTCAATAATTGGCAGGGGAAATCACGACCTCCCTTAAACAATACGCAGGCAGCACAAAAGTTCAACAGTATTAGATTCATCCTATCTAACAGATAAATCGTTACTCCCTCTTATTCTTGGACGATGTTTAGCAAGACTTATAACATTGGTCATCGCAATCTCACACAAAGGCTTAACGCCGGTACTTGCACATGAAAGCACTCATCGAAGGCTTCATAAAGTTTCAAAAAGAAGTTTTCCCGCAGAGAACGGATCTTTTCAAATATCTCGCCACCACTCAAAATCCAGAAACGTTATTTATCACGTGCTCCGACAGTAGAGTCATTCCGGAACTGCTCACACAGCAAGAACCCGGAGAGCTGTTCGTTATACGCAACGCTGGAAACATAGTTCCCTCCTATGGGCCGCAGCCGGGGGGTGTCACCGCCTCTGTCGAGTATGCCGTTGCGGTACTCGGGGTCCGTGACATCGTCATTTGCGGTCACTCGGATTGCGGAGCAATGACGGCGGTTTCCAGTGGCAGGTCATTGAATCATTTACCGGCAGTGGCAGCCTGGATGAGCTATGCAGAGTCCGCAAAAGTTATGAACGCGACCCGTACCCACGCATCCGATAAAGAACGTGTCAGCTCGATGGTTCGGGAAAATGTTATCGCTCAGCTCTCCAACCTGAAAACCCACCCCAGCGTCAGATTGGCTTTGGAACAGAAAAAACTGAATCTGCATGGTGGGTGTACGACATCGAAACAGGGTCCATCGTCGCGCTCGATGGCAGAACCAACACATTCGTTCCATTGGCGGAGTTCCCGGAAACTACGGCATAGGACTCACCTGTTCCCTAAGCACATTGCCTGCTCGACCACGATGTCCCCACACATTCGGAGTGAAAATCATGGCTGGATCTGAAACCCGTCCCCCACTGCCCCCTTTCGATCGCGAATCGGCGATTCTTAAAGTCCGGCTTGCAGAAGATGGCTGGAACTCTCGCGATGCAGAAAAAGTTTCACTGGCTTACACCACTGATACCCAGTGGCGAAATCGAGTCGACTTCGCAGTAAACAGGTCTGAAGCCGCAGCATTCCTCACCCGAAAATGGAACAAAGAGCTGGACTATCGACTGATCAAAGAGTTGTGGGCATTTACCGATAACCGCATCGCGGTACGTTACGCCTACGAATGGCACGATGACTCCGGTCATTGGTATCGCTCATACGGAAACGAGAATTGGGAGTTTGCTGAAAACGGACTGATGGCTCATCGGTTTGCCTGCGTCAATGACATGCCAATCAAAGAATCGGAGCGAAAATTTCGTTGGCCGTTAGGCCGTCGCCCTGACGATCATCCAGGTCTTTCTGATCTAGGCCTGTAACCATTGGCGTTCGACAGACGATGTAGCGAAACGTGGTTTGGAGAGTAGTGCGCTCTTCACACGAAAATTTGTAAGTGTCAAAGGCAGACGACTGCAGGCCGTTACTCCCTAAAAAATTACGGCTGTGGAAGTAGATTGCGCCTGTCCCTGACTTTTCCCTCTGCGACTTACACAAAGCTTCGCCTCGTCGGCCAGATCGAGGCGAAAGCTTCACCCTCCCCACCGCAGCGCCAACAGCCTCGCCAATGCCTCTGGCAGATCGCTTAGCCAATCCCGGAAAGGCCGGACCGTTATCGATTCAGGATCATGGTCATGGGATTGCGTGGTCCAGACCACATCGTAACGAGCGAGGATCTCAATCATGTCGCTGCGTTGGTAAGCCTTTTCAAGGGCGGCCACCGCAAGTTCTCGAAAGGCTTGTTCGACCGCGCCTGGCCATAACACCGCACCGACAGTGCTCGCCACCGTTCCACGCTGATGGATGCGGTGAGCGATCCCGGGAGCGAGTTTTATAGCCTCGCCTTCCTGAAGTAAGGCGATTCGCTGTCGACCGGCACGAATATCCAGTTCGCCCTTGAGCGCCACCACCAGTTTGGTTTCCTGACGATGCATCAACGGTAGGTTGTGAGCCTGTAAGGGCAACACAAAGCGCATCGCCGTGCCCGCCCCTCCAATGCTTGCCTGGGCTACGTCAATCCACACCGGAAAGCCGTTGGGGATCAATAGCAGCGCCTCTGAGTTTTCAACGTTCATCAACACTCCGACCTGCATCTATAGGAACCACCTATGCGCAGGATTGTATATCGGTCTTGGACGCTATGGAGCAAACGGCAGAAGATTGCTTCACACCCAAGCAACACCAACCTGGCAACCGCCACCAAGCAAACGCGATAGGAGAAACACCATGCAACAGTCCCACGCTTATAACGACACCAGCCTCGACCTGACCGTGAAAATCCTCGACGCCAAGGCGCGTAAAAACCTGTCCTTCGAAGACGTGGCCCAAGGCACCGGCCTCGGTCTGGCTTATGTCACCGCCGCCCTGCTCGGCCAGCATCCACTGCCTGAAGCCGCAGCCAAAGTGATCGGCGACAAACTGGACCTGGACGCCGACTCGGTCGCCCGTCTGCAAATCATCCCACTGCGCGGCAGCCTGTCGGGTGTTCCAACGGACCCGACCATCTACCGCTTCTACGAAATGATTCAGATCTACGGCACCACCCTGAAAGCCCTGGTTCACGAACAGTTCGGCGACGGCATCATCAGCGCGATCAACTTCAAGCTGAACATGCAGAAAGTTGAAGATCCGGAAGGCGGTCACCGTGCAGTGATCACCCTCGACGGCAAGTTCCTGCCACTGCGTCCTTTCTAAGGATGCAACCGGACCTGTAAATCGGCCCGCAGCCTTGCGGGCCTGCTTCAAAAAAAATTCTTAACCCTTTTCGATCAATCACCACATTTGAATGGAGGATCCGTCATGAAAAAAATTCTGTTTCTTGCCCTGTCACTGACCGCTTCGCTGTCGGCCTACGCCCAGCCAGCCGTAGTCGCACCGGAGGCCATTCCATATGCGTATGGCATGCAGCTGGATATCGCCAAAGTCATTCACATCACCCCGACGGCGGATGTCTGCGGCCCGACAGCCGTGCAAATGGCTTACCGCGATTCGCACGGTGAAACCCACATCCTGGAATACAGCGTGATCGGTAGCGGCTGCACCAACTGACGGTCACTCACTCAATACTCAATGAAAGGTAAAACACCATGAAAGCGCTCATCGAAGGTTTTTTGAAGTTCCAAAAAGAAGCATTCCCACAACGCACTGACCTGTTCAAACACCTGGCCACCACGCAACATCCGGGCACCTTGTTCATCACCTGTTCCGACAGCCGCGTCGTACCGGAACTGTTGACCCAGCAAGAGCCTGGCGAACTGTTCGTAATCCGTAACGCTGGCAACATCGTGCCGTCCTACAGCCCCCATTCCGGCGGTGTGTCGGCCACCGTCGAATACGCCGTCGCCGTACTGGGCGTGACTGATATCGTGATCTGCGGCCATTCCGATTGTGGTGCCATGACCGCTGTCGCCAAGTGCAAGTGCATGGATCACCTGCCTGCGGTCGCCGGTTGGTTGCAGCATGCCGAGTCGGCGAAAGTCATCAACGAATCGCGTCCTCACGCCAGTGAAAGCGCCAAAGTCAGTTCCATGGTGCGTGAAAACGTCATTGCCCAACTGGCCAACATTCAGACTCATCCAAGCGTGCGCCTGGCTCAGGAAAAAGGTCTGGTGAATCTGCATGGCTGGGTCTACGACATCGGGACCGGTTCAATCGACGCCCTGGACGCCGACAACAAGACCTTCAAGTCACTGGTCAAGCATCCGAACACCGTTGCCGTTCATGCCCGTCCAGCAAAAGCTGTTGCCTGAATCAGCCGCTAATTTCCAGGAGTACTCAACATGCTTGAAGTCACTATGTACACCACCACGACCTGCCCCTACTGCCGCAATGCCAAGCGTTTGCTCGATACCAAAGGGGTGGCGTACAAGGAAATCGATGTGCGCTCAGTCGACGTGAAAAACGAAATGATCAGCCGAAGCGGTCGCCATACCGTCCCGCAGAGCTTTTTCGGCAACTGGCACGTTGGCGGCTTCGATGACCTGGCTCAACTTGAAAGCGAAGGCGGCATCGACCCGGTACTCAACCCGCGCATGGCGGGATGAGCACCGATGACGCCAACTCACAATTCCAGCACCAGGGGGGCGTCGCCCTCCTTGGCTTGCGCTGGCACCGCACAGCAGATCAGTACTTCCCCTTCGGCCGGCATCTCAGCCGGCAGGTTCAGATAATGCACTTGGCCACTGACCAATCGGGTCCGGCATGTACCGCACGATCCGCCCCGGCAACTGAAGTCCGGGTTCAGGCCGCGGCTCTCGGCCAGTTCCAGTAAACTCCCGCCACCCGGCTCCCAACGAGCTTCCTTCGCCGACGCCGAAAACAGCACTTTGACCGGGCTGCTTGCCGCGGGTATCTGCTCGACCGCCGGGGTTAAATGATCCCGTTGGCGAACCAGGGTCGAAGGACCGAAAGTCTCCGCGTGAATACGGTCATCGCCAATACGCAACTGACGCAGGCCGTCGTAAAGCGCCTGGGTAAAAGCACCAGGGCCACACAGGTAAAAGTCGTAATCGTCCAGGGGCAGCAAAGCCTTGAGCAGTTCGACATCCACCCGCCCCGCCACCTCAAAATCCTCACCAACGCGAGCATGAGTTTCCGGCTGGCTGAGCAGGCGCAGCGCACGAATTTTATCCTTGGCTCGAGTCGCCAGTTCGTAAAGCTCATCGCGAAACCCGAGTTCACCCAGGCTGCGCGCACTTTGGATGAACCAGGTGGGTCGAGTGCGACGGATGCGTTCGCCTTCATAAATCACTTCGCGCAGCATCGACAGCAGTGGCGTCACGCCCACGCCCGCGGCCAGCAAAACCAACGGTCGATATTCATCGGCTTGCACCGTGAAACGCCCTTGAGGGGCGCGGGCTTCGACCAGATCCCCTACCTGAACGCGGTCATGCAGATGCGACGAGATGAGTCCGTCACGCTTGACGCTGATGCGGAAAAAACTGTCCGACGGCGCACTCGACAGGCTGTAGGTTCTGACCAGAGGCGCCTGTCCTTCAGCAAGGCAAAAGCGAACCGGCAGATGTTGGCCAGCCTCGAACCGCGGGATGCCCGCGCCATCGGCCGGTTCAAAATAGAAGGAGCGAATGGAACTGCTTTCGTCAACGATCCGCGTCACCCTCAGCGGTCGCCATTGATCGCGCAGGTAATCGGCTTGCAATCGGCCCTCAGCTTGCTTCCAGCTGCCCGTCATCAGGCTGTTAGGTGAAAAACCTTCAAACCGCCAACGGAGGGCCAACACAGCCTGACGTCGAACCACCTGTTCCACGGTCAGCGTCCAGAGCCGTTCGGCCCCCTGAAAGGCGGCAATCTCCGGCCCCTCGAGGATGATCTCGGTACGCCCGCTGACTTGCAGCATGTTGCCTGTTTCAAAATCGATGAACACCAGCCCCGCGCGCGGGTTGAGCAGGAAATTACCCAAGGTGTTGAAGTGCAGGTTGCCGGCGAAATCGGGAATCGTCAGCACGTTGCCTTCTATCCTGACGAAACCTGAATTGCCACCTCGGTGAGAAACGTCTACCGAGCGCCGGGTTGCGTCGCCATCCAGGTCGACATAGCTGGCGATGAAAAAGGTATCGGCCTTGCTGATGGTCGCCTTCGCGGCTTCATCCAGTTCACTGAGGCATTCGACCGCCACGTTTGCCGAGGCTTGGCCAAGGCTGACCGGCTCAACGCCTCGCAACTGGATGTATTGCGGGCAGTTGCCGAAAGCGTGCACCACAGAAACGGCAAAACCGCCTGACGAGGCGGTATTGATGTTGCCGTTCATGCGATTGCGCCTTCGGGTCTTCAGGTCAATACCCAGCAGTCCCACCGCAGCGCCCTGCTTAAGGGCCGCCCGAACCGGATCACCCTCGGCGGGCAGGCGGTCGAGTTGCAGCATTCGCGGATCGGGAGAATGGATGAAGCCAGGGGGGCCTTCGATCAACGTGGCCCAAGGCATCCCTTGTTCATCGACCGCGCCCACCACCAGGTAAGGCAACTGGTTGTAAAACAATCGATGCTGATCAGGGATGAAGTCACGCACGACCTTGCGTCCGAATATCTCCATTTGATCGGCGACGCCGACGCTTTCCTGCAATTCACGCTCACCCGCATGCCAAGGGGATGTTCCTGGCGCGTCCGACTGACTCATGATCACCTCTACGCATTCGTAAACAGGTGTCCTTCACCCGCCGCCCGGCGAGGAATGGTTGAATCCCCGGCAGCGGGGTAAATACGCCAGTGCCGGTGATCATCAACTCTGCGTTTTGCAACCTCAGGAAGCTCGATACAGACCCTGCACGCACTCGAGCAACCCGGAATCGCCTAAGGGGGGGTAGCGACCCCGCTATGGAAGCCCATATAGCTTTTTTCTGTCTTGATCAGTTTGACCAGATGGACGAATTCGCTCGCCTTTAACGTAGGCGCGAACCACTGCTGGACGCTTACTGATTTTCTCTAGCCAAGCGGCGACGTTAGGATAACCATCGAGCGTCATTCCTTGCTTGTCATGTTGCAGCACCCAAGGATAGATCGCCATATCGGCAATGGAGTACTCGCCGGCGACGTAAGGCCGTTCGCTCAATTGCTGCTCCAGAACGGCATACAAACGTTCGGTCTCTTTACTGAACCGTGACACGGCGAGCGGCACATGTTCAGCGGCGTAATTCAGGAAGAACACTGTCTGTCCCAATATCGGCCCCAGGTTCGCCGCTTGCCAGAACAGCCACTGCATGACTTCAGCCGCCCCTTTCGCATCGGCGGGCATGAATTGCCCGCGACGCTGAGCCAGGTACAACAAAATCGCCCCTGACTCAAAGACCGATACCCCAGTCTCTCTGTCGACTATCGCTGGAATACGCTGATTGGGCGAAATCCGGGTGAACTCGGTGGAAAATTGCTCACCATTGCTGATATTGACGGGATGCGCGACGTAGGGATGTTCCGACTCCTCCAGAAAAATGGCGACCTTCTGCCCATTGGGGGTTGGCCAGTAGTAGTAATCGACAGCACTGGAAAGATTGAACATTGGGTTCCCCATTTCGGCAACAGAATGAAAACCTAGGCCACATACTCGTCAGTGCTCAGCTCAAGGCAGCCATGAACGCCGTCGGAGTTGGCGGATCATTTCAGGGCACTTGCGGCGTTTCGTACCAATCACGGCTGGGGGTGGCGAAGCGCATCTTCTTGCGGATAACAGCGGCATTTTCGACGCTGGTTATTTTTTCGAGCAGTACGAATGCAACTTCAGTGGCAGTCCCCGGCCCGCTTGACGTGATGATCTGGTCATCGACAACCACGGGGCGATCGACAAAGCGTGCACCGGTTTCCAACAGTTGGTTTTTCCGCTTGCCTCCCTCCTGGTGATAGGTCGTAGCGTTCCTGTCACGCAACACGCCGGCCACGCCGAGGCATACGGAAGACACGCACACGCTGGCGACGGGTTTACCCGCTTCGACGAAATGCCGGATGGTCGCCAGGAAGGGTTCACTCAAGGCTTCCTCGTAAAAACCCGACGGTTCAAAACCACCCGGCAGTGCCAGGGCATCGAAGCTGCTCACGTCCAGATCGCTCAATAAAAAACTCGGATTGAGCATGAGGCCAAAGGTGGTCACGATCTTTCTGCGAAGGCCGGCGTTGACCAGTTCCACAGGGTGATCACCCAGCAGGTTGGCCCAGCCAAGCACATCGGTAAAAGCGGCCATTTCCAGGGGCTCCACGCCGTTGGCCAGTAACATAAGCACGCGTTTCATCAGTCATTAGCCTCTGCGGTACAGCATGGAAGAGTGTGTGCTTATGCTCCGCCTTAAGCGCGATGTAGAGAACGACCAGAAAATACAATCCACTATTTCGCGCACTGAAATGCCCGAGCAGGCACACGCGAAGAAGACTGTTGTAGTCAAAGACGCGTCCCTTGGGACGATGGTGTCCAATCCGACAGTCGTTGCCTGCCTGTTTGAAACAGCTGCCACTGCCAAGTAATGGCTCGCAGTGACCTCCGCGGTTGGTGCGCTGCAAGCGTTCAAAGCACATCCGGCTGCATGGCCGGATGCTCGCGCAGGCCGTCGACGATGTGGTCAACAAAACTGCGCACCCGCATCGAGGCCTTGCGCCCTTCGCGGTACACCACGTGCACCGGCAGCGCCGGTAACTCATAGGGCTGCAACACACGCCGCAATCGCCCAGTGTTCAAATACTCATACAACGGATAGCTCAGGCAACGGGTAATGCCGGCGCCATAAGCGGCTGCATCGATGGCCGCCTGTACCGTCGCGCAACTGATCCGTGTACGGGCTTTCAAGTGATTGATCTCACCGTCGTGCTGGAAGTCCCACTGGACTCGGTCTCGATAAGCATGGGTGGCGACCAGTCGATGATTTTGCAGTTCCTCGGGTTCGCTGGGCTCCCCGTGAGTAGCCAGATAAGCCGGGCTGCTGCATACCATCGAGCGTACGTAGCCCACCTGTCGTGCGATCAATGACGAACTGGGTAGATGGCCGACCAGCACCGCCACATCGATGCCTTCTTCATTCATGTTCGGAAAACGATCATGGTATTGCGCAAAGACTTTTACCTCCGGGTACAGGCTCATGTAGTCCGTCAGAATCGAGGTCATGACGTAACGGCTGAACAGCAAAGGCATCAGCACCGTGAGATTGCCTTGGGCCTGTACATGCAAGCCCTTGGCCGAAGCCTCTGCATCTTCGATGGCCCTGAGAATGCGTGAACAATCGACCATGAAACCGGCGCCGGCCTCGGTCAGCGACACCCCACGGGTGCTTCGAATCAACAGAGGCACGCCAAGACGTTCCTCCAGCCGTGCAATGGCGCGAACGACCGTAGGTCCGGACACATCCAGACGACGGGCCGCAGCAGCGAGACTGGGACGCTCCGATAACGCTTCGAACATCAGCATTTCATGGTAGCGATCCATCAGTTGGAACCCTTCACCACAGCCTTGAGCGCCGAGTCCTTGCCGAGTCGATCCGCGAGAAAATCCACGAAGGTACGAACCTTTGCCGGAATTCGGGTGCTCTTGAGGTAGACCACCTGAATGGGCAGCGCCGGTGGTTCGAAGTCCTCCAGCACCAGTTCCAGTTCGCCAGCCGCCACCTGGTTGGCCACCTGATAGGACAACACCCGCGTGACACCCCAGCCCAGGCTGGCGATATTGATCGCGGCCTGATTGGCGGTGACCACCAATCGCGGTTCGAATCGAAAGCTCAGCGCGTTGCCGTCGTTGACGAATTGCCAGTCGCTCAGCAAATGGCTGGCCGAAGACATGACGATGTTGGCGTTACTGAGTTCACCGGGATGACGCGGCCTGCCGTGGCGTTCGAAATAATCGGGGGTACCGCAGATCACCTGACGTACTTCGCCAACTTTGATGGCGTGCTGATTAGTCTCATGCAAGTGGCCGATGCGTATGGCCACATCGATACCCTCGTCCGTCATGTTCACGACACGATCCACCAGCAAGGCATTGAGGTGCACCGAAGGAAACTGGTCCACGTAGTCGGCCAGTAGCGGCGCGATGTACAACTCGCCAAACAGCACCGACGCGGTCACGGTCAAATGCCCGCACGGTATCGAGTAACTCCCGGCAGCCGCCTCCTCCGCCTCGTCGATATCACTGAGGATACGCCGACAATCCTCGAGATAGCGTTGACCCGCTTCGGTAAGATGCAGGCTGCGAGTGGTTCGAGAAAGGAGCTGTGTGCCGATTCGCTCCTCCATTGCGGCAATGGCACGGGTCACGCTGGGGGGAGAGATATTCAACAGCCGGGCGGCGGCGGCAAAGCCTTCTTCCTCGGCCACGGCCATGAATATCTGCATTTCTTGAAAACGATCCATAGTCGCCCCTGTCTTGATGAGAGGACAGCGAGGTATCTGGCCGCTTGCGCGGTAAGACCTGATTGCCAGTATCGTCGGCTACAGCGACTTTCGCACGCGCCGTCGGGCTGGCTGCATTTACGTAAAGCGTCCTGGGAAAACCGCGAAACAAATGAAAAGGAGCTGGCCGGAATTATTTTCCCGGCAAGCTCCTTCAGAATCGAGTCAAGCCTCTTGCAAGCCTACAGCAGTACGTTGCATGCCAACGAAGTTCGGCAAACCTTCGATGCTGCTCAACCAGGCACGGACATTCGGGTAGTCAGTCAGCGCCACGTTACCTTCCGGCGCGTGGGACACGTAAGTGTAGGCAGCAACATCGGCGACGGTCGGCTTGTCGCCGGCCAGGAATGTGCTCTGACCCAACTCTTCTTCCATGACCTTAAGCAGGGAATGAGAGCGTTTGATTGTATCTTCGGCGTCAAGACCGGCACCAAACACCGTGATCAATCGTGCGGCGGCAGGCCCCGAACTGATTTGACCGGCGGCCACCGACAACCAGCGTTGAACTTTGGCTTGCTCTAAAGGATCGGTTGGCAGCCATTGGCTCTTGCCATATTTGGCGGCGAGGTAAACCACGATGGCGTTGGAATCTGCCAGGACGGTGCCGTTGTCATCGATCACCGGCACTTGGCCGAAGCGGTTGAGCGCCAGGAAGTCAGGCGCTTTGTGCGCGCCCTTCATCAGATCCACGAAAACCAGTTCGGTTGGCAGTCCCAGCAGGGACAGCATCAGTTCGACCCGATGTGAGTGGCCAGACAAAGGGTGACGATAGAGTTTGATCGCTTGCTGAGACATGACGTGCTCCGATAGTTGTTAGACTTCGACCCGGTGATCGCGTCGATGGAGTTATCTTCCCCTCCTCTCGTAAACAGCGGAATGACCAGCAATTACAATCCAGCATTTCATTGCATGTAATAATCATTTTTTTTCGACCCTGCTGCCCCTCCCGACACTCCCAGCATCAAGTCCATAAAGGCCACTGACGCCGCGCTGTGATAGTTGTTTTTACGCCGTAACAGCGCGGCTCCGCGCCGTGGCCCCTTGTCCAGCAGCGCGATCCTGCGCAGGGCTCGGTCCTGGGTAGCGATAGGCTCCGGAAGAATAGTGGCGACCGCCGTGTGCCGCATGACTTCCAGCAAGGTATTTACCGAATTGACCTCGATCACCACCTTGGGTGTGATCTGCGTCTTGGCGAAGTACTCGTCAATACAGATGCGGGTGGCGAAGTCGGGCGTCAGCAACGCAAAGTCCAGTTGAGCGACCTGCTCGGCGGTCAACGGTTTCTTGCAGTCGTATAACGGATGATCCCGCCCCACCACCAGCCCCAGGGTTTCTATAAAAGCCGGGATCGTTTCGATGTCCGGGTTTCTCACCTCATCAAACGCAATGGCGATATCCAGTGAGTCATCCGCCAGGCCGGTTTCGATATCGGCCATGGAGAGTTCAAAGATCTCCAGGTGGATATTTGGATAGAGAGCCATGTAGTCGCGCATCAACGGTCCTACCAGGTACGCCATGAACGTCGGTGTCATGGCCAGGCGCAGGGTACCGCGGGACAGATCCTTCACATCGTGCAAAGCGCGCTTGCCAGCTTCCAACTCAACCAATACGCGACGTGCACATTCGATGTAAGCCTGCCCCGCATCGGTAGGTTTTACCGTGCGCGAGGTCCGGTCGAACAGCACAACGCCAAGGGTCTCTTCCAACTGTCGGATCTGTTGCGACAAGGTCGGCTGGGAAACATGCAGCGCCTCGGCGGCGCGGGTGAAGCCGGCGTTATCGGCGACAGCCAACAAATAGCGCAAGTGTCGTAGCAGCATGGGATTCCCCCTCTATAGGCCGTGCTTATGCGTTGCATTGTATATCGGTCCTGGACGCTATCGAGCAACCACCAGGACATTGCTCATACCCCGGCAACACCAGGAATGCCAAAGGTTATTCCGGCGAATTGATGTGCGACGCGAACAGCAAACTGGACACCAGTCGTACAAAAGCGCTTTTACACAACCTCTATCGAGGATGTGTAAAAACGTCATAGAGGGATTTTGAATCTCAGGTCCAAGCTTTTTGAGGGTGACGTTCCGTCGTTGCGTCCGGCGTCATCGACAAGTAAGCACATGCCGTGAAAAAAATATGAATTGGCCGTCTGCTGTCATCTGCCAGAGACAGGTGTACGCAGGGTCACAAATTCTTCTGCCGAGGTCGGGTGTACACCGATGGTTTCATCGAACAGACGCTTGGTCGCACCCGCTTTCAACGCGATGGCCAGCCCCTGGATGATGTCTCCGGCGTCGGGCCCCACCATGTGCGCGCCCAAGACCCGATCAGTAACGGCATCCACCACCAGCTTCATCAACGTCTGCTCGGACGAGTCCGTGAGGGTCAGTTTCATCGGCTTGAATCGGCTTTCGAAAACGATCACATTCTGGCCATTCTCCAGCGCCTGTTCCTCAGTCAGCCCAACGGTTCCGATGTTGGGCTGGCTGAACACAGCAGTGGGAATGTGGCGGTAATCTACTGGACGATATTCTTCAGGCTTGAACAATCGACGAGCGACCGCCATGCCTTCCGCCGTTGCAACAGGGGTCAGTTGCACCCGTCCAATCACATCACCCAACGCCAGGATCGATGGTTCGCGAGTTTCAAAGTTGTCATTGACGTCTATGTAACCCTTCTCATTGAGTTCGACGCGGGTATTTTCCAGGCCCAGATTGTCGAGCATCGGCCGCCGGCCAGTGGCGTAGAAAATGCTGTCGGTCTCCAGTTGACGACCGTCGTTGAGTGTCGCCAGTAGACTTCCGTCAGGCTGTTTATCGATCCGGACGATATCCGTGTTGAATTCCAATTGCAGTCCGCGCTTGGTCAGCTCCTGCACCAGGTGCGTGCGAACCGCCTTATCAAACCCACGCAGGAACAGATCACCGCGATACAGAAGGCTGGTGTCGGCACCAAGGCCATTGAAGATGCCGGCGAATTCGACGGCGATGTAACCGCCGCCCACCACCAGTACTCGCTTGGGCAGTTGCTCCAGAAAGAAGGCTTCATTCGAAGTGATGGCATGCTCGCGACCTGGAATTTCCGGAATGTGTGGCCAGCCGCCAGTTGCAATCAAAATGCGTTCGGCGCTGAAACGCTGTCCATTGATTTCCACATGATGCGCGTCGGTCAGTCGTGCATGGCCTTCGAGTAACGTTACGCCGCTGTTGATCAGCAGTTTGCGATAAATACCATTGAGTCGTTCGATCTCTCGGTTCTTGTTGGAGATCAATTTTTGCCAGTCGAATTGCGCCTTGCCGGCCGTCCAGCCAAAGCCCTCGGCCTGTTCGAAGTCGTCGGCAAAATGCGATCCGTAGACCAGGAGTTTCTTCGGCACACAGCCGACATTAACGCATGTACCACCGAGGTAACGACTCTCGGCAACTGCCACTTTCGCGCCGAATCCTGCGGCAAAACGCGCTGCACGGACACCGCCGGAACCAGCGCCAATCACAAACAAATCAAAGTCGTAGGTCATCTCAATTCTCTGCAAGGTCGCACAACACATGTGCTGCCAAATATCGTTAAAGGGGAGAAAAACGAAGTTTCAATGCACGCAACATCGAGCCGCACCGTTCCAGGACCGAAGCCTTGTTCTGACGCGTGCCGGATCTGTACGTGACAGGAGCCGCGATGTATTCGCTAGCCAGCGCTCCCATCAATTGGGGCAGCAAAAAGCCGCCTTCGTATTCGGTAACGACCATGACCGGAGTATCCAGCCAAGGGTTACCGTCGCAGGAATGAGCGACATCAATCATGTGGGGACTCCCTGGATGGACACTGCATTCACCCGAACTGGGTCAATTGCTTCTGCGCTCAGTCTCACCATGTATGGGCAATTAGAGAACCAGCAGGGATGTCATGACTTAATTGTGCTGAGTGAAACAATCCTGCGAGGCGTTGTTCTGAACATACTGATCAGGCTGCCGTCAGCGTCTTATGCGAGGTCATTGACAGTCACAAATCCCACGCTAATCCCTCTTTCCAGCGACCATCCGACTATGAGGTCGCTGGAAAGACACGGGGGCTTATCGCGTGTTGTCAGGGTCGCTTAGCCGCCGCTGCACGCCGATCCCTAGACTTGATACGTCACGGTGTGACGCTGGCCCTGGGAATCGTCATACGTCAGTTCCACGGGGACGATTCCGCAGGCATTACTGACATCGGTGATGCTGATGGTTTTGACGATATCAAGGGGCACCCCGGTCCGTGCAACCTCCTCAGCCGGTGCTGCCACGATGCTGCTGGAAACAATGGCAAACGTCAGAGCTATCACCGGTTTGAAAAAGTTCTCCAATAAGCGGTTCATGCGTGACTTTCCCGCAGCAGATTGCGAGCGGAGTCGGCCATCACGGCAAGAGAGCCGGCCAGCATCAGTACGTCTTTGAGCACCAGGCGACCGCCACCGGACAGGTAGGGAAAACCGTGTTGAGCATCGCCCAGAGCCCCCACCCAGGCTTCGGGCGTAGTGATCAGAAAGCTCAAAGTCACCAGCGGCGTACCGAAGGCCAGCGCACCACCGAGCAAGCCGGTGCGTCGTGAGATCGGGTTGGACAGCACCAACAAGCCAATCAGGAGTTCGACAATGCCCAACCCCGTCGAGAATCCGTAAGTGTTGTTGCCTGTCTGCCACGCGCGCTTCTCCACGTTCAGTTCACCTTCATGTGTCAGGTGAGCCTTGTACTCTTGGGGGTGTTCGTAGAAGAACGACATGAAGGGACTGTTGGCCACAAACGGTGTGATGCTATCGGCCTCATATGGGACGAATTTGAGCGCGCCGATCCACAGGAAAACGATGCCGATTGCCAGTCGCATGAGCGAAGCGCCAAAGGTGTCCACTTTGCTGAGGAACCGTAACCAGGTTGTAAATGAGGTGAGCATGGGACTTCTCCAGAACATTGAATGTGGAGCCAGTCTGCTGGTTTTGAGACCAGTGCTTTTGTTCGTCATGCTCAAGTTGTTGCTTGATCGTCTCAACGTGACCTTCACGTTTCAATGACGTAAAAAAACCTCGGCACTTTGTAGTACCGAGGCTGCTTGGACGCGATGTCAGGCTAGTTTTTCAGCGCATCAAACGCTTCGAGCGTGCGTAGCGAATAGATGTAAGCAGCGCCCGCGTTCATCGAGATAGCCGTGGCCAGGGTCGCAGCCACCTCTTCGCGGCTCGCGCCTGCCTTGATCGCTGAGTTCGTATGTGCGGCGATACAATCATCGCAACGAGTAGTGACAGCGACGGCGATCGAGATCAACTCGCGTGTCTTGACATCAAGCACATCGTTTTCGGCAGCGGCTTCACCGAGTGCCATGTAGGCTTTGACCATCTTGGGGTTGCTCTTGCCCAGTGCGCCGAAGGCTTTCTGGATAGTGGGCAATAATTCGGACCAATTATTGAACATAGCGTAAATTCCTGAGCAGGTTGAGTGTACTGTTTCGACACACTCAGTTTTCTCCAGTGGCGCGATTCAGGTTTGTTCGATCGGCTCAGCTTTTATTGCGAAAGACTCAAAATGAATTCAATCGATAAACTCATCAGCTTGGCCAACGTGCGCGGCAGCCTGGATTTGCGCTGCCAGTTCGAGGGGGATTGGGCTCGCGAGCATGAGCAGGAAGCCTTGGGCAAGGCGCCCTATCACATCGTGTTGGCCGGAGAGTGCCAGGTATATTTTCCTGATGGCGAGCGTGTTTCCATGAAGACCGGGGACATTTTGCTGCTTCCACGGGGCGTGCCGCATGTCATGCACAGCACAGGCAAAACCGTAGCGCCGACCGTGCCGTACGTTAGCGAAGGTGGTGTCGTGCCGATGCATCGTATTGGCGGGGCCAGTCGCGATTTCGACATGCTCTGTGGCGGGTTTCACTTCAATCGCACGTCACTGCTCTTCGCTGCGCTGCCCGAGTATCTGGTCATCCCGCCCACCGCCAGTGGGCAGCTACTTGCGCTGGTGGAGATGCTGCGTGGCGAAGCGGATGGCGACCAGGTCTGCTCCAGATTCATGCTCGACGCGCTATCCCAGGCGCTGTTCACCTTAATCCTGCGAGCGCACCTGGCAAGCGATGGCCAGACCACTGGCTCATTGGCCTTGCTCAGCGACAAACGCCTCGGACGCGCCTGGCAAGCGATGCTGGCCGACCCTGCATTCGAGTGGACCGTTGAAGGGCTGGCGGAAATGGCGAGCATGTCCCGCGCAACGTTCCTGCGCGCATTTGCACGTGTGGCTGGCGCGTCACCCTGGGTGCTGTTGACTCAGGTCCGTATGGAAATGGCGTTCAACCTGCTGAGCCATTCCCATCTGGGGCTGAGCGATATTGCCGTACAGGTCGGGTACCAATCGCAATCGGCCTTCAGCAAGAAATTCAAGGAGTTTTACGGCGAGGCGCCAGGGAAACTGCGTCGCGGGATTTAACTCTACGGCAGGTCCATCGGCGACACGGCGGTCACGATCTTCAAGGAAACCTCCCCCGGCCGTATGCCTGTTCGCGCCGCCCTGGCAACAGGATTGTGCTAGACCTTAGATATGATTGCGCTGGCGTCGAAGTCGTAGGGAGGCCGCATCCAATGGCGCCAGGTGATCAGCCATTTGCTCATCAATGACTTGCAGTCAATCACAGATACCACAGCAAGGCTTCCCGCCTTGTGCTCGAGCCTTTGACCATAGGGAGGTTCTGAGCGAGGAGACACTGCCGCTTTCCACTTGTCGTTACCTACCTGGGAGGAGCACATGTGAGTCGAGATTCCCTCTCTGATTCGCCTCTGGATAACGGACCAATAGTCTTCGTTGTTGATGATGATGAGTCCGTGCGCATCGCATTGAGCAGTCTTTTCCGCTCGATGGATGTGCGGGTCGAGACGTTCGCCTCCGCGGCCGAATTCATTCGCCGCCCCGACCCTCAAACACCGTGCTGCCTTGTGCTGGATGTCCGCCTACAAGGGTCCAGTGGCCTGGATGTCCAGCGAGATTTGCTTGAGTCAGCGAATAAGTTGCCCATCATCTTCATTTCCGGGCATGGCGACATCGCGATGTCTGTTAAAGCGATGAAGGCTGGCGCCCTGGACTTCCTGGTCAAACCGTTTCGCGACCAGGACCTCCTGGACGCGGTATCGGCTGCACTCAGGACAGATACAAAGCGCCGTGAACTGGCCAAGGAGGACGCTGGTTTGCATGCCTGTTACCAGTCACTGACTGCCCGGGAACGCGAAGTCATGGCTTATGCCGTGAAGGGTCTGATGAATAAACAGATCGCCGGCGAGATCTGTATCAGTGAAGTCACTGTCAAAATTCACCGCGGGAACGCGATGAAAAAAATGAAGGCGAAGTCGTTTGCTGATCTGGTACGAATGGCTGAATCGCTAGGGATAGGAGGTAAGCACTGAATCAATTTAAGGCGTAAGTATTGTGTACTTGGAAGCAATACGCTCTTGGAGTGTCAGGCAAATGCCTCTATGCACCTGCCCCACCGTCCGTCCCCTCTCTTATTACTCCCACTCATACTCACAAATCTCAGCCCAGCTGAACGCCGACAAATTGTCCAGCACAATTAAAAAATCAAAATCTCGCCGTCCGCCATTAATACTCAAGTATTAGCCGCTACCACTCACGCGCTAAAAAATTCGACCTTATGTCGAAGTGCTTATCGGCTGCGACAGTCCTATCCTGTGTTCAAGCAAACGAAAACACCGAACGAGCAGACACCAGTGACAAAAGCAATCAGTCCCAATGCATACAGATCAATTCGGCGAACTTGAATGGAGGCTCAGACACTACCAACAGTTTTGACAATGATTACCGATTTCTAAAACAACACCAATCAATATCATCCGTTACATTATCTCGACTGGAGAAACGCCATGACACAGTCACACGTTTATAACGAAGTCACGGTATAACAGGCACAACAGGCACAACAGGCCGACGTGCGGGCCAATTAAAGCCCTCTCAACGAGCTCACATCCATTAAACCGGAGTTCACTTTCATGACTAAATTCCTGTTTTTCGTCTTGTCCGTTACGGCCTCATTATCGACATACACACAAGAAGCCAACGCAGATCCAACAGTTGACATATATAAATATGGAATGCATCTAGACATTGCTAACGTGGTCAAAACCTCACTGGCAGCTGATGTCTGCGGACCCACACCAGTGCGGATGACATACAACGACTCTGACGGTGAAGTACACATCCTGGAATACCGCGTCATTGGCACCGGATGCACGAATTGAGGTAACCATAGGAACGCGAGGATAATGAAAATAAAAAACACCTCATTGGCGTTTTTTTGAAAAGTCACTGCTAGCACACCCAACGACCTGCGCATTACCTGCTCGCCATACCCGCGTTGCTGCGTGATACAAGAAAAGATCACTCTGGCGAAAGCGCCAGGCCAGTAAGAGGGCAATAGCCTTTCAGCGCTTAAACTTCGGCTGTTTCACCCAGTGAAATATTAGATTGTTCTTTTTGGTCGTTCTCACGCAATTGATAGAAGCAGACCATGATCCGCGCAGTCGATCGATTCGTTACAGGTATAGCTGTCTGTGCTCGAAGATCCGTGGACTTCTGGATGGCGCAAAAAAGTGTCTGAAACGCTCCATAGACGTTGCGCCAACGCCCTCCCCATGAAGGCGCAGACAGTTCTGCACCCGTTTCAAATTTACCTGACTGCGTCAATCTTCTATACACAGGAACATTCGATGAAACAGTTATTTGCAGGGCTTGCGCTCGCAGCAACAATGATCAGTTCGACCGCTGCATTGGCCGCTCCGATCAAACCAACCGTTGTGTTGGTGCACGGAGCCTTCGCCGACTCCAGCAGTTGGAACGGTGTGGTAAGAATTCTGGAAAAGGATGGATATCCGGTAATCGCGGCCTCCAACCCTCTTCGCTCGCTCAAGGGTGACGCACAGTCTGTCGCGGATGTGTTAGCGAGCATCAAGACTCCAATCGTCTTGGTCGGGCACTCTTATGGCGGTCCGGTCATCAGCGAAGCTGCCTATGGAAATGCCAACGTCAAAGCCTTGGTTTACGTCGCTGCTATTGCGCCCGAGGCAGGTGAGTCCACCGCAGACCTGGCGGGTCGCTTCCCAGGCAACACACTTGGCCCAACCTTGGCGCCACCGGTTGAATTGGCCGACGGTGGTAAAGACCTCTACATCCAACAGGACAAGTTTCACGATCAGTTCGCCGCGGATGTGTCGAACGCCGACGCCAAGGTGATGGCTGCGACCCAACGCCCTGTGACCGCAGAGGCGCTCAACGAAAAGTCGAGCGAGCCAGCGTGGAAAACCATTCCTTCATGGTTCGTTTACGGTGACAAGGACAAGAACATCCCCGCGCAAGCCCAGGCGTTCATGGCTGAACGAGCGCATGCCAGACAGACCGTCGCGGTCAAAGGCGCGTCCCATGTCGTGATGGTGTCCAATCCGAAGGTCGTTGCCAGCCTGATTGAAGCGGCTGCCACTGCCAAATGACGATTGCCTGCAACCGTCAATGGAACGGTCGTGGCACTCGTTCAATCAGCATCTGGACGAAAGGCCGGATGCACTTGCAGACCTTCGACAAGGTCGTCGACGAAACTGCGTACACTCATCGTTGGAGAATTTGTGATGACTTCCAAATTGCTCGTTCTGACCGCGACCGCCAGTATTCTTTGCGGGCTAGCTTTCTCTATTGTTGCAAACGCTGATTCAACCCCCGGTACGGCCGCAGAGGGGTCGCCAGTGTTTGGGGTGACACTCCCACCGGGCTACCGGAACTGGCAATTTGTCAGCATTGCTCATGAAGAAGGTGATAAACCTGACATCCGTGTCATTCTGGGAAATGATGTCGCCATGAAAGCGTTCAGGGATGGGACACGGCCATTTCCAGATGGCACTGTCATCGCTCGACTCGCTTATCAATATGAATCCTCCGCGCAAAACAACGCTGTGTTTGGTCGGGACCAATCTTTCATCGCGGGCGAGCCGACGAACGTCCAGATCGAAGTCAAAGACTCTAAGCGTTACGCCAATACAGGCGGATGGGGTTACGGGCAGTTTGAAAACGGCAAGCCCAATCCCAGTGAAAAGATCGTCAATGGCTGCTTCGCTTGCCATACGAAATTGCCCACTGCGACGGACCTGATATTCACAAAGTATTCCGAATAACTGGCCGTCGCTGGTGAACAACCGTCACTGGACGGGTGCCCACCGATGCGAGTATTGCTTCAGTTATGCTGGCTCAATCGCCGTAGGCCTCAATCGGCACGGAAGTGTTGGCAGAGCGATTCTCGAAAATGCTCCAACAGAAAATCGACGAACACCCGTGTTTTGGCCGGCAAAGATTTTTTGGAAGAGTAGTAAACCGAGACCACGCCCAGATCGACATACCAATCTGGCAATAATCGAATCAGCTCACCGCGTTGCAAGCGAGGCCAGGCGCGATCCAAGGGCAGCAGTGCGACACCTAGCCCCATCACAGCACAGCTACACAGCGCTTCCGGGTCGTTCATGATGGCTGCGGGTTTGAGATTGAGGTCGAACCGCCCTTCCCCAGCATCACGAAGCGTCCAGTTCAGCAAACGCCCTGAGTTGGTCGAACGCATTACGATGCCATCAACCCCCTGCAACTCGCTGGGCGTAGTGGGCAGCGGCTTGCCTTCCAGCCATGACGGAGCAGCGACAGCCACGAGATGAAGTTTGGCGAGTTCTCGTGCCACAACGCCAGGTGACAATTCCATGCCGCCACCGATAGCGACATCAAACCCTTCACCTATCAAATCCACGCGTCGTATTTCTAAATGCCAATCTGGCACCACCGCGGGGTAACGCTGCATGAAGGTCTTGAGCAATGGCAATACATAATCGTAAGCCAAAGATGGTGACAAATTGACCCGCAATCGTCCTGCGGGGACTTCTCTGGCTTCGCTTATCTGATTGATGGCCCCCTGGAGGGTTTCGAGGCCTTCTGCGACCTGTTGGTAAAACAACTCTCCCGCTTCGGTGAGGGTGATACTTCGCGTGCTGCGGTGGAACAACCGCGTACCCAGATTGGCTTCAAGGCGCGCCACATTCTTACTGACAGCGGCTGCGGAAATGCCCATGCGCCGTGCGGCTTCGGAAAAGCTGCTGGCTTCCGCGGCACGGGCGAAGGATTCTAGATTACCTAGAGTTTCCACGATCATCTCCAACTTTTGGTTGAAGCTGATTCTACCTATTGAAGACTAATTTATCTTTTATGCTTTGGTCATGATGGGCTTCCTACTGGTTATCAAGATCGGAAGCAAAGCATCATGGCAAAATTTCTAGTTACTGGCGCGACAGGCAGATTGGGCAATGCTGTCTTGCATTCACTGGTACAAAAAATCCCGGCATCCGATGTTGTGGCAATGGCACGTGATATTGAAAAAGCCGCGCCCCTGGCTGCACTGGGTATAGAAGTGCGCTACGGGGATTACACCGATTACGATTCGTTGGTGGCGGCATTCGAAGGCGTCGAAAAAATCTACATGGTGCCAGCCGTAGCCTTCAGTGATCGTCTTGCCCAGCATAAAAACGTGATCGTTGCTGCCGGCCGGGCCGGTGTTCGCCATGTGGTTTACACCAGTATTCAACGGGTCAACGATGAGCTGGCTCCTATTGAAGGCGTGACTGAAAGCGATATCGCTACCGAACGATTGCTCAAGAGGTCGGGCCTCACGTACACGATTGTTCAACATCCCCTATACGCCGACGATTTGCCCTTCCTCACCGGCGCCGATGCGGCAAAAGAAGACTTCAGTGCCCCAGCAGGTCAAGGTCGAGCCAGCTTCGCCACTTTTGCCGAGCTGGCAGAGGCCGGTGCCGCACTGTTAACCGAAACGGGTTATGAAAACCGCACTTGCCTGCTGAATGCGGGACAGACGTGGTCATTCCAGGACATCGCTAACGGGTTGGCTCGACTGACGGGGAAGCCGATTGAATACCAACCCATTTCCGCTCAAGCATTCATCGCCGCTCGGGAGGCTGACGGCTGGCCAACCTCGGTCGCGAAATTCCTCAGCGGCTGGGGTAACGCCATTGATAAAGGCGCTTTCGACCAGAGCAGTCATACGCTTGAAAAACTGTTGGGACGCAAGCCGAAAGATCTTGAGGGTATGCTACGGGTCGCTTTCTCTCTCTAACTATTTGTTCTTCGTTCCTTCCCATGCTGCATAGCGTCTTGGTGGGAGGCTGCGTGTTGAGGCGGGTGAACTGCCGTCTCAACCCACAATACTCCCCTCAGCCCTCATTCTATTGTCAGTTGTTCAATCAATGCCGAATGCTCGGGAAACTCCGCAAAGAGCTTTTGCCTGTTGCCGCTGCCGCCACGATGGGCACCATCAGCCATGAGCCGAGCATCAGATCTATGATCGCGATGCCCAGTCTGAAGCGCCATCCAGCGGCATGCGGCGCATTCATGGCTGCCTTTCCTTTTTGACGAGTCATATTGAATGTGATGCCGCGTGAAAGCTTAGCAGTCGGCTGATCATCAGGGCGTCTATGCTCTTGTGAACTTAATGGACCGGAAAACGTGCATGCATTTGACGCGATCAAGCCAACTGCTCCTGCTGGGTGTACTGGGCTTGAGTGGTTGCGTGCGCCTCGGGCCGGATTTTCAGTCACCGAAGCCAGCCTGGATTGACCACTGGAGCTCCCCTGCCCTTGAGCAATCCAGCCAGCGCAACCTGCATCCTGATCTGCGGCAGTGGTGGCAAGTCTTCGGCGATCCGGTGCTCGATCGTTTGATCGCCGAGGCGGACGCCCAAAATTCGGATCTGAAAATCGCCGGTCTACGAGTGATGGAGGCCCGTGCCCAACTGGGCATCGCTCAAAGCGGGCGCTACCCGCAATTGCAGCAAGCCAGCGTCGACAGTCTGTACTTCAACCGCAGGCAATCCGGCGGAAGCAATCCGCAGGACAGTCATTTCTGGCAACACAGCGCCGGGTTCGACATTGGCTGGGAGCTGGATTTCTGGGGTCGCTTCAGCCGTGCCATCGAATCCGCCGATGCCGGTTACTTCGCCGCACAGGCCAACTACGAAGACGTGCTCGTCCTGCTGCGTGCCCAAGTGGCGGACACCTACTTTTCGTTGCGCACCACCGAGGCGCGTTTGCGTGTGGCGAAGGAAAACGCCAAACAGCAAAAGCGTAATTTCGAGATCACCGAAAAGCTGTTCAACAGCGGCCAGCAAGCCGAGCTCGACCTGCAACAGGCCAAGACTCAGTACCTGGGCACCCTGAGCACCATTCCCAACTTTGAAGACCAGGTGCTGCGTATCCGCAATGCGCTGGCTGTGCTGGTCGGTCAGCCACCCGGTGCACTGTCACAGTTGCTTGAGAATGAAGGACTGATCCCGCTGGTAGACCGCGCAGTGCTACAGGATGTGCCCGCCAACCTCCTGCTGCGCCGACCTGATGTGCGCGCGGCCGAACTCAACGTCGCAGCCCAGTCGGCGCTGATCGGTGTGGCCGAAACCGAGTTCTACCCGTCGTTGACTTTGCTCGGCAGCATCGTCTGGTCGGCCGACACGCTGAACGGCACCTCCAGAAGCCTGGACTTCATCGGCGGCCCCAGCCTGCGCTGGAACCTCTTCGACCATGGCCGGATCAGCAACAACGTGCGTATCCAGGATGCGCGGTTGCAGCAGTTGATCGAAGCCTACCGCGACAAGGTTCGCCAGGCGGCGCGCGAGGCCGATGACGCCGCCAGCGGATTGATCAAATCCCTGGAGCGCGAACGCATCCTGCGTGAGGCCGAAGTCTCCGCCAAGCGCTCGCTGGTGCTGGCCAACGCGCAATATCGTGAAGGTTATTCGGACTTCCAGCGGGTGCTGGATGCGCAACGCGCCTTGCTGGAGCAACAGGACAATTACCTGGTCAGCCGCAGCAATGCCGTGAGCAATGTAATTGCCCTGTACAAGGCCTTGGGCGGTGGCTGGTATAGCGCGCTGCCGAAAATCGATGCGGCGACCCGCCGGCAAATGGAGCAACGTACGGACTGGGGCGATCTGCTGGATGAGCCTTCAGCTGCACAAGCCAACAAGGTAAAAGACCATGAATGAAGCCGCACCGCCCTCCCCCAAGGCACCCGAACCGCCCGCCGATCCGGCGAAGAAAGGCATCAAATGGGTGTTGCTGGTCATCGTCTTGAGCCTGGCCTGGTATTTGTCGGCGGACCGGTTCACGCCTTACACCCAACAGGCCCGGGTAGGCGCCTTTGTCATTCCGGTGGCGGCTGAAGTGGCCGGCCGGGTCATTCGCGTCAACGTGCGCAACAACCAGGACGTCAAGGCCGGAGACGTTCTGTTCGAGGTGGATCCCCAGCCGTATCAGATCGCCGTCGACCGCGCACGCGCAGACCTCGAATCGACACGCCGACAAATCGGCGCCAGCACCGCCGGCATTGCCTCGGCACAAGCCAATCTGCGCGCCGCCCAGGCCAACGAACTCAAGGCGCGCCAGGACAATCAGCGCCTTGAGGGGCTGTATCGCGATGACCCCGGAACCATTTCCGTACGGCTGCTCGAAGTGTCTCGGGCCAATCGCGAACAAGCCGTCAGCCAGGTCGCCGCCGCCCGTGCCGAAGTCCAGCGTGCGCGGGAGCAGGAAGGTGGCAGTGAGGAAGATAACGCTCTGCTGCGCAGTGCCGCGACGGCGTTGTCGAAAGCCGAACTGGACCTGGCCAACACGCAGATTCGCGCACGGTCGGCAGGCTTGATCACCGACCTGCGCACCGATGCCGGGCAGTTCGCCGCCGTCGGCAGTCCGGTGATGACCCTGATCGCCATCCACGATGTGTGGATCAGTGCTGACATGACCGAGAACAACCTCGGTCGGGTCAGGGTCGATACGCCGGTGGCGATTGTTCTGGATGCGCTGCCGGGCGAAGTGTTCGACGGGCGCGTGCGCAGCGTCGGTTACGGCGTCAGTGTCGGTCAGACGCCGGCACCCGGTACCTTGCCCAATGTACAGAACAGCCGCGACTGGCTGCGTCCAGCCCAGCGCTTCCCCGTGATCATTGAGTTTTCCGAGGAATCCAAAGCGCGGCTGCGCGACAGCCGTGCGATGCGTGCCGGCGGCCAGGCTGAAGTCATGGCCTTTCCTACCCAAGGCAATCCATTGAACCCGCTCGGTCGTCTGTTTTTTGGTCTGATGAGCTGGCTGTCCTATGCTTACTAAACGCACACCCAGGGCTCAACGCGCACTGCGCCTGGCCACGGGCACTGCGTTGTGTCTCGCCGGGAGTTTCGGTTTGGGCTTGCCGATTCCCTTTATCGCGCCGGTGCTTGCGTTGTTGCTCCTCGCCACCGTCAACCGGCCTTTGCCGTTCAAGGCCGGAATTGTTCTGGCCGTCGTTGCAATGTTGACCACCGGAGTCGGCCTGTTGTTGATTCCGGTTCTGCGTTATTACCCGGTCAGTGGCGTGCTGCTGGTCGGCGTCTGTCTGTTCCTGGTTTTTCGTTTTGGATTGCGCGGCGGCAACAACCTGATCGTCACGTTCCTGGTGATCGGCCTGACCATGATTTCTTCAGCCGGTGTCGCCGAGTTCGACCTCGCGGCGATGGTTATTGGCGCCCTGGTCAAAGGATTACTCCTCGCCGTTTTGATGGTGGCGGTGAGTCACTGGCTCTTTCCCGACCCGCCCAAGGCGCCTTCGCCACCCCCTGCGCCGCTGTTACCGGCGGAAGAAGTCAGCCGGGTTGCGCTGCGTGCAACCCTGATCGTGTTGCCAGCGTTTTTGCTGGCAATGATCGATCCGGCGAGCTACTTGCCGATCATTCTGAAGGCAGTCGGCCTGGGCCAGCAGAGTTCCACCACGGCCCGAAATGCCGGTCGCGAACTCGTCGGTTCGACCCTGCTGGCCGGCGTGCTGGCGGTGTTGTTCTGGAGTGCGCTGAGCCTGTTTGTGCACCTGTGGATGTTTTTTCTGTGGATGCTGCTGTTCGGTCTGATCCTGGCGCGCAAGTTGTACGCCCTGAGCCCGACCCGGTTGAGCCCGGGGTTCTGGCTCAACAGCCTCATCACCATGATCATCCTGCTTGGTCAGTCGGTACAGGACAGCCTTGCGAGCAAAGACGTCTACACGGCATTTGCCGTGCGCATGGGACTGTTCATGCTGGTGACTCTGTATGCGTGCCTGATGGTTTATCTGCTGGATCAGCGACCGCCAAAACGCGTTCAGGGATTAACCTGATACCCCTTTCCTTGCAGGCAACTGGTGTAGGCCGTCGAACTGGTGGAAGCGGCGGTTTTCTGTTGCGCCCGGCGTTCCTGGCGTTGACGCGATCCCCCCACCACCGCACCGGCGGCGGCCGTCTCTTTGGCCCGGTTCTGCCGATAATCCTGCTTCACATCGTCATCCACACGGTCATAAAACTCATCGTGCTGGCGACCGCGAACCTGAGCTCCAGTGGCGCCGGCAGCGGCACCGACAGCCGCTCCTTTCAGGCGGCCACCGGATGCAGGCGGCGGCGTCGAAGTCTGACCCGCGGCGATGTTGTGGCAGGACTCGATGTCCAGTTGGGTTTGTTGCGACGTCTGGCCCTTCAACGGGACCACCGTTTCGGCCCACGCCTGCGTGGCGGCAATCGACAGCGCGACACACAGACCAAGGGAAGACAAGCTGTTCATGATGACCTCCGAGGTGTCCTCAGCCTCCAGAGTGTAGATCACCCCCGCGCGCCCTCCCCCGACTTATGACTGACGGCCAGCACGCTTGAGCGTTTCACTCGGCAGCTCTTTGAACAGCGCGCGATAACTGCTGGAAAACCGACCCAAATGCCAGAACGACCATTGCATCGCCACTTCGGCCACAGTGGTTTCCGTGGCCGAACGACTGAGCAGTTCGCGGTGAGCACTGTTGAGGCGGCGCAGGCGCAGCCAATGGGTCGGCGTCATGCCGGTGTACGCCTTGAAGGCGTGCTGCAACTGACGCAGCGACACCCCGGCGACCTGGGACAGTTCCAGCAAATTCAAGGTTTCTTCCGGGGAATCGGCCGCCCATTCGCCGATACGCTTCATCACCGCCCGCTCTTCGGCGCGACGCTGCAAACCGCCGCGGTCCAGGCAGACACAGGCGTTGTCGAGGATGTACAGACAGTCTTCCAGCAACTGCTGGGTCAACGCCTCTTTGCTCGGCGGATCGAGGGTCTGCGCCAGACGGGTCAAGGTTCCGCTCAACCAGCGACTGAACAGCGCGTTCTGCTCCGAGTTCAACGGTGCCATGAACAGCCCTTCGAGTCGGGCGACATTCAGCCCGTGCCGTTGAACGAACTCAGGCCCGAACACCACGGCGATTTCCTGATAGTTCTCCGGCGTGATCCAGATGTTGCGGCTTTCTTCATTCAACACGTACAGCGCGTTGTCGCTGCGATCGAAACAGAACGCCAGTGAACCCTCGGGCGCGCTGAAATTCTGTTCGACCCGGGTGTTCATGTGTTCCTCGTAGATCTCTACGCCTTGCAGGTCCAGATACCGCACCCGCCCGGCAAAATGCCCCGGCGACATCTGCTGGTAATGCTGGACCCATCCCGGCGTGGCGCGGATTTGCTCGGCGACATCGGCGGTGTTGAACGCTTGGACCTGTAATGGATTGCACGTTGTCATGGGTGACCTTACGCACTCGTTTGGTGCGTTTTGGTGCTGCTGAAAGTGGATAGATGGAACGTCAAGGCTCGCCCAAGATAGTCGTCAACGCGTCCCAGGGGAAGTGTGTGGCGGATGAAACCACCCTCCCCGGCGTTAATAAAACCAATAACGAGGTCTTTATGAATGTCCCTTTCGATCAGCTGCTCACGTGGCTGAAAGATCACAAGATTACCGAAGTCGAGTGTGTCGTCAGTGACCTGACCGGCATTGCACGCGGCAAGATTGCACCCACCAACAAGTTCCTGCATGAGCGAGGCATGCGCCTGCCGGAAAGTGTGCTGTTGCAAACGGTAACCGGGGACTTTGTCGACGACGACATCTACTACGACCTGCTCGACCCGGCCGACATCGACATGGTGTGCAAGCCCGTTTCAGACGCGGTCTACGTGATCCCATGGGCCATCGAGCCTACCGCGATCGTGATCCATGACACCTTCGACAAATTTGGCAACCCGATCGAACTGTCGCCGCGCAACGTGCTGAAGAAAGTCCTGCAGCTTTACACCGATAAGGGCTGGAAACCGATTGTCGCGCCGGAAATGGAGTTCTACCTGACCCAGCGTTGCGAAGACCCGGACTTGCCGCTCAAGGCGCCGCTGGGCCGTTCGGGCCGGGCCGAAAGCGGTCGACAGTCGTTTTCCATCGACGCGGCCAACGAATTCGACCCACTGTTTGAAGACGTCTACGACTGGTGCGAATTGCAGGGCCTGGACCTCGACACGCTGATCCACGAAGACGGCCCGGCGCAGATGGAAATCAACTTCCGTCACGGCGACGCGCTGGACCTGGCCGACCAGATCACCGTGTTCAAACGCACCATGCGCGAGGCGGCGCTCAAGCACAACGTCGCGGCGACGTTCATGGCCAAGCCGATCGGCGATGAGCCGGGCAGCGCCATGCACATCCACCAGAGTGTGGTGGACATCGCCACCGGTCAGCCGATCTTCGCCAATGCCGACGGGCAGATGAGCGAGCTGTTCCTGCACTACATTGGCGGCCTGCAGAAATACATCCCCAAAGTACTGCCGATGTTTGCGCCCAACGTGAACTCGTTCCGCCGCTTCCTGCCCGACACCTCCGCACCGGTGAACGTCGAATGGGGCGAGGAGAACCGCACCGTGGGCCTGCGTGTGCCGACCTCCAGCCCCGAGGCGATGCGCGTGGAAAACCGCTTGCCGGGCGCGGATGCCAACCCGTACCTGGCCATCGCCGCCAGCCTGTTGTGCGGCTACCTCGGCATGGTCGAGCGCATCGAGCCGAGCGCTGCGGTGCAGGGCCGGGCCTATGAGCGACGCAACCTGCGTTTGCCGATCACCATCGAAGACGCGCTGACGCAGATGGAAGAATGCGAAACCATCGGGCGTTATCTGGGTGACAAGTTTGTCCGCGGTTATGTCGCGGTCAAGCGCGCGGAGCACGAGAACTTCAAGCGAGTGATCAGTTCGTGGGAGCGGGAGTTTTTGTTGCTCAGCGTCTGAGCCCTGCACACATCTCCTGTGGGAGTGAGCCTGCTCTCGATGGCGTCGGCACAGCCAACCTCTGTATCGATTGGCCCACCGCTATCGCCAGCAGGCTGGCTCCCACAGGAATAGCGAAACACCTGAATAACCCAATAATTCCAAGAGGTGTCGATATGCGTCTATTGAAATCCGTGGTCCCGGTCGCGCTGGCCATGCTGGTCAGCTCCGTTGCACAGGCCCAGCCGACCGTCAGCGTCTACAACTGGACCGATTACATCGGCGAAACCACCCTCGCCGACTTCCAGGCGAAAACCGGGATCAAGGTGATCTACGACGTCTTCGATTCCAACGAAACCCTTGAGGGCAAACTGCTCGCCGGCCGCACCGGGTATGACGTGGTGGTGCCGTCCAACCACTTCCTCGCCCGCCAGGTTAAGGCCGGCGCGTTCCTCAAACTGGATCGCGCGCAGTTGCCGAACTTCAAGAACCTCGACCCGAAACTGCTGGCACTGCTGGAGAAGAACGACCCGGGCAACGAACACTCCGTGCCGTATCTGTGGGGCACCAACGGCATCGGTTACAACGTCGACAAGGTCAAACAAGTGCTGGGCATCGATCACATCGACTCCTGGGCCGTATTGTTCGAGCCGGAAAACATCAAGAAACTCAGTCAGTGCGGCGTGTCGATGATGGACTCGGCGGACGAAGTGTTCCCCGCCATCCTCAACTACATGGGCATGGACCCACGCAGCGAGAACCCGGAAGACTTCAAGAAAGCCGAAGCCAAGCTGTTGAGCATCCGCCCTTACATCACCTACTTCCACTCGTCCAAGTACGTATCGGACCTGGCCAACGGCGACATCTGCGTGGCCTTCGGTTACTCGGGTGATGTGTTCCAGGCCGCCAACCGCGCCAAGGAGGCCAGGAACGGCGTGAACATCGCTTACGCGATCCCCAAGGAAGGCAGTAATCTGTGGTTCGATTTGCTGGCGATTCCCGCCGATGCCAGCAACCCGAAAGAGGCTCACGCCTTCATCAATTACCTGCTGGACCCGCAAGTCATCGCCAACGTCAGCGCCTCCGTCGGTTACGCCAATCCGAACCCCGCCGCCAAGCAATACATGGACGCTGAACTGGTCAACAATCCCGAGGTTTACCCGCCTCAGACCGTGCTCGACAAACTCTATATCTCGACCACCCCGCCCCAGGCCATCATGCGTTTGATGACCCGTTCCTGGAGCAAAGTGAAGTCCAACAAATGAACCCGTACAGCAACGAACATGCGCGCTCCTATTACGCCGCGTCGGCCAATGCGCTGGCGCCGTTCCCCGCCTTGACCGAAGACCTTGTGGCTGATGTCTGCGTGATCGGCGGCGGGTTTACCGGGGTCAACACCGCCATCGAACTGGCGCAGCGTGGGCTCTCGGTGATTCTGCTGGAGGCCCGACGGATCGGCTGGGGCGCCAGCGGGCGCAACGGGGGGCAGCTGATTCGCGGCATCGGGCATGACGTCAGTGGATTCACCAAGCATGTCGGTCACGAAGGCGTTCGCTACCTTGAGCGCGCCGGGATCGAATCGGTGGAACTCGTGGGCAAGCGCATCCGTGAGCACAATATTGATTGCGACCTGCGCTGGGGTTTTTGCGAACTGGCGAACACTCAGGCGCAATTCACGGCGTTCAAGGCTGAACGGGAAAGCCTGGCCGAGTCAGGTTACGCCCATGAAACCCGGCTGGTCGGGCCGGAGCAGATCCGAGAGCAAGTGGTCAATTCAGGCGTGTATGCCGGTGGCCTGGTCGACATGGGCTCGGGGCACTTGCACCCGCTGAACCTGGTGCTGGGCGAAGCGCGGCTGGCGCAATCGCTCGGGGTGCAGATCTTCGAGCAGAGCCCGGTGCTGGAACTGATCCATGGCAGCACGGTGCAGGTTCGTTGTGCCGGCGGCACGGTGCGTGCCGGCAGTCTGGTGCTGGCGTGCAATGCGCATCTGGACGAACTGGAACCGAAACTCAGCGGCAAGGTGCTGCCGGCGGGCAGCTACATCATCGCCACAGAACCATTGGCGCCTGAGGTTGCCGCGCAATTGATCCCGCAGAACCTGGCGCTGTGCGACCAGAAAGTCGGCCTGGATTACTACCGGCTCTCGGCGGACCGGCGCTTGCTGTTCGGCGGTGCCTGTCATTATTCCGGTCGCGATCCTGCAGACATCGCCGCTTACATGCGCCCGCAAATGCTCAAGGTGTTCCCGCAACTGGCCGATGTGCGCATTGATTATCAGTGGGGCGGCAAGATTGGCATCACGGCCAATCGCTTTCCGCAGGTCGGGCGCCTGCGCCAGCACCCGAACGTGTTTTATGCCCAGGGTTACTCCGGCCACGGGCTGAACGTGACTCACTGGTGCGCAAAACTGCTGGGCGAAGTGATTCATGCCGGGCACAGCCAAGGCTTCGACGTGTTCAGCGCCGTGCCGCACATGACCTTTCCCGGTGGCCCGATGCTGCGTTCGCCGTTGCTGGCTCTCGGTATGTTCTGGTATCGGCTGCGTGAAATCCTCGGCTGAAACCGGAGCACAGACCTCACACAAAACCTGTGGCGAGGGTATTTATCCCCGTTGGGTCGCGAAGCGGCCCCTGCATTCTTTCAGGTATCCCCCGGAAGCAGGTTTAGCGACGGCTTCGCCGCCGAACGGGGATAAATCCCCTCGCCACAAATGTTGATCTTCGCCCTCCGTTGACTCGCCAAATTGCCTTTCGATTTGCTCATTCGCAACGCACTTCTATATTGAGGAGGTGCTCTGACTTTCCTGTGTCCTGGCGAGTGCGGCCTATGGCTACGACTGACCAACTGATCATCTGCGAGCACTGCGACTGCGTGTATCAAAAAGTCACGCTCGCCAAACATCAGAAAACCCTGTGTACGCGCTGCGGTGGTGTGCTTCAGCGTTATAACGGCCTGACGGTGGAGCAGCGGCTAGCGTTGACCGTGACGGCATTGATGCTGTGGATTTTCGCCAATTTCTATCCGGTGATGAGCATCAGCCTTAAAGGCTTGAAAAACAGCGCAACGCTGTGGGATTCCATAATGGCCCTGACGCTGGGCCCGATTACCTTCATCGCCCTGGTGGCCGCCATTTCCATGATCATTGCGCCGATTTTCCAGTTGCTGCTGTTGATCTGGGTCTTGAGCTTCGCCCTCACCTCCCGTCGCTCACCGGGTTTCAGATTCTGCATGCGCTGGCTGGAAACCCTGCGGCCCTGGAGCATGCTGGAAGTCTGCCTGCTGGGGGCGATGGTCGCGGTGATCAAGCTCGCCGGGTTGCTCGACGTGCTGCCCGGCATCGGACTGTTCGCCCTGGCCATTCTCAGCCTGATGATGATCCGCATTGCCGGGCGCGATATACGTGAACTGTGGGATGTTTTATGACCACGCCTCCGGTCGCGAGCGAACTCAACCTGTGCCTTTGCCACAGCTGCGGCCTGGCCTGTGACATGACCGGCGAACCCCAAGAATGCGAGCGTTGCGGTGCACCGCTGCATCGGCGCAAGCCCAACGCACTGACCCGCACCTGGGCCTACCTGCTGACTTCGCTGGTGTTTTACATCCCGGCCAATGTGTTGCCGGTGATGAACACCAAAATGGTTGGCGCCGGCGCCGACAGCACCATCATGGGCGGTGTGCTGGATTTCTGGCAGCACGGCGCCTGGGACATTGCCCTGATCATTTTCATCGCCAGTATCGCGGTGCCGGGCGTCAAATTCGTCGCTCTGACGCTCCTGCTGGTGACCGTTCAGCGCGACAGCCAATGGGCGCGCAAGGAGCGGTCGAAAATGTACCGCTTCGTCGAGCTCATCGGTTATTGGTCGATGCTCGACGTGATCGTGGTGGCCCTGGTGGCTTCACTGGTCAAGTTTCAAGCCCTGGCCGATATCGAACCCCGCGTGGGCATTCTCTTCTTTGGCCTGGTCGTGGTGTTCACCATGCTCTCGGCCATGAGTTTTGACCCGCGTTTGATCTGGGACCAACACCATTCGAATCACGAGGAGGTCATGGATGAAGTCGCAAGCCACTGACGGGCCGCAAGCTCCCGGGCAGGCCCCGATCAAGACCCGTCGTTTCAGCGTGTCCTTGGTATGGATAGTCCCGATTATCGCGGTGCTGGTAGGTATTTCGCTGGTGGTGCACAGCATCCTGCAGGAAGGACCGACCATCACCGTCACATTCAAGACCGGCAGCGGCCTGACCGCCAACAAGACCGAGGTCAAATACCGTAACGTGGTGATCGGGCAAGTCTCCGAGGTAGAACTGAGCAACGACCAGAAAAGCGTCAACGCCACCATCAAACTGGCCAAGCAGGCGGAAAGTTTCACCCGCGAAGACTCGCAATTCTGGGTGGTGCGGCCCCGAATCGGCGCGGGCGGCGTGTCGGGTATCGATACGCTGCTGTCCGGGGACTACATTGGCGCCGACATTGGCCAGGCCAATGCGCGGTCGAAGAACTTCAAAGGCCTGGAAAATCCGCCGCCGATCACTTATGGCGAGCCGGGCAAGCGCTTCATGCTGAACACCCCGGACCTGGGTTCGCTGGACATCGGCTCGCCGGTTTACTACCGCAAGATTCCGGTCGGCCAAGTCGTCGCTTACACCCTGGATGCCGACGGCAAAGGGGTGAACATCGAAGTCTTCATTCACTCACCCAACGATGCCTTCGTCACCGAAAACACCCGTTTCTGGAACGCCAGCGGGATTGATGTGAATGTCGGCGCCAACGGTTTTGCAGTGAAGACCGAGTCGCTGTCCGCCATATTGGTGGGCGGCATCGCCTTCCGCGCCCCGGAGTACAGCCCCAACGATAAACCGGCCACCGAGGAAAAAGCCTTCGAGCTCTTCGAAGACCAGCAAACCGCCCTCGCCCCGCCCAGCGGCAAGGCGCAATACCTGAGTTTGCGTTTCGACCAGGCATTGCGTGGGCTGAAGGTCGGTGCGCCGGTGGAATTCCTTGGCATCGAGTTCGGCACAGTGGTGTCGGTCAATCTGGATTTCGATGCAAAAAAGCGCAGCTTTCCGGTCAACGTCGGCATCGTTATCTACCCGCAACGGCTCGGTCAGGCTCACGCCAAAATGCTTGAGGCGTTGAAGCACGACCCCAATGACGAAGCCGCCGGTGTCAGGCTTATGGGCTCCTTCATCGAAAACGGCCTGCGGGCTCAGGCCCGAAGCGGCAACCTGTTGACCGGTCAGCTCTATATAGCGCTCGACTTCTACCCTAAGGCAGAGAAAGTCGTGTTCGATCCAACCGCTCGGCCTGTGTCCATCCCGACCATTCCCGGCAGCCTTGAACAGTTGCAGGAAAAACTCGAAAGCATGGTCAACAAAATCAACGATCTGCCCATCGGACGCATTGCCGGCAACCTCGACAGCAACCTCGTCGAGCTGCGCAAAGGCCTCGCGCAATTCAACGCCAAGACCTTGCCCGGCGTGCAAACCACCCTGGCGGACGTCAGCAAGACCCTGCAATCGGCCAGCTCGACACTTGCCGAGGACTCGCCGCAACGCGAGCAATTGACCCAGACCCTGGAGGAACTCGGACGCATGTCGCGCTCCTTGCGTGAGCTCTCGGATTACCTGGGCCGGCATCCGGAATCGCTGATTCGCGGTCGCCCCGATAACGCCGCGCCGATGGACTTGAAGGCACCGCCGCGCAACTGACCAACAGGAGCAACACCCATGGTTTCCTCGCTGAAGATGACGTTGGTCACTGCGCTATTGCTGCTCGCCGCGTGCCGCAGTGAGCCGATCCAGTTCCATACCCTGACGCCGGCGCAACTGAGCGGGACGGCGCGCGCCAACGGCGGGGAAATCCTGATCGAAGGCCTCAGCGTGCCGCCGCAGGTCGATCGTCCGCAGATCGTCATTCGTCAGGGCAACAGTGGCCTGGCGATTCTAGAGACCGAGTGGTGGGCTGCGAGCCTGGTGGATGAGTTGCGCAGCGCCTTGGCCGATCAACTGGCCAACAGCAATCCCCAGCGCAAAGTGTCGGTGCGCGTGGAGGTTCAGCGCTTTGATTCGGTTCCTGGTCAATACGCGCTGATGGACGTCAAATGGCGCCTGCGCAGTCCCGGCGAAGGCGATACCACGCTGGTCAGCTGCCGAAGTACGTTGCAAACACCTTCAGGGCCGTCCATCGACGACTTGGTCATTGCCCAGCAGAACAACGTCAAACGCCTGGCCGCGTTGATCAGCCAGGCGGCAGCCGGATCGCAAAAAGGGTGTCCGGCATCGCAATGAATTGACGTTTTTTTCTCATTCATCCCCTTACATTTGGCACCGTCTCAAACCTGCAAATGATTCGTATTGACCTACAATCATTGACGACCCAACGGTCTGTCCAGCGTGCACGAATCTTAAAATCACGGAGCCGCCACTGCATGAATCGCCCTGTCCCCTCTTTCCTGAAAGCCGCCTTGCTGGCCGCCGCCCTGTTCGGTGCAGGTCACGTTTACTCAGCCGATGCCGACGGTATCATGGTCTACAACGCCCAGCATGAAAGCCTGACCAAAGCCTGGATCGAGGGCTTTACCAAGGAAACCGGAATCAAGGTCACAGTGCGCAATGGCGACGACACGGAAATGGGCAATCAGATCGTGCAGGAAGGCGCAGCCTCCCCGGCTGACGTGTTTCTGACCGAAAACTCCCCGGCCATGGTGCTGGTGGATAACGCGGGGCTGTTTACGCCCGTAGCGCCAACCACTCTGGAACAAGTCGACGCGGCCTACCGTCCGGCGCATGGCAAGTGGGTGGGCATCGCCGCGCGCTCGACTGTGTTTGTCTATAACCCGGGCAAACTGCCCGAAGCCGAGTTGCCAAAGTCACTGATGGATCTCGCCGATCCGAAATGGAAAGGTCGCTGGGCGGCGTCACCGGCCGGCGCGGACTTCCAGGCCATTGTCGCCGCGGTGCTGGAACTCAAGGGCGAAGCCGCCACTCTCGAGTGGCTCAAGGGGATGAAAACCAACTTCACCGCGTATCGGGGCAACAGCTCCGTGTTGAAAGCAGTGAATGCCGGGCAGATCGACAGCGGTGTGATTTACCACTATTACCGCTTCGGTGATCAGGCCCGGACCGGCGAAAACAGCAAGGACACTGCCCTGCATTACTTCAAACATCAGGACCCGGGCGCGTTTGTCAGCATTTCCGGTGGCGGCGTCCTGGCGTCCAGCCAACATAAGGAACAGGCCCAGGCGTTTCTGAAATGGATCACCGGCAAGGATGGCCAGGCCATCCTCAAGACCGGCAATTCGTTTGAATACGCGGTCGGCAAGAACGCGCAATCCAACCCAAAACTGGTGCCCCTGCAGCAGCTCGACGCGCCGAAAGTCGACGCCTCGAAACTCGACAGCAAAAAAGCCGTTGAGCTGATGACACAGGCCGGACTGCTCTAATTGATGCCTGAAACATTACCGGCGGTCGTCGCTGAGGCGATACCCGCACATTTGCGCCGCCGCTCTCGCGGAGTGTTCGTGGGTCGCGGCGGTGCATGGGTGATCGGTTTGTCGGTGCTGGTTTCGCTGCTGGCGCTGCTGCCAATCGCTTTTGTCATCGGCGTGTCCGTGCAAACCGGCTGGACAACCTTGCTCGCACTGGTGTTTCGGCCACGGGTCGGCGAGCTGTTCATCAACACCGTATTGCTGGTGCTGATCACGATTCCCCTGTGCGTCGCGCTGGGCGTGACACTCGCCTGGCTGACCGAGCGCAGCGATCTGCCGGGGCGGCGCTGGTGGTCGTTGCTGGCGACCGCGCCGCTGGCGGTCCCGGCATTCGTTCACAGCTATGCCTGGGTCAGTCTGGTGCCGCCGATTCACGGGCTGTTTGCCGGGGTTCTGGTGTCGGTCATCGCCTACTTCCCGTTCCTCTACTTGCCGATTGCGGCGACGTTGCGTCGCCTCGATCCGGCCATCGAAGATGTCGCGCAATCGATGGGGCTCAAACCTTGGGCGGTGTTTTTTCGCGTGGTGCTGCCGCAGCTGCGTCTGGCCATTTGCGGAGGCGCCTTGTTGGTCGGGCTGCACCTGCTCGCCGAATACGGCCTGTACGCGATGATCCGCTTCGACACCTTCACCACAGCGATCTTCGATCAGTTCAAATCCACCTTCAACGGGCCAGCCGCGAACATGCTGGCGGGTGTGCTCGCGCTGTGTTGCCTGGCGATGCTGACCGTCGAATCGGCGGCGCGTGGCAATGCGCGGTATGCCCGCGTCGGTTCCGGGAGCGCCCGCGAACAGCAGGTCGTACGCCTGAAAAAGTTGCCGACCGTTCTCGCGCTGACCTTGCTGTTGGTGACCTGCGCCCTCGCGCTCGGGGTGCCGTTGATCACCTTGGGCAAGTGGCTGATCGCCGGTGGCTCGCAGGTCTGGCAGATGGCCGAGCTGATGCCGGCACTGCAACAGACGCTGCTGCTTGGGGTTGCCGGCGCGGCCCTCACCACCTGCGCGGCGATTCCGATTGCGTGGCTGTCGATCCGCTCGCCGGGTCGGCTGCAACGGATCCTCGAAAGCTGCAACTACATCACTAGTTCGTTGCCGGGCATTGTGGTCGCCCTGGCGTTGGTGACGGTCACGGTGCATTTCGCCCGGCCGATTTATCAGACCACGATTACCGTGTTGCTTGCGTACCTGCTGATGTTTTTACCCCGTGCGCTGGTGAGTTTGCGGGCGGGCATCGCTCAGGCGCCGGTTGAGCTGGAGAACATCGCCCGCAGTCTCGGTCGCTCTCCCGGTCGTGCGTTGTGGTTGATTACCCTGCGCCTCGCCGCGCCCGGTGCTGCTGCGGGTGCCGCGCTGGTGTTCCTGGCGATCACCAATGAATTGACCGCCACCCTGCTGCTCGCCCCGAACGGCACGCGCACGCTGGCGACCGGGTTCTGGGCGTTGACCAGCGAGATCGACTACGCCGCCGCTGCGCCTTATGCCTTGCTGATGATCCTGCTGTCACTTCCGTTGACCGGGCTCCTCTATCACCAATCCAAACGAACGGCTGGCCGATGAACGCTCTTGAACTGCATTCGATCTGCAAATCCTATGGCGCGCATCGCGCCCTGGAAAACATCAGCCTGACGGTGCCCACGGGTAGTCGCACGGTGATCGTCGGGCCTTCCGGTTCGGGTAAAACCACCTTGCTGCGCATGATCGCCGGTTTCGAGTTTCCGGACTCGGGCCGCCTGACGTTCAATGGCCAGACGTTGGTGGACGACACCCACGAAGTCCCGGCGCATCAACGTCAGATCGGTTATGTCCCGCAGGACGGCGCCCTGTTTCCGCACATGACCGTGGCCGCCAACATCGGTTTCGGCCTGTCGACCAAGGGCGCCATCAAACACGAGCGTATTGCCGAACTGATGGACAGCGTGGCACTGGATTCCAGCATGGCCAATCGTTGGCCCCATGAGCTTTCCGGCGGCCAACAACAACGTGTGGCACTGGCGCGAGCGCTGGCGCAACAGCCGCGCCTGATGTTGCTGGACGAGCCATTTTCCGCGCTCGATACCGGCTTGCGCGCCGCCATGCGCAAACTGGTGGCGCGGTTGCTGGCGGACGCCGGTGTCACCACCATTCTGGTCACCCATGACCAGAGTGAAGCGCTGTCGTTTGCCGATCAGCTTGCGGTCATGCGTGAGGGGCGTGTGGTGCAGTCCGGTCATCCGCTGGACCTTTACCGCTATCCCGGTGACGAACAAACCGCAATGTTCCTCGGCGATGCCGTGGTCATGCCGGCCCGGATCGAAGCCGGCTGGGCGCATTGCGATCTCGGGCGGATCCCGGTCAACAATCATCGCAACAACCACTGTGCGCAGATCATGCTGCGGCCCGAGCAGTTGCAACTGGTCGGTATCGTTTCCAGCTCGGTCGAGACCGCCGGTTGTCGAGCCGTGGTGACCGAGCGCGATTTCAGCGGCAATACCTGCACATTGACCGTGGAACTGGAACCTCTGTCATCCACCGACCTGCCCGGTCGGTCATTGATGGTGCGCAGTTCGGGCCTGTACGCGCCACCGACCGGCAGTGCGGTTCACGTCTCGACCATCGGCCACGCCCATGTGTTGAGTGAATCTTAAAGGTCGAAGCGGTCTATCGCCCGCCGCCGCTCATTGTCATCGCGCACGTCGTAGTTGGCTGTCGTCTGGATATTGCTGTGATGGGCAAGTTTCTGCGCAATCGACAAGTCATGTTCCTCGATCACCCGGGTAATGAACGAGCGCCGAAAGTCATGGGGCATGATTTTCACCCCGACCTGCGCGCCGCGTTGCCGGGCGATGTAATAGATCGCGTGTTTGGTGATGCGCTCACGGGTGATGTGGCTGCCGCGGCGGATGCGATTGAACAGGAACGCATCATCCACCTCGCCTTCCTTGAGTTGCGAGCGTCGTAGCTCCAGCCAGGCATCCAGTTTGGCGAACGCCCAGGCCGGTGCGTATTTGATCAGCTGTTTGTTGCCTTTGGCGGTCACCCGCAGGCTGCGTTCGGTGAAATCCACCTGATCTAGGTCGAGGTTCACCGACTCTGATTTGCGCATGCCCGAACCGTACAGAATCCCGATGATCGCCGCGTCCCGCAGGCCTTGTGGCCGTGGATCGGCGGCACAGACTGCCATCATTTCCTGGATCAGCGAGCGGCGCAGATTGCGTCCCTGGGACAACCGTGTGCCGCCAATGCCCTTGACCGAGCGCATCTTCAGCAAGTGTTCCTGGCTGATCAGGCTCATGCGCCACGCTTCATTCATCACCCCGCGCACGGCGTTGACGTACAGCGAAGACGTGTTGGGCGCGTAGCCGTCCGCGCGCAACGCCGCCACCAGCGCGATCACATCCTCGGGCTGCAACTGGTGCCAGGGAATCTCCTCGACATTCATGTCTTCGAAGCCCAGGCGGTCGGCGGCGTCCTGCAACACATAACGCATGGTCAGTTGGCTGGACGGCGCCAGTCGCGCCAGATACAGGGGCATCGGATTGGTCTTTGCAGCAGTTGAATCAGTAACAGGTAAGTCAATCAAAACAAAACGGCCTTGAGTGGAAACAGATCAATAAAACAACTAAGGATTGAAACATTCTTCATATAAAGCGGGACACTTCTGCAGGACTTTTCTACTAAAGAGCGCGATGAACGGCAGAAGCCTGAACATTGGCTTAATAACGTTCAGATAAACGATTCCATCGCCGTTTTTTGATGTTCCTTTCACAAAAACCGGCCTAACCTCATCTCTACCCGGCGGGCCTCGATAGGCTCCCAACCTGCCGGCCATGGCTGCAAAAGTCAAATAAGGCTCGTGCCCGACAGGTCACTAAACCATTGAAATCCCGTTTATTTCGGTACTTCCCCCGAAGGACGGCCTACGCCCCGAGGTTTTCCATGAGTGAGGCTTTTCTCCCCTTCTCCCGCCCCAGTATCGGCGATGAAGAAATAGCCGCCGTAGAGCAAGTATTGCGCTCCGGGTGGATCACTACCGGGCCGAAAAACCAGCAACTCGAAGAACACTTCGCCAACTATGTTGGCTGCCGCCATGCCGTGGCGTTGTCCTCGGCTACCGGCGCCATGCATGTCACGTTATTGGCCTTGGGCATCGGACCCGGCGACGAAGTCATCACGCCATCCCAGACCTGGGTTTCCACCGCCAACATGATCTGCCTGCTGGGCGCGACGCCGGTGTTTGTCGACGTCGACCGCGACACGCTGATGAGCAGCGTCGAACACATCGAAGCGGCCATCACCCCACGCACTCGGGCAATCATTCCGGTGCACTACGCCGGCGCGGCATTCGATCTCGATGCGCTTTACGCCTTGGCCGACAAACACGGCATCCCGGTGATCGAAGATGCTGCCCATGCGGCGGGCACCTTCTACAAAAACCGTCACGTCGGCGCGAAAGGCACGGCGATCTTCTCGTTCCACGCGATCAAGAACATGACCTGCGCCGAGGGTGCGATGTTCGTCAGCGACGATGAGGCGCTGGCCAACCGGGTGCGCATGCTCAAGTTTCACGGGCTCGGCGTCGATGCCTATGACCGCATGACCCACGGCCGCAAACCCCAGGCCCAGGTGATCGAACCGGGGTTCAAATACAACCTGGCCGACATCAATGCCGCCATCGCCCTGGTGCAACTGGAACGCCTGGATGAGATCAATGCCAAGCGTTCCGCGCTGGCCAGACGCTATTTGCAGCGTCTGGAAGGCTCGCCGGTGCAACCGCTGGCGATTCCGGTTTACCCGCAGCAGCACGCCTGGCACCTGTTCATCCTGCGCATCGATGCCGAGCGCTGCGGACTCGACCGTGAAGCGTTCATGCACGCCCTGCAGGCGCGGAACATCGGCACCGGCATCCACTTCATCGCCACCCACTTGCACACCTGGTACCGCCAGCGCTTCCCCAACATCTACCTGCCCAACACCGAATGGAACTCGGCACGCCTGTGCTCGATCCCGTTGTTCCCCGACATGACCACCGAGGACGTCGACCGTGTCGTCAGCGCCATCGAACTCACACTGGACACACGCCTGTGAAACCTTACCCGATCCGTTGTGTGTCGATCGTCATCCCGGTCTACAACGAGCAGGACAGCCTGCCCGAATTGCTCAGGCGCACCGAAGCGGCGTGCCAGCAACTGCACCACGACTACGAAATCGTGTTGGTCGACGACGGCAGCCGCGACAATTCCGCGCAGATCCTCGAAGAGGCCGCCAGTCGCGATTGCAGCCCGGTGGTGGCGGTCATTCTCAACCGCAATTACGGCCAGCACGCGGCAATCATGGCCGGTTTCGAGCAGTGCAAGGGCGATGTCGTCATCACCCTCGATGCCGATCTGCAAAACCCGCCCGAAGAGATTCCTCGCCTGGTGGCCCAGGCTGAGCTTGGCTATGACGTGGTCGCCACGGTACGTAGCAACCGTCAGGATTCGGCCCTGCGCCGTTGGCCGTCGAAGCTGATCAACCTCGCCGTGCAGCGTTCCACCGGCGTCGCCATGAGTGATTACGGCTGCATGCTCCGCGCCTATCGTCGATCGATTGTCGACGCGATGCTCGCCTGCCGCGAGCGCAGCACCTTCATCCCTATCCTCGCCAACAGCTTCGCCCGGCACACCACGGAAATCCTGGTGACTCACGCCGAGCGCGAACACGGCGAATCGAAGTACAGCCCCATGCGCCTGATCAACCTGATGTTCGACCTGATCACTTGCATGACCACCACGCCGTTGCGGTTGTTGAGCATTGTCGGCTTCGCCATGGCCGGGCTCGGCGTGGCGTTTGCCACCGTGCTGATTGTCTTGCGGCTGGTGTTCGGCGCCAGTTGGGCCGGTGACGGGATGTTCGTGCTGTTCGCCGTGCTGTTCGTGTTCACCGGCGGCCAGTTCATCGGCATGGGCCTGCTGGGCGAATACCTGGGGCGCATGTACAGCGATGTCCGTGCGCGTCCGCGGTTTTTCATCGAAAAAGTCCTTCGCAGCCAGCCCGCCACACCCGTTCCCGTCATCACCGTTGACGGCCTCAATTCCACTTCTTCAGATCAGGTTCTCTCATGAGCGCAAAAGCAGTTGTTTTCGCCTATCACGATATTGGCTGTACCGGTATCGAAACCCTGCTCGACAGCGGTTATGAGATTGCTGCCGTGTTCACCCACGCCGATGATCCCAAGGAGAACGCTTTCTACGCCTCCGTTGCACAACTGTGCGCACGCCGGGGCATTGCGGTGCATGCCCCAGAAGACGTCAACCATCCGCTGTGGATCGAGCGCATCAGCCAGCTCAACCCCGATTACCTGTTCTCGTTCTACTACCGCCAGCTGCTGAGCGAACCGCTGCTGGCCACCGCACGCAAAGGCGCGTTCAACCTGCACGGTTCGTTGCTGCCACGCTATCGCGGTCGTGCTCCGGCCAATTGGGTGCTGGTCAACGGCGAAAGCGAAACCGGCGTGACCCTGCACCGCATGGTCAAGCGCGCCGATGCCGGTGCCATCCTCGCCCAGAAGAAGGTTGGAATCGAGCGCAGCGACACCGCGCTGAGCCTGCACGGCAAACTGCGCGGGGCCGCTACCGACCTGTTACGCGACACCTTGCCCGCGCTGCTCGCCGGCAAGGTCAGTGAAACGCCGCAAGACGAATCCCAGGCCACGACGTTCGGTCGCCGCACGCCCGCCGACGGCAAACTGATCTGGCAAAAACCGGCAGAAGAACTGTTCAACCTGGTGCGCGCCGTCACCCAACCTTATCCCGGCGCGTTCTGCGCGGTGGGCGAACACAAGCTGGTTGTCTGGAGCGCCGAAGTGGTCAAGGGCAACGAAGGCCAGATGCCGGGGCGGCTCATCAGCGTCGATCCATTGCGCATCGCCTGCGGCGAAGATTCGCTGGTGATCAGCGCCGGTCAGCGCAACGACAACGGCTTGTACCTGAGCGGGCCGCAACTGGCCGGCGAACTCGGTCTGGTCGACGGTTCCGTGCTGCGAGGTGCCGAATCCGCACGCACGCCACGCCGCACACGCGTGCTGATCCTCGGCGTCAACGGTTTCATCGGCAATCACTTGTCCGAGCGTTTGCTGCGCGATGACCGCTACGAGGTCTACGGGCTCGACATCGGCTCCGATGCCATCTCGCGTTTGCGCAGCCATCCGAATTTCCATTTCGTCGAAGGCGATATCAGCATCCATTCCGAGTGGATCGAGTACCACATCAAGAAGTGCGACGTGATCCTGCCGCTGGTCGCGATCGCCACGCCCATCGAGTACACCCGCAACCCGTTGCGCGTGTTCGAGCTGGATTTCGAAGAGAACCTCAAGCTGGTTCGCTACTGCGTCAAATACCACAAGCGGGTGATCTTCCCGTCGACGTCGGAAGTCTATGGCATGTGCCAGGACGACAAATTCGACGAGGACACATCCAGCCTGGTGGTCGGGCCGATCAACAAGCAACGCTGGATCTACTCGACTTCCAAGCAACTGCTCGACCGGGTGATCTGGGCTTATGGCCAGAAAGGCCTGAACTTCACCCTGTTCCGCCCCTTCAACTGGATGGGGCCGCGCCTCGACCGTCTGGACTCGGCTCGCATCGGCAGCTCCCGAGCGATCACGCAACTGATCCTCAATCTGGTGGAAGGCACGCCGATTCGCCTGTTCGACGGCGGTGAGCAAAAACGCTGCTTCACTGACATTGCCGACGGCGTGGAAGCGCTGGCGCGGATCATCGACAACCGCAACGATGCCTGCAACGGCCAGATCATCAACATCGGCAACCCGGACAACGAAGCGAGCATCCGCCAGTTGGGCGAAGAGCTGCTGCGTCAGTTCGAAGCGCACCCGCTGCGCCACAATTTCCCGCCATTCGCCGGGTTCCGCGACGTCGAAAGCAAGGCGTTCTACGGTGCGGGTTACCAGGACGTGTCCCACCGCAAACCGAGTATCGACAACGCCAAGCGCTTGCTGGACTGGACGCCGACCGTGGAGATGAGTGAAACCATCGGCAACACGCTGGATTTCTTCTTGCGTGAAGCCCTGCTCGAAATCGCGGACAACGTTTGATGAAAGCGGGCCTCCGGATTGATGTCGACACCTACCGAGGCACTCGTGAGGGCGTGCCGCGATTGCTGGAAATGCTTGATGAGGCCCAGGTCAAAGCGACGTTTTTTTTCAGCGTCGGGCCGGACAACATGGGGCGGCACCTGTGGCGCCTGATCCGCCCGCAGTTTCTCTGGAAGATGCTGCGCTCCAACGCCGCCGGACTGTACGGCTGGGACATTCTGCTGGCCGGCACCGCGTGGCCGGGCAAGCCGATCGGCCGCGATCTCGGGCATTTGATGCGGCAAACCCGGGCGGCCGGGCATGAAGTCGGTCTGCATGCCTGGGATCACCACGGCTGGCAGGCCAATGTCGGACGCTGGAGCGACGCACAGCTGATCGAGCAGATACGTCAGGGCGTGGACACGCTGAGCGACATCCTCGGACAAAAAATCGACTGCTCGGCGGCGGCGGGTTGGCGGGCGGACGAGCGTGTGATCGAAGCCAAGCAGGGTTTCGGTTTTCGCTACAACAGCGATTGTCGTGGCCGCAGTCTGTTCCGGCCGACATTGGCCGATGGTGGTCTGGGCGCGCCCCAGATCCCGGTGGACCTGCCCACCTTCGATGAAGTGGTCTGCCCGGCCGTCGCGGCCGAGGATTTCAACGGGTTCATTCTTGAACGATTCACGGCGCAAAACCTCAACGTCTACACGGTCCACGCCGAAGTGGAAGGGATTCTGATGGCCCACGATTTCCGTCAACTGCTGGCCGATGCGCGTCAGCGCGATATCCGTTTTCAGCCTTTGGGTGATTTGCTGCCCGAAACACTGGACACCTTGCCCGGTGGCCGGGTGGTGCGCGGCGCGCTCGACGGTCGCGAAGGCTGGCTGGGAGTGCAAGGCGTATGAGCAAACGCTGGGCATTGCCGTTGTTGCTGGGCCTTTGTCTGTTGGCTTATCTGCTGCCGATGGGCAGCCACGGTTTGTGGATTCCGGACGAAACCCGCTACGCGCAAATCAGCCAGGGCATGCTCTTGAGCGGCGACTGGGTTTCGCCGCATTTCATGGGCCTGCGCTACTTCGAAAAACCGGTGGCCGGTTACTGGATGATCGCCCTCAGTCAGGCGGTGTTTGGCAACAACCTGTTCGGCGTGCGTTTCGTTTCGGCCCTCAGCACCGGGCTCAGCGTGATGCTGTGTTACCTGATTGCCCGCCGGCTCTGGAACGAGCCGCGCAAGAGTTTTGCCTGCGCGCTGTTGTACATGAGTTTTACCGTGGTGGCCGGGCAAGCGGGTTACGCCAACCTCGATCCGCAATTTACCTTTTGGGTCAACCTGAGCCTGGTGGCTTTGTGGTTTGCCCTGGACAGCGTCAGCCGTGGCCGGCGCCTGATCGGTTGGGCGTTGCTGGGCCTGGCGTGTGGCATGGGGTTCCTGACCAAGGGATTTCTGGCCTGGCTGTTGCCGGTACTGATCGCACTGCCGTGGATGATCTGGCAAAGACGCTGGCGCGAGTTGTTGCGCTACGGCGCGGTGGCGATAGCCGTGGCCATCGCCGTGAGCCTGCCATGGGCCTTGGCGGTGCATGCGCAGGAGCCCGATTACTGGCGGTTCTTCTTCTGGCACGAACACATCCGCCGTTTCGCCGGTGACGATGCGCAGCATGACGCGCCGTGGTGGTTCTACCTGCCAATGCTGGTGGCGTTCAGTCTGCCGTGGGCCGCGTTATTGCCGTCGGCACTGAAGCAGGCGTGGCAAACACGTGGTCAGGCCAGCATCGGCTTTCTGCTGCTGTGGTTGCTGATGCCGATGCTGTTTTTCAGCCTGAGCAACGGCAAGTTGCCGACCTACATCCTGCCGTGCCTGTTGCCCCTGGCCTTGTTGCTGGGCAACGCACTGGCGGATCGCCTGCGGCTGGAGCAAGGCCTGGCGTTGGGCATCAATGGCTTGCTCAACCTCCTTCTGGGCCTGACCACCCTGCTCGCCCTTGTCTATCTGCAACTGAAAAAACCCCTGTACGACCACGAACTGCACAGCCTCGTGCTGGTGTTTATAGGCCTGATCGGCTGGATCATGGCCAACCTGCTGCAAGCGTTCCGACCGTTGCAATGCTGGGCGGCGCCGGCCTTCGGCAGTCTGTTGCTGATCGGTGTTCTACCGGCGGCGATGCCCGAAGCGGTGGTGGCCAACAAGATGCCCGACCAGTTCGTCCTCGAGCATGCACAGGAACTCGGCCAGGCCGAAACACTGCTGAGCAACGATCTGGGCGCCGCTTCGGCCCTGGCCTGGCGCCTGAAACGCCCGGACGTGGCGTTGTACAACACGATAGGCGAATTGAAATATGGCCTCGCTTATCCTGACGGCGCGCAGCAGCGCGTCGACCCCGATCGCGTGCTGCAGTGGATGCGCGACGCCCGCCGGAACGGTTCGGTGGGCGTGCTGATGCGGGTCAAAGGGGAGGACGAGCTGCGTGAAATCGAACACTTGCCCAAGGATGGCAAACGCTATGAACAAGGCAACCTTGTGATTCTGATTTTTCCTCAGGGTGCGTCATGAGCCTGTTGCTGGTGTTGGCAGCCTGCCTGCTCACCGGCCTGGGCCAGATCGCCCAGAAATACGCCGTGGAGCACTGGCGCGGCCGGTCATCGGCTTGGGGCGAGAAACTGCGCTCGCCATGGTTGTGGCTGGCAATCGCAGCGTTGGGCGCGGGCTTGCTGGTGTGGCTGCTGGTGTTGCAACGCCTTGAAGTCGGCGTCGCGTACCCGATGCTGAGTCTGAATTTCGTGCTGATTACCCTGATCGCCCGCTTCGTCTTCCACGAACCCATCGACCGCCGTCACTGGTTGGGCGTGGCGCTGGTGATGGGCGGCGTGATTTTGCTGGGACTGCACACATGAGCCTGCGCCGTGGCCTCACCTTCGCCCTCGGCAGCGTGCTGCTGGGCAGCGCCGCGCAGCTGGGCATGCGCTGGAGCATGACGCGCCTGCCGTCACCGGAACACTGGCAGACAGCCCCGATTGATCCGACCGCTGTGGTCGTGGTGCTGGTCGCCATCCTCGCCTATGCCCTGTCGATGTTCAGCTGGCTCGCCGCCCTGCGCGATGTGCCACTGGGCCGGGCTTACTCGCTGTTGAGCATCAGCTACGCGCTGGTGTACCTGCTCGCCGTCGCGCTGCCGGCGTTCAACGAAGAATTCAGCCTTTCCAAAAGCCTCGGGGTGGCCCTGGTCATCCTCGGCGTCATCACCATCAACTCTCGACCTGCTCATGCGTCCAACCTCAGGAGTGACCTATGAAAATCAGTGTGTTTGGTAGCGGTTACGTGGGCCTGGTGCAGGCCGCTGTGCTGGCAGAAGTCGGCCACGACGTGGTCTGCATGGACATCGACGAGAAAAAAGTCGAGTTGCTGCAACAGGGCCACGTGAGCATTTTCGAACCGGGGCTCGCCAGCCTCGTGCGCGAAAGCCTCGACGCCAGGCGACTGCAGTTCACCACCGATGAAAAGTTCGCCGTGCAACACGGCCAAGTGCTGTTCATCGCGGTGGGCACGCCGTCCCGGGACGATGGCTCGGCGGACCTGCGCTACGTACTGTCGGTGGGCGAAGCGGTGGCCCGTCATCGCGAACACCCGGTGATTCTGGTGGAGAAATCCACCGTTCCCGTGGGCACCGGCGATACCTTGCGCGCACACATCGACAAGTGCCTGATCAAGGTCGGGCGGTTGTTGCAGTTCGAGATCGTCTCCAACCCGGAGTTTCTGAAAGAAGGCTCGGCCGTGGCCGATTGCCGGCGCCCGGACCGTATCGTCATCGGCTGCGAAAGCGATGAGGTGCGCGACGTCATGCGCGATCTTTACGCACCGTTCAACCGCAACCATGACCGGATCATGTTCATGGACCTGCGCAGTGCCGAACTGACCAAATACGCGGCCAACTGCATGCTCGCAACCAAGATCAGCTTCATCAACCAGATCGCTGAACTGGCCGAGCACCTTGGCGCCGACATCGAATCGGTGCGCCTGGGCATCGGCGCGGATTCGCGCATCGGCTATCACTTCATCTACCCCGGCTGCGGTTACGGCGGTTCGTGTTTTCCCAAAGACATGCGCGCCCTGATCCACAGCGCCGAAGAAGCGCATTGCTCCAGTGACCTGCTGCAAGCGGTGGAAGCAATCAACCAGCGGCAGAAACACAAGCTGTTCGAACGCATCAACGCGTTCTACAAGGGCGATCTGCGCGGCAAGACGTTCGCCGTGTGGGGCCTCGCGTTCAAACCCAACACCGATGACATGCGCGACGCACCAAGTCGCGTGCTGCTCGAATCGCTGTGGGCCGCCGGCGCCAGCGTGCGCGCGTTCGATCCGGAAGCGATGCAGGAAACCCAGCATTTGTACCCCGACGAAGCAAAGCTGATGCTCATGGGCACCCCGGAATCGGTGCTCGCCGGCGCCGATGCGTTGATCATCTGCACCGAGTGGCAGCAGTTCAAGGCACCGGATTTCAACCTGATCCAGCAACGGCTCAAAGCCCCGGTGATTTTTGACGGACGCAACCTGTACGACGCCGATCGCCTGGCGCGCAACGGATTCATGTACTTCCCGATGGGGCGCGGCGACTCGCGCAAGCTGCCGATTCCGTATCAGCAATGGCCGGTGGCTTCCGACGTCGCTTGATCGTTAACTCGCCGAGCATTTGTCAGCAGTCCCTGGGGGTAGGGCTGCTGGCACTGGTGTTGTTCAGTACCGGGGTTTGTCAGACACATCCTGCGTTTTACGCCCTCGATACAGCGCAGTCCCGCGCCCGCCCTACAGCCCCCTCCTACAACCATGTGTCAGTGGTCCGCACCTGACCGTAGATTACAACTTAACGGACTCGCCCTACGCCAAATAGCGATTCGTCTGACATTCATCAATGAGCCGATCCACGCAAAGTCCCGAGTCTTGAAATAGACACAAGGAAATGTGGATGTTCAGCGCCGTTAAACCCGTCGTTTTCACCCTCGACATTCAAGGTTTTCCCCGTGACCTTCAGGTACTCGAATTCCGCGCCAGGGAAGCGCTGAATCAACCCTACGAAGTCAATCTCGAACTGGTCGGCGAACGCCACGACCTGGACATCAAGTCGCTTCATCATCGCTCGGCTTTTCTGCGCTTCGGAGCTGACGGTGCCGGCATCCACGGGCAAATCCATGCAATTGCCGAAGGTGATTCAGGCAAGCGCCTGACCCGCTACCAGATGACCCTGGTGCCGCACCTCAGCTATCTCTCCCATTGCCACAACCAGCGCATTTTTCAAAACCTCAGCGTGCCGCAAATCATTGCAAAGGTGCTGAAAGATCAAGGAATGCAGGCTGATACCTGGCGCTTCCAGCTGAATGCCGAGTACCGACCCCGGCTGTATTGCGTGCAGTACGAGACGGACCTGCATTTCCTGCAAAGGTTGTGCGAGGAAGAAGGTCTGCACTTTCATTTCGAGCACAGCGCCGAGGGGCATGTGCTGGTGTTCGGCGACGATCAAACCAGTTTTTCGAAACCAGAACGGTCAACCGCCTACAGGCAAGCCAGTGGCATGGTTGCGCAAGCGCCAGTGATCGACCAATTCAAGCTAAAACTGAATACCCGCCCGACCCATGTCAGCCGTCGCGATTACGATTTCGAAAAACCACGCGTGCAACTCGACAGCGAGACTAAAAAACCGCTGGTGCCGCACCTTGAGGACTACGCGTTCCCCGGGCAATTCATCCATCGTGAGCGCGGTAAACAGCTGACCAATCTGGCACTGGAGCGCCACCGCGCCGATTACCAGTTGGCCAATGGACGCAGTGACCAAAGCGCCCTGCGCAGCGGTCACTTTGTCGAGATGACCGAGCATCCATGCCCTGAGCGCAATGGCCTGTGGTTGTTGACGCAGGTCGAGCATGTCGGCTTGCAACCCCAAGTGCTGGAAGAGGCGATGACCGACACCCGCGCGCCGGACGGTTTCAGCCAGGGTTACCGTAATCACTTCGTCGCCACACCGTGGGACGTGATATTTCGGCCAGCGCTTGACCACCCCAAGCCCCGTATGTCCGGCAATCAGCACGCCGTCGTTACCGGCCCGCCCGGTGAAGAGATTTATTGCGATCAGTACGGTCGAGTGAAAGTCCAGCTGCTGTGGGACCGCGACGGCCAGCAAAACGAACAATCGAGCTGCTGGCTGCGAGTCGCCACAGGCTGGGCTCATGACCGTTACGGCAGCGTGCAGATCCCGCGCGTCGGAATGGAGGTGCAGGTAGGTTTTACCGACGGCGATCCGGACAAACCCTACGTCTTGTGCTGTCTGCCCAACGCCTCGACTCCGGTGCCACTGGATTTGCCCGCGGAACAGACCCGCAGCATTTTCCGCAGCCAGAGCAGTCCTGGCGGTGGTGGTTACAACGAGCTACGCATCGAGGACAGAAAAGGCGCCGAGGAAATTGCCCTGCGTGCCCAACGCGATTTCGTGCAGCACGTTCTGAACGATGAGCGCATTCAAGTCGACAACCAGCGCAACGTGGTGGTCGGTGGAACTACCAGCCACGACCTGCGTGGCGAGGAACGCCATTTAACCCACGGCACCCGCCTGACCGAACTCAAGCAGGACGACCACCTGCTGGTCCTGGGGGATCGGCATGTGCGCGTCGCGAATCAACGCCTCAGTGCGATGCAACAGCTTCACTTCAGTGCGGTGCAACAAGTCGTCATCAATGGCGGGACGCACCTCGCGATCATGGGTGGCGGTCAATGGCTGGTGTTGGGACCGGAGGGCATTTTCAGCAGCGTGCCGATTCTGGTGGGCGGCGCCCCACCCGTGAGCTTGCCAGCGGAGCCTCTGATGCCGGGCGCCTTGCCGTTGCTGAAAGTGACGTTTGATGCGGCCCAACAACGCCATGCATTGATTTCAACCCGTGCCTCGCGCTGCCTGATTTGCGAGGCCGCTCAAGCATGAACCTTTCGACCTCCTTGCCAAACGACCTGCCCTGGAGTGAGCAACAGGCTTTCCTGTTGCTGGACGGCGCAACCCTGAGCGATTTGCCGGAACGGTTGAAAAAACTCTGTCCCGGAGCAAGCACTGTTGCGCTGTATGACTGCGCGCCCTTCACTGCGCTGCGGGATATCTCGCCGATGCTGGTGGCGATCCAACAACCTGACGAACCGATTGTTCAGTTCTATCTGCAACAGGCGCATGAAGAGTGGGGCGTGCTGTTGTTCAGCACCGCACCTGCGCATGAGGTCGCCCAGCACTTGCGCAAACTGCTGACCGTTGAATTGCCTGAAGGTCTACCGGTGGTCCTGCGTCTGGCCGATGCCGCCGTGGCGCGAATCCTGTTCGGCAGCGGTGATCAGCGATTGTTTGGGCCTCTGTCCTGTGTGGTAACGGCCGATATCGTCGGCGCTAATTGGCATCGCCACCAACCCCGGTCGTCCGAGCGTCCTGACCTACCGACGCCCTATCGCCTGAGCCCTGAACAGAGTTCGGGGCTGGACCACGCTGACCGGCGCCGCGTACTGCTCGAACTCGACGCTCATCTGCTCAAACACTTCCCCGAACGCCATGGCAGCGAAACTGTGGCCGAACGCTGGCCAATGCTCGAGCAACTGGAGGCTGAGGCCAGCACGCTGGGTTTGAGCAGCCAGTCCGAATTGTTTTATTACGCCAACGTCATGGCCTCGCTGGATGGCTCATCGCTCGATCAGCACCCGCACATCAACCGATTGCTGCATACGCCGTCGCTGCAATCCCCCGGCGAGCGCGTCGCGCTGGCCGCTGACCTCGCCCACCAGTGGGCCAGCCAACGAGGCCACCCATGACTTCACCCGCCAACCTCGCCGCAGCCGCGGCCTCCAAATCCCCCATCGGCTCTCTGGGGGCTTGCCCGCTGCGGCAGCCCCACGTGCAATTGCTGCCCTTGCGTTACGGACTGGTGGAAAAGCCCCTCGACCCGAGTGCCGAACTGAAGCTGCCCTATGCCCTGACGGCCCGACCGCTGGGCATTCGCCTGCTGCGCGATGGCTGGCTGTACATCATCGACAGCGTCACCGGCCACCTGCATGAATATCAGGTACTCAACGGACTGGTCAGCGCCTTGCTGCACAAGGGCGCCAAGGTCGCCAGCGATCAGCGCACGCCCATCGAAGAACGTCCGGCGTTGGTTTTTTCCAGGCGCAGCACCCTGCACGTGACCTTCGCCGAAGTGCAGTGGACGGCGGCCAAATGCGCGCAAGTGCTCGACAACCGCGAGGAACGCAAACACTTCATGCAAGCCGTCGACCTTGGCCCGGTGCATTGCCAAACCGGCGGCGAGCACCTGCTGACGGTCGCGCAAACCAAGCAGTGGCTGGCGGAGGTTGCGACGGACGCGCCCACTCAAACGCAAACGGAGCAAAGTGCTGACGAACCGGACGCCGTTCTATTGCCTACGGTACAGGTCAGCGACGCCCCCGAGCACGAACGTGAACCCTACTTGTGGGAGCAGCCGCGGCGCTTTCGCGAGGCGCACATTGGCGAGTTTCTCGGGCGGGTGCGCCCGGCTTATCAGGACGACACGTTGTTCCTCGTGGTGCAGGACGACCTCGGCGTGCTGCGTGATCTGGCCGAGTATCAGGACACCGTAGTCGGCTGGGTCGACGACTGGAGCAATGCCGACCACAACGAACGCAATTACCTGCTGGCGTGTTACATCGAATCCTTGAGCCAGCTCAGCCCGGCGGATGTCGGCTACCTGGCCGACGCCAGCGATAAACCAGCAGACAAAGCCTTGTTCACCGATCTGGAACAATTACCCGAACCGGACCGTGAACGCACCCGTCAGGCCCTGCTCGATTACTTGAACAGGGGCGGCAAGGTCGAGCCTACGGGCGTACCGGTGCCACCGGAACTGGTGCCGTTGCGCGATCAAGCCGTAGACCATGCCCGCGAGATCAACAGGTTCGACAGCCTTACACCCGACTTCACGGCTGAAAGCCGCGCCATTGAAGACGCAGACCGGCGTTACTACACGCGCCAGCATTTCGAGGTCGCTCCTGGCGATTTCGTCGAACGTCACCTGCAGACCCTGATCAACCTCGGCCAGGCGCACAACCGACGTATCAAGGACGTGCTCGAAGGCCCGATTTTCAGTGGCAAACGCGGGGTCAACGATTTCATCGACCGGGAGGCCATGGACACGGAGCTGTTTCAGCACCGCGACGACCTCAGCCGCTGGAACCGCCTGCTTGAGCGCATCACCGCCGACCGCACGATGCTGGTGTGTGCCGGGCGTTATCACCTTTCAGCCTGGTACTACGACGCGCACGAGCCATCGCAACTGGGCCAGGCCTTCACTGCCGAATACGCCTGCCTCAAAGACATTTGCCGCAGCGACCACGCCAGCGAAAAAATGCTCGGTTATCTGGAAGAACACCCGGAGTTGAGCCGGCCACTGTTCTACACCTTGCCCCTGCGCCTGCAGCCAGAACGGGCCGCGCAATACAGCACGTTGTTCAACGCGGGCATGGGGATGTTCAACAACCTGCCGCACTGGCTGGGCGAGCTACAGAAAATTGAACAACCGCCCCTGCCGGCCCTCGACGATCTGCCCAAGCATACCCGCGTCGTTGCCGACGCGGCCCAGCACAACCTCAGCCCGGCGCTGAACCTGGGCCTGAGCCGGGCACTGGAAGGGTTTGACCTGTCGGCAGAGAAAATTCCCGACCTTGACGAACTGTTCCGGCGCCTGCCTAAAGCCTTGTCGCCACGAATACTCGATGCGGCAAAAACCACTGGCGTGACCTTTACTGTCGCCAGCCCGGCGGAACACGGCGCGCTGCAAACCGTGATTAAGGAAATGTTGAGGGAGCGCGATTACCTGAAAACCCTGACCCGTGAGCGCAACCAGATCACCCACAACAAAAACCGCCAAGGGCATAAAACGCCGAGGGCGGTTGAGTTGCAGGAAGAAATTGTGCGGGTGCGTGCACAGTTGACGCAGCTTGAAGGCCGGCTGGCGGGGGCGCTGAGCCCGATTGCCGAACTGCCGGATCAGTCGGTGCGGCTGCACGGCGCGACGCCGGCTCGGGCGGGAGTGACGGTGGTGTTTCCACCGGCCCAGCAGTTGGAGGTGCGGAGTTTGTTGAAGGATATTCGGTTGGGGGTTAGCTCGGTGCCGAATGGGAAATTGATTCGGAGCGAGGGGATGGGGTTGTTGGTGTTTATGGTGCAGGGGGTGAATTTGGTTTCGGTCATCAGGGAACTGACCAATCAATCCAGGAACAAGCGAATCTGGATGCCCGTTTTTAATGCAGTGTTGGCTACCGGGGCGGCGGGATTCACTGCGGCGCAAAGTCTCGCCGATACGGCGTTGAAGGCACGTAGCGCTGCACTCGTCGCGGGGCTTCAACACCATGCGTTGCTGAATGTACATGTGCAGATGGGCAAGATGCATGTCGGGTTGGGTGGCTTTACCTACGTTTTAGGTTTTGCATCTTCAATGGTCAGCCTCATCAACCACCACCAGAATTGGCAACAGGCGACGCGTAGTGGCAATACTGCTGCGCGGAATAGTGCAGCGCTCGCGACAGTGGGCGCAGCCGGCATGACGACCGTCAATGCCTATGGTTTGACTCACACCGGTCGTGCTGCGTTTAACGTGTTGGTCGCAAAAAACAGCGCAGCAAGAACCACCGCCTGGGCCGCTGCGGGCACACGCCTTTCCACGGTGTTCTTCCGCTTCAACCTCGCCGGCGCCCTGTTCACCGTGCTGGAACTGGGTGGCACCTGGCTGTACAACCGCTACAACATCAGCGCCCACGATAAATGGCTGAAAACCACACCGTGGAGCCTGGACACCGATCATCGCGGCGACCATACCCTGGATGAATATCAGCATTATTTGGGTTATTTGCTCAACGCTCCATATGCGCAACTAGGCCCGAATGAACATGACTCGTGGCTGAAAAACTTGCTGCTGAAAGCCAAACCCAGCGACATTCACTTGGTGCTGCCAAGGCTCAAGCTCAGTGATTTCCAGCCACCGTTGAGTGGACAACCGGCTCATCGTCTGGGGATCGGCGCCCACCGTCTTTCCGTTCCCCTCCACAGTCGTGGTGTACCGAGAGAACGCAAGGACGTCATTGGCGAGGAAATCGTGGCCAGCCTGCGCATCGTGCAAGCAGGACCCGACCGGCTGGTGCTGTGCCTGCAGTATCCCGTGGACCCAGACTCTGAATTTACCCCGGCGTCCGAAACGCTGGAACTGGCCGTCTGCGTACAAACCTTGAACGCCAAGGGGGTGTGGGAGTCGCGGACTGAGGTCATTTACCTCAACCCACGCGGTAAGGGGCATTTCCCTTCGTTGCCTCGTCAATCCGTTACCGAGCATCCACCATTGTTGCTGGTTGAAACCCATTTGCTGGAGCTGGCCGACCATGCCCACCAAGATTGATGTGCCTCTGCCTTCCCCGCACCTTGAGCAATCCCGAAAAGCCGGAGATGTTGAGCCGTTTCCCAGTGGGAGAATCACTTATCTCGCGCCGTTGCCATTGCCGACAGCGTTGCCACCGCACGGTCCGCATATCGGGGATCTGAATGAGGTGTACATGGACTTTGGCTTGGGTTCACCGCAGGTGTTTTCATGGCAGGTCGTATTAGGATTACCGTTCAGTGGTGCCCTCTTGATCGCATTTTTGATACCTCTATTTGTCGGCTTTATGTTCTTTGTGTTCGGGATGAGTTGGGACGATGTTTCTCATGCCATAGAAGGGGTTTTCAATGAGGCCTACGGAATAGCCCTGATAACCGGCTTCTCTACCTTGATCATCCTCCTCTGCACTTGGCTCCACTATCACAACAAGCGCGCCACCATCGTCCCCACTCGCTTCAACCGCCAACGCCGCGAAGTCTGCTTCATGCCCGAAGGCGCCACCGAACCGCTCTTCGTCCCCTGGGAATCCCTCTCCGCCTGGGTCATCGAAGCCCAAGGCGCGACCCAATACGGCATCCACCGCCAATACGGCATGGGCATCGGTTTCCAGCACGGCGAGACTCTGACCAGCGTCGAATTCCCCTGCTTCGGCCTGCCCATCGCCATCAGCCACTGGGAAGCCATCCGCGGTTACATGGAATACGAAATCCACGACCTCAAATCCATTCAGGACCCGCTAGACCTGCAAGGCCCCGACGATCCACCCCACGAAGGCCTGCACACCTTCCACAACGCTCGCGCACGCATGCATCAGCAAATCCGCGACGGCCAACGGGGTCGAGTATCTGGCTTCTTCTGGTACCTGTATCACGTCATGACCTTGTGGACGATTCCCAACCACCTGACCGAATGGGAAGTCCGCCGCCTTCAAAAAATGGCCCCGCAGGCCATGCCCGAAGTGATGCGCCAGTGGTCCGAGCCGTTGCCAAAGGAACAATGGGCGAAACCGAGTGAAGAACTGCTACGCCTGAGCGATCAGGTCCGCACTCTGCATAAACGCCAACCGCGACGCCCGATCACCGAGATCTTTGCGCAAGTGCAGCGTTTAACTCCGACCGACAAACGTCGCACATGAGTTGTGTATTCAATGCCCGCGCCCACCGCATTGCCATTCCTCTCCATAGCCGTGGCACGCTGCGAAAACGCAAGGACGTCATCAGCGAGGAAATCATGGCCAGCCTGCGCATCGTGCAAACAGGACCCGACCGTCTGGTGTTATGCCTGCAGTATCCCGTGGATCCTGATTCTGAATTTACCCCGGCCTCCGAAACACTGGAGCTGGCGGTCTGCTTACAGACCTTGAACGCCAAAGGGGTGTGGGAATCGCTGATAGACGTTATTCACCTCAACCCGCGCGGTAGGGACCATTTTCCTGCGTTGCCCCGTCAATCCGTTACCGAGCATCCACCATTGTTGCTGGTTGAAACCCATCTGCTGGAGCTGGCCGACCATGCCCACCAAGATTGATGTGCCTCTGCCTTCCCCGCACCTTGAGCAATCCCGAAAAGCCGGAGATGTTGAGCCGTTTCCCAGTGGGAGAATTACTTATCTCGCGCCGTTGCCATTGCCGACAGCGTTGCCACCGCATGCCCCTCATATCGGGGAACTAAATGACGCGTACATGGACTTCGGGCTGGGTTCACCTCAGGTGTTTTCATGGCAGCTCATATTAGGCTTACCATTCAGTGGCGCTTTCATGATCACGTTCCTAATCCCGCTAGGAATTGGCTGCATGGGCCTTATGTTCGGATATGACTTCGCATACACATGGGAATTTGTCCTTGATTTATTCTTCGCCATTTATGGATATGCCTTAGTTACCGGAATTTCCGCCTTAGCCATCCTCCTCTGCACTTGGCTCCACTATCACAACAAACGCGCCGAAATCATCCCAACCCGCTTCAACCGCCAACGCCGCGAAGTCTGCTTCATGCCCGAAGGCGCCACCGAACCGCTCTTCGTCCCCTGGGAATTCCTCTCCGCCTGGGTCATCGAAGCCCAAGGCGCGACCCAATACGGCATCCACCGCCAATACGGCATGGGCATCGGTTTCCAGCACGGCGAGACCCTGACCAGCGTCGAATTTCCCTGCTTCGGTCTTTCGCTGGCCATCAGCCACTGGGAAGCCATCCGCGGTTACATGGAATACGAAATCCACGACCTCAAATCCATTCAGGACCCGCTAGACCTGGAAGGCCCGAACGACCCACCCCACGAAGGCCTGCACACTTTCCACAACGCTCGCGCACGCATGCATCAGCAAATCCGCGACGGCCAACGGGGTCGAGTATCTGGCTTCTTCTGGTACCTGTATCACGTCATGACCCTGTGGACGATTCCCAACCACCTGACCGAATGGGAAATCCGCCGCCTTCAAAAAATGGCCCCGCAGGCCATGCCCGAAGTGATGCGCCAGTGGTCCGAGCCGTTGCCGAAGGAACAATGGGCGAAACCGAGTGAAGAACTGCTGCGCCTGAGCGATCAGGTCCGCGCCCTGCATAAACGCCAACCGCGACGCCCGATCACCGAGATTTTTGCCGAGGTGCAGCGCTTGAATTCGACCGAAAACACCGCGCATGAGCGCTGAAAATCAAGATGATATCTACCCCGTGACAGACTTGACGATTATTGCGCGCCGCGCCCTGGTTACCGACGCGCCCGCCCTCCCCGACATCGAACGTAGCGCTGCTCAATTGTTTCGCGGCGACCCTTCATTGGCCTGGCTGGCCGACAGCCCGGTGCCCGATGCCGAACACCATCAACAGGCAATAAAGACCGGACCGGTTTGGGTGGCGCAATCGGCCGAGGGTGCACTTGCAGGGTTTCTCAGCGCGGAGGAAGTCGACAACCAACTGCATATTCAGGAACTGTCCGTCAGCCAGCCCTTTCAGGGCCGGGGCATCGGGCGAAAGTTGCTGTTAGCCGCAGTTTCATACGCTCGCGGGCAAGAACTCGCCGGTCTGACTTTGACCACGTTTCGCGACTTGCCCTGGAATGAACTGTTTTATCGGCGCATGGGCTTCGCAACATTGAGCCCGGCTGAAACAGGACCGCGATTAACCCGGGTATTAAACGACGAAATCGCTCACGGATTACCCGGTGGACGCCGTTGCGCGATGCGCTTCAGCCTTGAACCGGGGCCTTCAAATCAACCCCCATCGCCTGGGCGAACGCCTTGACCAGCGGACTGCGCACGGTGTTGTGTCGCAGGATCAGATTGAACGGCGTGCTGATATGAATCAGGTCGGGGCGTACCGCGCGAAACTGCCCTTGGGCGACCATTGAAGCGGCGTAATGCTGCGGTAGAAAACCGACGAAGCGCCCGGTCTTGATCAGTAACGCCACGGCTTCCACCTGGGTGGCCCAGGCCGAAAAGCTGTCATACCGGGCAAAATTCAATTTGTCGCGGTGGATCGCGTAGCGGTGGTTGATGCACTCGTAATCCTTGAGCACCTCGCTGTTGATTTCTGTCTCCGGCACCGCGAACAACGGGTGACCCACCGCACAGTAAACCTCCGAGCGTTCTTCATACAACGCGTAATAATCGAACTCTTCACGTTTCTGATAAACAGGAACGATACCAGCCACTAACCGTCCCTCTACGACGCCTCTTTCCACTTCATCCAGCTGCGACGACTGAAGTTGAAACCTTACTTTCGGTGACGTTTCATTTATTCGTTTAAGCGCTGCAACTAACGGCGAATTAACATCGGAAATAGTATTGTCAATAACGCCCACACCAAGGTCACCAACAAGTTCGTTCTGCGCTGAACTAAGCCGATCACGAAAGTTGTCGACCGAGGCAAATAAATCAATCGACGCCTGATACACCAGACGACCTTCTTCGGTCAGATGAAAACCCTCGCGGCCTCGGGTACACAGGCGCATGCCGATGCGGATCTCGAGGTCGGATATCTGTTTGCTGATGGCGGCCAGCCCCACATTCAGCTCGTTCTGCGCCGCGCTGAAACCACCGGCCTCGACCACGGCCTTGAACACTTTGAGCAGTTTGAAATCCAGTCCGCTGAGGGCCAACGGTGCCCGCTGCACCGGTTTTGGCGCGGGGTTTCCGGAATTGGAAAGTGGGGTTTCCATAATGCTTATTTACCTCTGGCGCGCTATTCAACAACCTGTGCCCAACAACAAAAACATAGCTGGCCAATAATAATGAACACAGAAAACCAGGCTTGGCAACCGCTAATAATCTCCGTACTTCAGTGCCAACTCACTGATTTCGAACCATTAAAAGCTGACACTTCGATCAGCTCTCGCATTGACGCAACTGCGCTTTTCCCCTGCCGTTGAATATTGAACAGGCCTGACCACGCCCCATTGATTTGCGGCGGGTGTTTGCGGCCCGGCACACCGATTTCAGTTCGCTTTACCGACGAGGAAAACAACAATGTCTCAAACCACCGACCGTCTCTGGGGTGCTCGCTTCAAAAGCGGCCCATCCGAAGCCCTGGCGGCCCTGTCCCGTTGCCCCGAGCGCTATTTTCGTCTCACCCCGTACGACCTCGCCGGTTCCAAGGCCCATGCCCGTGAACTGCAACGCGCCGGGCTGTTGAGCGAGCAGGAAACCCTGACCATGCTCGCCGCGCTGGAAGGTATCGGTGCTGACTTCAACGCCGGCAGCATCGCGCCCACCCTCGACGACGAAGACGTCCACACCTTTATCGAACGCTTGCTGACCGAGCGCCTCGGCGCCTTGGGTGGCAAACTGCGCGCTGGCCGCTCGCGCAACGACCAGACCGCCAATGACCTGCGTCTGTTCCTGCGTGACCACGTGCGCACCCTCGCCGTTGAAGTATTGGCTCTGCAACAGGCGCTGGTGGATCAGGCCGAGCAACACATCGAAAGCATCTGCCCGGGCTTCACCCACTTGCAGCAAGCGCAGCCGATCGTCTTCGCTCACCACCTGCTGGCTCACGCGCAATCGATGCTGCGTGACGTACAACGCCTGGTGGACTGGGACGTTCGCACCTCGCTGTCGCCGCTGGGTGCCGCCGCCATGGCAGGTTCCGCCATCGCACGTCTGCCGCAACAATCGGCCAAGGAAATGGGCTACAGCGGCGTTTGCGAAAACTCCATCGATGCCGTGGCCAGCCGCGATCACGTCGCCGAGTTCCTGTTTATCGCCAGCATGCTGGGCATCAATATTTCCCGCCTCGCAGAAGAATTCTGCCTGTGGTCGTCGCGGCAATTTCGCTGGGTCGCCCTGGATGATGCCTACGCCACCGGCAGCTCGATCATGCCGCAGAAGAAAAACCCGGACATTGCCGAACTGGCCCGGGGCAAGGCTGGCCGCCTGATCGGCAACCTCACCGGCCTGCTCTCGACGTTGAAATCCCTGCCGCTGTCGTACAACCGCGACTTGAGCGAAGACAAGAACGGCGTGCTCGACAGCGTCGATACCTTGCTGTTGGTGCTGCCGGCGATGGCCGGAATGGTCGCGACCATGAAGGTCAACGTCGAAGAATTGCGGCGTCAGGCACCGCTCGGTTTCACCCTGGCCACCGAAGTGGCCGACTGGCTGGCGATGCGCGGCGTGCCGTTCAAGGAGGCCCATGAAATCACCGGCGCGCTGGTTCAGGCCTGTGAGAAGCACGACATCGAATTGTGGGAAGCGTCCCCTGCGCTGCTGGCCGAGATCGATCCGCGACTCACCCCGGAAGTGCGCGACAGCCTGACCCTCGAAGCCGCCATCGCCGCTCGCAGTGGCTGGGGCGGTACCGCACCGCAGCAGGTGCGCGAGCAGATCGGTCGGTTGAAGACCGCCCTCGCGGCGCAGCAGCAATGGACCGAGAACTATCAGGGCTTCCGTCTCTAACGGCCGCCACGCATAACCCTGTGGGAGCTAGCCTGCTAGCGATTTGGCTCTGTCTGACAAGCATTCGCTGATTGACACACCGCAATCGCCAGCAGGCTCGCTCCCACAAGGATCTGTGTTGGATTTGAAAGAACAGTACGGAGAAACAACATGAGCCAGACTCAGGCAGAACGACTCAAGGCGGAGCGCAAACTGGCGGAAAACCAGTTCGATATCACCCAGTACGATCACGTGCCACGGCGTTATTACGGGCGGATCTTTTTCGCCACCGTGATCGTCATCGCGATCTTCGGCCTGGTGCGGGCCTTTGCCGAAGGCAAGATCGAATGGTCGTATATCGGCCAGTTCCTCACCTCCCAGGCCATCATGTGGGGCTTGCTCAATACCATCGTCATGGCGGTGCTGGCGATGGGGCTGGGCATTGTGTTCGGGGTGATCACGGCGATCATGCGCATGTCGGCCAACCCGATCCTGCGCTACGTGGCGGTGACCTACACTTGGCTGTTCCGCGGCACGCCGCTGATCCTGCAACTGCTGTTGTGGTTCAACCTGGCGCTGATTTTCCCCACCATCGGCATCCCCGGCCTGTTCGAAATGGACACCGTGAGCCTGATGACGCCCTTCGTGGCCGCCCTCCTCGGTTTGAGCATCAACCAGGGCGCCTACACAGCGGAAGTGGTACGCGCCGGCCTGCTGTCGGTGGACACCGGACAGTACGAGGCCGCCAAGTCGATCGGCATGCCGCGCCTGCAGGCGCTGCGCCGGATCATCCTGCCCCAGGCCATGCGGGTGATCATCCCGCCGGTCGGCAACGAATTCATCGGCATGGTGAAAATGACCTCCCTGGCGAGCGTCATCCAGTACTCGGAATTGCTCTACAACGCCCAGAACATTTACTACGCCAACGCCCGGGTCATGGAGCTGCTGATCGTCGCCGGTATCTGGTACCTGGCCACCGTCACTGTCCTGTCCTTCGGTCAAAGCCGTCTGGAGCGTCGTTTCGCTCGCGGCGCCGGCAAGCGTTCTTGAGGAGCCCCACATGAGAAGCATCGTCAAGGCTGTGAGCCTGAACAAGTATTACGACCAGTTCCACGCGCTCAAGGACGTCAACATCGAAGTCGAGCAAGGCGAAGTGCTGTGCATCATCGGCCCGTCCGGCTCCGGTAAAAGCACCTTGCTGCGTTGCATCAATCAGCTGGAGAAAATCGACAAGGGCGGCCTGTGGGTCGACGGCGAACTGGTGGGTTACCGCATCGCCGGCAACAAACTGCACGAACTCAACGAAGCGCAGATCGCCCGTCAACGCCTGTCCACCGGCATGGTGTTCCAGCGTTTCAACCTGTTCCCGCACATGACTGTGCTGCAAAACATCATCGAAGGGCCGTGCCAGGTGCTCAAGCGTTCGCCCAAAGAGGCGCACGAAGAAGCCGTGGAACTGCTCGCCCGCGTCGGCCTGGCCGACAAGCGCAACAGCTACCCGATCGAGCTTTCGGGTGGTCAGCAACAGCGCGTCGCCATTGCCCGTGCATTGGCCATGCGACCCAAGCTGATGCTGTTCGATGAACCCACTTCGGCACTCGACCCGGAGCTGGTCGGTGAGGTGCTGTCGGTGATGCGCGATCTGGCGCAAACCGGCATGACCATGATCGTCGTCACCCATGAACTGGGCTTCGCCCGTGAGGTTTCCAACCGCATGGTGTTCATGGACGGCGGGCAGATCGTGGAGGCTGGAAGCCCCGAAGAAATACTAATAAGTCCGCAAAACCCACGCACCCAAAGCTTCATTTCTGCCGTTCGAACCTAAGTGCCCTTTGGCGCTCACAACACTCATAAGAGAACGACCATGAAGAACTTCGTTATCCCAGCAGTACTCGCAAGCCTGATGGCATCCAGCGTCAGCTTCGCCGCCGAATTGCCGGCCAGCATCAAGGAAAAAGGCGAGATCGTCGTCGCGATCATGCCGAACTACCCGCCGATGGATTTCAAGGACCCGGCCACCAACACCCTCACCGGCCTCGACTATGACCTGGGCAACGCCCTGGCCGAGCGTCTGGGCGTGAAGATCAAATGGCAGGAAACCGGTTTCGAGCAAATGATCAACGCGCTCACCACCGACCGCGTCGATATGGTGCTGTCAGGCATGACCGACACCGTCGAGCGTCAGGCCAGCGTGACATTCGTTGACTACTTCACCAGCGGTCCACAGTTCTACACGTTGCAGAAAAACAAAGACTTCAACGAAATCACCGACCTGTGCGGCAAGAAAGTCGGCACCAGCCGCCGTACCACGTTCCCGGCGGAAATTGCTGAATACAGCAAGGCCCACTGCGAAGCCGCCGGCAAACCGGCCATCGTGGTGGTCGGTACCGAAGGTTCGGCGGATGCCCGCGCGCAACTGCGTCAGAGCCGTATCGATGCGGCGATGCAAGGCAGCGAAACCTTGTCGTACCTGAAAACTCAAGAAAAGGACATGTACAAAACCGTCGGCCAGCCGATTTCCGTGCAGTTCTCCGGCATGGGCCTGAGCAAGAAAAAGCCTGAGCTGAGCGAAGCGGTGAAAGTCGCGTTGCAGAGCATGATCGATGACGGCAGCTACGCCACCATCCTGAAAAAATGGGACCTGGAATTGGGCGCGATCAAGACGGCGACCATCAACGCGGGCAAGTAATGCGTGCTCCCACAGAGGTCTCGGTCGATCGCAATGTTGTGACCAACCCATAAACCTGTGGGAGCGAGCTTGCTCGCGAAGGGGCCCTGTCAGCCGGCATTTAAGTTGAATGACACACCACTTTCGCGGGCAATCTCGCGCCCACTTGCGCCGGTGTTAACTGATAAAAGTTGGAGCGCTACTGATGTCCTCCTCACCCCAACCCACCTGGCCCGGCCAGCACACAGCTTGCCTCGCCCTGGCCTTCGACCTCGATGGCCCCACCGGCGATGCGATGCTCAACGGCACGATCTGGCACAAGCCCGAGTACTTCGGTTTCGGTGGTTACGGCCCTTACCGCGCACTACCGCGGATTCTCGATCTGCTCGATGAGTTCCGGATTCCGACCACCTTCTTCGTTCCGGCCTGGGTCGTGGAGAACTGGCCGAAACAGTGCCAGGCCATCGTCGAGCGCGGGCATGAGGTGGCGTACCACGGCTACAAACACGAATCCTTTTACGCCCTGACGCTGGAACAGCAAAAGGACGTGATGAACAAATCCCGCGAGGTGTTCTGGAAATACCTGAACATTCGCGCTGAAGGCTTCCGCACACCGTCCGGCGACTGGCGGGCCGAGACGCCGGCGATGCTGGTGGAAGCAGGCGTGGCCTATTCCAGCAGCATGCGCGGCGATGACCGGCCCTATCTGGTCAACGTCCCGGGCTTCGAAACGCCGCTGGTGGAAATCCCCGGCCGCTGGGAAATGGACGACTACGCCTCCCTCGCCTACACCCGCGCGCCGGACTTCCCCAGCGGGTTGGACCGCACCGCCAGTTATGAGCTGACCCTGGACAACTGGTGCCGAGAATACGACGGTGCCATGAATGAAGGGTTGTGCCTGACCACCCTGTTCCACCCCAAGATCACCGGCAAACCAGGACGCATCCTGTTGCTGGAAAAACTCTTCGAACACATGCGCCAGCGCGACGACGTGTGGTTTGCCACCTGCCGCGATGTCGCCCAGTGGTGGCTGAAGGAGCATCACTATGGCTGATTCCATTCTCTGGCCCAAAGGCTACCGCTGCGCCGTGGTGCTGACCGTCGATTACAACGACATCCACGGCATTCTCACCCAGGCGCCCGAAGTCGCCGGGCGCGACAAAACGCTGTCAGTCTGGCGTTACGGCACACAACGGGGCGTCGACCGCTTGCTGGGTCTGTTCGAAGAACTGGGTGTTTGCAGCAGCTGGTTTGTCCCCGGCATCGTTGCCGAGGAGAACCCGGAACACATCCGGGCGATTCAGGCGGGTGGGCATGAGGTTGCCTGCGCCGGGTATCGTCACCAGAACTACGACACCCTCGATCTGAAGCAGCAGACCGCCGAGATTGCCCGCGGCTGCGAAGCGTTGCAAGCGCTGACCGGTCAACGCCCGACCGGGTTTCGCGTTCCGGCCGGCAACGGTGCGCCGGGGTTCATCGAGGCATTACGGGATCAAGGCATTCGCTGGTCTTCCTCGTGGCGTGGCGATGATTTGCCGTTCGCTCACCCCACGGCGCCCGGCGTGATCGAGCTGCCATTGCATTACGAACTGGAAGACGAACCCTACTTCGCCTTCAACCTGAGCCCGGCGGTGCCACCGGCGCAATCGCGGATCGCTTCCTACAGCCACACCCTGGGCAACCTGCAAATGGACTTCGCCGGGTTTCACCGCTTCGGGCTCTGTTATGTGCTGCGCCTGCACCCCGAAATCATTGCCACGCCGGGACGGATTGGCGTGTTGCGCGAACTGCTGCAGGGCATTCAGCAACACGACGACGTTTGGATCGCCAGCGGTGCCGAAGTCGCTCAATGGTGGGCCGAATCCGCGCCGCCCGTGGCCGAGGATCACCCGGCGTCGGTGTACGAGCGACATTATCGGGATTACCTGCTATGACCGAACGCTTGCAAAGACTGGCGCAGTTTTGTGTCGACACACGATTTGAAGACTTGCCGCCGGCACTGGTAGCGCAAGCCACGCGGCATATCCTCGACACCTTTGGCGCGACGCTGGCCGGGGCTGGCAGCGATGTGGCAAAGCAGGCACGGCAGGTGTTCGAGGGTGAAAGCGGCACCGCGCGGGTCTGGGGCACGGATGTGCGGGTCGGCGCCGCGCAGGCCGCCATGCTCAACGGCGTCGCCGCCCATGCACTGGAACTGGACGACACTGGTGGCTGCGATCATTCCGGCGCGGTGGTGTTGCCGGCGGTGATGGCTGCGGTGTCGATGTCCGCTCGACCTGTCAGCGGTCGCGAGTTGATCACCGCCGTGGTCATCGGCTACGACGTCGGCCGCCGCGTGCTCGAAGCCTGCGGCGGTTACTCGGCGCACAACGGCGCCGGCTGGCACTCCACGGCGACCTGTGGCGTCTTCGGCGCGGCAGCCGCGAGTGGGCTCATTCTGGGGTTGAACGCCGGACAAATGGTGGCGGCACTCGGCATCGCCGGCAGTTTCAGTGGCGGATTGTGGGCCTTCATCCACGACGGCTCGCAAAGCAAAAAACTGCACAGCGGCCGAGCCGCCGAGGGTGGACTGCTCGCGGCGCGGTTTGCTCTGCAAGGCATCACGGGGCCGACGAAGTTATTCGATGACGTCTGGGGCGGGTTTCTAAAGACCCTGGCCACCGGGACGGCTCAACCTGAAGCGCTGGATGCGGATCTCGGGACTGTGTGGAAACTCGCCCGCTGTTCAATCAAGCCATATGCCTCATGCCGAGGGACACACTCGGCCATCGACGCCTTGGGACTGCTGCTGGAACAACTGCAGGTCACCGTCGATCAGGTCGAGGACATACAGGTCTCGCTGTGCGGTTTCCTGCAGGACATGTGCGGCGGTCAGGACGTGAGCACGCTGGCGGCCGCGCAGATGAGCCTGCCGTATGCCCTCGCCGCCCGGCTGGTGCATGGCCATTGTCGACTGGAAGCCTATGACGATGAACAGCGAGGCGATCCGCGGATTGCCCAGTGGATGTCGCGTATTCGCCTTGAAGTGGACCTGCGACTGTCAGAGGATGGCGAGCCCGTTGTGAGCGTGCAGACCGTGGACGGTCGGCAGGCCCGCCTTTGTGTCGATCCACCGTTGGGTGCGCCGGGTAATCCGTTGAGTGACGAGGCGCTGGAGCAGAAGTTTTTCAGTCTGGCCGGACGGGTGATGCCAAGGTCGCAGGCTGAAGAATTGGCTGAGCCGTTGTGGCGGTTGGAAGAACTCGAATCGGTTCGGTCGCTGGATCGGTGGTTGACTTGAATCCTGCCTTGCCCGCGATGGCCGCAACTCGGTCTCACGCCGAACACTACAGAATCTGAATAAGGACATTTGCCCCGCCGTGGCCACTTACTCGCTTGTTATCCGCCGCTTGATGATCGTCTCGCTGACCATCGTCGTCAGCCGCGCCATCACCAGCCCGTTGCTGACGCTGTTCCTGAGCAACAAGCTCGGCCTCAACCAACAGGACGTTGGCTTGCTGCTGGGCATCGCGGTGTTCATCGCCACCCTGCTCGCGCTCTACGGCGGGTACATTATCGACCGCCTCGAAAAACGTCGCTTGCTGATCCTCGCCATGCTCTCCAGCGCCATCGGTTTCGTGCTGCTGACCTTCGCCGAAAACCTGTATTTGACCACCCTCACCCTGGTGATCACTGAAACGGCGTCAGCGCTGTTCCTGATCGGGTCGAAGGCAATCCTCAGCGAAAACCTGCCCATGGGCCAGCGCGCCAAGGCATTTTCACTGCGCTACACCCTGACCAACATCGGCTACGCCACCGGCCCGATGCTCGGCGTGGTGATTGCCGGGGTGTACCCGATTGCGCCGTTCCTGATTGCCGGCGCGATCGCGTTTTTCAGTATCTTTTTAATGAGCGGAATCCCCAGGGACTCGGCGCAGACGCCCGCGATCGGCCAGCCACAGAGTTTCCTGAAAACCCTGATCACCCTGAAAAACGACCGCACGCTGATCATGTTTACCTGCGGCTGTCTGCTCAGCACCGTGGTCCACGGGCGATTCACCCTGTACCTGTCGCAATACCTGCTGGTGACCCACGACTCCAAGCGCGCCCTGGAAACCATGGCCGCCCTGCTCGCTTGCAACGCCATCAGCGTGATCCTGCTGCAATACCAGATCGGGCGTTTCCTCAAGCGCGAACAACTGCGTTACTGGATTGCCGGTGGTACCAGCCTGTTCATCCTTGGCCTGATCGGCTTCAGCCTGGCTGACAGCCTGGTGTCGTGGTGCGTGGCGATGTTCATTTTCACTCTCGGTGAAATGATCATTTACCCCGCCGAATTCCTCTTCGTCGACACCCTGGCGCCCGAGGAATTGCGTGGCAGCTACTACGGCGCGCAGAACCTCGCCGCTCTCGGGGGCGCGCTCAGTCCAGTGATTTGCGGCTTCCTCCTGATGCACACGCCGGCGCCGACGATGTTTTATGCGCTGAGCGCACTGACGGCCATGGGTGGTTTCCTGTGTTTCATGAGTGGTCGTCGAGTCGCCTTACCTCAAAAATAATGCACTCAAACTGCATTAATATGAATTTGTCAGCATGTCGAATGAACGGCACACTGTGTCCTGTTCCTCCCCCAATAGTTGGAACACCTTCAAGGGCTTTCTGGGTATCCCAGCTAAGCCTTTTTTTTGCCTAGATTTTTTCAATGGGTCATTTGCCAAATGCTTGCTCGCTGGTTACCTGCCGCCATCAATACCCGACCCTCGGAATGGAGCCGCGCTGCCATCGGCATGGCGTTGGGCACGATGTTCAGCGTCTGGCTCTGCTCCCAGGTTTTCGGCATCGAAGTCGCGCAGCACCTGATCGGACCGCTGGGTGCGTCGGCGGTGTTGCTGTTCGCGGTGTCCTCCGGGGCGCTGGCGCAACCCTGGTCGATACTCGGCGGCTACTTGAGTGCCGGGGTGATCGCGCTGCTGGTCGCTCATGTGCTTGGACGCACACTCGGCAGCGCGTGCCTGGCCGCTGGCATGGCACTGATCCTGATGTGCTGGCTGCGCTGCCTGCATCCGCCGGCCGGCGCAGTGGCCTTGACGTTGGTGCTGGCCGATCCGGCGACCATCGCCCTGGACTGGAAAGCCCTCGCCCCGGTGATGCTCGGCGCTTCGACGATGTTGTTCAGCGCCCTGGCTTATAACAACCTGACGCGCATTCGTTACCCCAAGCGCGCCAGTGAACCGGTGGCCGTGGTGCCTGCCGATCATCCGCCGATCGATCGCCAGGCCATCACCGCCGAGGATTTGAAACTGGCCCTGGCGGAAATGGAGGCCTTCTTCGACGTCACGCCTGAAGACCTTGAGCAATTGATTCACGTCAGTGAATTGCATGCCAAACGCCGCAGCATTGGGGATGTGTTTTCTCGAAAGGGTTGAAGAAGATCAAAAGATCGCAGCCTTCGGCAGCTCCTGCGTTGGAACACGATCCGGCGCAGGAGCTGCCGAAGCCTGCGATCTTTTGCTTTCGACCTAAGGTAAAAATGCAGACTCGTACTGCACATATCCCGGTTGTACATGGCAAATTTGCACTGGTACGATCCAGCATCGCTCGCGCGCAAGCGTCTCTATAAAGAACAATAAAAGCAGGGAGTTACTGATGACTGCTCAGGTTTCATCGAAGGGGACTTCGTCCATGGATGCCACGCAATATGAAGTGCTGGCCGAGGTTCGCAACCACATCGGTCACCTGACCCTCAATCGCCCCGCCGGTCTCAACGCGATCACCCTGGACATGGTCCGCCACCTGCACCGCCAGCTCGACGCCTGGGCAAACGATCCGCAGATTCACGCCGTGGTTTTGCGCGGCGCAGGCGAGAAAGCCTTCTGTGCCGGCGGTGATATTCGCTCGCTGTATGACAGCTTCAAGAATGGCGACACGCTGCACAAAGATTTCTTTGTCGAGGAATACGCCCTCGACCTCGCTATCCACCATTACCGCAAACCCGTACTCGCCTTGATGGACGGTTTTGTCCTGGGCGGCGGCATGGGGCTGGTACAAGGGGCCGACTTGCGGGTGGTGACCGAGAAAAGCCGCCTGGCGATGCCGGAAGTGGCGATCGGTTACTTCCCGGATGTGGGCGGCAGTCACTTCCTGCCGCGTGTTCCCGGCGAACTGGGTATTTACCTCGGTGTCAGCGGCGTGCAGATTCGCGCAGCCGACGCCCTCTATTGCGGGTTGGCCGACTGGTACCTGGACAGCAACAAACTGGAGGCGCTGGACGAACACCTCGATCAGCTGGAATGGCACGACACGCCGCTAAAAGACCTGCAGGGCCTGTTGGCGCAACTCGCGGTGCAGCAATTGCCCGATGCGCCACTGAGCAAACTGCGCCCGGCCATCGATCACTTCTTCGCCCTCCCCGACGTCCCGAGTATTGTTGAGCAACTGCGCGAAGTCACGGTTGCCGACAGCCATGAATGGGCGATGACCACGGCCGATCTGCTGGAAAGCCGTTCACCGCTGGCCATGGCTGTAACCCTCGAAATGCTGCGGCGCGGCCGGCACTTGAGCCTGGAAGACTGCTTCGCCCTCGAGCTGCACCTGGACCGTCAGTGGTTCGAGCGCGGCGACCTGATTGAAGGCGTGCGCGCCTTGCTGATCGACAAAGACAAGAGCCCGCGCTGGAACCCGCCGACCTTGCAGGCGCTGGACGCCAAGCACGTCGCGAGTTTCTTCACAGGGTTTGACCGGAGCGGGAGCTGAGCCATGCACGATATCGAATTGAGCGAAGAACAAGTCATGATCCGCGACATGGCCCGGGATTTTGCCCGCGGCGAAATCGCGCCCCACGCGCAAGCCTGGGAAAAGGCCGGCTGGATCGATGACGGCCTGGTGGCGAAGATGGGTGAACTCGGCTTGCTGGGCATGGTGGTGCCCGAGGAATGGGGCGGCACTTATGTCGATTACGTCGCCTACGCCCTGGCGGTGGAAGAGATTTCCGCCGGTGACGGCGCCACGGGCGCACTCATGAGCATCCACAATTCCGTGGGTTGCGGGCCGGTCATGAACTACGGCACCGACGAACAGAAACAGACCTGGTTGCCGGACCTGGCCAGCGGCAAGGCCATCGGCTGCTTCTGCCTGACCGAGCCACAAGCCGGCTCCGAAGCGCACAACCTGCGCACCCGCGCCGAACTGCGCGACGGCCAGTGGGTGATCAACGGCGCCAAGCAATTTGTCAGCAACGGCAAACGGGCGAAACTGGCAATCGTGTTTGCCGTGACGGACCCGGATCTGGGCAAGCGCGGTATATCAGCGTTTCTGGTGCCAACCGATACCACCGGTTTCATCGTGGATCGCACCGAACACAAGATGGGCATTCGCGCTTCCGATACCTGCGCGGTGACCCTGAGCAACTGCACGATTCCCGAAGCCAACCTGTTGGGCGAACGCGGTAAAGGCCTGGCCATTGCCCTCTCCAACCTCGAAGGCGGGCGCATCGGCATCGCCGCGCAGGCGCTGGGCATCGCCCGTGCCGCGTTCGAAGCGGCGCTGGCCTATTCCCGTGATCGGGTGCAGTTCGACAAGCCGATCATCGAACACCAGAGCATCGCCAACATGCTGGCCGACATGCACACCCGGCTGAATGCTGCACGGTTGCTGATCCTGCATGCCGCGCGCTTGCGCAGTGCCGGCAAGCCGTGTCTCTCGGAGGCTTCGCAGGCCAAGCTGTTTGCCTCGGAAATGGCCGAAAAGGTCTGCTCGTCAGCGATGCAGATTCATGGCGGGTACGGGTATCTGGAGGATTACCCGGTGGAGCGTTACTACCGGGATGCACGGATTACGCAGATTTATGAAGGGTCGAGCGAGATACAGCGAATGGTGATTGCCCGGGAGCTCAAGAACTACCAGGTGTGAAGCCTTAAAAGCTTCGCGGGCAAGCCCGCTCCCACAGGGATCTCCGGTGTCCACAGATGTTGTGTACACAGGAGAACCTGTGGGAGTGGGCTTGCCCGCGATGGCGTCCGCAAGGACGCCGCATTACTTGCCGACGAACTCCGCCTCACGCTTGGCAATAAACGCCGCCATTCCTTCCTTCTGATCCTGCGTCGCAAATGCCGCATGGAACACCCGACGCTCAAAGCGCACGCCTTCCGACAGGCTCACCTCAAACGCGCGGTTGACGCTTTCCTTGACCATCATCGCAATCGGCAGCGACTTCCTGGCGATCAACGTCGCGACTTTCAGCGCTTCCTCCAGCAATTCATCCGCCGGAACGATCCGCGCGACAATCCCGCAACGCTCCGCTTCCACCGCATCGATCAAACGCCCGCTCAGGCACATTTCCATCGCCTTGGCTTTACCGACTGCGCGAGTCAGGCGCTGGGTGCCGCCCATGCCCGGCAGCACGCCGAGGTTGATTTCCGGTTGACCGAACTTCGCGTTGTCACCCGCCAGGATGAAATCGCACATCAACGCCAGCTCGCAGCCGCCGCCCAGGGCAAAACCGTTGACCGCAGCGATGATCGGCTTACGGCGGTTAGCCACGCGATCACTGTCGCTGAACAGATCATCGAGGTAGATCTGCGGGTAGGTCAGCTCAGCCATTTCCTTGATGTCGGCACCGGCGGCGAAGGCTTTCTTCGAGCCGGTCAGCACGATGCAACCGATGTTCGAATCCGCTTCCAGGCCATCGAGGGCGTGGTTCAGCTCGCTGACGATCTGCGCGTTCAACGCGTTCAGCGCCTGCGGACGGTTCAGGGTGATCAGGCCGACACGGCCGTGGGTTTCCAGCAAAATCGTTTCGTAACTCATAAATAACTCCTGTTTTGCATAACGCTCAATCTCTGTAGGTGTTTTTTAGAGACTGCGCGAAATGACCATGCGCTGAATATCACTGGTGCCTTCGTAGATCTGGCAGACCCGCACGTCGCGGTAGATCCGCTCGAGCGGGAAGTCGTTCAGGTAACCGTAACCGCCGAGGGTTTGCAACGCGGCGGAGCATACCTTTTCAGCCATTTCCGAGGCGAAAAGTTTGGCCATGGAGGCTTCTACCAACGCCGGTTTGCCGCTGTCACGCAATGCCGCGGCGTAATGCACCATCTGCCGGGCGACGGCGATCTGGGTTGCCATGTCGGCCAGACGGAACGCGACGGCCTGGTGTTCGATGATCGGTTTGCCGAAACTCTCGCGCTCACGGGCGTAGTCCCGGGCCGCTTCAAACGCGGCGCGGGCCATGCCCACCGATTGTGAGGCGATGCCAACGCGGCCGCCTTCGAGGTTGGCGAGGGCGATCCGGTAACCTTCGCCCTCCTCGCCCAAGCGATTGGCCACCGGTACTTTGACGTCTTCGAACAGAATCTGGCAGGTGTCGGAGGCATGCTGGCCGAGCTTGTCTTCGACGCGGGCGACTTTATAGCCTGGCGAATCGGTGGGCACGATCAGCGCGGTGATCCCGCGTTTGCCGGCACTCGGGTCCGTCACCGCAAACACGATCACCACCCCGGCGTTCTGCCCGGAGGTGATGAACTGCTTGCAGCCGTTGAGAACGTAGTGATCGCCTTCGAGACGGGCGCGGGTTTTCAAACCGCTGGCATCGGAACCGGCTTGCGGTTCGGTCAACGCGAAAGCGCCGAGCATCGCACCGCTGGCCAGCGGTTTCAGAAAGCGCTCTTTCTGATCGTCGTTGCCGTAGTTGAGGATCGGCACGCAACCGACCGAATTGTGCACGCTCATGATGGTCGAGCAGGCGCCGTCGCCCGCGGCGATCTCTTCCAGCGCCATGGCGTAGGCCAGGTAACCGGTGTCACAACCGCCCCACTGTTCCGGCACCAGCATGCCGAAGAAACCCAGATCGGCCATCTCGCCGATGGCTTCCTTGGGGAAACGGTGCTCGCGATCCCACTCGGCGGCGAACGGTTTCAGGCGTTCCTGGGCAAACTGCCGGGCCATGTCGCGGATCTGTTGTTGGTCGTCATTGGGAATCATGGTGAATCCTTAAAATCCGGGGTACGCCACAGAACTCTGTGGGAGCCAGCCTGCTGGATGGCTCCCACAGGGGTGAGGTTGGCCTAGTACAGGCATTCCACGGCCATCGCCGTGGCTTCACCGCCGCCGATGCAGATCGCTGCGACACCGCGTTTCAGGCCTTTCTGGCGCAGGGCCGAGAGCAAGGTCACCAGAATCCGAGCACCCGAGGCCCCGATCGGGTGGCCCAGGGCGCAGGCGCCGCCGTGTACGTTGAGTTTCTCGTGAGGGATTTCCAGGTGGGTCATGGCGGCCATGCCGACCACGGCAAACGCTTCGTTGACTTCGACCAGATCGACGTCGTTCAGCGACCAGCCGGTTTTCTTCATCAACCGCTTGATTGCACCGATCGGTGCCACCGGGAACAGGCCCGGCGTGTCGGCGAATGCCGCGTGGCCATGGATCAGCGCAAGGGGTTTCAAACCGCGTTTTTCAGCTTCGGAACGGCGCATCAATACCAGCGCCGCCGCACCATCGGAAATCGAACTGGAGTTGGCCGCCGTCACGGTGCCGCCTTCACGGAACGCCGGCTTGAGCGAGGCGATCTTGTCCAGTTTGGCTTTCGGTGGTTGTTCGTCGTTGCTGATCACCACCTGCTCTTTCCCGACGGTCACGGTCAGCGGCACGATTTCGTCCTTGAAGCTGCCGTCCTTGATCGCCTGCTGCGCGCGGGTGGTCGAGGCAATGGCGAACGCGTCCTGAGCCTCGCGAGTGAAGCCGTTGGTTTCGGCGCAATCTTCGGCGAAGGTGCCCATCAGGCGGCCCTTGTCGTAGGCGTCTTCCAGGCCATCGAGGAACATGGAATCGAGCACACGACCGTGGCCCATGCGGTAACCGCTGCGGGCGCGGTCCAGCAGGTACGGCGCGTTGGACATGCTTTCCATACCGCCGGCCACGACAACATCGGCGCTGCCGGCGATCAGCATGTCGTGGGCCAGGATGGCCGCTTCCATGCCCGAACCGCACATTTTGTTCAGGGTGGTGCAGCGGGTCGATTTATCCAGCCCGGCACCCAGCGCAGCCTGACGGGCCGGGGCCTGGCCAAGGCCGGCGGGCAACACGCAGCCAAACAGCACTTCTTCAATGGCATCCGGCGCCAAACCTGCACGTTCAACCGCAGCACGAATGGCGGCAGCGCCCAGTTGTGGCGCGGTCAGGCTTTTCAGTTCGCCCTGGAAACCACCCATCGGGGTGCGGACGGCGCTGACGATAACGATTGGATCGTTGGCAATAGTCATGACAAATCCTCCTTACTTGGCGGCCATGCGCAAGGCGCCGTCGAGACGGATCACCTCGCCATTGAGCATGCTGTTTTCAATGATATGCCTGACCAGCGCGGCATACTCGCCCGGTTTGCCCAAACGTGGCGGAAACGGCACGCCAGCGGCCAGGGAATCGCGGACTTCCTGGGTCATGCCGGCCATCATCGGGGTTTCGAAAATGCCCGGAGCGATGGTGATCACACGGATGCCGAAACGCGCCAGTTCACGAGCAGCGGGCAAGGTCAGGCTGACGATCGCGCCTTTGGACGCGGCATAAGCCGCCTGGCCGATCTGGCCATCGTAAGCCGCCGCCGACGCAGTGTTGATGATCACCCCGCGCTCGCCATCGGCATCCGGCTCGGTTTCGGCGATCGCCGCCGATGCCAGACGCAGCATGTTGAAGCTGCCGATCAGGTTCACGTTGATCACCTGGCTGAAACTGGCCAACGCGTGCGGGCCGTTCTTGCCGAGGATCTTCTCGCCACGGACGATGCCGGCGCAGTTGACCAGGCCGTTGAGGCCGCCAAAGGCCTTGACCGTCGCCTGCACCGCCGCTTCAGCGGCCGCTTCGTTGCTGATGTCCGCGACCACGCTTTGCACACCGAGACGTTCAGCCTGGGCCGCAACAGCGTCGGCGTTCATGTCCACCAGCATCACTTTGGCGCCGGCTGCGACCAGCATTTCAGCCGTGGCCGCGCCGAGCCCGGAGGCACCGCCGGTGACGAGAAAAACCTTGTTTTCGATCTGCATCATTGTGTCCTTGGATTCAAGCTTAAGCGTTCTTCGCCGCGGCCTCTTGAGCCTTGGCGATTTCCTGGTTGCGCAAGATAAAGCGCTGCAATTTGCCGCTTGGGGTTTTCGGCAACTCGCTGACAAATTCGATTTCACGGGGGTACGAGTGCGCGGCCAGACGCTTGCGCACATGTTGGCGCAGCTCTTCGGCCAATTCGGGGGCGGCGCGGTATTGCGCGCTGAGCACGACGAACGCTTTGACCAGCTCCGTGCGCTCCGGATCGGGCTTGCCCACCACCGCCGCTTCGACCACAGCCGGGTGTTCGATCAACGCGCTTTCCACGTCGAACGGCCCGACGCGGTAGCCGGAGGTGGTGATCACGTCATCACTGCGGCCGACGAAGCTGATGCTGCCGTCCGGGTTCCACTCGACGGTGTCGCCACTCAAGTAATAGTTGCCAACGAAGGCCTTGGTGGGCGCGCCTTCGTAACCGGCAAACCAGCACATCGGCGACTGAGTGCGGTCGATGGCCAGGATGCCCGGCTGGCCGACGCCCAGCTCCTGGTACTCGTCGTCGAGCACCACGATGCGGTGGCCTGGCGAGGCAAAACCGGCTGCGCCCAGGTGAATCGGATGTTCGAGACCGTGGTGGTTGCACAGGACCATGCCCAATTCGGTCTGGCCGTAATGGTCATGAATCACCACGCCGAGGTTGTCGGCGAACCAGCGAATCACTTCCGGGTTCAACGGCTCGCCGGCACTGCTGACAATGCGCAATTTACCCTTGATCGATTTGGCGAACTCGTCGCCACCGGCGATCAGCAAACGATATGCCGTCGGCGACCCGGTGAGGTTGGTGATCCCGTATTTGTTGATCACCCGGCAGGTGCTTTCGAGGGTGAACGGGCCATCGTAAAAGGTGATCGGATGCCCCATCGACATCGGCCCGGTCACACCAAAATAGATGCCGTAGGCCCAGCCCGGATCGGCGACGTTCCAGAATGCATCTTCCGGGCGCAAGTCCACGGCGTCACGGGTGTAGCTCTGAAAGGCGACGATGGCCTTGAGCGGCACGGACAACGCCTTCGACGGACCGGTGGTGCCCGAGGTGAACATCAGCAGGAACGGCTCTTCCCCGGTCAGCAGCACCGGCTCGCACTCGGGGGAATAGTTGGCCAGTTCGGCCCAGAAACTGAAATCGCCGCGGACAATGCCCTGGCCTTTCGCGCCACCGACGGTGACGATGGTCGGGCAGTCGGCAACTTCAGCGAGTTTGGAGCGGTTGACCGCGTCGGTCACCACCACTTTGGCGCCGGAACTGCTCAGGCGATGCTCGATGGCTTTGGGGCCGAATGCGGTGAACAACGGCTGATACACCGCACCGATGCGCCAGGTGGCGAACACGGTGACCAATAATTCGATATTGCGCGGCAGCAGGCCGGCGACCTTGTCGCCTTTCTTCACGCCCTGAGCCAGGAGGAAATTGGCGAAACGCGCAGCCTTGTCCTGCAGCTCGCTGAACGTGTACGTGGCGCTGGTGCCGTCGCGGCCTTCCCAGAACAGCGCGATGCGGCCTGGCAACGCATGCCGGTCGCAACACTCGACGCAGGCATTGAGGGCCGTCAGATCGCCCGCGAGTGCGGTATCGACGGTGTGCTGATAATTGAACTGTGACGTGGCAGACAAGTAATCTCGCATTGCCAGAATCCCTCTGTATTTTTATTAGGCTGGGGGGAACCGTAACCAACAGGGAAATACTCGCTCTGCGCGGGGGGTGGGGCAATGGTCAAAGCTATCAAGTTGTCTGACTGGTTTGGCCAAGAATTGAGGAATGCGGCGCCTGGGCGGCCGCCATCGCGGGCACGATCACTACAAAATCCGGATCAGTCGGCCTCGTTCAGAATCAAACTCCGGTAATGCCCCGGATTCGACCCCGACCACTTGCGAAAAGCCTTATAGAACGAACTCGCATCGGCAAACCCCAACCGCGTAGCGATCTCGGCGAAGCTGATACTCGGTTCAGCCAGCCAGACAATGGCCAGTTCCTTGCGCACGCTGTCCTTGAGCCCCTGATACGTCTGCCCCTCTTCCGCCAGTCGCCGACGCAAGGTCGAGGCCGACATGCACAGTTGTTGCGCCAGAGGTTCGGTCTCTGGCCACTGTTCGGCGGGCAACTGCCGCAAATCGTGCTTGATCCGGCTTGCCAGACTCTCCGGGTCGCGGTACTTGACCAGAATATTGGCCGGCGCATGGGCCAGGAATCGCTTGAGTTCTTCGGCGCTGCGTTTGATCGGCAAATCCAGGCAGTCGGCGGAGAAAATCATCCGGGTGCGCGGCCGGTCGAAACGCAGGTTCTCGGAAAACATCACCTGATAGTCGTCACAGAAATCCGGCTGCGGGCAGCGCAACTCGATGGCCAGAATCGGAATCCGTCGCCCCGCCAGCCAACAGGCAACGCCGTGAACGATCATCCAGTAGGTGAAATAGGTAAAGGCGCGACGCGGGTCCTGGTCGTCTTCCAGCAGCACGATCTCTGCGAGGCTTTGCTGGCGAACCAGCTGCGCGGGCAGGTGTTCGAGCATCAACGACAGAAACCCCAGCCCCGAGGTCAGGCCGGCAGCGAGGCTCGGCTGGACCATGGAGCAGCGGCACAGAAACGCCAGACTGCCGGATTTGAGCTTGCGCGGGTCCATGCCAAAAAATTCATCGTCCCGACGCCGCGCCAGCAAGCGCCAAAGCCGTGCGTACGCGGTGGCCGGCACGCGGGCTGTGGTCGATTCGAGCAGCCCCGGATCGATGCCGACCTTGTTCAACACCTCGTCGGTGGAGGCGCCGGGGGCGCAACTTTGCAACAGTGCTTCACGCACCAGTTGAATGGAGATGGTGTCTTTTTCCGACATTGAGCGGGGTGTGCCCTGTTTTTATGAATGGTGCGCATATTAGCCCGATAAGATCAAAAGATCGCAGCCTTCGGCAGCGCCTGCATTTGGTATGCATTACCTGTAGGAGCTGCCGAAGGCTGTGATCTTTTGATCTGTTCAGCTTAGGTTCAGGTTAATGCCAATGATTACCATTTGGTAATGAGTGTCATTATGTTACAAATTAGCACCCTATCTAATTCCCAGACGGTGCCGAATGCTTGTCCCTTTTCTGATCATGCTGCGCGAAGGCATTGAGGCCGCATTGATCGTTGGCATCATCGCCAGCTACCTCAAGCAAACCGGTCGCGGTCAATGGATGCCTGCCGTATGGATCGGCGTGTTTCTCGCCGCCGCGCTGGCCCTGCTGGTGGGCGGTGGCCTGGAGTTGGTCAGTGCCGAATTCCCGCAGAAACAACAGGAACTGTTCGAAGGCGTGGTCGGCCTGGTCGCCGTCGGCATTCTCAGTTCCATGGTGTTCTGGATGCGCAAGGTGGCGCGTTCGATCAAGCATTCGCTGCACGTCTCCCTCGATCACGCGTTGACCGGCTCCAGGCATCAAGTGACAGCGCTGATCGCCATGGTGTTTTTTGCCGTCGCCCGGGAAGGCCTGGAAACGGTGTTCTTCCTGCTCGCGGTGTTCCAGCAGAGCGAAGGGCCGGCCGCACCGATCGGTGCCCTGCTCGGCCTGATCCTGGCGATCATCGTCGGTTTCCTGATCTACACCGGCAGCATGCGCCTGAACCTCGGCGCGTTCTTCCGCTGGACCGGCCTGTTCATCCTCGTGGTGGCCGCCGGCATTCTCGCCAACTCGGTGCAGGCGCTGCATGAAGCCGGGGTCTGGAATCACCTGCAAACCGTGCTGTTCGATTTCAGCGCCACGCTGCCGATGGATGGCCCGCTGGGGTCAGTGCTGGCCGGCATGTTCGGGTATCAGGATGCACCGACTGTCAGCACCCTGGGTGCCTACCTGATCTATCTGGTGCTGGCGCTGGTGATGTTTTTTCTCCCCGCGCCTGCACCCGTTAAACACGCTTCTTCCGTTTCCAGTCAGTAAGGGCCTACATGTCAACGCCTACTCCTCCAGTGGCCTCCCCTCCCCGTGCCTTGCGCTGGGCGGTGGCCGGTTCGGTGATCGTGATGATCGCCGCCGGCGGCCTGTTCTACTACGCCTCAAAAATGGCTGCGGCCAAACGTCAGGCCAACCATGACGAAGTGCTGGTGACCATTCACCCGCACAGCTGCGAGCCGAATGCATTGACGGTGCCGGCCGGTCGCGCCAGTTTCCGCATCGTCAACCACTCGGACCGCGCCGTTGAGTGGGAAATCCTCGATGGCGTGCTGGTGGTCGAAGAACGGGAAAACATCGCCCCCGGCCTGAGCCAGGTGATCAACGCCAACCTGATGCCCGGCGATTACGCGATCACTTGCGGCCTGCTGAGCAACCCGCGCGGCACGCTGCATGTGACGCCTACCACCGCTTCCGATGCCGCGGCCAAAGCCAAACCGTCGATGGTCGCTTTCGTCGGGCCGCTGTCGGAGTTCCGCGTTTACCTGAGCAGCCAAAGCACCGCGCTGATCAAAGCCGTCACCGCGCTAGAGCAAGCCATCGAAGCCGGCGACCTGAGCCAGGCGCAAGCGTTGTATGTCCCGGCCCGCACCGCGTATCAGCGCATCGCCCCGGCCGCACAGCGCCTCGCCGAACTCGACAACACGATCAACGCCCGTGCCGATTACTTTGAAAAACGCGAGCAGGATCCGGGTTTCAGCGGTTTCCATCGCCTCGAATATGCGCTGTTCCAGCAACGCACCCTCGACGGCCTGACACCGGTGGCTCAACGGTTGCTGACCGACGTCACCACGCTCAAACAACAACTGCTCGCCCAATCGCTACCGCCGGAACAGCTGGTCAGCATCGTGGTGCGCAACCTCAACAACCTGGGCGAAGTGCGCGCGAGCAGCGGTGAAGAAGAACGCTACAGCCACACCGACTTGAACGGTTTCGCCGGCAACCTCTTTGCTGCCCGCAAAGTCGTCGACCTGTTGCGTCCGCTGCTGACCAAGTCCGCCGCCGAACTGCTGCCCAGTCTCGACAACGCCATCGCCAGCCTCGATGCAGAACTTGACGGCTTCAAGGTCGAGAAAGGCTACGCGAGCTACGACAGCGTCAGCGCCAAACAGCGTAAACAGATCGCCGACAAGGCCAAGGCGCTGGCCGACGCACTCGACGGCATCGATCCCGCCCTCGGCCTTTCCGGCCTATAGCAGAAGACGAACTTCAGATGAACGATTCAGAGCAATTCAACCTTCAGCGGCGCCGGGTATTGATGGGCATGGGCGTCGCCGGCGTGGCCCTGGCCGGTTCAGCCTTGAGCTGCCCGGCCCTGGCCGCCAGCCCCGCGCAAGTCACCGAAGCGCCGAGCAGCGACAAGACCGAGGACCGCCACGATTTCCATGGCCAGCACCAGAGCGGCATCGTCACCCCTCGACCGGCGTCCGGCATGCTGGTGTCGTTTGATGTGTTGGCCAGCGACCGCGAGGACCTGGAGCGGCTGTTCCGCACGCTCAATGAGCGCATCGCGTTCCTGATGCACGGCGGCCCGGTGGCGCAGGTCGATCCGAAACTGCCGCCGGTGGATTCAGGCATTCTCGGCCCGGTGGTGACGCCGGATAACCTGACCATCACCGTGTCGGTCGGCGAATCGTTGTTCGATGAGCGCTTCGGCCTGGCGAACGCCAAACCGAAACGGCTGATCCGCATGGTTGGCTTTCCCAACGATGCGCTGGAGGCCGATTGCTGCCACGGCGACCTGAGCCTGCAGTTCTGCGCCAACACCGCCGACACCAACATCCACGCACTGCGCGATATCGTGAAGAACCTGCCGGACCTGCTGCTGGTGCGCTGGAAACAGGAAGGCAGCGTACCGCCGCAGGCTCCCGCGAAACCGGGGGTGCCGGCACAGAGCGCGCGCAACTTTCTGGGCTTTCGCGACGGCTCGGCCAACCCCGACTCCAACGACGCCAAGGCCATGGACAGCATCGTCTGGGTCCAGCCCGGCAACGACGAACCGGCCTGGGCTGCCAATGGCAGCTATCAAGCGGTGCGGATCATCCGCAACTTCGTCGAACGCTGGGACCGCACACCGTTGCAGGAACAGGAAAGCATCCTCGGACGGATCAAAAGCACAGGCGCACCCATGGGTGGCGCTCATGAAACCGAGGTCCCGGATTACGGCAAGGACCCGGAAGGCAAGCTGACCAAGCTTGACGCCCATATCCGCCTGGCCAACCCGCGCACCGCCGCGAGCCAGGCCAACCTGATCCTGCGCCGACCGTTCAACTACTCCAACGGCGTGAACAAGAACGGGCAGCTGGACATGGGATTGCTGTTCATCTGCTACCAGGCCGATCTGGAAAAAGGCTTTATCACTGTGCAAACCCGACTCAACGGTGAACCGCTCGAGGAATACCTCAAGCCGGTCGGCGGGGGGTACTTCTTCACCTTGCCGGGTGTGACGGGCGACCAGGATTTCATCGGTCGCTCACTGCTTGACGCTGCCTCCCCAAAAACAACCGCATAACCACCCCCATACGGAACCGTCCCATGAAAAAGTCGCCCCTCGCGTTACTGCTGACCCTTGGTTTGCTCAACACCCCGCTTTCGGCTTTCGCGGCGACGGCGCCGCTGGAACTGGTGGGGCCGATCTCGGACTACAAGATCTACGTCACTGAACAATTGGACGAACTGGCCAGCCACACTCAGAAATTCACCGACGCAGTGAAGAAAGGCGACCTTGCCACCGCGCAAAAACTCTATGCACCGACCCGGGTTTACTACGAGTCCATCGAGCCGATCGCCGAACTGTTCAGTGACCTGGACGCGTCCATCGACTCCCGTGTCGACGATCACGAAAAAGGCGTGAAGGCCGAAGACTTCACCGGTTTCCACCGCATCGAGTATTCGCTGTTCTCCGAGAAAAGCACCAAGGGTCTGGGACAATTGGCTGATGGCTTGAACAAGGATGTCAAAGACTTGCAAACCCGCGTGGCCGGCCTGACCTTCCCGCCCGAGAAAGTGGTGGGTGGCGCGGCGGCGTTGTTGGAAGAAGTCGCGGCGACCAAGATCTCCGGCGAGGAAGATCGCTACAGCCACACCGATCTTTACGACTTCCAGGGCAACATCGACGGCGCGAAGAAAATCGTCGACCTGTTCCGTCCGCAGATCGAGAAGCAGGACGCGGTGTTCATGGCCAAGGTCGACAAGAACTTTGCAACGGTGAACAAGACATTGGCCAAATACAAGACCAGGGATGGGGGTTTTGAGACTTACGACAAAGTGAAGGACAGCGACCGTAAAGCGCTGGTTGGGCCGGTGAATACATTGGCTGAGGACTTGTCGACGTTGCGTGGGAAATTGGGGCTGAACTGAGTTTCAACCCTTTGAAGGACGCTTCGCGGGCAAGGCTTGCTCGCGAAGCCGTCCAGGCGGGGTCAGCGCTGCTGAAGTTTTAGATCCAGAGGGATGAAACCCACAAGTGCAGGCCCGAAAGGCCTACCGCTATTGTCCACGCCATACCATTTGTTGTTCTGATGAATGGCCGTGGTGTTAGTGCCTCGGTGAATGCCTTGCATGAGCGCGTGATCAGCATCCACCCAACCCGACATTTTTTTCCCCGCCGCCCCGGCGGCTCCTCCGAAAAAGCCCCTGACTTGATTGAGGCCGGTTTGCAGGCGACCGAGGCCGTTTTGAGTGATATCGAATACACGACTGGTCAGCATTTGACCAAAGCGCCGCATGCCTCTTGCAGTGCCCGAGAGGAGATCAGGCAATCCGCTCAACGGGTTGATGACCGAATGGACTGAACCCGCGCTGATTTTCATTAACTCAAAAGCCTTCACCTTGACCGGTGAAACAGACTTGACCACGCCCACTGCCGTACTCACGCCACCGAGCAATCCGGACAGGCTTGAAACAGCATCGGAAAAACACCCAAACACGCCATTGATCAAGCCCATGCGCGTCCCGGTGCTCAAATCGCTCACACAGCCGACGAAGGGAATCAGCTGCAGTGCAAAGCCTTTCAGGTTTTCCCAGAATTGCTTCTGCTTGTCCCGGGGTGTGAGTCCTTTGGCGCGATCCAGCAGAACCGCCTTTTGCCCCTGCAGAAAATTATCGTTGATCACCGCACTGATGATCCTCGCCAGCTTGGGCGAGAAGTAACTATTGGGGACGTATATTGTTTCATCCGCGTAACCCACCAGCGGCGTAGCGGCAAAGCTGTCACCCAATTTCTCGATGATCAACTTGGGTGATTTGACATGGGTTCGCGGTGCGGCCCCTGTTGTATATGCCAGAAAATCGAAGGGCAACTCAGCGCCTCGCTGAACGACTGCATTGACTGGAGAACCTTTACTGACTTTGACTTTTTCGACTGTCATCACGCCATTCAGCGGCAGCACATCGGGCAGGTCCGAACGCTTGATGATTTTCATCTGCGCCGGGAACACTTCAAAGTAGCTGATTTTTCCACCGTGCTCACAGCGTATCAGCGTGCCATATCCCCCCCGAGCCGCCGCCTGAAGCTCGCGTGTTTCATCCTCTTTTATCCTCCCGGTTTCTTCTCGCAAGGTGAACAGTTCGATGGTCCCCAGCTCAATACATTGGCGGTCTTGCAAAGGCAGTTCGGCGAACAGCAGTTGGGTTGGAGCGATAAACGCTTCAGAAAATCCGGCGAAATAGCTGTCCACGGAAGACGTTAAAAGCGTGTCGAGGTCTGGTAGTGCCTGGATTCTGGTTTTCCACACCCCTTGCGTCATCCCCAACCGGCTGGGTTGCCACCAATTTTCAGGGGTCAAGTCACCGGCCATGTACACCTCGACCAGATCGTGGGTGGTCCCTTTGGCGGCCTGGAGGTTCCAGCTGGCACCCAATAATTTTGACCAGAGTTTCATTGCCCCTATTTCGTGATCACTGGCATCCGGAAATACCTTGCGTAACTTAATGATGGCCATGTCCCTGCGCGTTTGCAGCGGCCGGGAAAAGGTCTGCAATGCCTTGGCAATGTCAGTGCGCTGCCTGGCGAACATTTTGGCGGCGTATTCATAATCCCCGGGTGAATAGGATGACGTGTGCCTCTGTCGAATAACGCCGTTCATGACACCCCATGCCACTAAGATGTCGACACCGGCGCTCTGAAACAACAGGCGGCTTTCTTCGGTGGCTGGATCAAGCACTGCAAGCGCCATGAGCTGGTCGGCGGGCATCGCACGGGAACAGCCCTCATTCGTTGCTTCCACGATGGCAACGCCCAGGCGCAACGTCATCCAGTTGACCGTTCCCATGTGCACGTTGCTACCGCCAGGCACGAGGAACTCCGGGGCAACCTCGGCCAGGAACAAGTGCGCCACCAGTGGTGCAGTCAGCGCGCTGACACCCTTGTCACTGATCAAATGATTTTCGATATCGGCACGTATCGCACCCAGTTCACGCCCTCTGTTGCCGGGCTGATAAACATCGTAACCGGCAATGTTTCCGGACTTGCCAGGCGCGTCGGGATCAACGCTCAGTTTTATCGCCGTGCACAGGAGCTGCTGGCAGTGCTCCATGGAAGCCGTTTGCCCTTCACTTGCTCCGTACCAATTGAGTTTTTTGACCAATTGCTGTCCCCAAGCGTCGGCACCATACGTGTCGAAAATCTCAGCGAGCAAATGGTGGGCATTGTTTCGCCGCTGTTCGACTGAGGTGCCGGTGAGCGGATAAGTACCCAACGCGTGGAAGATTGACGGCGACCCGTCCAGAAGTACTTTGGACAACTCAATAATCTGAGTCTTTTCAGCGTTTGATAGCGTGACAGGCGTAGTATTATCCAACGGCCAGTCTGCCCCATAGTTGCCTAACGGTGGGGATGGCGGCATTGACGTGTTCAGCCAACCAATGATGTTACGCACCTCTGCGACATTTTTGGGCGCATCAAAGCCTCTGAAACGGATGACTTGCAGCAGGTCAGCAGACGTACTGGAGTACAGTGCGCCGCCGGATGTTCTGGCCTGCTCAAACAACTTGTCGAGCGCTGCCTTTAACGCAGGCCGTGCGTTCACAGCGCCAGTCAGATCAACCCAGATCCCCTCGGAGAACACCTGGATTTTTCGCTCAGCGAGCCTGACAGGGAATAGGCTGCAGTCGATTTTCAGAGACTGGCAAAGATCGATCATCGCTGGCAACGCCAGTAAATCATGCAGGTGACGGCGGATTTCCTGGCTTTCCTGCTCAAGTGGTCTGCTGACAAAACCAGCCATGGTTTCCGACAAGGTAACGGGCGCGCTATCGGCCTTGTCCTTTACCACCCGTTCGAGGGCAGTGACCAACAGTGCGCGCTCCTTGGCAACGTCAGCAATCTGTTCGACCTGTTCGATCGCTTTTTCCAGGCGCGCCTTTTTAGCGGTAGAGAACGCGGGCCACGCCGAAGTTTTCAATTGGCTGGCGATTTGTTGTGCGCTCACTGTCCGGGATGGCGGGTTTACCCCGTAAAACCCGAGCACAGTATCGCGAGGAATGGCGTTGGAGTCCGAACTCAAATGACACAACCCGAAATCGCCGGGGTCGAGCAATTTCAGGATCGGCAACAGTGATTTTGCCGCCGGCCACCACCCCGAATGATCCCACAGCCCGAATTCGTGGAGGGTGGTCAGGCCGTTTTTGGTGATGGACCCTGTCACCCGGTCGTGATGGATGCGCAGCGTTCGCAAGGCCAGGCCTTTGGCAGTGAAGAACTCCAGAAGCGCGTTGTCGTTCACGGCTTGCTTGTACAGTTCGACCGATGAGTGGATCAGCGTCCCCGCAGGGATCACCACTGGGGTGTTCCGATTGGACTCCAGCACTGTAAGGACGTCACTGTGCAGCTGATGATCCGCGGTGGAGAGCGCGCCCGGATCATTCAACGTCTCCAACACCCACTCGGCGGCCCGTTTTGATCGTTGTGTACGTTCTGGCTCTGTCGTGCCCTCATCAATGAGTGGAGCAAGATCGTGGTGCTTGAAATAGACATCCCGGGGGTGTTCGGCGACCTCGAGGATCAATTCAGCGCTGCTAATGTTCCGGTTCCATGGCACCGGCTGCAGCAACAAGCCGGCAACATCGTTCACCAATCGGGGATCCTCGTGAGGATCCTCAAAAGTCGAGTCGGCGATTCGCGCCCTGATAGCCTCGTCAACCGATGGCATTGCGCTCAGGGCGGTTTCCACTTCATTCAAGATGTCGCCACGCAGTCCGGCGTCTTGTTCCTGGATAAAGTGTGGACCACCGATAATTGCTCCGGCCCGGAGTTTGTGGAATTCATGGACAGCCGCATAAATTGTGGCCATCGCGATCGTTGCGGCGGCGCGTGGGTGCTGCCGGGCAGTACCCGTCACGGAGTTCAACGTCGACACACCCATCGCGGACAGGTAACTGCCGACTGTCTGAAGCCATACGCCAAGATCGGAGTACAACGTATCGATGAAACGCTGCTGTTGTTCCAGCGGTTCGACTGTCGGCGCGTAAGGACTGTCCGGGTTGGCTACAGGTTCCGACTCATGAGGGAGGAAGGGTTTGAGCAGGTCTGGAAGCGCTCCAAACAGGGTGCGCAGCGGGACAAGTTCAGTCTGCTCGACTGCTTCGACGGGGTGCCAGCCGGTCAGCAAATGCATGGATTGCGTAAGTAATTCATCGATGTGCCGGGCAAACCGTTCGGCTTGCTCAAATGCTCCGACATAGAGTGATGCCACATTTTCCTGAGCATGTGGGCGGGGCCGTGTACCGTCCAAACGCACAGGCTGGGGGACATTGAAGGGTTGGCCTAGGACTGCGGCGTTTGCGACAGTCACATTAATCTGTGGCGAAACGGATGATGGGCTCCCGCTTTCATATTGCACTGGCGGTTGCGCCTGCTGAGCGGGCCGGCCAGGGAGAACGGGCCGCTCGGCCACGGGGACCTTCAGCTGCCGGGCATTGTCGACGACATTCAGCACATACAACAGTTTGGCCCACCCCCCTTGCGGTACAGGTGTTCCACGGACATCGATATGTTTGAAGAAGTCAGCATTCTGATTGATTGCTTCCAACGCCGAGAGCAGTGAAAAGCCATCCTCCTGCCCGGTGTCTGCAAGTGCTTTTCCAGCTTCGCTATTGACAGAAACGCCGCCCCGTTTAGCTTCCTCCTGAAACGCGATAATCGCCGTCGACACTGCCGTCGACGCACTAGCCCACACCCCCGTTGCCGCAGTTTTGCCTGCCGACTTCGCACCATTGAACAATGCTTTACCCAAATCCATCACGGGCAACGCGCCCAGTGTATTGAGTGCCGAATTCGCCCGATTGACCCAATGCTGTACGCCGGCCGTCAGCCACGCAGGGTCTGTCCACTCGTTGAACAATGGCGGCACAGACTTCAGCTCGATATTTTGCCAGAGCGCCTGGACTGCCCGTTTGTGCCGGTCCGGGAAACGCTCACGTTGAGTGGTCTCATCCAGGCGTTGCAGAAATTCGCCCAATAAAAATCTGGTCTCTGCGGGTGATGGCCGGACAGTCAAAAACTCTTCCAGCTTGGTCAGCGTGCTTTCGATTCGCCCCTCACGCCATGGCCTGATTGACGACCGGCAGTCCCTGACGGTGGTGCGCAGGCATTGCCACTGAAGATCCGACAACAACTCACCATTGGCGATCAGCTCGTCTAATTGATGTCGCGATGAATTCCTGTGTAACTGTATAAATCCGAGAACACTGTCGGGGTTGGCGCTTGCGAACAATTCGAGACGTTCGCCGAATACCTCCCCCCAGCGGTCCGGCGGCAAATGGCAGATGACCTCGACAATGGCGCGCAGTCGCTCGACGGTCAGGTCGCCTTTGGGCTGAATCGAACGCATCATCGCCTCCACGAACAAGTCAGCCATCGAACGACCCACATCGGTTTGCAAAAGGCCGCTTTTCAAAACATCAAGCACCTCCTGTTCCGAAAGCCGCTGTGTCTTCAAGTGCTTTCTCAAGGAAGCCCAGGTTTTCTCAAGCGACATTTGATCGAAGACCAGTTCGCCAGGATACCCATCCCCCTTGCGATACACCGGAGGATAAAGGTCGTTCAACTCTGCTGAGAACGATGAATCGAACACCGGAAATCTGGCTCCGGGGAGCATCGTGCGTGTGGGGATGTTTTGCGCTTTGAGGAGTTGCTTGCTGACCCGGGTCGAATCAGGCGTGTCATTGCCTGAACGGAAGGAGAATGCAGAAGGCGTTGCATTGGAAGGGCCACACGGAGCGGGCATTGGAAATCTCTTGTTTCATGAGGTCACGGCGGCACGCTAGAACCTGTCCCGCCCCCTCACTATCAAATAACGCCCAAAGTCCGGTGCCCCTTCAAAGCACCTGAAACTTACAAAATCCGATACAACAATCGCTCGATCCGCACTCGACTCACCCGCTTGAGAAACTTGGCCACTGCCGCCGGGTAATCTGGCAGGGTTTCCAGATCCTGATACCGCTCGATACGCGTGGTGTGCTGGAAAATCTCCGCCAGCTCGCTGCGACGCGGCTGCAGCAACTCCCCTTTTGGGTCATCAATCAGCAACGCGTTTTCCAGGTCGAGGCGGAACGCTCGCGGGTTGAGGTTGTTGCCGGTCAGCAAGGTATAACGCTGATCGATCCACATGCCTTTGAGGTGATAGGTGTTGTCGCCGTCCTTCCACAGGTGCAGGTTCAACTGACCGCTGTCGACGCTGCGATGATGACGCTTGGCGAAACGGCGCAGGCTGATCTCGTAGAGGTAGGGCAATGCTGCGATCACCTTGAAAGGCTCGCTCGGCGGGATGTAGAAGTCGTTGGCGGTCTTGTCGCCGACCACGATGTCGATCTTCACGCCACGCGCCAATGCCCGATTGATTTCCCGGGTCACCGCCAATGGCAAGTTGAAGTACGGCGTGCAGATCGTCAGTTGATGCTGCGCGCTGGCGATCAATTCGCAGATCACCCGGCTCAACGGATTGTTCTTGCCCACCCCGAGCAACGGGCTGACCGACAAACCGTCCTTGGCAGTGCTGCCCATGGTGGTGTCGTACGTAGCGTGCTTGAGGCGGCTGCGCAGGTCGCCGATGTCATTGCGCAGGCTGCGGGTGGTCGGCAGGTTCGGCAGATCGAGGCGATGCACCGCTTTCGAGGCGACCAGGCCGTGCTGGACCAGGTGCTGCATCGAATCGGCCAGCGCGCTGCTCTGCAGCAGGTGATAACGGTCGTAGCGGTATTTGTCGAACTTGTGCAGGTAGACGTTGTTGAGACTGGCGCCGCTGTAGATCACGCAGTCATCAATCACGAAGCCTTTCAAATGCAGCACGCCGAACAGCTCGCGGGTCTGCACCGGCACGCCGTACACCGGTACAACGCTGTCGTGGGTGCGCGTGGTTTCCTGGTACCACGCCGAGTTGCCCGGCTGCTTGCCGGCTCCGATCAGGCCACGCTGGGCGCGCAACCAGTCGACGACCACCACCACGTCCAGTTCCGGACGCGCCAGTTTCGCGGCGTGCAAGGCATCGAGAATTTCCTGGCCGGCTTCATCCTGTTGCAGGTACAGCGCGACGATGTAGATGCGCTGGGTCGCTGCGGCGATTTTTTCCAGCAGGCAACGACGGAACTCGGCAGCGCCAGAGAGGATGGTGACGGCATCGGCGGTCAGCGGAAAACTGCGCAGTTTAGGCAGCAGAGAGCGTTTGAAAAGCGACGGCATAGGGCTCGCAATGGGTCGAATCCGGAGAGTTCGAGAGCTTACACCATGGATGGGCTTGGGTCTTGCTGGTGTCTGTGCTGCCCTCATCGCCAGCAGGCTAGCTGCCACATCTGAAATGCATTCCCCTGTGGGAGCGGGCCTGCAAGCCATAGCTATCCAATCAATAATAAAAAAGCCGCTTGACCAAGGAGAACGATCGTTCTACTGTTGGCCGCATGAACGAAATCACTAGCAACGACACACGCGACATCATTCTGGATGTCACCGAAAAGTTGATCTACAAAAGTGGCATCTCTGCCACCGGCATGGATCTTCTGGTGAAAACCGCCGGCGTCTCCAGAAAAAGCATTTACCGCTACTTCGCCAACAAGGAGGAGCTGACCGTCGCCGCCCTGCAACGGCGCGACGTGCGCTGGATGCACTGGTACAGGACCGCCGTCGACCAGGCCGAAACCCCGACCGATCGCCTGCTCAACCTGTTTACCGTGCTCAAGACCTGGTTTGCCTCGGAAGGCTTCCGTGGCTGTGCCTTCATCAACACCAGCGGTGAAACCGGCGACCCGCAAGACCCGGTTCGCCTGGTCGCCAAAGAACACAAACAGAAGCTGCTCGACTACGTGCGCGAGCTCTGCACCGAACATGGCGCCAAAGACCCGGAGACGCAGGCCAGACAGCTGCTGATCCTGATCGACGGTGCCATTACCGTGGCGCTTGTCATGGGTGATCACAGTGCCGCCGATAATGCGCAATGCATGGCGCGAAAGTTATTGGACCTGTAACACTTAACCAAGCCCGACAACTTGCTTGAACTTTAATTTGATAGGGAGACTTTACATGTCTAACGCCGAAGTTCGTCCGCCATTGCCGCCCTTTACCCGTGAGTCCGCCATCGAAAAAATTCGCCTGGCCGAAGACGGCTGGAACTCCCGTGACCCGGAACGGGTGTCCCTCGCCTACACCCTGGACACCAAATGGCGTAACCGCGCCGAATTCGCCTACAACCGTGAAGAAGCCAAGGGTTTCCTGACCCGCAAATGGGCCAAGGAACTGGACTATCGGCTGATCAAGGAACTCTGGGCGTTCACCGGCAACCGCATCGCTGTGCGCTACGCCTATGAATGGCACGACGACTCGGGCAACTGGTTCCGTTCCTACGGCAACGAAAACTGGGAGTTCGACGAGAACGGCCTCATGGCCAACCGGTTCGCCTGCATCAACGACATGCCGATCAAGGAAAGCGACCGCAAGTTCCACTGGCCGCTGGGTCGTCGGCCGGATGATCACCCAGGGCTGTCCGATCTCGGTCTTTGAATTCACATAGATCAACTGTGAGCGGGCTCGCCCGCGATAGCGGAATGTCAGTCAGCCAATGTGTTGAATGTGACGCTGCCATCGCGGGCGAGCCTGCTTGTGTTCGCTGAACAGGCATTGGCGTAATGCGCGGATTGTCGGGGATTGGGCGATTAACGGGACTGAGCCGCCGTTTGTGTGGCAGATCGGGAATGGGCCCGACCGTAAAATCTGAATCCGAGCCTACAAGGAATTGAGGCAGCGCGGTCGCAGCAGAAGTTGGATGTAGGTAAGATATCGGCCCTTCCCCGCAGCCCTTTCCTGCACCCCGCCGAATAAGTCGATTCCATGCCTTTCGAACTCAGCGTTGATCTCTCCACCCTGGCCATTCTGGCCGTTGTCGCCTTCATAGCCGGTTTCATCGACGCCATTGCCGGCGGCGGCGGTCTGTTGACCACCCCGGCGCTGCTGACCGCCGGCTTGCCGCCGCATCTGGTGCTGGGCACCAACAAACTCAGTTCGACTTTCGGCTCGGCCACCGCCAGCTTCACCTTCTACCGGCGCAAGCTGTTCCATCCCCGGCAGTGGCTGCACGCCATTGTCGGCACGCTGGTCGGCGCGTTGACCGGTGCGGTGGTTGCGCATTACCTGCCCGCCGAATGGCTGAACAAGATGCTGCCGGTGATCGTGTTCGCCTGTGGCCTCTACCTGTTGTTTGGTGGCACGCCGAAAGCGCCGCTGGACAGCAACGCGCCGATCAAGAAAAAGTGGCAATCGACCCAAGGCTTCAGCCTGGGTTTCTACGACGGCGTGGCCGGCCCCGGCACCGGCGCGTTCTGGACCGTCAGCAGTATGCTGATGTACCCCATCGACCTGGTGAAGGCCAGCGGTGTGGCGCGCAGCATGAACTTCGTCAGCAACATTGCGGCGCTGTCGGTGTTCATCTTTTCCGGGCAAGTGGACTGGATCATCGGCCTGTGCATGGGCCTGTCGGTGATGGTCGGTGCATTCTTCGGCGCCCGCTCCGCCATCAGCGGCGGCGCCAAATTCATTCGTCCGGTGTTCATCACCGTGGTGCTGGGCCTGACCGTGCGGCTAGCCTGGCAACACTGGTTCAGCGTGGCCTAGACGCCGCGCCACATAGACGTCGATCAGGTAACGGGCAATCGAGCGTGACGCCGGCAACGGCGGCAGCTCGTGCACGTTGAACCACTGGGCGTCCTCGATCTCGTCTTCCTGACAGACAATTTCGCCACCGGCGTACTCGGCGTGAAAGCCGAGCATCATCGAGTGCGGGAACGGCCAGCACTGGCTGCCCATGTACTGGATGTTCTTGACCTCGATCTGCACTTCCTCGCGAACCTCGCGAATCAGGCAATCTTCGGCCGACTCGCCCGGCTCGGCGAATCCGGCCAGCGTGCTGTAGACCCCGGTGACAAAACGCGGTGAACGCGCCAGCAGGACTTCATCGCCACGGGTAATCAGCACGATCATGCTCGGCGAAATGCGCGGGTAATAACGCAGGTCGCACGGCTCGCAGTACATCGCCCGCTCCCGGATGACTTGCTTCGTGGCCTGTCCGCAATTGCCGCAAAAGCGGTGCTCGCGGGCCCAGGTGCCGATTTGCGCGGCATACCCCAGCACCTTGTAAACGGCGTGATCACCGTCGAGCATGAACGCCCGCAGGCCTTTCCAGTTGCAGCCCGGCACTTCGCTGTGACTGCGCAGCTCCAGCAGATAGACCGGTTCGCCATCCAGATGACCGATGCCATGTTCGGCAAGAATCGTCAGGTCCTGGCGCTTGAGCCATTCACGCGGGAACAGCGCGCCATTGTCGTCAAACAGGAAGCCTTCGGGGCTGCGCGCGACGGCCCAGCCGCCCGGTTGATCGGTGTCCAGTACTGCAGTGGTCCAGCGTGAAGTCATTTTTCAATCAATCCAGAAATTCGGGTTTCTGTTTGCTCATATGGGCGGCCATGGCCACGCGCAAATCGGTGGATTGCAGCATGGAGGCGTTCCAGGTGGCGACGTATTCGAGGCCGTCGTCGATGCGATGGTCACGCATGTAGCTGATCATCTCCTTGGTGCCGGTGACCGCAATCGGCGACTTGCTGGCGATGTCGCGGGCAATGCCCATGACGCCGTCGAGCAGGCTGGCGGTGTCGCTGTAGACGCGATTGACCAGACCGATAGTGCGCGCTTCCTCGGCGCCGAACGAGCGACCAGTGTAAGCCAGTTCACGCAGCATGCCGTCACCGATGATCCGCGGCAAGCGTTGCAATGTGCCAACGTCGGCGGCCATGCCGATGTCGATTTCCTTGATCGAGAATTGCGCATCTTCGGCGGCATAACGCATGTCGCAGGCGGCTATCAGATCGATCGCGCCACCCAGGCAGTAACCCTGAATCGCCGCCAGCACCGGCTTGCGGCAATTGTCGACGGCATTGAAGGAAGCTTGCAGCGCCAGAATCTTGCGCCGCAGCAGGCGGGCGTTGCGCCCCACGTCCTTGCCCAGCTCATTGGCCACGCCGGCCAGCATCATCAGGTCGATACCGGACGAGAAATGTTTGCCGGCGCCACTGAGCACCACCACCCGCACTTCGTCGGTGTCGTCGATCCACTGGAAGATCTCGATGATCTCGCTCCAGAACGCGGCATTCATCGAATTGATCTTCTCCGGACGATTGATCTGCACATGGGCAATTTTATCGGCCAGTTCGACGGTGAACGCAGTGTACTGAGACATGGCAGTGATCCTTTACCGGGCAAAAATGAGGCCCGAACTATAACAAGGCATGCCGTTCGGCAGTAAGGCAGCGGTTCGGCCAAAAGCGGGACTGCATAGCGCACCAACGTAGTGCGCAGGCGTGACAGCACTCGCACATTCATGTGAACGCCAGGTTACCTTTTGGGGCTCGATCGCAAAAAAACGTGCACTTCGTCGGAGCGTTTGAACCCTTTTCATGCACGTCCGTACCTCATTGAACCGATTGTCGAACAATTTTGCCATCTGTGCTTCACCGCTCTAAGTTCTGGCCTAGACTCATTTTCGCGAGGCAAAACCGGTCGGTCACAAAGTGCAAAAATAATCGAAACTTTTGCTCTTAGTGGTCGGTCCTCTGAAAGGTAGGTGCGTTGCGACTGGTGCAATCCTTGCAGCGTCCACTCCAGCCAATCTGCTTCAACGCATGGGCCGCGTTTGCTGCCCAGTGCGTCGCGCGTTTGCGCCCGGCCACAGGAATTGGCCACGAAACACCGTTTGCCAGACCTGAGAATTAGATCAACAACACGGGAGATTCATATGATCAGTGCGGCTTTAGACATTCAGGGAGAACGTGCTCATCAGCAGGTCGGCGATACGAGCGCCGTGAGCGCCCCAAGTGCCAAATCGATCAACGTCCCGAGCACCAAGACGCTGATACCGGTGGCCAGCCAGAACCCCAATCGAAAGAAAGTGTTGTTCGTGACCTCGGAAATCGCCGACCTGGTGAAGACCGGCGGTCTGGGCGACGTCTCGGCAGCACTGCCCCGGGCCATGGCGCTATTGCACGATGTGCGTGTGCTGATCCCCGGTTACCCGCAAGTGCTGCACAGCGAAAACCCGATTCACATTATTGGCGAGCTCGGTGGTCATGCCGCATTGCCACCCTGCAAGATCGGGCGCATGGACATGCCCGACGGCCTGGTCATTTACGTGTTGATCTGCCCTGAACTCTACGAGCGCGAAGGGTCTCCCTACGGCGCCAACAACGGCCGTGACTGGCCGGACAACCATATCCGCTTCGCCCGCCTGGGCCTGGCCGCTGCCGATATCGCTGCCAACCTTGCCCAAATTCACTGGTGCCCGGACCTGGTGCACGCCCATGACTGGCCTGCCGGCCTGGCGCCTGCCTACATGCACTGGCGTGGGCAACGCACTCCGACGCTGTTCACCATTCACAACCTCGCCTACCAGGGCGTGACCAGTCTTGGGTCGTGCCCGGAACTGGGCATTCCCGCACATGCTCTGCAACAGGAAGGCATGGAGTTCTACGGCAAGATGTCGTTCCTCAAGGCCGGCATGGCCTATTCGAGCCACATCACCACCGTCAGCGCCACCTATGCCCAGGAAATCACCACCCCGGCCTTCGGCTGCGGTCTCGACGGTTTTCTCGCCGCCAAGACCCAGCAAGGTCTGCTCAGCGGCATTCCCAATGGCATTGATGAAAGCTGGGACGCCGCCACCGACTCGCACCTGTTCCGCCCGTTCAGCATCGGTGACTGGGAAGGCAAAGCGGTCAACGCGGCGCACGTGCGCGACCTGTTTGGCCTGGACGATTCAGAAGGTCCGCTGTTCGCCGTGGTCTCGCGCCTGGTGTACCAGAAAGGCCTGGACCTGACCGAAGCCGTGTCCGAGTACATCGTCCAATCGGGTGGCCAGATCGCGATCATCGGTCGCGGCGAGCCGGAAGAAGAACAAGCCATGCGCGAACTGGCCCTGCGTTTCCCCGGGCAAATCGGTGTACGCATCGGCTTCAACGAAACCGACGCCCGCCGTATGTTCGCCGGGAGCGATTTCCTGCTGATGCCATCGCGTTATGAACCGTGCGGCCTCAGCCAGATGTACGCCCAGCGCTTCGGCTCGTTGCCGGTGGCCCGTAACACCGGCGGCCTGGCCGACACCATCGAAAACGGCGTGACCGGTTTCCTGTTCGACGAATCCACCGTCGAGAGTTATCAGGAAGCGTTGAGCCGGGCTTTCAGGGTGTTTGCCTTTCCCGACCTGCTCAATGCCATGCGTTGCCGCGCCATGGCGGCGCCGTTCAACTGGTGCAAAGCGGTCGAACCCTACGCAGAACTCTACGAACAGCTGGTCGCCAAGGCGCTGGGGAAATCGAACAGACAGTAAGAGGTTTTTGAACAATGCCGTTACGGACCCTTGAGACCTGGCCCCACGGCGCAATCATGCTGGACGCAGAACACACGCGTTTTGCCTTGTGGGCGCCAGATGCGTTTTTTGTCAGTGTCGAACTGGAAGATGGACAATCCTTGCCGCTACTGCCTCAGGCCGATGGCTGGTTCGTGATCAAGGCGCGTTGCCCCGCAGGTACGCGTTATCGCTACAACATAGACGGTGAGATTGAAGTCCCCGACCCCGCCTCCCGCGCGCAGGCCGGCGACATTCACCTGCACAGCGTGGTGGTCGATCCCCTCGCCTACACCTGGCAACACAGCGCCTGGCTGGGACGGCCATGGAACGAGGCGGTGATCTACGAGTTGCATGTCGGTGCGCTGGGCGGCTTCAGCGCAGTCGAACAGCACCTCGAACGCCTCGCGGCGTTGGGCATTACGGCCATCGAGCTGATGCCTATCGCACAATTTCCCGGTGAACGGAACTGGGGCTATGACGGGGTGCTGCCCTACGCGCCCCAGGCGTCCTATGGCACCCCTGAACAACTCAAGCACCTGATCGACACCGCCCACGGCCATGGCCTCGCGGTGATCCTCGACGTGGTCTACAACCATTTCGGCCCGGATGGCAATTACCTGCATCGCTACGCCAAGGGCTTCTTCAACGAAGACAAGCACACGCCCTGGGGCGCGGCCATCGATTTCCGGCGGCGCGAGGTGCGTGATTTCTTCATCGACAATGCGTTGATGTGGTTGCTGGAATACCGCTTTGACGGTTTGCGCTTCGATGCGGTGCACGCCATCGAAAGCCCGGACTTTCTTCAGGAGCTGGCACAACGGATTCGCCAGCAGACCGATCCGGTGCGGCATGTGTGGCTGACGGTCGAGAACGAGCACAACCAGGCCAGCCTGCTGCAGGAAGGGTTCGACGCGCAGTGGAACGACGACGGCCACAACGCGTTGCACGTGCTGCTGACTGGTGAAACCGATGCCTATTACGCCGACTACGCGGACAATCCCACAGAGAAACTGGCTCGTTGCCTGAGCCAGGGTTTCGTGTTCCAGGGCCACACCAACCGACACGGTGAAGCGCGGGGCGAGCCCAGCGGGCACCTGCCCCCCAGCGCGTTCGTATTGTTTTTGCAGAACCATGACCAGATCGGCAATCGTGCGTTCGGTGAACGTCTGCCGCAACTGGCCCACCCCGACGCGCTGAAAGCCGCGACCGCACTGTTGCTGTTGTCGCCGATGATCCCGCTGATGTTCATGGGCGACGAGTTCGCCGCCGAGCAACCGTTCCTGTTCTTCACCAGCCATCACGGCGAGCTCGCGGAACTGGTCCGTGAAGGCCGACGTAACGAGTTTGCCGCGTTTGATGCGTTTGCCGATCCGGAGAAACGTGAACGGATTCCCGACCCGAATGCACAGCAGACTTTCGAAGACTCTCGCCCCTGCCTGACGGCCAGTCGAGACTCCGCCATGTACCAGCTGTATTGCCAACTGTTGAAAATCCGCCATGAGCGGATCGTGCCGCACGTGTCCGGCGCCCATCCACTGGGCGCCGATGTGCTGGCCGAAGGCGCCGTCACGGCGCGCTGGCAACTGGGCGATGGCAGCCTGCTGCGCATTGACCTGAACCTCAGCGGCAAGCCAGTGGTCCACTCCCCACAGGCCGGCAATGCGTTGTTGTTCGAACACCCGCCGGAGTCCGCCGACCTGTTGGATCAGGGCACCCTTGCCCCGTATTGCGCGCTAGTCAGCCTCACGGCCGCGGCCCCTTTGCTACCCCCGGATGGAGAGCGCCAATGAGCGATGCGCAACTGGAAATACTGGCCGGCCGAGCTGGCCTGGCGGTCGACTGGATCGACGCCAACGGCCGCCCACAGAAAGTCGCCCCATCAGTGTTACGTAACGTCCTGACCGGACTCGGCCACCCGGCCGGCACCGCCCAGGAAATCGACGCCAGCCTGCTCGAATTGCAGCAGGTGCAACAGACCCGGCATTTGCCGCCGCTGTTGCCCGCAGACTTTGGCGTGGGCCTCAACCTGGCGCATTACTTCGAGCCGCAGACACCCTGCGAGATCCACCTTGAAGATGGTTCGCGGCTCAGCCTGAAACTGGATGCCGAGGCGATATTGCCCGGTCTGATCCCGGTCGGTTACCAGCACGTCAGCATTGACGGGCAGTCCTTTACGCTGGCCGTGGCGCCGTCGCGCTGCTATAGCGTCGGCGACGCCGTCGACAGCCCGATCCCCCGCGCCTGGGGCCTTAGCGTGCAGCTGTATTCGCTGCGCCGTCCCGGCGATGGCGGTTTCGGCGATACCCAGGCCCTCGAGGATCTCGCCCGGGTGGCCGGTGAACGGGGCGCCGAAGCCTTGGCGATCAGTCCGCTGCACGCGATGTTCAGCAACGACACCCAGCGCTACAGTCCCTATTCGCCGTCCAGCCGTTTGTTTCTCAACAGCCTGTACGCCGCGCCCGGTGCGATCCTTGGTGAGCGCGCAATGCGCACAGCGATAGATGCCACCGGGCTCGCCGCTGAACTCAAGCACCTCGAGGCGCTGCCACTGGTTGACTGGCCCGTCGCGGCCGAAGCCAAGCACCGTCTGTTGCAAGCGCTGTACGAAGGCTTTGTCCAAGGCGAACACCCGCTGCATGAAGACTTCAGCAGTTTCCGCCACGCTGCCGGCGAAGCCCTGGAAAACCACTGTCGCTTCGAAGCCATTCAGGAAGCCCGCGCCGCCAAGGGTGAAAACCTCGACTGGCGCGAATGGCCCGAGCAATGGCGCGATCCGCGTAGCGCGGCGCTGGCTGACTTCGCCGAAGAGAATGCCGGGCGCATCGGCTTCTTTGCCTTCTGCCAATGGCTGATCACCCGCTGCCTGGAGCGCGCACAAACCGCCGCCCGCAGTAGCGGCATGAGCATTGGCTTGATCGCTGACCTGGCGGTGGGTGCCGACGGCGGCGGCAGCCAGGCCTGGAGTCGCCAGGACGAATTGCTCGCCTCCCTGACCGTGGGTGCGCCACCCGACATCCTCAACCGCACCGGCCAGGGCTGGGGAATTTCCGCGTTCTCGCCCGAAGGCCTGGTACGCAATGGCTTTCGCGCCTTTATCGAAATGCTCCGGGCCAATTTCGCCCACGCGGGTGGTCTGCGCATCGATCACGTCATGGGCCTGCAACGGTTGTGGGTGATCCCCAACGGCGCCTCACCCGCTGACGGTGCTTATCTCTATTACCCGGTTGACGACCTGTTGCGCCTTCTGACCCTGGAATCCCATCGGCATCAGGCCATCGTCCTGGGCGAGGATCTCGGGACGGTACCGGACGGTCTGCGGGAAAAACTCATCGCCCGCTCGATCCTCGGCATGCGCGTGATGCTGTTCGAACAGGACAACGCTCGCTTCAAACCGATTCTCGACTGGCCGGACAACGCCTTGGCGACCACCAGCACCCATGACTTGCCGACGCTCAATGGCTGGTGGCATGGCCGCGACATCGACTGGAACGCTCGACTGGGGCTGGTCGATGCCCAAGGTGAAATCGAGTGGCGCCATCATCGCGAACGGGAGCGCGAAGGCCTGCGGCGGGTGTTGAGCGAAGACCCGCAGAACTTCCGCGAGGAGTCCCACGAAACCGATCAGGTACTCGACGCCGCCATTCGTTTCCTCGGCCATACCCGCGCTCCGCTGGTGTTGCTGCCGCTGGAGGATGCCCTGGGCATCGAACAGCAGGCCAACCTGCCCGGCACCATCGATACGCATCCCAATTGGTCGCGACGTTTGCCCGGCGACAGCGAAGCATTGCTCAATGACCCGGACGCCGCCAGGCGTCTGGAACTGCTCGCTTGCGCGCGACTTCAGGCCGCCGAGCGTGACCGATGAATCCGCCACGTACCCAACCGCTGCGGGCGACCTTGCGACTGCAGTTTCATAAAGGCTTCACGCTCGACGATGCGGTGCCGCTGGTGCCCTATTTCGCCAGCCTCGGCATCAGCCATGTCTACGCATCGCCGCTGCTGAGCGCCCGCGCCGGCTCCATGCATGGTTATGACGTGGTGGACCCGACCACGGTCAATCCTGAACTGGGCGGCGAAGCGGCATTGCGCCGGCTGGTCAGCGCGTTGCGTGCACAGGACATGGGGCTGATCCTCGACATCGTCTCCAACCACATGGCGGTCGGCGGCGGTGACAACCCCTGGTGGCTGGACTTGCTGGAATGGGGACGCCTGAGCCCCTATGGCGAGTTCTTCGACATCCAGTGGCATTCGCCCGATCCGTTGATGGAAGGCCAGCTGTTGTTGCCCTTCCTCGGCAGCGATTACGGCGTTGCGTTGCAGGACGGCACCCTGCCCTTGCGTTTCGATGCGCAGCATGGCGCGTTTTACGTTGAGCACTACGATCATCACTTCCCGATTTGCCCGATGAATTTTGGCGAACTGCTGAAAGCGGATGACGAGCAACTCAAATCACTGGCCGACCGCTTCAGCACCTTGAGTTATCAGAACGACGCCCACCGTCTGGCGATGCCGTTGAAAGACGAGCTGCGTGAACTCGCCAGCGACCCGGCCGTGCTGCACATCATTGAACAGAACCTGAAAGCCTACGATTCGCTCACGCCCGACGGCTTCCAGCGTCTGCATCAGTTACTGGAGCGCCAGAGCTATCGCCTCGCCAGTTGGCGTACGGCAGCGGACGACATCAACTGGCGGCGCTTTTTCGATGTCAACGAACTGGGCGGCCTGCGCGTGGAGCGTCCGGCGGTGTTCGAAGCGACCCACGCGAAAATCTTCGAACTGGTGGCTGAAGGCTTGATCGACGGTCTGCGCATTGACCACATCGACGGCCTCGCCGACCCGCGTGGTTACTGCCGCAAACTGCGCCGGCGGGTCGACAGCCTGGCACCGGATCGGCACTTGCCGATCTACGTCGAGAAGATCCTTGGCGAGGGGGAAACCCTGCACCGTGACTGGTCGGTGGATGGCACCACGGGTTACGAATTCATGAACCAGTTGTCATTGCTGCAACATGACCCGGAGGGCGCACAAACCCTGAGCGAGTTGTGGAGTCGCTACAGCGAACGGCCCGCCGACTTCCGTCAGGAAGCCCAACTGGCGCGCCAGCAGATCCTCAACGGTTCCCTCGCCGGTGATTTCGAAAGTGTCGCCCAGGCCTTGTTGCAAGTGGCCCGGGATGACCTGATGACCCGCGACCTGACCCTCGGCGCGATTCGCCGGGCATTGCAGGAACTGATCGTGCACTTTCCGGTGTATCGCACTTACATCAGTCCCCGTGGGCGCTCCGCGCAGGATGATGTATTTTTCCAGCAAGCCTTGGACGGTGCGCGGCAAACCCTCGGTGAGGCCGATTGGCCCGTGCTCGATTGCCTGGCCCGATGGCTGGGGGGTGAACCGTGGCGCAAGCGTCCGGTGGGCCGTCCGCGCAAGATGCTCAAGCATGCCTGCGTACGCTTTCAGCAGTTGACCTCGCCGGCGGCGGCGAAGGCCGTGGAAGACACCGCGTTCTATCGCTCGGCAGTTCTGCTGTCGCGCAATGATGTGGGGTTCAGCACCGAGCAGTTCAGCGCGCCGGTGGCCGACTTCCATGCCGCGTGCCTCAATCGCCTCGAAGAATTCCCCGATAACCTGTTGGCCACTGCGACCCACGACCACAAACGCGGCGAAGACACCCGCGCCAGGCTGGCGGTGTTGAGCGAGCGCAGCGCGTGGTTCGCCTGGCAGGTGCCGCTCTGGCAAACACTGGCCCGGCCGCTGCGCGACGACGACCAGATGCCGTCCGCCGGCGATGAGCTGATCCTGTATCAGGCGCTCCTTGGCAGCTGGCCACTGGATCTGCGCAATGACGATAAAGCCGCGTTCGAGCACTACACTCAACGTGTGTGGCAGTGGCAACAGAAAGCCTTGCGCGAAGCCAAGTTGCAAAGCAGCTGGAGCGCGCCGAACGACGCTTACGAACACGCAGCTCACCAATTCCTCGAACGCCTGCTGCTCAGCCCTGAAGGTGAACGGCTGCGCGCAGCCCTCGGTAAAGCGGCGATGTCGATTGCTGCACCCGGTGCACTCAACGGCTTGGCGCAAACCTTGCTGCGCATGACCGTGCCGGGCATTCCGGACCTTTATCAAGGCAACGAGTACTGGGACTTCTCGCTGGTAGACCCGGACAACCGCCGCCCGGTGGATTACGCCAGTCGCCACCAGGCCATGCAGCGTCCGCAGGACGTGCCTGACCTGCTGGCGAGCTGGCGGAACGGGCACATCAAACAAACCCTGATTGCGCGCACGTTGAACCTGCGCGCCGAGCATCCCGAGCTGTTTCAGCGAGGGTCGTATCAAGCCCTGGAAGTGGTCGGCAGCGAGGCACACCGGGTGCTGGCATTTGCGCGCTCGTACAACCAGAAGCGGGCCATCGTGATCGTACCGATACGTTGTGCGGGCCTGCTGGAAAACAGTGCCGAACCCAAGGTCGGCGCGCAGCTGTGGGGCGATACGCGGGTCAAATTACCGTTCACCACCCCTGACGACAATCTGAAGGGACTTTTTTCCAGCGTCACAGTCACAGAACACAAGGAGCTGATGATTGGCGCCGCGCTGGGGGATTTCCCGGTCAATCTCTTTATCCAAAACCTTGAGTTCAGTTCAGGAGCATAGCGATGAGCACCGACGAAAAACGCATCCGCGAATTTGCCTATCAGATCTGGGAATCGGAAGGGAAACCCGAGGGCGAGGAAGTTCGTCATTGGGAGATGGCTCGCAAGCTGGCGGAAGCTGAAGCCCTGGCGCCGAAGAAGTCACCGAAAGCCGCCGGGAGCAAAGCCGCCACCGCCAAACCGGCAGTCAAAGCGGATGGCAAGCTCAACGGGCAGGCCGATGGCAAGGCTGCGGCATCGAAAGCCAAGGGCAAACCGGCCGCGGCGGCTGCGAAAGTAACGCCGCCGGGTGAAAAAGTGGCCGAGAAAAAACCGCGTGCCACGAAAAAACCACCCGCGGTTTGACGCTTCACTTCGTTTGCACTTGATTGAACTCGTGGCGAGCCCGCTCGCCACAGTGGGCGCGTTCGCCCACGAAAACACGAAAAATTGAGCAGGAGCGAGGCTTGCCCGCGAAGGCGGTGTTTCAGTCAACACTTGAATGGTCTGACTCACCGCCCACGTGGGCAAGCCGCGCTCCTGCAAAGAACTCCCATTTTTGCAGGAGCACCTATGACCAGTCCGAAAAAATCCGCGCCAGCACCTCAAGCCGAGGCCTCGCGAATCCGTGAAGGCTTGCCCTTCCCGCTGGGCGCCACCTGGGATGGTCTGGGGGTCAACTTTGCGTTGTTTTCCGCCAACGCGACCAAGGTCGAACTGTGCATTTTCGATGACGCCGGCGAAGTCGAACTGGAACGCATCGAACTGCCGGAATACACCGACGAGATTTACCACGGTTACCTGCCCGACGCCCATCCGGGGCTGATCTACGGTTACCGCGTCTACGGTGCCTATGATCCGGCCAACGGTCATCGCTTCAATCACAACAAACTGCTGATCGATCCTTACGCCAAACAACTGGTCGGCCAGCTGAAATGGTCCGAGGCGCTGTTCGGCTACACCATCGGCCATCCCGACGCCGACCTCAGTTTCGACGAACGCGACAGCGCGCCGTTCGTGCCCAAATGCAAGGTCATCGACCCGGCGCACACCTGGGGTCACGACCATCGCGTCAGCGTGCCGTGGGACAAGACGATCATTTATGAGACCCACGTGCGCGGCATCAGCATGCGGCACCCTTCCGTCCCCGAGAACGTGCGTGGCACCTTCGCCGGGTTGATGGTCGATGATGTGCTGGAACACATCCGCAAACTCGGTGTGTCGAGCGTGGAATTGCTGCCGATTCACGCATTTGTGAATGACCAGCATTTGTTGCACAAGGGCATGACCAATTACTGGGGCTACAACAGCATCGCGTTTTTTGCCCCGGACCCGCGCTACCTGGCCAGCGGCAAGATCGCCGAGTTCAAGGAGATGGTCGCGCACCTGCACGAAGCCAATCTCGAAGTGATTCTCGACGTGGTCTACAACCACACCGCCGAGGGCAACGAACAAGGCCCGACCCTGTCGATGCGCGGCATCGACAACGCCTCGTACTATCGCTTGATGCCCGACGACAAGCGCTTCTACATCAACGATTCCGGCACCGGCAACACCCTGGACCTGAGTCACCCGTGCGTGCTGCAAATGGTTACCGACTCTCTGCGTTACTGGGCCACGGAAATGCACGTGGACGGTTTCCGTTTCGACCTGGCGACCATTCTCGGTCGCTATCACGATGGCTTCGACGAGCGTCACAGCTTCCTCGTTGCCTGCCGACAGGACCCGGTGCTGCGCCAGGTGAAAATGATTGCCGAGCCGTGGGACTGTGGTCCCGGTGGTTATCAGGTCGGCGGCTTTCCGCCAGGTTGGGTCGAATGGAACGACAAATTTCGCGACACCGTGCGTGCATTCTGGAAAGGCGATGACGGTCAACTGGCTGACTTCGCCAGTCGTATGACGGCTTCGGGCGAAATGTTCAACCAGCGTGGCCGCCGGCCGTATGCGTCGATGAACTTCATCACCGCCCACGACGGTTTCACCCTCAATGACCTGGTGTCGTACAACGACAAACACAACGAAGCCAACGACGAGAACAACCAGGACGGCAGCAACAACAACCTGTCCTGGAACCACGGCGTCGAAGGCCCGACCGACGACCCTGAAATCAACGCACTGCGCCAGCGGCAGATGCGCAATTTCTTCGCCACGCTGCTGCTGTCCCAGGGCACGCCAATGCTGGTGGCCGGTGACGAGTTTGCCCGCACTCAAGAGGGCAACAACAACGCTTATTGCCAGGACAGCGAGATCGGCTGGGTCAATTGGGACCTGAGCGAAGACGGCAAGGCCCTGCTGAAGTTCGTCAAACGCCTGATCAAGTTGCGCCTGACCTACCCGATCCTGCGTCGCGGACGATTCCTGGTGGGCAATTACAACGAGGACATCGGCGTCAAGGACGTCACCTGGCTCGCACCGGACGGCAGCGAGATGAGCATTGAGCAATGGGAAGACGCGCACGGCAAATGCCTGGGCATGTTGCTTGATGGTCGCGCACAGGAAACCGGGATCCGCCGCAAGGGCGGTGACGCGACCTTGCTGCTGGTGGTCAACGCCCACCATGACATCGTCAACTTCACCTTGCCCGAAGTCCCGGACGGCGGTTTCTGGACCTGCATGGTCGACACCAACCAACCGTCGATTCGTGGTCAGGAACGCTTCGAGTTCGGTCACGAATATTCCGTCACCGGCCGTTCGCTGCTGTTGTTCGAATTGCAGCATGAGGAAGAAGAGTGAAATGGACCTACAGGCTTTTCTTCAGCGACAGTCAGCGGACTACGCCGATACACGGGCGCTAGGCCGGTGCCTGCGGGAGCTGGTCGAGGCCGGTCTCGATCAGCTTCCGCTGCCGGGCAGCGGCCGGACGCTGGAGCGCTTTCAGCGTCTGGCCGAGGTCGGCGGGCATGATCTGGGGTTGTGCAAGTTGTACGAAGGTCATACCGATGCCCTGGCGATCATTCAGCAACTCGGCGGTTCGCCCACGCCTTCCAGCACTTGGGGAATGTGGGCCGCCGAGCCGCCGGACGCCCGGGTGCGGGTCAGCCCTCAAGGCCAGATGGTTGCGCTGAACGGGCGAAAGGCCTGGTGCTCAGGCGCGGCGGTGTTGAGCCACGCGTTGCTGACGGCGTGGGACGAACAGGAGCGCCAGCAACTGGTCGCAGTGGCGCTGGACCAGCCCGGCGTAACCGTCACCGATCAAGGCTGGCAAGCGCTGGGCATGGGCGCCACCGGCAGCGTCGAAGTGCTGTTCGACGGCGCCGAGGCGCAGGCCATCGGCAACCCCGGCGACTACCTGCAACGCCCGGGTTTCTGGCAAGGCGGGATCGGCATTGCGGCGTGCTGGTACGGCGCGGCGCAGAGTCTCGCCGAACGCCTGCGCAGTCACTGCGGCCATCGCGAAGAACCCCACGCCCTCGCCCACCTTGGCGCCGTCGACAGCGCGCTGCACGCCGCGGCAACGGTGTTGCGATTCAGCGCGTTGAGCATCGATGCCGCCCCACAGGAAAACGCCGAGCGCCTCGCTCGCCGCGCCCGTGCGGTGGTTGAGAATGCCGTCGAACAGGTGATCCTGCACGTCGGCCACGCCCTCGGCGCCGGCCCTTATTGCAAGGACCGGCAATTCGCCCGACTGATCGCCGACCTGCCGGTGTTCCTGCGCCAAAGCCACGCCGAACGCGACCTCGCCGCGCTCGGCCAGCACATCATCAAGGGAACATGGACGTTATGAAAACCAATCCCATCGTCGGTCAGGGCACACCCTTGCACCTGTGGCAAACCTCCAGCCACCTGGCGCAAATGCCGGTGATCGACATTCTCGACCTGGTGCCCGAAGGTTCCCGGGCCGTGATCGTGGCCCCGCACCCGGACGACGAAGTGCTCGGCTGCGGCGGTTTCCTGCAATTGCTCGCCGCCGCTCAGCGGCCGTTGCAACTGATCTCGGTTACCGATGGCAGTGCCAGCCACCCCGGCTCCCGGCGCTGGCCGGTCGAGCGCTTGAGCGCGGTCCGTCCGCAGGAATCCGTTGAAGCGTTGCGTCGACTCGGTCTGCCGTTACACAGCCTTAAATGGCTGCGCGGCGGGTTTGCCGACAGTCAGGTGGCAGCGCGGGAAACGCAATTGGCTGAATTCATCGAGCGTCACCTGCGCCCCAACGACGTGGTCTTCACCACATGGCGCGAAGATGGCCATTGCGACCATGAAGCAGTCGGGCGTGCCAGTGCCGCAGCGGCGAAACGCGTCGGGGCAACGGTGCATGAACTGCCCGTCTGGACCTGGCATTGGGCAACCCCTGAAGACAGTCTGGTGCCGTGGCAGCGTGCGCGAAAAATCCTCCTGGCCCCGCCGCTGGTCGCGCGCAAGCGTCATGCCATCCATGCTTTCGCCAGCCAACTGGAAGGCGACCCGAATATCGGCTTGCCGCCGGTGCTGGCACCGTACGTGCTTGATCGTTTGCTGCAACCGTTCGAAGTGGTGTTTCTATGAGCGTCGAGGATCGCTACTTCGACGGGTTGTTCGCCGGTAGCGACGATCCCTGGGCGTTTCGTCAGCGCTGGTACGAACAGCGCAAGCGCGCGATCACCCTCGCCGCGTTGCCCCGCCCCCGCTACCGCTCCATCTTCGAACCCGGTTGCGCCAACGGTGAACTGAGCGCCGAGCTGGCCACACGTTGCGACCGTCTGTTGTGTTGCGACACCGCAGCCGCCGCCGTGACGCTGGCCAGAACGCGCCTGAGTCTGTTCGACCACGCTGAAGTGCGCCAAAGCCGCTTGCCCGGCGACTGGCCGAACGAGCAGTTCGACCTGATCGTACTCAGTGAAGTCGGTTACTACCTGGACGCCGGTGACCTCAATCAACTCATCAAACAGGCGACACAGTCACTGACCGCCGACGGCCAACTGCTGGCCTGCCACTGGCGCCCGCCGATCGATGGTTGCCCGCTCAATGCCCGGCAGGTCCATGACTTGCTGCACGAGCATTTGCATCTGCCACGCCTGGTCTTGCATCAGGAGGCCGATTTCCTGCTGGAACTCTGGAGCCGCGAACCGCGCTCCGTGGCGGCGCTGGAGGGCTTGCGATGATTGGCATTCTGATCCCGGCGCACAACGAAGAAGCCTTGCTCGAAGACTGCCTGCAAGCCGCGCTGGGGGCCGCGCAACATGAACTGCTGGACGGTGAGGCGGTCGAGGTGCTGGTGGTGCTCGACAGTTGCACCGATCGCTCGTCCGACATCGTCGGCAACTACCCGGTGCACTGCCTGGAAATCAATGCACGCAATGTTGGCCAGGCCCGCGCTGCGGGTGCGCGGTTTTTGCTGGATCGCGGGGCGCGCTGGATTTCCTGCTCCGACGCCGACAGTCGCGTCGCTCACGACTGGTTGGTGGCGCAACTGTCGCTGGAGGTGGATGCGGTGTGCGGCACGGTAACCGTAGAAACCTGGGATGAATCCTTCAGTGAATCGGCACAGATTCGCTATCACCAGCACTATCAGAACCGTGAAGGACACCGGCACATTCACGGCGCCAATCTCGGCATCAGCGCCGAGGCCTACCGGCTCGCCGGCGGTTTCGAACCCCTGGCATGCGACGAAGACGTGCAACTGGTGCGGCAACTCGAACGCTGCGGCGCGACGATTGCCTGGAGTCATCGGCCCCAGGTACTCACCAGTGCCCGACTGGACAGCCGGGCCCGGGGTGGCTTCGGTGACTACTTGCGCGACCTGGTGCAGACCGGATGAAAAGCCGAGCGGATCAAACTCGACGCGACGAATAGCCGATCTTGAGCAATACTCTGCTCGCTGCAATCCAGGGTTCGGAGCGCGGCACTTTGCTATCAACGTGAACAAGGACGTAGCCCGATGAAATCCGTTTCCATCAGCGACAGCAGTCCATCAGCGCAAGTCTGGAACAGCGCTCTTCAGCTGGACAATGTTCCGGTCATCAACACTCAGACCCTGGTCCCTGCTGGCGCACGCGCCGTGGTGATCGCGCCGCATCCCGGTGACGAAGTCGTGACCTGCGGCGGTCTCCTGCAATTACTCAGCACCCTTGGCCATCCCCTGCAATTGATCTCGATCACCGACGGCAGCGCCAGTCATCCGGGGTCGCAGCAGTGGTCGGAGAAACGCCTCAGCGTGTTCCGCCCCCAGGAAAGCGTCGAAGCCCTGCGCCGGCTCGGGTTGCCGATGCACAGCCTGAAGTGGATTCGCGGCGGTTTTACCGACAACGCCCTGGCCGAGCGCGAGCTTCAATTGACCCAGTTCATTACCCGCTACCTGCGGCCTGGCGATGTGGTGTTCACCACCTGGTGCGAGGACGGCAATGTCGACCATGAAACCGTCGGCCGCGCCAGCGCCAAAGCCGCAGCCTCCGTCGGTGCGGCGTTCAACGAAATGCCCGTCTGGGCCTGGCATTGGCCATCGCGTGACAGTGGATTGATCCCCTGGCACCGCGCACGCAAGGTCCGCCTCGATACCTGGACCGTTGCGCGCAAAAGCCACGCCACTCATGCTTACGCCAGTCAGCTCGACGGTGAACCGGCCATCGGTATCCCCCCGCTGCTGCCACCGGTGCTGCTTGAGCGGATGCGGTTGCCGTATGAAATCGTGTTCGTCTGAACGACACCGATCCCACAGGGGAAGGCGTTACATTCGGACTGAACTGCCTGCGCCGGTTTCAGTCGCATGCATAGGCAACCCTGATTCAGAGGAGTGAACGTGACCAATGATTCCAAGCCGCAGGCCGTCGACTCGGTGCCATTGAACACGCCCCCGGCAATTCATCGATTGCGGGTGTTGACGGTCAACACCCACAAGGGGTTTACCGCGCTCAACCGACGCTTCATTCTTCCGGAACTGCGTGAGGCGGTACGCAGTACTTCCGCCGACCTTGTGTTCCTGCAGGAAGTCGTCGGTGAACACGAGCGGCACTCTTCCCGTTTCAACAATTGGCCGCAGACCTCGCAATACGAGTTTCTGGCCGACAGCATGTGGAGCGATTTCGCCTACGGGCGCAATGCGGTATACCCCGATGGTCACCATGGCAACGCCCTGCTGTCCAAGTACCCTATCCGCGAATACCGAAACCTCGACGTCTCGATCACCGGGCCCGAACGCCGAGGACTGCTGCATTGTGTGCTGGACGTACCGGGCCACGCCGAAGTCCATGCGATCTGCGTGCACCTGAGCCTGCTGGAAAGTCATCGCCAGTTACAGCTCGAATTACTCTGCCAACTGCTGGAATCATTGCCCGACGATGCCCCGGTGATCATCGCCGGCGACTTCAACGACTGGCAGCTGCAAGGCAACACCGCCCTCGCCCGCCGTGACTACCTGCACGAAGCCTTCGAACGTCACCACGGTCGTCCTGCCAAAACCTATCCGGCGCGGTTTCCGTTGCTGCGCCTGGACCGGATTTACCTGCGCAACGCCAGCAGCCACGAACCGCGAATATTGGGCAGCAGGCCATGGACGCATTTGTCGGATCATTTGCCATTGGCGGTGGAAGTGCATTTGTAGCCAATACCTGTTAGTTCTTACAGTATCCCGTCACCTGGATTGAAGGCATCCTTTGTCAACTGTTCATTGGGCGGAAACGACGGTTCACGATGACTTCCCTTGCGTGTCACGACAGCAACACTCCGACGTTGGCAGTGATGGACCCTCGGGGGCTGCCTGTCCGTATCGTCGCCTACTGTCGTGAGCATGCAATCCAGATCGCGGAGTCGCGGATCACTCGTCAAGCCTTCAACGCTGCCGGGCAAAAGGTGGCGAGCTGGGACCCAAGACTGTGGGAGGACTCACCGACACCCAATGTGGCAACGGTGCACGGACTGTCGGGTCAAACGCTACTGACCAACAGTGTCGACGCTGGTTGGAAAGTGGATTTGCTGAATGACGCAAGCTCATCACTGGTGAGTTGGGACAGTCGCGGCAGCCAGCGTCAAAACGAGTACGATTGGCTTCAACGCCCGGTTACCATCAGCGAGCAGTTGGCCAGCGAATCACAGCTTATCGTCGAGCGATTGATCTACGGCACTGCGAGCACTGAGTTTTCGGCCCATAACCAATGCGGCCAACGTGTTCGTCATGATCATGCTGCTGGCAGCCAATTGTGGGCGGAGTACACGGTAAGCGGTGTGCCAATCGTAGAAGTCCTGCGCTTTTTGAAAAGGCTGGACACACCAGACTGGCCACTCGCTCTACCGATGCGCGATGCATTGCTTGAGGATGGCGCAGGTTATGTTTCACATCACTCCTACTACGCAGCAGGTGCAATGCGCAGTGAGACTGATGCCGGGAATAATCTTCGGTCATTTACCTATACGCTGGCCGGAGAGCTCAAAGAGGTTCGGCTGAAACTCGCGGGTGTGGGCCAATCAACGCACGTGCTGGTCAGCGACATTCATTACAACGCCTCGGGCCAAGCTGAAAGCGAAACGGCCGGTAACGGAGTGGTGACGACCTCGCAATACAGTGCTGACGACGGCCGCCTGATTCGACTGTCGAGTGGTGTCCCCGGCTTTGCCCCGCATCAAGACTTGCATTACCACTACGATCCAGTGGGCAATATATGTCGCCTCGAAGACAAGGCACAGCTCGTCCGTCACTTCAAAAACCAGCGAACCGACCCCAGCAATAGCTATTGCTATGACAGCCTTTACCAGTTGGTTAAGGCCCATGGAAGACAAGTGGCTTCAAGTAGTCATGGCCCTGCCCTCCCATCCATACTGCCCACACCATTGGATGCGAATCAGCTCATCAATTACACCCAATCCTTCTCTTATGATGCTTCCGGCAATCTGCTTTCTCGCCACCATAGCGGCGCGCCGGCATTGAATATGGCCGTTTCCAAATGCAGTAACCGTTGTTTAACCGTGTTCGATGAAACATCTCCACCTGATGAGGAAGCAATCGCCAGCGGGTTTGATGCCGCCGGTAATCAACTGCAACTAACGCGCGGTCAGGTCATGAGCTGGAACGCTCGAAATCAACTGCATCGGGTCACGATGGTCGTGCGGGAGGATGGCCCGGACGATCTGGAATTTTATGTTTACGGTGAGCGCAGTGAGCGACTGCGCAAAGTGCGACTTACTCAAACGAGCAGCCGCACATTGCGCGCTGAGGTGCGTTACCTGAAAGGACTCGAAATACATATTGATAACGCGAGCGGCGAAGAGCGCCACGTCCTCAATGTGAGGGCGGGCCAGAACCAGGTTCGAGTTCTGCATTGGGAAACAATGCCGCCAAAAGATGTTATTCAGGATCAACGTCGTTTTGGCCTGACGGATCTGCTTGGTTCATGTACCGCAGAGCTTGATGAAAACGCTCGCCTGATCAACCAGGAAGGTTTTTACCCGTATGGCGGAACCGCTTGGTGGACGGGAGTTAGCTCTTTGGAGACGAAATACAAGACTCGACGCTATTCGGGAATGGAGCGGGATGCCGCAGGGCTTTATTACTATGGGTATCGTTACTATGCGCCGTGGTTGCAGCGATGGATGTGTCCGGACCCCGCCGGTGATAGGGAGGGATTAAATCGATATTTGATGGTCATAAATAATCCGATAGGTTTTTTTGATGTGGATGGGCTCGGTCGCACTCCGATAAACGGTGAGACATCGCATCTCGTACGTAAATCCGAGTTCCCTGACACTACTTACTATGATCCGCATTTGAATGAACGTTTTGCCTCGTTCTCCGATGAGTCGAAGAAAAGACTTTACTATGTTGAAAATAATTTGATTCATCAGCAGCTATCAACACATGAAATAAACTCCTCATTTAAGTCAGGTAATTTCAACAATGTGTTCAAACCAGAACATTGGATATTCAAATTAAATCTTCGAGACCCCAATACAACAGACTACTACGCAAATGATGTAGCGCGATACCAATATTCTATAATAGCACAAAAACAGGGCTTTTATGGATCACTGCCTTCATTAATCACAAGAGCCGGCGTGATGAATGGCCCAACACTTAAGACAACCAAATACTTGAAGAGCGGCAGCAAAAAAATGCTCAAGATTTTCCTGCAACAAACACCTAATGGTAAATCGACGCAAAGAGTATTAAATGACTTCGGCCTAATTGCAACTAAGGTTGAACGAATTATCGATCTCGGAAAGGTGAATTTTTTAATACATGTAAAACCAGTCTCGTTAGATTTTCAACAAGAGATAGCGTCGCCACCAACGAGGATGAACACCTCATCAGAGAATTCGCAACACGCCTCAAAAACTGCTGCAAATGATTCTACTTTTGAACCTCCTCACCACATGCCTCAGTCCCAACCACGAACAAAAGGATTGTTTTCTTCGGTTCGAAAACTTTTCCGCTAGTTTTCAGAGAGAGTTGGTCCATTGAGCACTGCTTGCGTAATACCCCAGTCCTCACTCCCCCTGGGCGTCTGCCGGATCATTTGCCATTGGCGGTGGAGGTGCATTTGTGATTCGCCGCCGGCCTCGTTTGACCCCATGCTAAAAAAAAACAGCCGTACCTGTTATTTCTGACAGTAGCCACGCTGAGAATCTGTTGTTACGGTGCACGTGTCCGTATCAGTTGCAGGTACGGATGGAACCGTAGCGGCCAACATTGCCAGGTTTTATTCAGTTCGGCTTTTTTGCATTACCGATGTCGTCTCGCAATTCGCGCTGCCAACAGCGTCTGAAACCCTGTCACTCCTGACGAGTGAAGGCCTCGGGCGCCTCCGACGCGTGGAGACGAGCATGACGTTTTCGACACACCTGCCCAATTGCCGTTATTCGGCCTGCGCCATTTCCCTCTCGCTGTGCATAGGCGCATCCCCTTCCACTCTCGCCACTTGCGCATTCACACCAACCGCCGGCAACGACAGTTTCACTTGTGACAGCGGCAGCAGTGGGCCTTTGACCGATCTGTCAGGCAATAACACCCTGAGCTTTCCCGTCAATGGCACCGGCACCCTCAACGGCAATGTGACCTTTGGCGCCGGCGACGACACCGTAGACATGAGCTCGGGCAGCCTCGCGGGCACTCTCGATCAGGGCGATGGCGACGACAGACTGATCATCAGCGCCGGCCAGATAACCGGTGCCGTCAGCCAAGGCAACGGCAGGGATGACTTCATCATGTCGGGTGGAATCATCGCGTCCCTCGCCCAAGGCGACAGTCGAGACACCTTCCTCATGACCGGCGGCACCATCGTCGGCGCGTTCGAGGACGGCGATAACGCCAGAATGACCGCCGGGACCATCGGCCGGGTCGACATGAAGCTCGATGACAACCTGTTCGATCTCTCCGGAGGGCGGATTATTGGCAATCTCGTTACCGGATTTGGCACTGACACCCTTATCGTTTCCGGCGGGTGGATCGGCGGCAATGTCAGTGTCAGCGGCGGCAACGATAGCGTCACGGTGACAGGAGGCGAGATCGTCGGCGAAGTCCGACTCAGCGCTGGTGATGACACCTTGCTCTGGGACGGCGGCGGTGTCATCCACTCGGCCATCCTCATGGGTGAAGACAATGACAGCGCCACGCTGCGCGGTCTTGATGAAAGCATTCTCGCCGCCTCGCCGGCCATCGATGGCGGCAACGGCAACGACATGCTGATGTTCGACCGGACCGCCTCGGCGGGCGCCAGCCGTTATATCAACTGGGAAACGGTAAACTTGAACAACGGCTCGCGCTTCGACCTCGCCGGCAATTTTGTGCTGGGTGATAACGCCAGCGGTACGGGTGTGTTCAATATCGACGGCAATAGCATCCTGACGTCCACCCAGGGCAGCATCACGCCGTTCTCTGCTGCTCAGCGCGTCACTTTGAACAACGCTGGCGCGATCGATTTGAGCAGCGGCAATACCCGCACCAACGACACCCTGACGGTACAGGGCAATTATTCGGGCAGCAGCGGTCAGTTAGTGTTGCAAAGCGCGCTCGGCGCAGACAATTCCCCCAGCGATAAACTGGTGGTCAACAACGGGACGATGACCGGAAACACTCTGCTTACCGTCAGCAACGTCGGAGGATCCGGCGGTTTGACCCTGCAAGACGGTATCCAGGTGGTTCAGGCACAGGGAACGACGACCAGCGACAACGGGGCCTTTGCCCTAAGGGGCCCGGTTTCGGGCGGGCCTTACGAGTACTTTCTGTTCAAGGGAGGAATCACTGCAGGCAGCGAAAACAGTTGGTTCCTGCGCTCCACTATTGTGACCTCTGCCGAGGGCACTCCGGTGGCGGCTGCCGGAACGCCAACTTTGCCCATCGCCGGTGCGGCGCCGATTCCCTTGTACCGTCCGGAGGTCCCGACCTGGTCAGTCATACCGCCGGCAGCGGCACAGCTGACCATGGCGGCGCTCGGGACGTTCCATGATCGCCAGGGCGATCAGCGCCTGCTTAAAGAAACCGGTACCGTCGGCGCTGGCTGGGGCCGGGTCTATGGCAAGAACCTTGACCAGACCTGGGCTGGCACTGTATCGCCGCGACTCGATGGATCGCTTGACGGTTTTCAAGTCGGAAACGACGTGTACAGCTCACAAACGCCCAGCGGCCAGACCTGGCGCACTGGTCTGTTCGTCGGCCACACCCGCTTGCGGGGCAATGTGGACGGTTTCAATCAGGGTTTTGAAGGCAAGCGTGCGGGCAAAGTCAAGCTGGAAGGCGAGAGCTTTGGCCTGTACTGGACGTTGACTGATCCCGAAGGCTGGTACGTCGACGCCGTCGCAATGGGCACTCGACTGAGAGGCGACAACCGTTCCGAACGCGGACTGAAACTCGACAACCGCGGCCACGCCCTCACCCTTTCGGCCGAGGCCGGTTATCCGATTGCGCTAGCGGGCGACTGGGTCGTGGAGCCCCAGGTGCAAGTGATCCACCAGAAAATCGATCTCGACAGCCAGGACGATGGCGTTTCACGCGTCTCGTTCGATGCCGATGGCCTCTGGACCGGGCGCCTGGGGGCTCGACTCAAGGGCCGTTATGCAGTCAGTGGCCGGCCAATCGAGCCCTATCTGCGAGCCAATCTTTGGCAGACCTTTTCGGGCACTGACACGGTGACATTCGGGACCTATCCGATCGAAACCCAACAAAAATCCGCTTCCGCCGATCTGGGTGTCGGGGTGGTGCTGAGCCTCGCGTCGTCCGTCAGCGTGTACGCCAGTGCCGACTACAGTAGCAATATCGACAGCAATCCATTGCGCGGGAGGTCGGCAAATCTGGGTGTGCGAATCACCTGGTAAGATGATAGCAAGCTACCAAAAAGCCTCTAGCCCGAAGGTTTCATGACGTTTTTTCGAACAAACAATAACTTAGATGGCCGTCGAAAATCAGTCACTTGCGAACGCTAAAATAGCACTACCACTTATCGGCCATTTTCTTGACGCAGCGCCACGGGTCTTCTTAGCTACACGGTACTACCCCGGAATTAACACCTGAGGCAATCCCCCAGACACCCGTGAAAACGAGCGGGCCAAGGCTTGCCCCACGCCATTCGGTCGCCCCTCAATCGGGGTAGGAGAGACGCCAGAGCGAGATACCGCATGCGACTGCAAGGTAGACCTCCATGAAAACTTCATTCACCCCACAAGAGATCAAAGTCACTTTTTGCACAGTCTCGAGCTCACTCCTGCTGTGCTCATCCATGGAAGTGCAGGCCTCACCTGCCGAGGAAGAAACATCCCTCTGGTATGACCAGGAGGTCCCGGCGCTTACCTTGCCCGCGCTCGCCTCAACCTACCCCGGCCGCTTCAGCGCCAACCCTGATTTGCGAAGTTCACACCTGACCATCGAAGACGCTGCACCCTTAGCCTGGGATCAGCTGTACGGGCAGACGTCGCGGCAGGCTCAAACCGATTACCAGTCTCAGGGCTTCACGCTTCCTGGTGCCCATCAATTCAAAGGTCCGGCGATCCTGACCCTGCAAAGTGGTAGCGGCCATACCCAGCAGTTCGGTCTGATCGGCGGCACCAGTCAATTCCAGAGTAACGGCAACGGCCTGCTGACCAGTCGCGCCCTCGCCGCCCCCAATACCGACACGCTTAACCTGCAAGGTCAGAGCCTCGGCGCCTACTACAGGCTGACCGGCCCCCAAGGCTGGCACGTGGATTTGACGGCCAGCGGCGGTCGGGTCAACGGCATCAGCCGCAGCGAACAAGGCGCCCGGCAAGTCACCGAAGGCAGCGCAGTCACCTTCTCGGTGGAAGGCGGCTTTCCGATTGGTCTGAGCGACAACTGGGTCGTCGAACCTCAGGCGCAGTTGATCAATCAGCGAGTCACACTGGACACCCCTTATGCAGGATCGGGAAATGCCTCGTCCAGCGACCTGTCCTCCTGGAGCGGCCGGGTCGGTGCGCGACTGAAAGGCAGTTACGACATCAAGGGCCTCGCCGTTGAACCGTATGTGCGGACCAACTTGTGGCACACGGTGTACACCGGCAATACCGTGACCCTCGATCAGGTCGACAAGATCAGCAGCAGTCGCTACTCATCCACCGTCGAAGTGGGGTTGGGTCTGGTGGCCAGGGTGACGCCCGCCGTGAGTCTGTACTTCAGCGCCGATTACAGCAGTGATGTGGATGACAATGATTTGAATGGGTTGATTGGCAGTCTGGGTGTGCGGATGCGGTGGTGAAAAAAACCGGGCTCCACTGTTATTTCTTACAGTAGGCAAGCGCGTGAAGGTCGTGCATTTTGATGCGCAGTCCACATTGATCAAGGCCAGCACGGATGCCTACTGGAATCTTCACCAACGCGCACACCGGCACACCGACCCTTCGGGTGTCGGAAGCGCGTGGGCTGGTGGTGCGGGACGTGCTGTTTCATCGGCGTGAGGTGGGTGACCCGATTGATACGCGGGTAACCGAACAACGTTTCGATGCGGTTAGACGGTTGGTGGCCAGCCGTGATCCGTATCTGTTCGACCTGGCGAAGACTGATGAGACGACGCCGTTCAACCTGAGGCAGACCATGAGCCTGTCCGGCGTCGCGCTGGCGACCGACGGCGTGGACGCCGGATGGCGCGTTGGCCTGCAGGGTGAAGCCGGGCAGAGCCTGGAGAGATGGGACGGTCGCGGCAGCCACTCACTGACGCAATACGACGAACTGCTGCGCCCGACGGCCATCCATGAACGGGGACAGGACGTCGCCGAGCACACGCTGGAGCGTTTTACCTATGCCGATGCCAATGCGGAGGTC